>NZ_JBHTYV010000003.1:0-625494 GCF_042790635.1 Paenibacillus sp. NPDC056722 | reverse complement strand
AAACCCAAACCCAAACCCAAACCCAAACCCAAACCCAAACCCAAACCCAAACCCAAACCCAAACCCAAACCCAAACCCAAACCCAAACCCAAACCACTCGGCCTTCAGACGTGCAGGTCTCGTAAAGTAAAAATGGGTGTTACCCGTTATGCAGCGTCTAAATAACGGGAAATTCTCCCGTTAATTTTTCGAAAATGGCGTGTTCCAACAAAATAACGGGAAAAATTCCCGTTAATCTCTAGGATACCCTTCGATTTTCTGATAAAGGGGAAAAATAACTGGAGAAATTCCCTTTAATCCGGGCAAAACGCTTGAAAGGGGAGAATTAACGGTACATTTTCCTGTTAAATCAGAGCTATGCCCAGATCCCAGATCCCAGAACCACATCCCAGATCCCAGTTCCCAAGTTAGGGTGTGAGGATCTGCATGGATTCTGACCAATCCACCATTCTGCGCTACAAGCGCACGAAGGTTCAAATCCTTTTTCGGACAACCCCTTCGTCAATAACGTTCTCCGGACGGCCTTATTCTGATTAAGTCCGGTCTTCGGTGAGATAGGTTTTGACTGCCGGCGGATTGTATGCCGCGAACTGATCCAGAATTCCCTTTGCAGTAGTATCGACCAGCACCATGGAACGGTATTTTTCCTGCATGAATTTCTCGGCAGCGATATGATCAAACATGGTAATTAAAGCGTCGTAGTAATGTTCGATGTTTAGCAGACCCAGTGGTTTATCGTGAAGTCCAAGCTGGCCCCAGGTGAAAATCTCGAAGTATTCTTCCAGCGTGCCTGGTCCTCCCGGCAAAGCGATGAAGCCATCGGCGAGTTCTGCCATCTTGGCTTTGCGTTCATGCATCGAATCGACAACAATCAGCTCCGTCAGGTGGTTGTGGGCAATTTCCCGGGTTTGCAGAAAATGCGGCAGGACGCCGACTACCTTCCCGCCGTTCTCTAATACAGCATCCGCTACGGCGCCCATCAAGCCTACACTGGCTCCGCCATAGATCAGGGTGATGTTACGCTCTGCAAGTTCATGACCTAATTTCTGTGCGCCTTCTCTATAGACAGGGGATGCACCTTCACTCGATCCGCAAAAAACAGCTACACTCTTCATCGTATCCTCTCTCCTTCGGAATGCTTTTTATAGGTATCCTACCATACGTATGTTCGGGTGTGAAGTGACCAGAGTCATCGGCATGAACGCTACACTTCGGGGCCGGAGGAATTACATTTGACTTTAATAATATCTCTACCTATAATTAAAAATATGAACGGTCTGTCTTTTATTTATAGATTCATAATTTCCTAATATTATAAAAAATCATAAGGAGAGATTAGAATGAGCAGAGTGTGGTTTATTACAGGAACGTCAACAGGGTTTGGGCGGAAATTCGTGGAGCAATTGCTTCACACTGGAGATAAAATTGTTGCTACAGCACGGAACATTGATTCCATCGCTGATTTGAAAGAAAAATCGCCGGAGAATGTGCACATTGCTGCACTCGATGTCACGAAGAAAGAACAGATTGAAGCAGCGGTGAAAGAGGCCGTGGACGTATTCGGCCGGATTGATATTGTCGTTAATAACGCTGGTTACGGGCTATTTGGAATGCTGGAGGAATATACGGATGAGCAGATCAGAGATCAGTTTGATGTGAACGTGTTCGGTATGCTGGATGTTATCCGGGCCACTCTTCCGGTCTTCAAGAAGCAGAAGTCGGGGCATTATGTGAACTTGTCTTCGGTCTTTGGAGTGTGGGCTGTTCCAACTTACAGTGTATATGCGGCATCCAAATTTGCAGTGGAAGGTTTCTCCAAAGCAATGGCAGCTGAGCTGGCGATGTTCGGGATTAAGACTACGATTGTGGAACCGGGCGTCTTCTTGACGGAATTCATGGGATCTTCCCAAAAACAAAGCCAATCTACCGACGAATATGCACCGGTGTATGAAGCCTTCAACAAGAGCTATGAGGCCTTGAAAATAGGCGATCAGGGTAAAGCGGTAGAATCCATTATTGCTATGATCAACAGTGAGAACCCACCCCTGCATTTCCCGGTAGGTGCTATGGCAACCTATAGTATCCGGGATGAGCTGGGCAAAAGAATCGAAGAAGTTGTGGCGTGGGAAAAGGTATCGTTGATCGCGGAGTAAGCCCCGCCACGGTCACGTTATCCGTCAAAAGAGACCTTACGGCTGAAGTCGTAAGGTCTCTTTTTATTGCCAACATCGGTTTATTTCAGTACCTCATCGATATAACGAGCGAGTTGATCTTTGATCAACTGGAGCGGGGAGAACGGAAGAAGCTTGTTCATGAGCAGACTTCCCTCGATCAGCGAGAGTATGACTACGGCCGTATTACGGGTATTGGCATCCGATCGGAATTCCCCTTGGGCGATTCCTGTATTTATGATATCTTCCAGTAATACCAGCATTCTGTCCATCGCTTCTTGTGCATGTTGGAACAGGGGAGGGGAAACAGCTTCGGCTTCTACAGCAGCATTGGCAATAGGACAGCCACCTGGAAAATCGAGGTCGAGATAAGTCTCGACAAAGGCATTCAGCTTATCGGCTGCTGCTGATGCCGAGGCGATGGCCGGCTCCATCTGTTCAGTAATCAGTGTGCAGTTGTATTTGAACGACTCGATCATCAGGTCTTCTTTATCTCTGAAATGATTATATAAGCCGCCTTTTTGCAGTCCGGTCGCATCCGTAACCTCGGCCAGGGAGGTGGATAAGTAACCGCGCTGATTAAGCAGCAGGGAGGTTTTCTCGATCACATATTGTTTCGTTTTCTCACCTTTACGAATCTTCAACACCGCCTTTCAAGCTCATGCTTCTTCTTTATTCTAAATTCAAAGGAAGCAGACGTCAATAAAAGACGGATTGTTCGTTTTCATAGTGAATCATTCTGTATATTATTGTATAGCAGAGAATGTATGAACAGATTTTCGTATCCCCGGCAAGGCCAGCAGTGAGTGCTGTTTACAGTCCGGCAAAGGATATGTTGGCCCCCATATAATAACCGATAGAGGTGAATACCAGAACCCACACCAGTGATCCTAGGCTGGCGGTAAGGAAATATTTCCGAAAGGGCATGGCACTAATTCCGGAGATGTAGCTAGTAGCATGTCTCAGGCCTGGAACGAAGTATCCGAGTAGGATCGTCCAGAGACCAAACTTTGCGAACCAGCGCTTGACAATCTCAAACCGTTTGGTGGTGAGGCCGATCCACTTGCCATGCTTGTCAACCAGTGGTTGTCCCAGTTTTTTGCCCAGGGTATAGCTAGTGAGCATACCTGTGACCGCTCCGATGAAGCAGACCAGCACGGAAATCGAGAAATCAAGGACCATTACAGAACACAGATAGCCTACGAACAGCATTAGAATTTCATCGGGAACCGGAATGCCTATAATTCCAAGCGCAAGCAGCGCAAAAATCGCGAAATATCCATATTGAGTGATCATATCCATAATCCATGCCATGCTGCAGTCACTTCCTGGCGTAAGTTTTTTTAAAGGATGGAAACGGAATTCTGCTTATCATCAGAACAGACAGCAAGCCCATCACAAGCAGTGTCATTTCAGGCTTCACCCGGTCACCGAGTAATGTTGTAAGAGACAGTATTACTCCGGCAGCGGTAATGGGCAGACCGACGAACCCTCTGACGGGAGCACTTATATTAAATCTTGCCAACCGGAGCGCCCCGCATACCAGGAATACAACCGCCGCGAGCGGTCCGAGCCACACAGAATCCTCCAGCTTGTACATTAAGATCAGAAATACCGGGGCAATCCCGAAGGAAACGATGTCTGCGAGTGAGTCCAACTGTTTGCCAAAATCACTGGGACAATGCAGTAGACGAGCCAACAATCCATCCAGCACATCACATACGGCTGCAACCATCACCAGTGCAAATGCGACCATATATTCTTCGCGAATGGTAAAAAATAATGATAAGGCCCCTGCTCCCAAGTTGATTACAGTGAAAGCTGAGGGTAACCAAATCCATTTCATGTTTATTTTCACGCCTTTCGTGTAAAAAAAGATGATATTGAAAAATGATTAATGATCAAAGGTAATGACGATGCGTACGCCCATCCCCGTGTTCTCCGCTACATACCGGCAGCCGTGCAGATCCAGAATCCGCTTGACGATGGCAAGCCCAAGTCCTGTCCCGCCAGTCTGACGGCTGCGTGAAGGCTCAGCCCGGAAAAACCGCTCCCAGATTTGCTCCAACTGATGCTCCGGGATTTGCTCGCCGGTATTTTCAATGGAGAAAATAGAGGACTCTTCCAAGCCCTTGATACTTATAGTAATCGTGCTGCCTTCCACCGCATGACGGATCGCATTGGTAACGAGGTTAGAGACTACCTGTTCCATCCACCTTAAATCGCCATAGAGCGGGAGCTCATTGGAAGGAATAATCACAGCCTCGAGATTTTTTTGCTTCAATAAATAGACGAGCTTGCCCATTACATCTTCCACCAGCTCGCTGAGCATATAGGTTGTTTTACGGAGCTTGAGAGTGTCGGACTGCAAGGTCGCAAGATTCAGCATATCCTGAACGAGCATCTCCATTTTGTCCGATTCCTCGATAATGACGCCGATGTAGTGATCCTGCTTGCCAGCGCTCACCCCGTCCTGCAACCCTTCCGCGAAGCCCTTAATGATGCTGATGGGGGTCTTCAGCTCATGCGATGCATTGGCGAAAAACTCTTGCTGGGCGATCTCCATTTTTTGCTTTTCTTTCATATCGCTCACCAGTTGCTGATTAGCCTCCTGAAGCTCCCCTAGCGCGCTGTCCAGCTTGCGCGAGAGGGTGTGCATGCTGGACGAAAGACTGCCCAGCTCGTCATTTTGCCGGATAGGCTCGTGATCAGTGAAGTCGAGATTGACCATTCGCTTCGCTGCATTGTTAATCGAGATAAGCGGACGGGTCACGATTTTTGAGAAGAAGAGAGACAGAAACAGGATTAGAATGAACCCGCCGATGCCGAGATAGACATAGAACCACTGCAGGGCCTGATTCGTCTCACTGACCTCCTGGAGCGAAGTCACTGTGAACAACAGGTCAATGTCGCCGTTCTTCATCTTCACAGGGTAGAGCAGAACGGAACTGCGGACGCCGGTCCAGGGTTCTGTCCAATCTGCTTGCTGAACCTCCAGTTTTTTTAGCTTCTCAAGCAGGGTTGGAGTTAGAGGGAACCATTCCTCCATAGCAGACAGCATAAGAACCTGGCGGGGGTTCCATGTCTTCAGATCAGGGAGTACAATCTCTGTAACTGTGCCCGTAATGGTCTCTGTTTCCCCAAACTCGTCTTCGCCAGTTATCACTTTTGCAGAAGGTTCTCCAACTACCGGTCCGCCTTGCTTGTAAATGTTTATCGGATAAAGCACATGGATCTGCGAATCTTCAACGATATCGTTCTCACCGAAGATGGTTAGCTGATCGCCCTGCTGTATCTGGGCATTCTTCAGCTCCGTGCCATACATATTCATAAAAAGGGACAGGTTGATCGTAACGAGCTGCCCATTTTCTTTTTTCAACGTGATATGGAAGGGGTCGCCTAGCTTCACTTTGCCTTCCAGGGTCAGAATGGCCAGCTGGCTTTTGTTCTGAATGATGAACTTGGCCGTGTCCTTGGAAATTTGACTCATGCTCCGATTCTCTTCTGAGGCGTAGTTTGCGGCGTAAGTCTTCAAATGATTTTCTACCCGGGAGATTTTCTGGTTCTCGTAGAAGCCTTCGAAGAACAGCATTTGGCTGAGGATCACCATGCCGTAAAAGCACAGGAAAAAAACAACGGTCATGATAAACAGCTTATAGGTGACGCCACGCTTCTTCATTCTTCCTCCTCGAACTTATAGCCGGTACCGATTACAGTACGGATATGACGTGATTCCGTTCCGAGCTTGCTCCGCAGTTTTTTGATATGGGTATCCACGACACGGGAATCACCTTCAAAATCCAATCCCCATATCCGGTCAAGTACAGTGTCGCGTGAAATGACAATCCCTTTGTTTTTGATCAAATAAAGAAGCAGTTCATACTCCTTGGGAGCCAGCTCCACTTCCACATGGTTCACTTCCAGCCGCCGGGCCATCGTGTTCAGTACCGCACCGCCGAACGTTAAGAGTGACGGCTGAGCTTTGGAAAGACCCTCGACTCTTTTCATCAGAACATTCGCCCGGGCCACGAGCACCTTAGGACTAAACGGCTTGGTGACGTAATCGTCGGCACCCAGCTCAAAGCCTAATATTTTATCATCCTCGCCGGATTTGGCCGTCAGCAAAATAATAGGCACCTCTGAGCGGCTGCGAACCTGCCGGCATACTTCCCAGCCATCGATTTCCGGCATCATGATATCCAGAATCAGGAGGTCCGGCTGCAGGTCATCGAAACGGAGTAAGGCTTCTTGACCGTTGCCAGCTTCGTAGACATCCCAATCACTTTGTATAAAATAGTCGGCAATGACTTCACGAATACGGATTTCATCCTCAACGAGAAGCACTTTTTTATTCATGGAATCCCTCTTTTAATTCAGCTTGAAAAAAAGTATAACCTGCGGGTATGTCTTTCATGTGTCCATGAGGACACCGTGATAAATTTGGGGAAGAGGCGGGGGAGTCAATTTAAACATCATCAAATGAAGTGAAAAACACATTTACGGGTGATTTTGAAGACGCGGCCCTTTGGAAAGCCGAATTGCTTCGAGATGGTAATCCCGTTAACCGGTTCAAGCTGGCCGATGGCATCCAGCACATGCAGCATGATGATCGTCAGTTCCTTGATCAGCTCTTTAAGGACCGGAATGTCCGTATGCTCTAGCATCCATGCGGTTTCCTCGTCATCCTCCTGCTGCAACTTTTTTTGTAAAGCATAGGTCTGCTCCAGCAGAGTTTGGATCAAAGTATCATTATCGCCGCCTGTGCCGGGATCGGAATCAGGGGAAGAGTTATAGGATAGATTCATGTCTGCTCTCCTTATAAGTAAGGCTTCCTCAGTATAACAATAATAAGGTCACCTATAAAGGTTCGGGGAAACCATAACTGGTGTCACATATATATCATGATTTTTGAGATCAAAAAGCAATAAAATCATAGAAATTGGTGCCTTCTTATCGTAGAAATGATAACAAAATCACAGCAATCGAAAGTTTAAAATGCGTTATAGCTATGATAGCATTCCACTTGTAAGCGGATTCATGAAATGTAGAGGGGGTTCCACTTTGCTCAAAGAACTGAATAAGCACAAGGTCTTGTATCTGATGACCTTGCCTGCGATGCTACTGCTGCTGGTATTCAGTTATTTTCCGATGGCCGGCATTATTATCGCGTTTAAAGATTTCAATTTAAGTACGGGGATATTTCGCAGCTCCTGGGCACACCCGGTCTATGAGAATTTTCAATACTTCTTTACTTCATCCAATTGGGTCCGGGTAACCCGGAATACCATCCTGCTGAATTTATTGTTCATCGCGGTTGGCACCTTCCTTAATGTGGCGCTGGCGATCCTTTTTAATGAGATCCGGTCGGTCTGGTTCAAGCGGGTTTCTCAATCACTAACGCTGCTTCCATACTTCATCTCCTGGATTGTGGTGGGCGTGTTCGCTTACAACATCCTGAGCTATGAGCACGGAATGTTAAGCGAGCTGCTGGTGAGATGGGGCTTTGATAAGATTGACTGGTATTCGCGTCCAATGGCTTGGCCTTTTATAATCGCCATAATTTTTGTATGGAAAAGCATCGGCTATAACAGCATCATCTACCTGGCGACCCTGATGGGGATTGACAATACGCTTTATGAATCGGCCCGGATTGACGGGGCTACCAAGTTCAGGCAGATCATTCATATTACCATTCCGATGCTGCGGCCAACCATTATCGTGCTGACCCTGCTTGGTATCGGCCACATTATGAACTCTGATTTCGGAATGTTCTACTCCCTTGTCGGCGATAACTCTCAGATCTATTCTACAGTGGATGTCATCGACACCTTTGTCTTCCGCAGCCTGAAGGGAGCCGGGGATATGGGAATGGCCGCAGCGGCGAACTTCTATCAGTCGGTACTGGCCTTCGCGCTTGTCTATATCAGCAACCGGCTGGCCCGCAAGTATGAAAGCGACGCAGCGCTCTTTTAAAAAAATGAGGTGCATAATGGAGGTACTTGCATGAAAATCAGCACATCCTTTTCCTGGGGCCAAGCGTTTCTAAATCTGATCGTCACGCTGATCGCCCTGTTCTGTGTCATCCCGTTTATCATCATTCTATCCAGCTCTATGACCCGGGAAATGGATATTCTCACCAGCGGGTATAATCTGTTTCCGAAAAATATTGACTTTGCGGCTTACCAGTATTTGTTCCAGCGGATGAGTGTGATCCTGAATGGATACAAGGTCACGAGTCTGGTCACGGTGATTGGTACCATTGCCAGTCTGGCGATTACGGCCATGATTGCTTACCCGCTGTCACTGCGCAGGCTGAAATACCGTAATTTTATCTCCGCCTACGTGCTGCTCACAATGCTCTTCAGCGGCGGAATGGTTCCATGGTATATCATCTGCGTCAAATATCTTCATCTTCACAACAATATGGCTGCACTTATTCTGCCTTCGATGGTTAACGGGTTCAATGTGTTCCTGATGCGCAGCTACTTCTCCTCGATCCCGGAGGAAATGCATGAATCCGCCAAAATCGACGGTTCCGGAGAGTTCCGGACGTTGATATCTATCATTTTGCCGCTATCGACACCGGTGTTTGCCTCTGTAGGCTTGTTTATAGCTCTGGGCTACTGGAATGACTGGTGGCTGGGGCTGATGCTAATCGACAAGGTAGAGCTGCAGCCGCTGCAGCTGCTTCTGCGGACCATTATCTCGAATGTGGATTATCTGGCCAATTCCAGCGTGCTGGCCACGACTGCTGACCAGATGATGCCGCGCGAAAGTATCAAGATGGCTGCCACGATGATTACAATCGGTCCGATTATTTTTCTGTATCCGTTCCTCCAGAAGTATTTCGTCAAGGGATTGATGCTGGGGGCGATTAAAGGGTAAGACATTCGCGTGTTTGGCAGGTTGATGAAGGCTTGAACGGCAATGGTGCCGCTGAGCATATTCACAAAATTGTTAATAGGGGGAACGGCAATGGTCAAAGGAAAGAGATCGGCTGCGCTGGGATTGACGGTGCTGCTGGCAGGAGGGCTGCTCGCGGGCTGCGGCGGCGGAGACAAAGAGAGTGCAAGCACCCCAAGTAATACAGAAGGTACTAAAACAAGCGAAGGACAAAAGACAGAGCTGAAGCCGGTTACGCTGCGCTTTTATTTCCCGGGAGATAAGCCGCAGGCGACTGATGAGGTGTGGTCGTATGTGTCAGAGCTGACCAAGGATACCTTAAATGCCAAGTTCGAGATCAATTTTGTCAACTGGAATGACTATAAGGATAAAATGAAGTTGTTGCAGGCTTCGGGCGATAATTATGATCTTAATTTTGATGCGAACTGGAATGATTTCTCCAACGCCATGAATCGCGGCTCTTACCTGGATCTAACCGATCTGCTGCCACAATATGCACCGAAGCTGACTGAAACGTACAAAGAACAGAATCTGCTGGACCCGATCAAGGTCAAGGGACGGGTGTACGGGGCGCCTTGGACACTGAAGAAAAGTATTAAGCCTATCGTCTGGTATCGGGGTGATCTGGCGAAAAAAGGAGGCTACATGAAAGACAAGGTAGAAACGGTTGAGGAACTGGATGAGTACCTCCATGCTGCTAAAAAGGCTTCGCCGCAAATTCTCCCTATCTCCTGGCGGCCGGATAACTGGTACAGCGATGTTGCCCAGGTGTTTCTGCAAAAGTATGAATACGAGAACCTGAACTCAATGGGCCTGGTCGTCAAGATTGATGATCCCGAGCATAAGGTCATCCCGTGGGAACAGACTGAAGCCTTCAAGGAACTCGTATTCTATGCTAAGAAGTGGAACGAGGCTGGCCTGATTCCACGCAACCTGCTGGCCACCAAAGGAACGGAAGGTGACTTCTCGGCCGGAACGCTGAGCGCTGCTATTAACCAGATTGACGGAGGAATTCTGGAGAACCCTAACACGTTCAAGCCGTCTGTGGAAGCTGAAGGAGCTGTGAAGACCTGGTCGGAATTCTATCCGGATAAGAAATGGGTGATCGCTTCACCGCTTGATAATATTGTAGCGATCAACAAAAATGCAGCCAACCCGGAACGGGTGCTCATGTTCCTGGAGGAGCTGTCGACGAACCAGAAGGTGTATGATGCTGTGATTTATGGCATTTTGGATAAGACCTACAAGCTGGATGGCGATAACGTGAAGTACATGGATGGGCAAGGTAATGGCCAACCGACCAACTATCTTGATTGGCCGGGACAGTGGGGCTTCTGGCGTAAGGAGTTCCAGAAGTATGATGAGCAGCATACGCCGAAATACTATGAGACTTATGATGCCTTCATTAATCGTCCGAACCAGATTACGTCGACGGTCAAATACTTCGTGCCTGATCAGACACCGATCAAGACCGAGGCTGCAAAACGGGAGCAGCTGCGCAGTGAGCTGGGCAATCTGCTGATGTGCGGAATCAACATCAAGGATGTGGACAAAGATGTTGCCAATTTTATCGCCAAGGAGAGGGATGCCGGGACCGACAAGATTGTGGCTGAGGTCCAAAAACAGCTGGATGAATTTCTCGCAGCAAACTAAGCTGGATTAACGCTATTGCGTCAAAATCATCATCGCGGGTGGCGATATCATTGCCATTCGCGATCCTTTTCGTCTATACTGAATCCAATAATTGAAAGCGCTTAAAGAGAGAGGCGGGCTGTCGGTGGCAAAGCTCAGGCGGGATTCTTTATTTGTCCGGATGCTGTTATCCTTCATGGCATTGACGATGGTTCTTGTCGTGACGATGACCCTTGTTTTTTCCAACCTCTACTCCAAGACGCTCTTTAATCAGCTATCACGAGAACAAATCAAGGGCCTCGAAACTTTAAGCGGAAATATCGACAATCTCTTCCGTGAGATGGATCAGATCTTTCTGAATTTGGAGATCAATGACAACATCAATTATTTCCTGGCGTTAAGCAGCAGTGATGCCTTGACCAGCAACCAGGCCCGCATCCAGATCCGTAATATCCGCCAAATTAACCCCTACATCCATTCCATTTTTGTTTACAACTCAGCGATTAAAGAATTCATTTGTGAGGGCGAGCTTGGCTTTGATGCCGCAGGCTTTTTAAGGCAGGGGTCGAATTACCGCAAAAGTGTGGGCAACAAGCGGACCATCTATTTAACCCGGCTGGTTCCTACGGGGAACAAACAAGACTTTTTGACCAATAAGAAAGATTACACCATCAGTATCGAATATACGAACCTTAGCATCAGTGGTGAGCAGCAAACGGTAATTATTAATATAGACGAGAATTTGTTTATTCACGATTACCTCGCAAACTCAGGCAATGAACTGCTGATTGCCGACGCTCAGGGAACGCTGCTCGCACATACGGACCCGGAGAGAATTGGCGGGGACATCAAGGACACATCTGCTTTTGCCACCGTATTGCAACAATCTGCGCCCAAGGGCAACCTCTCCGATAAGGAAGGAGCATCCCGATCGCTTGTCGCTTTTGTACAGAATCAAACCACCGGCTGGTATATTTTGAGCAAGGCACCCTATTCCACGCTGGTCAAGCCAATTCAGGATAAACGCAATGGTTTTCTCGCTGTCTGTTTAAGTGTGCTCCTGATGTGTCTCGCTGCTATTTTTTTGATTTCTAAGAGGCTCTACATCCCGGTGGAGAAGTTGACGGAATTGTTCAAACGCTCCCCGTTCCATGTGGAGGGCGGACATACCGGAGATATCTCTTTTATTCAATCGGTGTATACAGAAACACTGCTGCATATGCGTTCACTGGAAAACGAGAATCGGAGCAATCAGCGGATTGTGAAAGAGAGTTATTTGCGCAGCCTGCTGACCGATGGGGGATCTGATGAACGAGAAGAGACTCATACAGGCGATTACAGACTTGTGGTTTGTTTGGACCGGTTCCGTCTGTGTCTGTTCAGGATCGATGCCTATTCACAGTTAGATGGGAAGGAGGCGGCCCTGTTCGAATCGCTGCTGTTCGAGAGTATCAGTCAACGTCTTCAAAATGATTACGCTTATGAGGCTGTAAGGATGCCCAAGGGAGAGATAGCTGTTCTAATTAACGAGAGTGAGGAAGGAACAGAGGACTTCGAGGATCTGCTGGAGTTATTGGAGAGTATTCAGAGGTTCATTGCGTCGCATGGGATCACGGTTAGTGTCGGGCTTAGCGATGTACGTCAGGACCGGAATTGTGCGCTAGCCTATGCACAGGGTCTGGAGATGCTTCAGCAACGGTTTGTGCTAGGCTCTGGCCGGATCATTCATCAGGCAGAGGTTGATGAGACACTTACCCGCAGTTATGGACTTCCGGCGGAGATGGAGAAGAAGCTGATTTCTTGTATTTCTACGAACGACAGAGCTGGATTCCAGGAGAGTTTGGGTGGTGCAGCTTATGTGCTAAAAGGGTTCGTGTACTCTGACGCTATTCAGGCGCTTTTCCATCTCTTTCTGGTCTGCATCACCCAGATGAACCAGACTATTAACGACGAGAACAAACGTCTTGGTGTGCTATATGGGGAACTGAATCTGATCTTTACCGAGATGGAAACGCTGGAGCAGGCCATGGAATGGCTGCTTAGACAATTCGACCATTACAGCAGCAGCTTGGACAGTATCAAGCAGTTGAAGGAGAACAAGTTCTACCGCAAGGTCGAAGAGATTATGCACTACATCCAGCAGAACTATCACGACAATAATTTGAGTGTTGAGGTTCTGGCCGAGCGGGCCGGCTATACGCCTAATTATTTATCTAAGATTTTCAAAGAAGTCACAGGAATCAATTCCAGCGAGTACATCCGCAAGGTGCGAATAGACAAGGCCAAGGAATTGCTGCGCAGCGATGAATACCGGGTGAGCGATGTGGCTGAACTGTGCGGATACACCAACAGCAGTCACTTTTATTCCGCCTTCAAGAAGCAAGTGGGCCTGACGCCTTCAGCATATCGAGAGCTGTCGCTGCAGGATAATTCGCCTGATGGCTTTCCGCAGGAAGGTTAGCACCGCGAAAGCACAGACTGTCGCAAGGTTTCAACCGCTAGCAGCGATTTATAAGGAAGAAATCCGGGTACAACAGCAACCGGAAATTCGAGAGGAGAATGATTCATATGAGTTCAGCTTCACAAGAGAAAGGGAACGTCGAACTGAGGTTATGGTTTACCTCTCCGAGTGACAGATGGGAGACCGCCATACCTGTAGGTAATGGTAGGCTTGGCGCGATGATCTATGGTGATCCGCTGGAAGAGAGGATCGCGTTGAATGAAGACAGCCTGTGGTACGGTGGCCCGCGGAATCGCAACAATCCGGATGCCAAGGCAAAGCTGGCGGAAGTCCGGGGGCTGCTTCTGCGGGGCGAAGCAGGAAAAGCACAGGAACTGGCTGTCCTGGCCCTGTCGGGTGTTCCGGAAAGCCAGCGCCATTATGTTCCACTTGGAGAACTGGCGCTGGTGTTTGAGCATGGCAGAGAAATTGCGAATTATTCACGTCACTTGAATCTGGCTGATGGAATTGCCAGCGTCCATTACGAAGTGGATGGTGTAGGTTATGAACGGGAGATCTTCGTCAGTCATCCTGATCAGGTGATGGTTGTGCGCATCACGGCCAATGCTCCAGGAGCCGTGAGCTTCAAAGCCCGGCTGAAGCGGGGGAGCAACAATCGCTACTATGACGAGCTTGTCCAAGCCGATGATCATACGCTGCTTATGCGGGGGAATGAGGGCGGCGCAGGTGGTGTGGATTTTCGCACCGTAGTGCGTGTGAAAGCCGAGGGTGGCGGCAAGGCTGCCATCATTGGAGAACACGTTGTCGTTGAGCAGGCTGACACTGTGACTCTGTACCTGACAGCGGCAACCTCCTACCGCTATTCCCAGCCGGAGCTGCAAGCTTTGAAGGCCGCGGAAACGGCGGGGAAAATGGAATATGCTGCACTGAAGGAGCGGCATACCCTGGATATGGAGTCTGTGATGGGGCGGGTATCGATCCGGCTAGGCGCAGCGGCGGAAGTGGGCCAATTGCAAGGGGATAACCTGCCAACGGATGTCCGTCTGGAACGTATCCGCAGTGGTGAAGAGGACCTCAGCCTGATCGCGCTTTATTATCAATTCGGACGTTACCTTCTTGCAGCTTCCAGCAGACCCGGCTCCTTGCCGGCCACGCTGCAGGGGATCTGGAATGATCAGTTTCTGCCTCCTTGGGACAGCAAATATACGATTAATATCAACACCCAGATGAATTACTGGATTGCAGAATCAGGCAATCTGGCAGATTGCCATGAACCTCTATTCGAGATGATTGAGCGCATGCGCGAGCCGGGCAGGATAACGGCGCGGGACATGTATGGTTGCAAAGGTTTTGTAGCTCATCATAATACGGATTTGTGGGGCGATACGGCGCCGCAGGATCATTATATTCCAGCTACCTACTGGACAATGGGTGCGGCCTGGCTGAGCCTGCATTTGTGGGAGCATTACCAATTCGGCAGAGATGCAGCCTTTCTGGGGCGCGCATATCCCATACTTAAAGAGGCAGCGGAGTTCTTCGAAGACTATTTGATGGAGCTGCCGGACGGACGTATGGTTACCGTGCCTTCGGTCTCTCCAGAGAATACATATCTGCTGCCCGATGGTACTGCGGGGATCCTCTGCGCAGGTCCATCGATGGACAGCCAGATTCTGCATGAGCTGTTCAGCGCCTGCATTGAGGCAGCGGATCTTCTGGGGGTGGATGCTGCTTTCGCTAAGCGGCTGCATACGCTGCGTGAAAGACTGCCGGAGCCGGAGATCGGCAAGCATGGTCAGCTGAAGGAGTGGCTGGAGGATTATGAAGAGGCTGAGCCGGGCCACCGGCATATTTCACATCTGTTCGCGCTGCATCCTGGTACCCGTTTCTCCGCGAGGGAAACGCCGGAATGGATGAAAGCGGCGCGGGTGACGCTGGAGCGGCGGCTGGCGCACGGCGGAGGCCACACCGGCTGGAGCCGGGCCTGGATCATTAATCTCTGGGCTAGACTTGCGGATGGAGAGAAGGCGTGGGAGAATGTCCAGGCGCTGCTGGCTCATTCCACGCTGCCAAACCTGCTTGACAATCATCCGCCTTTCCAAATTGATGGGAATTTTGGCGGAGCAGCCGGGATTTCCGAGATGCTTCTGCAAAGCCATGCCGGAGAATTGCACCTGCTTCCGGCACTTCCGCAAGCATGGGCCGAAGGCGAGGTACGGGGACTACGGGTCAGGGGCGGTTATGTCGTGGATATGATCTGGAGTCAGGGACAACTGAACCAGGCTATCATTCATGCCCACAGCGACGGGGAATGTGTGCTACGTGTACCTGGTGATGGCGATGTGGAAATCACCTGCAATGGACAACCGGCAGCCGTTACGCGGAACGAAAACGGCTCCGTGAGCTGGGCTGTAACGGCAGACTCAAGCTACACGGTTCTTCCAAGACATTAGCATTTGTAGAACATCAATGCGTTCAAAGCTCACTAAAACAGGCGGCCCTGATCAAACGTTCACTACGTTTGATCAGAGCCGCTTTTGATCTGCACATTTAGACGGTTAAGATTGTGGTTTCCATTCCGGAAGCTGGATATAAGCGTTGTGACTTCCCCCCCAGCAAATCGTCTGCTCGGCAGTCACTGTCTCCTGTATCGTGGACCAGCTGCCGGCCTGGTTAGGATGAACATGGTAAGCCGGGAAGTTGGAAGAGGAAATATCGACCCTGATCCGTGAGCCTGGTCTCAGTGCCCAGGTGATCGGCCATAACTGGAACGTTATCTCTTCGAGTGAGCCGGGAGAATAAGACAGTGCCTCTGGTGAACCGTTCCGGTACGCCAATGAAGTTATCCCGTCAGCGATATTGTAGGCTCTGCCGTCCGGCAGAACCTCGCTCACTTTGACCGTGAACGAAGTATCTTCAGCAGTTGACTTGACCTGCAGCACCGCTTCGATGGAACCTGCGAGGTACAGTTTCTCCTCCAGCGGTGCAGAGAGAAAGCTCAGGACATCCTGGCGATAGCCAGGTTCCGGCTGTAGTGCACAAGCGGTGCGGGGCTGGCCGGGCCCGGGTTCAAAGGTGGATAAGAGACCGCTTCCACCTATAGTAATCACTGGATCAAGCGGATCGTAAGTGTAGGTTAGTTGGTGCTCATCCGCTTCGGGCATATCGCCAAGGGTGTTGTGCTGCCCTAAATGACAGGTTCGCTTCTGCACCAGCGGCGGCCAGGACGTCCAATTTTTCCAGCCATCCGCGCCGATTACATAGGTCTTGACTGTGCCGAGCTCCTCTTCGTACGCCGCCTGCTTGAGCATGTAATCAAACCATCCCAATACCTCACGGAAGCCGCCATTGCCACCATTAACGGTTCCACCCGGAAAATCACGGTCGCCGTGCGGCGCTAGCGAATGCACCCAAGGACCGATGATAAAACGGCTGCGGTCCCGGATCTCCGGTGGAATCTGCTCGTGGCTCAGCATCATGCTTTCCAGCGCAATATCGAACCATCCTCCGACCATACAGACCGGAACGGTAAGACGGGAAGGAATATGCTGGAACTCCCGCCAGAAGCCCTCCTGCCATAGCTTCTCTCCGCCTCCAGGGTTCAACAGGAAATCACGATACCAATCCAGCTGTTTACCGAGCAGAGTCACATCCATCTCCAGGGGAGGACGGAATTCGCGCGCCTGCTTTTCCAGCTCCCGGGGACTGCGGCCTCCAAGATTGGCGCCAGCGTTGGTAACCGTCCAACTGGTATAGATATCCGGACGGAACATCCCGTCCATATAGATGAAGCGTTGCTGTTCAGTACCGATCACGGAAATATATAGCGTCTTGACCTCGGGCGGCAGGCTGTCTGCGAGCACCCAATGGTTAAATCCGAGATAGGAACCGCCGTATAAGCCTATATTCCCGTTACACCAACACTGGGCGATGATCCAATCCAGCGTATCAAGGCCATCCTGCTTCTCATGCACAAACGGCACCCAGCGCCCTTCGGAGGAACCGCGTCCTCTGCACTCCTGGATGATGACATTGTATCCATAAGCAGAGAGCAGCACGACTTCGGGGTCTGGCCGGAATTCTCTGCCTATATAAGGATTGCGCACCACTATCACTGGCGCGGGCTGTTCGCCCTTACTTAACCATACGTGGGTCATTAATTGCACCCCGTCACTCATCGTCACCCATAGGTCCTGACGTTCTCCCGCCTCGTGATGCGGAGCAGGGAATTCAGGAGCTTGCTTTTCTGACATGTTAGATGCCTCCCGATAAAAGATGGTGATCTGTTGTTTTCAAATAGGAATGCTATATTTGAATTCTATCATGCAAGCCATAGAGATGATATTGGGCAAAGAGGCATCGTCATGACATCATTCCGCAGCGGACTTTTACTATATATAAACAGGCGTAGCCTCTCGCATAGGAGCGAGAGGCTACGCCTGTTTGGTTTTTCTTCCCTGTACGTGCAAATGTAAGAATTGTAAGACGGTCAGCCGTTGTAATTATCCCGCCAGCGCAGCAGGCGAGTCTCAAGCTTGCGTACAAGAGAGTCAGTCAGCTTACCGACCCCGGCGAAGATAACGATGCCGACGAAAACAACCTCGGTCTGGGCAAACTGGCGGGCATCCGAAATCATATAACCTACACCTGCGTTCGCCCCCATTAGCTCGGCAACAATCAGACTCAGCCAGGCCGTACCCAGGGACAAGCGGATACCGAGCAACAGATTGGGCATGGCAGCCGGCAGAATGAGCCGGGTAATCTGCTTGAAACGGCTGAACTCCAGAATGCGGGACACCTCGAACAGCTTGGAATCCACACTGCGAATGCCCATGTAGGTATTGAGGTAGATGGGGAAAAAGGCACCCATCGCAATCAGCAGCACCTTCGAGAACTCCCCAAAGCCGAACCACAGGATGAACAGCGGCATAATGGCCAAATGCGGAACCGTACGGATCATCTGTAGCGTCGGGTCCAGCGTCCATTCCGTTTTTTTATAGAAGCCAACTAATAATCCGAATACGATGCCCAGCCCGCCGCCGATCAGAAATCCGATCAGGGCACGATAAATGCTGATCCCGATATTGGACAGCAACACACCGCTTGAGAGCAGATCAATGAAGCTTCTGCCGATCTTGAGCGGTGTGGGAAGCAGCTGGGGAGGCAGCAGATGAAGCTCCCCGATCAACTGCCACACCACCACAATAAGTAGAGGGAGCAGGCTGCCGTATATATATTTCACATAAGATTTCTGTGTTTTCATAGCTCGTTACGCAGGTAATCAATAGCAGAATGGTGCAGCGTAATGACACCGGAGGCCAGTGCTTCTTGATAGCGCTGTTCCGAAGCTTGTCCAGGATAGGTAATTGGACCGTCATGGCCTTCTGCCAGCGGAATATCTGCCAATTCGCCAAGGAAGCCAGTGACCTGCGCGGTGAAGGATTCCACAGTATGACCGAAAATGGTAGGATCGATCAATTGGATGAAAGCTCCGCGATTCTTCTTGAGTCCTTTGGCCCCGATAGGCACGTTGACAAGAGCTCCACTGAGAATTTCCAATGCGAGCGCCAGGCCGAAGCCTTTGTAGCCTCCAAGCGGGGAGAGCCATTTGACATCCGCAGGATTCTCAGTCGGCTGGCCTTCTTCATCCACGCCCCAATGCTCAGGGATAGTTTCCCCTTTGAATTTGGCAATGCTGAGATGGCCCCACGCCCGTTCCGACACAGCCATGTCGAGTACAAACAACGGATCTGTATGTGGAATGGCAATCGCTAGCGGGGTGTTGTTCACAGCAGCGCCTTTGCCTCCGGGTGGTGCCATCACGCTCATTCCGCCATAAGCGGAGATCAGCGTAATCGCGCCGCGTTCCGCTCCGTACCGGGCAATAATGCCCGGGCAGTTGAAACGGGAGACATCAGTGAGGCCGATGGTGATCACTTTGCGCTCGGCGAGTGCCGGAAGGGCGAGATCAATCGATTCCCGGGCCACGATATGGCCCAGATCGTAATTTCCGGCTACATGCAGATAGGAGCCTTCCAGCGGAGCGGCTTCATATTTTCCTCTGCCTTCGAGAGAGCCGACCGCTTGCTTAAAGAAGGTAAAACCGTGCGACGAGCGGCCCCTCAAATCGGCATCCAGATAATCACTGGCGATAATCTCTGCTTCGTGCTCGGTAGCACCGTATTTCAGCAGGACTTTTTTACCCATGTCTTTGAGTTCTTGAATAGGGATGGTGATTGTGCTCATAGCTGTCTCTCCTAACGGTTATTTATCGTTCTTCAGTTCTTCCAGTGCTTGATTGATGAAGGTGTTATCCACGACCTTGGAAGGGTCAACAGACTTATTTACTGCTTTTTCTTTTAACAGAAATGCTGCCAGCTCTCCTTGAGCTTTGACAAAATCATCAGAGATCGGGACAGTCGCGAACTGGACATTGGAGATGACGGATTTAACAACCTCGGGATTCAGCTTAGTGCCCTCAGCGTAGATTTTTACCGCTTCATCCAGGTGATCGGTCTGCCACTGCAGTGTTTTTTCCAGTACCTTGAGATAAGCAACTACGAGATCCGGATGTTCATCGGCAAACTTGGTGCGGACAATATGGAATGCAGGACTGATGTAGTTAATGGAAGAGCCGTCTGCCAAGACCTTGGCGCCTTCATCTACAACTGCTGTCGACAGGTAAGGCTCGCCGATGGCCCATGCATCTACAGATCCTCCGACGAACGCTGCCTTGGCTTCATCTGCACTGAGCTGGATAAGCTCCACATCATTTGCGGTCAGGCCAGCTTTGTCCAGTAATCTGAACAGAATGTCATACGCTGCTGTTGCCTTGGCTACAGCGATTTTCTTGCCTTTTAGTTCGCTGAGATCGGTAATCGTACTGTTTTTGGGTAGCAGCAGTCCAACATTTTTGGAGCCTGTGCTGCCAATGGCAATCTCTTTGAAAGGAATATCGGATATTTGTCCAGTGATAACGGTCGTATTACCGGTTACCGCGAGATCCAGGCGATCCGTAAGAATCGCATCGAATTGCGCCGGTCCACCTGGTACTTCTACCCAGCTTACCTTGGCGTTATGCTTGGCGAATTCTTCTTCGAACCATTTCTGCTGCTGAGCCAGAACCAGCGGAGCAACGGCGTGCTGGACGCCGATATTGACAGTGACTTCTGAAGCGGAGGCTCCCCCTTTATTGTTTCCGGAGGCGGTGGTGTTGCTGCCGGAATTATTGTCTTTACCGCAGGCAGCGAGCACCAGCAGCATGCTTATGGCAACCAATAGAATTGCGAATGTATTTTTTTTCATGATAGTACGAGTCCCCTTTGTCTAAGTTAAAGATCACTTTACTATATCCGATTAAACAAGTAAAATAACTTTGAATGATGTTTATATAACCAATGGTTATGGGAACGAGGCGAATTTCAAGTGAATATTGAACAAATAGAATATATTGTAAATGTAGCGAAGACAGGATCGATTTCTGCTACAGCGGAGACCATGCATATCTCGCAGGCTGGTATCAGTAAAGCCATCATGAAGCTGGAAAAAGAGGTGGGGTTCGAACTGTTCCGCAGAACGCGGCACGGGACGCTGCCTACCGAGCGGGGAAAGATACTGATTGCCAAGGCTAGTGAAATTCTGCTGAAGGTTCAGGAGTTTGAGGACGAGGTTTCTGGCCAAAAAGAGCAGATCCATGGCGATATCCGCCTCTCTGTCAGCCCCAACTTTATCGCGATTCTGCCCAAAGCCATCATGTCATTCAAAGCGAGCAACCCTTACGTCAAGCTGGAGATTACCGAGAAGGATTCGGTAGAGATTCTAGAGGATATCCGCCAGGACATCACCGATATGGGACTGATCTACTTTCATGCTGAGCACAGCCAGCATATTAAAGATTTATGGCTGACAACGATGGTAGAGACGAGGCTGATTGTCTGTGTGGGCAGAAAATCTGTATTGGCTTCAAAAAGCAAGCTGGGAATAGAGGATATTCTGGACCAGACCTTTGTCAGCGTGAACGGCAGTTTCTCCCGGCTTTTTATGAAAAAGCTCATGCTGAAATACGGCCCTGTGCAGGTTCTGTTCACGTCGACCAATCAGGAGGTACTGAAGCGGACGATTGCCGAAGGGGATGTGATCAGCATCTTCATGGAGTTCAATATTATGAACGATCCGCTGATTCTGAGCGGGGATATTGTAGCGATTCCGCTGGAAGCGAAGGAACTGGACCAGGAGGTAATCCAGCTGGGCTATGCCCGCTCGAAGCGGCAGCATTTCTCTATCGCCCATCAGGAGCTGCTCCGGCATCTGCAGCAGGAGATCGAGCGCTTGGGATTATAAAAAAACGCCTCACCCGGTATGGGCGAGACGTGAACTAGAATTAGAGAAATTAAGATGTTCTTGCTAGATGCTGTATGCAGGTTCTGTCTGCTGAGAGTCACTCAGGGCTTCCAGTACCCGTTTACGGTACTCCAGAAATGGCCCGGAGACGCGGGAACGGGGATGCTGCAGGTTAATGGGGATAATCTCTTTCACTCGGCCCGGCTTGGACTGCATGACTACAATCCGGTCGGCAAGGAAGATGGCCTCGTCAATATCATGGGTCACGAGCAGCATAGTGGTCCGGTTACTGCGCCAGATATCCAGCAGTGCTTCCTGCATATGGTTACGCGTGAAAGCGTCAAGAGCACCGAAGGGCTCGTCCAGCAGCAGAACCTTCGGATTCCGGATCAATGCCCGGGCAATGGCTACGCGTTGGGACATACCGCCGGATAATTGCTTGGGAAAAGATTTCTCGAATCCGCCAAGCTTGACCAGCTGAATCATTTCATCGACAGCTTTTCTGACCTCAGGGTCTTTCAGGGATAGATCAGCGGCAATATTCTTTTCGACAGTCAGCCAAGGAAATAAACGGTGCTCTTGAAAAATAACGCCTTTCTGAATGCTCGGTCCTGTAACAGGCTTGCCATCCAGCTCGACAGATCCTTCATACCCGGTATCCAGGCCGGCAACGATCTTCAGCAGGGTGCTTTTGCCGCAGCCGCTGGGTCCGATAATGGCTACAAATTCATGGGGCTCCAGGGAAAGGTTGACGTTCTCCAGAGCCTGAACCTTCTCCTTCTGGGATGTAAATACTTTAGACACATGCTGCAAATTAACTGTAGCCATCTGTGGTTTCACCTCGGGTGTGTTCTTTTTTTGACTAAAGGTACTGTAATTGATTTGAATTGTCAATCACGTCCCTTTTTGAATTACTCTCCTGAATCGGCCTGACGAGCTGGCAGACAAAGGGGGTCAACATCTCCATCACTCCCCTGAAAGATGCCCCAATCTATCCTTTATTTTCTCTGAAAATAGCGGTAGGATTGATGTAATAAATTACATGAATTCATCTGTTTTGGAGGGAAATAAAGTGAAATTTGTCTTTGATTTGGATGGTACCATTTGCTTCAAAGGCCAACCGGTATCTGAAACTATCCTGGCTTGTCTGGAAGAATTGACACATGAAGGGCATGAAGTGATATTTGCCTCAGCTCGTCCGATTCGTGATATGCTGCCTGTTCTGCATGAACGCTTTCATTCCTTTGCGCTTATTGGCGGCAACGGGTCGTTAGTGTCCAAGGAAGGTCAGGTTCAGCATGCCGAAGCTTTTACTCAAGAGGATGTGCAGGAGATTCTTAGGCTGATTGAAGAATATCAGGCTACTTATCTGATCGACAGTGATTGGGATTATGCTTACACCGGCCCGTACGACCATCCCATTCTGAATAATGTGGACCCCTCCAAGCTGGCCCAGCGCCTTCCTGTAGGTTCACTGAAATCCATCGTGAAGATTCTGATTCTGACTGCTGACGATATGGAAGGGCTGGCGGAATCCCTGAAAGATCTTGGTGTGGTCATTCACAGGCACCGCAATGAAAATGTCATAGATATCAGCCCGCAAAACATCCATAAATGGAATGCATTACAACGGCTTGGGGTACAGGAGCAGGAATTTATTGCTTTTGGCAATGATGCCAATGATATTTCCATGTTCCAGCAGGCCCGGCATGCCGTTATGATCGGACATCACGAGGAGCTTGCTCCCTATGCTTCGGAATCGGTTTCACTGGGAGGCGACTGCGAGGGCGCCATTGTTAATAAGCTCAAGGCTTTATCGGTGTCATCAGTCCGTTCTTGATCAGCGGGTACATAAATTTTGGATATGAAGTACAGCGTATTTGAGTATAAAAATGAACGGCAAAAGTCCCTCAGGACAATGCCGTTTTATTTTTTAATAGGCTATGTTAAATTATATTGTTTATATTTGATATTCACAGTATGATCTGAGATTGAAAGGATGGGTCCGATGAAGAAGATATTTCTCTCACTTTTAATCCTATTAATTATGTGTTCATGCAGTAATCAGTTTAATAAAGAAACTTGGTTAAAGAAACCAGAGAACAGAAATAGCATGGTGTATAGTCTGATAAATGAGCACGAACTACAAGGGAAAACGGAGCCCGAGATTATCGAGTTACTTGGAGAGCCCGAACAAAGATTGGATGAACCATCCCTCCAGTATGTTTATTATTTGGGTAGAGCAGGATTTGGCGTAGATGATCGTTTGTTACGACTCCATTTTAACGAGAACGGTGAGCTTGAGAGTCACTTGGTAACAAATGACTAAACTTTTTTTGAAAGAGATTATCCGTGCAATTTAATATTCACCCATAAAAGTTCAGGATTACCCCCGTGCATTCCAAACCGCTGTCAGGTAGTATGAAACTAAAGCATAATGTTGCCACAGGAAACAGAGGTATAAAAAAGCGAATCGGGAAGGTGAACAGATGCTTAGCGTACTTATAGTGGATGATGAATATGAGATTCGTGAAGGTTTGCGTAACCGCTTTCTTTGGGAGGACTACAATATTACGGAGATTCTGGTGGCGGAGGACGGGGATGTTGCTTTGCACACGGCGCTTGAGGCCAGACCGGATCTGATCATTACGGATATCAAAATGAACCGCATGTCGGGCTTGGAGTTCCTGAGCGCTCTGTCCCCTGTGGAGGATTATAAACCGGAGAAGATTATTGTCAGCGGATATGATGATTTTGAACTGGTGAAGCAAGCCATGCAGTCAGGTGTATGCGATTACATCTTGAAGCCGATCAACCTGGATGAACTGGGAAAAATGGTGGATAAATCGGTCGAGACGATCAACCGCAGAAGGATGGATCAACGCAACCGCCAGATGCTACGGAACCAGGCCGTCTTCGCCATTCCCAAAATGCGGGAGGAACTGCTGAAGGAAATGATCGAGCATGTCTACGATCCTAATCTGGAGATGCGCAGATGCCACCGCCTGCAGACGCTGGAGCTCGAATGGATGCTGAGTGAGCCCATGTTCTTGATAGTCATCGAGGCCGATAATCTCAAGGCGATTGAGAACCGGAATCCGCATGAGAAGGAACTGATCTTGTTCGGGATCGGAAATGTCGTTCATCAGACGCTGGAGGAGGAATATCCGCATCCGTCCGCTCTTTATAAGGATAACCACAACCGCTGGATCGTTGTACTCGGCAGCTCGCAGCTGGAGCAGACGGAATTTGCCCAGGGTATGGCACAACTGTTGATCCAGAGAATCAATGAATTTGTCAAAATCACAGCCAGTGCGGGGATGCTGACCAAGCCGGGTAACACCCGGAATCTTTATCACATGTACACTGAGGCATTGAGTGTAATGGAGCAGAAGGCGGTCTATGGCGGCAACCGGCTGTTTACAGAGCAGGGGCTTTTTTATGATGGTGAAAATGAGGACCTGTCTCTTCAGGAGCCAGAAGAAATGCTTGATCTGGTCCGCTACGGGACGGATGCCGATATTTCAAGGGCAATGGACAGCTTCATCGAGATGGTCCATTCCTGGCAGCTTACACAGCTGAGGGATATTCAGCAGAAAATTTTTGAGTGGCTGTTCGAAGTGTTCCGCAGAGGGGCGGAGGGGACGGTTCTTAAGAACTGGAGGAGTAATCCGATTGCGGTCTGGGAGCTGCTGGAGCAGTACGATACACTACAAGCCCTGCGTGTGCAGACTGAAGCGTTTTTGCATGAGATTGCTGCCGATTTCCGCAAGCTCTCGGAGACGCCAAGCCAGATCGTCAGCGAAGCGGAGAAAATATTGCACCGTGATTATGCCGAAAGCCTCACACTGCAGAGCGTTGCTTCTGCTGTTCACGTAACACCGGTGTGGCTTAGCAAGCTTTTTAAGAAGGAACTGCATAAGACATTTCTCGAATATCTGACGGAGATTCGTGTCAAAAAAGCCAAGGAAATGCTGTACGATGTGAAATTTAAAATCTATCAGATTTCCTATCAGGTTGGATATAAAGACCCGGTGCATTTCTCGAAGCTGTTCAAGAAGCAGGTAGGCTGCACACCGAAGGAATTTAGAAGACAGCTGGGGATGGCTGAGGAATGATTTCGAGGCTGTCGATTTCTCCAATCGACAGCCTCGAAGTTGATGCAAACTAATTCAAAGGTAGACCATATGAATCATTTAGGACGGGAGAAAAAGGTTATCGGGATGAGATTCCGATAGTCACAATGCCTGCTTTGCTCACTGGGAGCGATTCTTCCAGCACGTCCGAGGTGTGCTGTTCCATGATATTGCTGGCATAGAGCACGGTATCCCCGCTAGTTTGGAGGCTCAGTTCGGACGGCGTATCCGCGAGGTTGTACCAGCGGGCCATCAGGTCACCGCTGCCTTCGCTGAGCTTCAGGTTGGAGAAGGCAAGCCCTTTTCCTTCCCAAGTGAGGAAGTTGTGTACGGGCGGCAGTTCGCCTTCATGAATGTCCGTTTGGGCTGTGATGAGCGGAACGGCGAAACGATAGGCTTCACGATAAGCATCGAAGCGAGTGTCCCCGCCACGGTGCGGAATAATGCTCCACTCTGCTTCATTTGCTCCAAGGCACTGGGCATCAGGGGTATGGAAGACGCCCCAGTCGCCCAGCTCTCCGACACTGCGAAGCAGTGTAACGGCAATCGTGCCTTCGGCATCACGCAGAACTTCGTATTCGTTCAAGCCCTTACCGGCGGCAGTCAAGCCTCTGCCGTCTCCATGCACATCGACGAACGATTGCATATGCTGACAGTTGCTCGGGTTCTCCCACTCTGGTGCGGGTACGGTCTGGCGTTCAGCTACTTCAAAGACAGAGTCGGCATAATGCACAGCCGACTGGACGCCGGATGGCAACAGGACCCGCAGGCGGTGATCCTTCGATTGATTGTCGATAGTGGTATGCACCTGCAGAGCATGACTGCTACGCTCCAGGCTGATGCGGGTGACGATATGAAGCGGGACAAGCTGCTGTGATCGGATCGCTTGGCGCTGCCTGAACTCTACCATCGTCTCTACTTCCTGTTGCAGTAACTCATTAGCCGAAGCCGGAATCTCCAGCGTGTGGCGGATTTCAAAAGTAGCACGGTAAGGCGTATCTTCGGTCAACGTAATCTCGGCCTGTACACCACGGCTTGTGATGGCTGTATCGCCTATAGGTTGTTTGAAAATATATTCGTTCCCGATGTCGCCGACATCCTCATAAATGCCAAGGCCGCTGTACAGCTGGCCACTGATTTTATCAAGAAGCGAGAAGCTGCCGTCTTGTTCCAGGCTGACCCGGAGATGCTCGTTCTCCATAGTCAAGTCACCGGTGACCAGATAGACATCCTGCGGCTCCTGTTCCACTTGGGCATCCTTGCTTGGAATCCACGCGTAGGAGGCCAGACCCAATGCAGGAAGATTCGTCGCCTCAAAGGTCAGGCGCAGAGCCCGGGCCATGTAAGGCTGTCTGAACTTGTCGCCGGGCAGCTCGTAGCCGAAGCGTACGCCCAGATCTTCGGCGGTGACATCAATTCTTAGACCTGCCGCATCAACCAGATAACCTTCGCCATGCGTACGGCCGGCGACCTCGTTGAAGACAGCTACAGGATCTTCACTTTGGTTGAAGAAACGACGGGACCATTCCACTTCAACGGTCACTGCACCGCTGGTCGTGTAGCCGCTTGTATTATAGACCACGAACGGGACGGCCTGGTCTCCGTATGATGCGAATACAGATGTATCCACCTTGGAACTGATGAATTTGGCACTCTCGGTGGCGAGGGATGAACCGACTTCCATGCTCTTCGCGAACCGGGTTTTCATCTCATGATACACTTCGTCCACGCTGCAGCCGCAAATGCTGTCATGCGGATGGTTCTGCATCAGGGTCTTCCAGGCATATTGCAGCAGACCATGCGGATAGGCTTTGCCCAGCCCATGTGCCAGGGCAGCCAGCGGCTCTGCCGTTTTTTCCAGAAGCGTCTGATTCTGTTGATTGAGCTGCTTGATATATACGCGCGCTGATGCTGTATTCACTAGCGAATACCAGCCGTCAGTATGCTGCCCGCGCAGCTCGCCGGTAGTGAGGGTCAGATCTTCCGGAAGCTCTTCCTTCAGGGCCTTCACGTAATCATCAAAATTCGAATGGATGAATTCGCAGTCGGGGTAGAGTTCGCGCGCAACACGTAGGGCTTCGGACAGGTCAGTCTGGATGGGTTGATGATCACAGCCATTCATCAGCAGCAGATGCCGGGTGGAGGCATACTGCCGGGCACGCTCCAGACGAATATCCCAGTAAGCCTTGGCCGCCTCGGGGTCAACAGGAATTTCCATACCGTTGTTGTACCAGTTGGCGAACAGGATGCCGAGAACACTGGAGCCATCCGGAGATTGCCAGATCAGCTCGGAGTATGGAGATTCCAGGCCGGAAGCATCTTCTACACGGTTGTTGAAGCCAGTGGCTTTCACACCTCTGCCGAACACGGATGTGCTGATACCAGCCTGCTGCAGGATTTGCGCAGCCTGGCCCATGTTGCCGAAGGAATCCGGGAAATAGCCGAGCTTCGAGATCGGACCGAACGTGCTGGCGTCACGGTGGCCGATTTGCAGATTACGGACATTGGCTTCGCCGCTCGTCAGGAATTCATCCTGAAGGATATACCATGGACCGAGGGATAGCTTGCCTTCATCGCATAGGCGCTGGATAATTTCGCGCTTCTCGGGATAGACCTGCAAATAATCCTCCACCACGATGGTTTGTCCATCAAGGTAGAAACTCTTGAATTCAGGATCAGACTCGAACGTTTCAATCAAGGTATCTATCGTTTCGATGAGTTTGACGTGATGGGCTTCATAGGGCATATACCATTCCCTGTCCCAGTGAGTGTGGGAGATGACATGTACAACCGTTTTGCTGGGTGCTGTCAATGCGATTCCTCTTTTCCATAAGATGATGGACGCTACAGCATAATTATAATCAATGTATCCGCTGTCACAATGAGTGGATCGCAAACTATTGCGGGGATTGTTATCGACATGCAAGGAAGGGAGGGCTGAAGCAGTGAATCGTTTTTCTCTGCGGCTCGGAGCATCGTTTCGGAACCGGATTATTCTGGTGTTTTTTTTGATCATTATAATGCCGTTCCTTATCTTTGCTTACTATGCACATATTAAATCTATTGAGGGTATCACCAACACCAATACTAAGATTTCACTAAGCTATCTCCAGCAGGCCCGTAAAAATTTTGAAATCTATCTCAATAAACTTAATGATCAGGTCAATACGCTTATCGGCAATAAACGCCTGCAGGATCTGTTGGTCGACCCGCCAGCTAATGCCGCTGAAGAGGAGGCCTTCACAGTAAACCTGCTGACGCTACTCTACCAGGCAACCCCGCAGATCGACGCTTTTCGGGTCAGAGTCTACCCGATGAATCCAGCCCTGTACCCTTCTTATATGAACACGCTGGGAGAATCGGCTGATCTTGTATCTGAGGAGGACTGGTTCCAGAGACCTCAGGAGAGTGTGGGGCCGATCTGGAAGCAGTTCTTGCCGGAGCAAGGCAAGTATGGACGGCCCTTGCTCGCCTATATCAAACGCTTCTCAGGCCTTTATGACCGGAACCCCCGCGGTGTGGTCGTCACGGAAGTCTCGGAGGATCATCTGAAGCGTTATTTTTCACCCACGGAGCAATTGAAGAATCAGAAGCTGCTTCTTATGAATAAGAACGGCACCATTTACTATGATTCATCTGCTAATGAGTGGGCAGGTACAGCTTTTCCTTCGGAATCGTTCATAGAACATCTACAACAAAGTCCGGAAGGCTCCCAGACCATCAAGATCGACGGCAACACCTATCTTGCAACCTATGTCGGACTGAGTAGTGAGCCTTGGGCGATTGTCAGCCTGACGCTGCTCAAGGAGCTAACCGGGACGAATGATGAGATCAACCGGCTGTTGATTATTTTTCTGATCATCTATTTAATCTGCTGCATTGCCGTTGTTTTCTATATTACGGTGTATTTTACCCAACCCATTGCGCGTCTGGTGCGGTTGATGCGGAGAATGGAGGACGGTAATTTTCATAATATTATACTGAACTCGCCCCGGAAGGACGAGGTGGGCTGGCTGTACCGCGGGGTTGGCAGTCTGGTTCAGCGGATTGATGTGTTAATTCAGGATGCGTGGCGTTCAGAGCGGAAGAAGAAAGCATTGGAATTCCAGGTGCTAAGCCACCAGATCAATCCGCATTTCCTCTATAATACGCTGGAATCCATTCGCTGGAAGGCGGAGAACCATGGACGCAGCGATATTAGTGAAATGGTATCTGCACTCGGTAATCTGCTTCGGCTGAGTCTGAATCAGGGCAAGGAAATTACGACTCTGCGGCGTGAAATCGAGCAGGTCAAGGCCTATGTGCTGATTGAGCAGGCCCGGATGGGCAGCGTTATTCGCATTCTGTATTCTATTGATGAAGAGCTGCTCGATTCGCCATTCCTGCGGCTGCTGCTGCAGCCTCTGGTGGAGAACGCGATTCAGCACAGCGTACGGAGTGATTTTGAGAAAGGCAAGATCATTGTGTCCGCGCGGAGCGAAGGGCAGGATATGATCATTGAGATTACCGATAACGGTAAAGGCATTCCGCAGCAAATTATAGAGGAACTGGAGCATGAAGTACCTGCTGAGGAAATGTATACAGCCACACGCCGGGGGGTAGGACTCCGCAATGTAAATGATCGTCTGAAGCTATACTTCGGTTCTGACTACAAGCTGCAGATTGAGACCGGCCCACAAGGCGGTACCCGCATACTGCTTCGCCATCCCAAGAAGATAGAGGTGGAATTACCTAGACCGGACGACAGCCGATAGACTGTTAGAATTGTAAAAGCAAGCATAGTAGCGGGTCTCCTCGTCAGGGAGATCCGCTACTTCCTGTTTGGGGGATCATGACCTGTAATAGGGTCATCAGGACAAAAGGAAACTACAAAGTGCAAGAATGACTCATAGAAGTGTGTATCGCTCTCTTTTACAATTAAGTCATCCAAACAGCGAAAGGGAAGTCGATATGAAACTAAACGGAGTGTTCAAGGAACTGTACAAGAATCGCACCTTGCTGCTCATGTTCCTCCCCGTCGGGGTACTATTCTTGCTTTTTAACTATTTGCCGCTGGCGGGTCTTGTCATCGCTTTCAAAAATTTCGATTTCTCCAAAGGGATTTTTGGTAGTGAATGGATGAACCCGCTGCTCAGCAATTTTGATTATGTATTCTCTTCACCGGTAGCCTTTCGGGCTATCCGCAACACGATTCTGCTCAATGCGCTCTTCATTGCTATAGGGTTAGTGTTTGAAGTAGGATTTGCTCTATTGCTGAATGAGATGCGTAACAAGTATTTCAAACGGATTACCCAGTCGTTGACCTTTCTACCCTTCTTCATTTCCTGGATCGTCGTAGGCGTATTTGCTTACAACCTGCTGAACTTTGAGAACGGTGCAGTCAACCGCTTTCTGGAATACCTGCATCTGCAGCCGATAGACTTCTATAGCCGGGCCGAGCTGTGGCCAGCCATTCTGACCATTGCAGCACGCTGGAAAATAACCGGTTACGGCACGATAGTTTATCTGGCGGCCTTAACCTCTGTTGACAATTCTTATTATGAAGCCGCTTCAATTGACGGAGCTTCCAGATGGCAGCAGATTCGTTATATCAGTATTCCGATGCTGCGGCCAACGATCATCATCCTGACCCTTCTGGCGGTAGGAAGAATCATGAATGCGGACTTCGGCATGTTCTATGCCATGGTAGGGGATGCTTCACTGCTCTTCCCGACCACGGATGTTATTGACACCTTCGTCTACCGGAGCTTGCGTAAATCCGGTGACATCGGGATGGCTTCCGCTGCGGGCTTCCTTCAGTCCTTTGTCGCCTTCTTCCTGGTGCTTGGCAGCAACTATGCGGCACGCAAAATTGACAAAGACTCAGCGATATTCTAAAGGCTGTGTGTCCGAGGTGCTAGCTAATCTAATGGAGGCACTTCGGATACCAGGCACATCATACTTTTAGGAGGTCATCCCACACGATGTCAGCACGAAAATTTTCCCTCAGCCAGTTTCTTATTGCTCTGGTCATCGGCCTGTTCAGTCTGGCCTGCCTATTCCCGTTCCTGATGGTAGTCTCAGGCTCACTGAGTACAGAGAAGGACATCATGCAGTATGGTTATTCTCTTTGGCCGAAGACGATTACTTTTGACTCCTACCGGATCCTGCTGCTTGGCTCCAACCGTATATTCCAGGCTTACGGGGTCAGCACATTCGTTACAATCGTCGGTACCGTATTGTCCCTGTTCCTGACGAGTATGGGCGCTTATGTTATGGCCCGCCGTTCCTTTAAATACCGGAATATTCTTTCGATCTTCGTCATTATCACCATGCTCTTCAGCGGGGGACTCGTGCCTTGGTATATTATTATCGTCAGATACCTGCACTTGAAAGATACGATTTGGGCACTTATTCTGCCGTCTCTGGCTAATGCCTTCAACATGTTCCTCATCAGAAACTTTATGCTCTCCATACCTGAAGATTTGCACGAATCGGCCAAAATGGACGGTGCTGGTGAATTCCGCATCTATGCCCGGCTGATCATGCCGCTGGCCTTACCCGTTCTAGCCACCGTTGGTTTGTTCGTAGCCCTGGGCTATTGGAACGACTGGTTCCTCGGTCTGATGTTCGTAGATAAGCAGGAGCTTCAGCCATTACAGCTGTTGCTGCGCACACTGATCTCCAATGTCGAGTTCTTGAAGAGCTCCAGTAATGCGGCGGCGATGCAGCGGATCTCGACCCAGATTCCTTCCGAGTCGATCAAGATGGCGCTCACAGTCATCACGATTGGCCCGATCATTTTCCTCTATCCGTTCTTACAGCGTTACTTTGTAAAAGGCCTCATGGTTGGGGCTGTAAAAGGTTAACTATGCCGACCACGGTCGTATAGTATAAATTACATTTCAAAAAGGGGAGATTTGGATGCGCAAAAGCATCGGTAGATTTCAGCTAATCCTAACGGCACTTCTGCTGTTCAGTTTAGTCTTGTCCGCATGTGGCGGTAGTAACAACAATACCACTTCAAATGCAGGCGAAAAGACGAATGCTGGCGGAGGAAGTGACACAGCAGCAACGAAGACTGAGAATGAAGTTACCCTTAAATTCTATTTCGGCGGTGATAAGAAGGCTGCCACAGATGAAGTCTGGTCCAAAATCAGTGAGTATGTGAAAGCCAAAGGCCTGAATGTCAAATTTGACATCAACTTTATCCCGTTTGGTGACTTCAAGGAGAAAATGCTCGTTATGGCCGCATCCGGCGATAGCTGGGACATGAACTTTGACGGCGACTGGCTCTCCTACAAGCAAATGGCGGCTAAAGGTTCCTATATGGCCCTGAATGATCTGCTGCCGAAGTACGCACCTAACCTGGAGAAGAAATACGAAGAGCAGGGTACATTGGGCGCAGCAACAGTAAACGGCCAAATTGTCGGATTGCCATGGACGATGAAAATGAATGAACGTAAATTTGCCGGCTGGCGTTCAGATCTTGCCGAGAAGGCAGGCATTAACATTGCGCCGGATTCTATCCAAACGATTGAAGATGTAGACAATCTGCTCCGTGAGCTGAAAAAGGCTTACCCGAACGATAAGCTGTCCCGTACTACACCGTTGTCCCTCTATTACATCCGTGATGAATGGGTGGACTTGAACTTCCACGGTCTGGGCTTCTACCTGAATGATCCGAAGATTACCGTTCAACCAGTTGAACAACAACCGTTCTTCCTGGAGGCTTCGCAGCTGGCGAAGAAATGGTATGATGACAAGCTGATCAACAGAGATGCCATGATTGATAAAGAAGGCGCTGAAGACCAGTGGAGAAACGGCAAGCTGCTCTTTACCGTAACTTCTCATGAATGGGCTTACGCTGATCCAGGCTTCTCCGATTCTTCCTTTAAACAAGGAATGTCGCTCCTTTATCCTGATAAGAAATACGTTAACCGTACCGCTCTTGCTAACGTAGTAGCGATCAATGTGAACTCCAAGAATCCAGACCGTGTGCTGCGTTTCCTCGATATGGTAGAAACCGATCAAACGCTGTATGACTTGCTGCAATATGGTATCGAAGGCAAAACTTATGTCCTGAACGGAGATGCTGCGGATTATCCGGAAGGTATGCAGTCCTCTACAAGTAACTATATGGAGTGGGGCGGACAATGGGCGTTCTGGAAGCCGCAATTTATGCGCCCAACTACAACGTATGCTAAAGATTTCTGGGTGAAGGAAGCAGATTTCGCTAACCAGCCGAACAATGTGAACTCGCCAATCGACGGATTGTTCATTGCTGAAGACAGCATGAAGAATGAGCTGGCCAAGCGTGACCAAGCTACCGATGAGATTAGCAGACCGATCGAATATGGTATGGTGAAAGATGTTGAGAAATCTGTAGCCGATTATGTTGAGACTCAAAAGAAGAACGGACTCGATAAAATTATCTCTGAAACACAGAAACAAATTGATGCCTATCTTGCTGCCAAAAAATAAAGCTTGCGGCAAACAGGAAGCCGCCTTGGGGTGTGCTTCCTGTTTTTTAGTCATAGCGTCATTGTCTATCCGCGGGAAGGTATGACCAATAAACTATTGGAGGTGCGTTTGTGAGTACAAATCGATCATGGGTCAAGCTCCGGGTACAGGTATCACGGGTACTTGCGGCCCTGCTGCTGGTGTCCAGTATCCAGCTTCCTCTGGGCACGGTAAAGGCTGACGCCAACGCTGTGCATGTTAGCTTGGGAGAAACACCGGTTGAGGAGGGGCTATCCGCTAGGGCAGGTGATACTACCGATGGTCTGAAGACCGGAACGGTTACCGGAGTCACCTATTGGGAGACTGGCAAGGACCTCGGTACAAGCTACATCTATCTGGACGTGGACAACGATTATTTGTATGACAGCAATGATTACGATGTGGATGTCACTGTAGATTATTATGACGAGGGCAGCGGAAAGTTTGTTCTGCAATATGATGCCCAGACGGCAGCCTTCAAAGATGGAACTGTGTTTCAGTATGGCGACTCCAAGACCTGGAAAAGTCATACCTTCACACTGAAGGATGCCAAATTTGCAAACCGCACGAACGGAGCGGATATGCGGCTCAGTGTGGAAGGCGGGGGCATTGATGCTGCGGCTAACAAGGACCTTAAGGTTGCTGGTGTGACAGTTTCCAAGAAACTGAAAGCGGATTCAAATAAACAGGTCGCTATCAAGTTGGGGGCGCAAGTCGACTCTAACGGTATTACCGCGAGACCTGGAGATGGACCAGCTACAGGTCTTTTGACTGGAACAAGGGACGGCAAAACTTACTGGCAGACGAATCAAAATGTAAGCTCGTCGGATCCGGGACAGAACGTCCTCTACTTCTATTTTAATGTGGGCGACGATTACTTGTATCAGAATACCGATCAGGATGTATTTGTAACAGTGGAATACTACGATCGCGGCAATGGTAGCATGGTTCTGCAGTATGATGCAGATTCAGCGCATTTTAAAGATGCACCATTATTCACTTATAAAAATACAAATACTTGGAAGACACATACCTACAAATTAAGCGATGCTTATTTTGGTAACGGCACTAACGGCGGAGACTTCCGGCTTGGTGTTAGTGGCGCAGGTGCTCCGGCAGGTAATCCGGAACTGATCTTGGCTTCGGTAACGATCACGAAAGCTCCGCGCACTGCTGTGGATGCGCAGACCAAGGTATACACAACGAATTATGCAACACAGGATGTAGTTATAGCCGATGGCAGTGTCAAGGATTTTGGTGCTGTCGGGGATGGCGTTAAGGATGATACGCAGGCGTTCCAGGATGCCTTGACCGCAGCAGGCAACCGTGGGGGCGGGGTAGTCTTTGCGCCAGAAGGCCATTACAAGATTACCAGTAATCTCATTATTCCAACTGGCGTTACACTCCGCGGTGACTGGGTAAACCCGGACACTGTTAATAAGCAAGTAAAGGGTACGGTTCTCGAAGCTTACGGTGGTAGAGGAGATGCTGAAGCGCCAAGTTTCCTGCAGCTCGCACCTTCCAGTGGTGTTACGAATCTATCGGTTTGGTATCCGGAGCAATCGGCAGAGCAGCCGGTCCTCTATCCATGGACCTTTGAGCAGCTCTCAGGTGATAGCGCTACCATTCAGAATGTGACAATGGTCAACTCCTATAATGGTATCAAAATCGGTCCGATCTGGAATGAGCTTCATTATGTCAAAAATGTATTCGGTACCGTACTGAACACCGGGATTTTCCTGGATTTCACCACAGATATCGGACGCCTTGAGCATGTTCGTCTAGCTCCTGATTATTGGTCCGGTTCCGGTCTGGCCGGGTCTCCGCAGAAGGAGCAATTGACGAATTATCTTACAGGCCATGCCGAAGGGATTGTCATGGGCCGTTCGGACTGGGAATATATGTCGGACATCTATCTGTCAGGTTTCAAGACAGGGATGCGCGTGACTACCAGAACGGATAGCCTGGAAACGGCAAATGCCCAGCTCTACAAAATCAATATTGAGCATTCCCAGGTAGCGCTCAAGATTGAAGGCGTCAATGATTATGGTCTGCTGGTGACTGACAGCAGCTTTAAAGCCGATGTCGGACCCCATCCGATCGCCATTCAAGCTACGCCTGGGTTCCGCTCCATCGTCCAGTTCAATCAGGTGACGATCGGCGGTCAGCCACATCACGCAGTCGTTAATGAAGGGACAGGAATTCTTTCTTTTGAGAATAGCACCTTCGAGAACTGGGATGACCAGGCTGGCGGCTATGCCATTACGGCTGAGGGCGGCTCGCTTATTCTCGGCCAGTCCACCTTCGACAAGCCGTCGAACCACATTTTGCTACAGGGTACTGTGGCAGAAGTGAACGCTGTCAATTCTGGCTATCAGGGTGAGCTTCAGGTGAAGAATGAGAGCGAGGGCGCGCAGCTGAACATTCACCAGGATGACAAGTACAGCCTGGAGGCACTGCCAGAAGTAGCAGCTCTTGATCTGGCACAGCAGCCGAAGCCGGCAACAAACGGATTATACAATGTAACTGAACAACCTTACGGAGCTGATAAAAGCGGCCAAATCGACGCCGCTGCCATTGTGCAGCAGGCCCTTAATGATGCGAAGCTTGCCGGCGGCGGCACCGTGTATCTGCCAGCAGGGATCTACCGGTTGAACTCGCCTATTACTGTGCCAAGTGGTGTTGAGCTAAGAGGATCATGGGATGTGCCCCATCATACGATTGGTGGCGGAACGGTGTTCTTCACCAATTATGGGGAAAATGATCCCGATGGCACACCACTGATCACTCTGGAAGCTTTCTCGGGGGTCAGAGGCTTGTCTGTTTATTATGACAAGCAGAACTGGAACACAGTGAAGCCTTATTCCTGGACGATTCAGGGGAAAGGCCATGGCGTGTACGCCATCAATACGACTTTGATCAACTCTTATCAAGGGATTGATTTTGGCAGCTATGATACCAGTGGACATTATATTGATTATGTCGCCGGTTCTCCGCTTAAAGAAGGGATCTTCCTCGGCGGCGGGGCAGAAGGCGGAATGGTCCGCAATGTCCAGTTTAACCCGCACTATTATGGAAGAAACAATTATCCGAATCATCCTGAAAGCGACGAGGACTTCAATAAAGTCTGGAACTACCAGAAGGATCATCTGGATGCCTTCCGCGTAGGACATGTGAAGCAGGAGACCATCTTCAATACCTTTGTTTACGGTTCAATGTATGGCATTCATTTCGAGGAGCAGAACGGCTCTGGTCCGGAAGCCGTTGTCATCGGTCACGGAACGGACGGTAGTAAAAAAGGTGCCGTTATTGACAGTGCGGGTCCAGCAGGACTTTCCCTGATCAATACCGAGCTTGTATCGATGAGCAGCTCGGATAAAGTATATGTCGTAGTCGGCGAAGGCTTTGACTCCAAAGTTACGCTCTTCAACACTTCTATGTGGGGAGATACGACCCGTTCCTTCGATATTCACGCGGGAACCGTACGTATTCAGCAAGCTAACTTCACTACTGTTGGAGAACGGGGAATCAATGCTCTGGGCGGGGATACCGCATTATACAATTCCTACTTCCAGCAGCCGCGCACTACACATGTCTATGCTGGGCCGGATATTAGCAAGCTGGTGATTTCTAACAACCTTTTCAAAGGCGGCATGCAGCTAGTCAACGAAGCTGTGAGTAAAGTATTTGGCACCAATCTGGTTCCGGTTGCCCTGGGCATTAAACGTAGTCCGTTCAATGCTAGTGAACCAGACAAGGCGAACAGCGTGCTCACCGTAACTAATGTAACAGAAGAACAGCCGCTGAGCGGGCGTCTGGAGTTACTGCAGCCTGCCGGATATGCCGGGAAGCTCAAGCCTGTCCGATTTGAAGGTATTGCTCTGGGACAGTCCTTGGAGATTGCCTTGCCATTCCTGTCCAGTGACACACTGAAATACCGTGTCACACTGGATGATGGCTACACTTATACAACTTCTGTCAGACTGGCACAGTCCTTTGCTGAGCGTAATGGAGCGGAATCGGCGGTTACTCCGACGATTGAACTGTCCAGCATTGACCAATATTCCAGTGTAGGTGGTCAATGGAAAGGTCCAGACGATCTCAGCGCCCATGCATCTGTAAGCTGGGATACCCAGAATCTGTACACCACGATTGTTGTGAAGGACGATGTGCATGCACAGACCTGGAGTGGCGGGGATATCTGGCAGGGCGACAGCATCCAGCTTGGCATTGATCTGTCCAAGAAAGATGGATCGGCCAGCAAAAATGTAAATGAGCTGGGCTTTGCCCTGAATAATCAAGGTAGTGTTACTAAGTGGAGATGGAGAGCACCGGAAGGGGTGCAAACCGGGGCGTTTAATAATGCCCAGGCAGACATTACCCGTGACGAGTCCACCCATCTGACCACCTATAACCTGAAGATTCCGTTCAGTGAGCTGCACAAGCCGGGATATACCTTCTCGCCTTCCGATGTGATCGGCTTCACGCTCTTGATCAACGAGAACGACGGAGCAGGTCGTGCCGGATTCATGGAATACAATCAAGGTATTGGCTCCAGCAAGGATGCAACACTGTATGGGGACCTGATTCTGCTGGACAGCGATTATGCCGGTCTGCTGGAGCAATCGGCAACAGCACAGGTTACACAAGCAGAGACGCATAAGGATATCACCCATAAGGATACAGCAGCCAATTTTGTTAGTCTGCTGCCTGAAGGTCCGGTGAAGACTGCATTGATTGCCCGGTTGGCAGCGATCGGAGGCTCGGTCGATCCCGGACCTGGCACTGATCCGGGCACTGACCCAGGGAATCCAAATCCAGGGAATCCAAATCCGGGCACTGATCCGGGGGGACAAAAGCCGGAACCCGGCACGGAAACGCCGTCTACCAGCAATCCAAGTTCGGGATCCTCATCCTCTGTCCCTGCGGCTTCCGGAAGTAAGACATCCATCACTCTGCGGGGAGATGGAACTGTCGAAGTAAAGACCGTACCTGTAGTGGATAGCGCAGCGCAATCGGCGAAGGCTGTTGTGACATCATCGGAGCTTACAAGCGCTTTTGCTCAGGCTAAGCCTGATAAGAATGGGGTAAAACATGTATCTGTTCAGGTAGCAACAGCCAGCGGAGCCAAAGGCTATAGTATTGAGCTTCCTACTGCCTTCGTTGCAGCGGGTTCTCCAGATCAAGTGCTGGAGCTTGTACTGCCGACGGGAACACTTACTCTGCCGGGCAATCTGCTGGCATCCCTGAGTAAGGAGCTGGATACGACAGTAACCTTCTCCTTGCGAGAGGCTGACCGCACAAAATGGAGCAAGGACCTGCAATCTAAACTGGGTAGTCGCCCGGCAGTAGAACTGTCCATCTTGTCGGGGAACAAGACTCTTGCGTGGAGCGACAAGAATTCGAAGCTTACTCTGTCGTTACCTTACGTGCTCTCTGGCACCGAGCAAGCCCAAGCATCTGGCCTTGGGATTTGGAAAATTCTGCAGGATGAGCAGGGTGTTGCCGTAGCTGGTGCGAAATACGCAGATGGCACGGTTCAATTCAAGGTAACAGAAACAGGTCAATATGCGGTTGTTTTAACCGCGCCAATTTTTGCAGATTTGAGCAGTGTTCCTTGGGCGCAAGAAGCCATTGAACAACTCGCAGCTAAAGGAATCATTCAAGGCGTGTCTGCTTCAGCCTTCAATCCAGGGGCACAGATCAAACGGGCGGACTTCGTGAAGCTGCTCGTGGACACTCTTGGCTTGACCGCAACCACCACTGATAACTTCAGTGATGTGGAGCAAGACGCTTACTACGCCGAAGCAGTGAGTATTGCCAAGGCACTTGGCATTACAACGGGCTCCGGTGATGGTGCATTCCTGCCGAATGCGGCCATCAGCCGAGAAGAGGCAGCGGTCTTCATTGACCGTGCACTGAAGCTCCAGAAGATTGAGCTGGCGCAAGCCGGCACAAGCACACTGGGCGACTTCAAGGATTCCAGCAGTATCGCGGGCTATGCCCGAGACAGCATTGGAACACTGGTGGAAGCCGGTCTGCTGCAGGGTAGCGGTAACAGCCTGAATCCTAAAGGCAAGCTGACGCGTGCGGAGACTGCAGTGCTTTTGTACCGGATTTATAGCCTGTAATGCCCGACTTTCAAATGTTTGAATAGGAAGACAGTGTAGGTTACAGGTTAAAGGTTAAAGGTCTAAAAAAGGCGTCCTGAACAGTCCGTTTATCGGCTGTTCAGGGCGCTTTTTGTTCGAGGGGTTTAAGTAATATGCGGAAAAGAGGAGATCCCAAGAGCATAGCTCTAACGAATGGTCAAAAACGCAGAGCAGCGATTTCTCAATAACGGGAGAATCGCTGCTCTGTTAGCTTTTACAGTTTTGAAAATGAAGAGAGTTTGTCTCCGCTCGCAGAGAACCCAATAAAGGATTAGACAGGCCGATCGCCATTACTCTTATGGGCAGGATAGTTGAATGATTTCGCGAATAACTTAAGTCATGACGAATTTACGAAGTTCGCAAAAAGACTTTAGCCGAAAGAAGTTCTTAGTTTAGGAGGAGTCTATATGATATTAGAAAAAGTTATAAATAGAATTGTAATACAAAGTGAATATAAGGATTTTGTTGATAAGTATATAGATAATATACTTACCGAATTTAAAGGTAAGATTAATAGCATTTATATGTGTGGCTCGATTCCAAAAGGAACTGCTAAACCTTTTAAGTCAGATGCAGACTTTACTATTGTATGTGTAAATCCCAAAGATATTGATTACGAAAGATTGTCAAATATTAAAGACAGGCTTTTGGAAGAATATCCAGTAGTAACTAAGATTGATACGATAATTTGCTCGATTGACGATGTATTAAGTAAACCAAATGAGTGAGGTTTTTGGGTAAAGATAATTTGTGTTTGCATATATGGTCATGACGTTGGTGAAAAAGTACCACCGATAATTATTTCTCCAGAGTTCATTTTAGACTTAAATACAGAGACCAAGGAGGAAGTAGATCGTATACATAGTTTACTTTCTAATGCTAGTGATAACACAATGAAAACTAGATATATTAAAGGTTACTCTAAGAGATTAATTCGTGCATTATACTCTTTGGTTTTAGAAGATACAGGTGTATGGCAAGATGACATTTTTAAGATGAAGAATGCCATATTAAACTATTGTGAGATTGACTCTGCTTTAGTTGATTATCTGTATGTTTGTTACTTGGATAGTAATGTACTTGTTGAAGAGTTTCTGGGAATTGCAGATGAAGTATATAGCTATTTTGAGAACGCCTTAAATGCAATGGCTGCTTCCAGAACTTCCTTCGGCTAACACCATATTGACGCTCCGGGTCACTCTGAGAAGCGGGTGACCACATCCAGCCCCCTAAGCCCGTCGGGAGGTCACTGCGTTAGGTGTTCGGCAAGCCTCACAACTATAAGCAGCGACTCTAATTAAAACATAAGACTATTGAGCTAACGGGAAACGATAGCTCAATGTTACAGCGGCAGCCATGGACTTTATTCTCTCGTCCATGGCTGCCGCTGTTTCTATTACGGGGGGAAGTCACACGCTAGACAACTATAAATTCACCTGAAACTGCGATGTCGGCAGAACTGCGGCCGATCATCACCCGGAAGGTGCCGGGCTCGATGATCCACTCGAGATTTCGATTCAACAAGCTTAAGTCCTTCGGCGCCAGTGTAAAGGATAGCGTGTGCTGCTCTCCTGGCTGCAAGTGAATCCGCTGGAAACGCTTCAGTTCCTTTTCAGGCCGGGCGACAGAGCTGTGTACATCACAAATGTAGAGCTGAACGACCTCGTCTCCGGCCAGGCTTCCAGTGTTGGTCACATTCAGAGTCACATGAAGATCCTCGTCGGGATGAATGGACGCTGATTTGAAGTGCAGGCTGTCATACTGAAAAGTAGTGTAGCTAAGTCCGTGGCCAAAAGGATATAGCGGCTGGTTGTCACCGCCGACATAATGCTTTTGTCCGCCGCGTCTGCGATTGTAGTACACCGGAATCTGGCCGAGGGTCTTAGGAAAAGAGATTGGCAGACGTCCCGCAGGATTATAATCGCCGAACAGGACTTCAGCGATCGCATGACCGCCATTTTCGCCAGGGTACCAGGCTTCCAAAATGGCCGGAATATGCTCCGATTCCCAGCTAAGGGTTATCGGGCGGCCGTTCTGAAGCACGAGAACTACCGGTGTGCCGGTCTCATACACAGATTTCAGAAGCTGAAGCTGTGCTCCCGGCAGATCCAGGCTGAACCGGTCAATGCCTTCCCCGCAGGTTCGTTCGGAATCACCGAGTGCGAGGATGGCGATATCTGCTTGTGCAGCTGTAGCAGCAGCCTCCTGAATGAACTCTGCTGCATCATTCCAGCCCAGCAGCACCTCGACGCCATTTGTATCTTTACAATATTCCACGCGCAGCGCATATTCCTGTCCAGCCTTCAGTGCTACCGGCACGTTTTGGCGGGCGCTGTGTCCCTGACCCCAGCCATCTACAAGCAATTCTCCATCCAGCCACAGCCGCATACTGTCCTGACTGGAAAGTCCGATATAACCTGTGAGATCATGCTGAGGAATAAGGCTACCACTCCAGCGTACCGAGAAATCATGATTGCGGACGATTTCATCCGGCTTGGAAATAGCCCAATTGAAATGAATTGTCTTATCTGTCCGGGTCAGGACAGGGGATCCTTCCAGATCCGGATTATTGAAATATTCGCCGAGCAATCCATTGGCGCCGGAGCTGTGGGTGAAGTTTACAGGAGGAATAGGCTCCAATTCGTCATCCAGGATGCTGCTGCCTTTAGCATACAGAACCCTGGTTTTTGAACTAACAGCTTTTCGAATCCCTTCTAGTACAGTAACCGGCTCAAACCCTTCGATATACGGCGTGTAGTCGCCCAGTCTGGCTGTAGCGGCGCTAGGACCAATGACGGCAATAGTGCCCAAATTTTTGTTTAGCGGGAGCAGACCTTGATCATTTTTCAGCAGACAAATGCCTTCACGAGCTGTCTGTAGTGATGTCCGACCATGCGCTGCCTGACGAATCACTGTCTTGCTCAGATCCTCATCCGTATAAGGGTTCTCGAACAGTCCGAGCATGAACTTCACTTTGAGCACTCGCCCGGCTGCTGTATCCACGGTATCCATGGGGATATCTCCGCTGGTGACTAACTCCATAATAGATTCCTGGTAAACGTCATGTGGATAATCGTAGTATTGCATATCGGTCCCGGCTTCCAGCGCTTGGCGAATCGCTTCCTTCTCGGTATCGGCCGTGTAATGGGCATGCTGCAGGCGGGCAATCGCTCCCAGGTCGGATCTCACGAAGCCGGGCATATTCCATGCTCCGCGCAGGATCTCTGTAAGCAGGCTATAATCTGCCGAGCAGGGAACACCATCAATGGAATTATAGGAACACATAGCATTGATCGCACCGCCCTCCACAAAAGCAGCCTCAAAGACAGGCATATGATAGGTATGCATATCGTTAGCTCCAATGGAGGCCGGGGAATGGTTCAGCCCAGACTCAGGAATGCCATGTACGGCAAAATGCTTCGGCTCGGCAACAATATTCCGCCCAGAAGCCAGGTCATCTCCCTGAAGTCCCTTGATCATGGCAACTGCCATCCTGGAGGACAGATAAGTGTCTTCGCCATAGGTTTCCTCCACGCGTCCCCAGCGGGGTTCACGGGCGAGATCCAGCACCGGGCCGAAGGTCTCGTGAATACCGAGGCTACGCGTTTCGGCGGCAATCTCGGTTCCGAGCTGTTTTACTAGTTCGGGATTCCACGTAGATGCCATGGTGATGGCATGCGGATACACGGTACATCCAGGGCGCAGCAGCCCATGCAGTGCTTCCTCGCTGAATAGGATCGGGATACCGAGCCGGGTCTGCTCCACGGCATATTTTTGGATCGCGTTATTGACCTTGGTAGTGCCGTAAAGGTCGTGCAGACAGCCGATGCCATCTTCGCCAATCAACTCCTCAATCTTCTCCCAGAGTATTTCGGAATCATCGGCCATGACGGTATGCATCTGCGGATGTCTTGCGCTCATAAAAGAAGCCCCGAAGTATTGGTCCAACTGGCGGACCTTTTCCTTCAATGTCATACGATGCAGTAAATCTTCCACCCGATTTTCCACCGGAAGCTCCGGGTTTCGGTAAGGTGCATTTGAATGCTCTGTGGATATGCTCACTGTATATTACCTCCTTGTACAATCTGAAGTGTATTGCGACTGATTCTTGTTTCTTTGAATTATAAAAAAAAGACCCTGACTTTACCTGTCAGGGATTGATGATCACTTGTCATATTTTGCTGCGATAGAGGGTAGGTGTGCATCCGTTCACTTTTTTAAAGACACGGTTGAAGGTCTCGATGCTGTTGAATCCTGCTCTGTAAGCCGCCTCAGTAATGCTCATGTCGCTACCGAGCAGCAGCTGTCCGGCATAGTTCGCTCGAAAGATGTTTATATAATCAACAAAGGTGACACCGGTAGCTTCTTTGAAGAGCCGGGTGAAATGATAGATACTGTAGCCGGAAATATCCGCTGCTTGCTTGAGTGTCATTTCACTTCCGGGATGATTCTCGATATGGTTCAGTACGCCTTCCAGCCGGTCGAGCTGCTCCAGTCGGATTTTGCGTTTGGTCAGTGCCTCTTTGCTGTAGATCTCCCGGGGAACTTGGCGAAGGAGCAGCGCCATCAGATCATGCATCCGGGCATTGATGACCAGTTCGAAGCCGTCGCTTTGGCCTTCCCATTCACGCTGAATGTTGAGGATCAGTCTTTCGAGCTCACCGTGCAGCGTTGCCTGCCACGTATTAGTTTGTTCATCGGTGACGGCAGGGCGGAGCTGGGGCTGAACTATTTTCTGGTTGAAAATAAGGTCGCCCCAAGCTCCAAACGGAAGCTTATCCAGTTGAAGAATGATCTTCGCGCATCCGTTCGGATTGGCGAAATTTTGATGTACCTCGCAGGAATTAATAAGTAGAATGTCTCTTGTCCGCAGTGTGTAGATCTCTCCGCCGATGCCGATCTGCATGCCTTCCCCCAGGATGTATACAATCTCAAGCTCTTTGTGCCAATGAGCCGGATAGCCTTCCTCCAGCGAGCTGATAATGATATTGAGGGGCTGGCTTGTTTTGTGGCGGATCTTCTCATGCCATACCCGTATGGATGGTGGGGCCAAATGAACTGCCTCCTTCACTCCTCATTTAATGACTTTAGAATCTTTTCTCTCGTTTGGCTTAATCGTTTATCAGCACCATGCGGGTGCAAGGGTTCGCTCCAGGAAAAACCATCCCCTTCGTATCTGGGTATAAGGTGCATATGGTAATGAGTAAGGTCGTTGAATTTTCCACCATTTTGGCAAATGCTTATACCATCAGGTTTGAACAAGTCCTTTAAGACTGCTGAAAGTCGCTTTGAAGCATCCATGATCGCATATGCAGTCGCGGATTCTATTTCTTCGACATCCAAGTAATGCTTTTTAGGAAGGATCAGGGTATGTCCTTCATTAAACGGGGCGATATCGAGTACGCAAGTAATAAGTTCGTTCTCATAGATAATGTTTAAGTCTGGTTCAATATTATTAGCAATTCTACAGCCTAAGCATTCCATTTACAGCATCACTCCGTTGTAAGTTTTATAGTATATAAAATAAAACGAACTGAAGATACGAATGTACGGGTAAGGGATCGATCGTCACTTCGGTGGAATGTTGGGTCTTCCGATTGCGGTCGTCGACAGAGGCCCTCTTTATAACCGTTTCTGGCAATTAAAGTTTGGTGACAGTCTGTGCTGATGGGTGCGATCTTTCCCGCGAAAAGCTTTCAGGCGAGAGTTTCGCTTCTACAGTTCCAACTTCGCCCTTTGCTCCTTCTAATATTGATCCTCGAAGTGAAATTAACGACATTTTTGTACCTTAAATACTCTGCAGTTAAGGATTTGTGGAGATTAAGTGCAATATTGTACCTTAAATCTTCCATAGTGCCTCTTCCCGGCGTACTTTTTCAAAAATAAGATACAAAAATGCACCTATTTCCCTCATTTACCTATATTTAAGGAAATTAAGGTACAAAAATGCCGTTAGTTGGGGGCGGAGGCCCCTTTTTCACTATTAAGAAAGATGGTAAGGGGGAGGGGGAGATTTACGTCCTAAAGCCCCAGCTTCCAAGATGGGCTACTTTAACCCGCTCCACCGACTCCGGGGATAATTCCATCCGAGATTCATTTATAGTAACCAGAATAACGCTTAGTCTTCTGTTTGGATTGCCTGGTCTTCTGTATGAATTTTATTTTCACCTAATATAATTAGTATATCTTTTCCACTAAACGTTTGCATTGGAATTTGAGCATCTATAAACTAACGATCAGCTTCACTAGACAAAAAAGGCCGTTTCCTTAAGAAAGGAAAGACGGCCTTCTGGTTTTATTCTATATTTCCCAAAAAGTAAAATCAGGTCCCGCAGTATGTCCGGTAAGGAAGTTCTGATGGATCAGCGGGTTTGCAGTACTTGGCTTGCTCGGGTGTATGGGCAAAAGGATCAGAAAGGGTTTCTAGAAGCTGTGTCATAACAGAATAGTCACCGCGCGTCACTGCAGCTTCCAACGCTTCTTCAACTCTGTGATTGCGGGGAATGACTGCCGGATTAGTCTTTCGCATCAGCTCCTGGGAAGCGGCGTCTGATTCCGGTTGTCTGCTTTTTCTTGCGTTCCACCGCTCAACCCATTCCCCAAACTCCGCTGTACCAAATAAGACGGTATCCTCCAACTTGTCGTTAGTTAACGCCAAAAAGGTATTGGTGTAGTCTGCACCCTGCTTTTGCATCATCCCTAGCAAATCTTCGATCAGCGCCTCATCCTGAGACTCTTCATTAAAGAAGCCCAGCTTCGCTCTCATACCGGAAAGCCAATGCTTATCAAAGAGTACAGCGAATTGGGAAATGGCTTCTTCCCCGAGCTTAACGGCTTGCTCCGCATCTTCATGCAGCAGAGGGAGCAGTGTTTCGGCAAATCTGGCCAGATCCCATGCGGCAATATTGGGCTGGTTACCAAAAGCATAGCGGCCACCGGTGTCAATAGAGCTGAATACAGTGCCGAGATCATAAGTATCCAAGAAAGCGCATGGGCCATAGTCAATAGTTTCGCCGCTAAGAGCTATGTTGTCTGTGTTCATAACCCCGTGGATAAAGCCAACTAGCTGCCATTGCGCAATTAATGAAGCTTGTCGTTGAATGATACCCTGCAGCAGAGCAAGATAACGGTTCTCTTCCTTTTCCGCTTCAGGGTAGTGTCTATGCAAGGTGTAGTCAGCTAATGTGCGGAGATCTTCGATCGTGCCCCATTTTGCAACATATTGAAAGGTACCTACGCGCAGATAGCTGGCTGCAATCCGGGTCAGAACAGCACCTGGCAGCTCGGATTCACGGGTGATATTCTGGCCGGTCGCTACAACTGCCAAACTTCGTGTCGTCGGAATACCGAGTCCGTACATAGCTTCACTGATGATATATTCACGCAGCATCGGTCCGAGTGCGGCTCGCCCGTCTCCTGCGCGGGAGTAGGGGGTTTGGCCGGAGCCTTTAAGCTGAATATCAAACCGTTCCCCGGAAGGAGTAATCTGTTCCCCAAGAAGGAGTGCCCGTCCATCGCCCAGCATGTTGAAACGTCCGAATTGATGTCCGGCGTACGCTTGTGCTAGCGGTGAGGAGCCTTCAGGCACCTCATTACCGGCGAGTTCCGCCAGCCCGTCACTGCTCTCCAGGTATTCGGAGTTCAAGCCTAAGGATGAGGCCAGTGCATGGTTCACAATGGCCAATTTAGGGTCTCGTACAGGGGTTGGATGCTGTCTGGTAAAAAGCATTTCTGGAAGAGCGGCATAACTGTTATCGAAATTCCATCCGGTTACTTGTACTGCTTTTTTCTCTGCCATTATAGCGCCTTCTCCCCTGAGTATTAGTTTTGGTAATTACGTAAAGAGTGATCTATTTACTTTGAATTTTAACATACAACAAATTCCCAGGTAAAGCCAGAGGGGTGGGTACAGTAGAAAGATAGAAATGGGATGGAAAGTTTAATAATGCCCCGTTTGGATGTGCGGAAGATTGCATTAAAATAGACACGACACAAAAGAGGGATGGTGATCTGATGGCAAAAATTACACGTATCGAATGCATCCGCACCAGGCATGATGGAAGCTGGACGATTGTGAAGGTATCCACGGATCAGGACGGTCTATATGGACTGGGCTCCGCCTCTGATCTCTATAATCCTGAAGCAGTGGTGCAGGTCATTGAGCAATTGTTAGGTCCGCTGCTTATTGGGCGAGAGGCTTCCAATATAGAAGACTTGTGGCATCTGATGCATATGAGCGGGTACTGGCGAAACGGGGCAATCCTCAATACCGCTATTGGCGGAATTGATATGGCCTTGTGGGATATCAAGGGTAAGGAAGCAAACCTCCCGGTCTATCAGCTGCTCGGCGGAGCCTGCCGGTCGGCAGTACCATGCTACGGACATGCTGGAGGTGCGGATATCAACGAGCTTAAGGAGGATGTCCAGCGTTTTATAGAAGAAGGCTATACGGTGATTCGTGTTCAAATGGGCGGTTACGGTGGCGGGGGCTTTGTCAGCGGCAAGGAAGCGAAGTTGCCACGCCAGTCCTGGAGCAGTGGTCCTGTATTTGATGAGCATACGTATCTGAATACCATCCCGGACATGTTCGAGAAGCTGCGTGTGGAATTCGGCACAGGGATTCAATACACGCATGATGTACATGAACATCTGTCCCCGATTCATGCCATTCAGTTGTCGAAGCGGCTGGAGCCCTACGGATTGTTCTTCCTGGAAGATGCCCTTCCACCGGAACAGATCGGTTGGTATCGGCAACTGCGCCAGCAGAGTGCGACGCCGCAGGCGGTGGGAGAGTTGTTCGTGAATCCGCAGGAATGGACCGGACTGATTCAGGAAAAGCTGATTGATTTCATCCGGGTGCGAGTGTCCAAGGCTGGTGGAATCAGTGCCTGCCGCAAGATTGCTGCACTTGGCGAGGCCTACGGTGTCCGCACGGCCTGGCAGGAAGGCGGAGAGAATGATCCCGTCAACCAGGCGGCTGCAGTCCACCTGGATATGGCACTTTGGAACTTCGGTATTCAAGAGGTCAACCATTTCAAGGCGCACGAACTGGAGGCTTTCCCGGGACACATCATTAGAGAAGGCGGATATCTGTATCCATCGAATAAACCTGGACTGGGCCTTGATCTGGATGAAGTGAAAGCGCAGGGGCTGCTGGGAGATTCATGTAATGTGAGCCGATATCACCGTCCGTATCCACTGGACCGCAAGGCTGACGGAACATTGGTGCGTCCGTAACAAGTACAGCAAAGTACACAGATGAGTACAGTACGGTGCATGATCTCACATATCCAAACACAGTAAAAGGAGGGTTGGAAGAAATGAAAACCATTGCGGTTACAGGCGGAGGCGGTAAGCTTGGATCACAGGTCATCAGCAAGCTGCAGCAGCAAGGCTACGATGTAGTATCGCTGGACAATCACTTGTCAGACCGGATTCACTGCAGGCAAATCAAGGTGGATCTCAATGATTTTGGACAGGTAGTGGGGGCGCTTGCCGGAGCCGATGCCATCATTCATTTGGCTGCGATTCCTGCACCGATCCATTTTCCTCATGCCTATATTTTCGCCAATAATACGTTAGCCGGGTACCATGTGCTGGAGGCAGCTTCTATATTAGGCATTCAAAAAGTGGTCATGGGCTCCAGCGAATCGTCGTATGGATTTGCTTGGGCGCCACAGCCGTTCTCGCCGGATTATTTCCCGGTGGATGAGGGACACCCTCAGCAACCGCAGGAGTGTTATGGGCTCTCCAAGGTTGTCAACGAACTGACCGCGGAGATGTTCCACCGGAAAACCGGGATGCAAGTAATCTCACTGCGGTACTCGATGATTGTCGGCCCGGGAGAGTATCGGCATATGGCTACGGCCAAGCCTGAGACCTTCAAGCAAATTTTGTGGAGCTATATCGATATCAGAGATGCGGTGGATGCTAGTCTGGCAGCTCTTCATACGGATTATGCGGGAGCCATACACCTGAACATTACCGGCAACGATACGTTAAGTGAGTGGAAGACGCAAAAGCTGCTGGAGACCTTTTACCCCGGGGTGACTGATCTGCGGGTACCTTTCCACAATAGAGAAGCTATCGTCAGTAACAGTCTGGCACAGAAGGTGCTTGATTGGCGTCCCAAGCATTCCTGGAGTGGTGCGGAACTAGAGTAGCACTCGTCCAGTTTCTTTTGGAATTCCCTGTTTTGTTTATGATCATCACATGGAGTCTAATAGTGGGAAAGGGTATGCTGTAACTGGTAAATCACCTATTTTTGTAAGAAAATGCTGATACACCTAAAGAGGAGGTGTAGTGAAGGGAAATAACGTCCGCAAGAATAATCCAGAATGTGAGTCCGTTCTCTTTCAAAGCTTGTCTCAGGCCTTATTTGGACAGTAATTAGCAGGAAACCCAAAGAACAGGAGGATCTTATGCTAAATTTTGTGCAAAAAAACAAAAGGTTATTGGCTTTTGCAAGCGCGGCTTTATTGATTCTTACGGTGTGCATTTCCTTTGCTCCTTCCGTCGTCTTGGCGGCTTCGGCGTTTAATCAAACGGCCGCTTCCAGTTACAACAGCCAATCCGGAATCCAGCTGGAGAATTCCACCGAAGGCGGGCAGAATGTTGCTTTTATCGACAATGGGGATTATATCGTCTTCAACAATGTTGATTTTGGAAGCGGTGCCAATTCAATAGATGTTAGAGTTGCCAGCAACAACAGCGGCGGAAATATTGAGGTCCGTCTGGACAGTCTTAACGGAACGCTCGTGGGAACCGTTGCTGTACCCGGTACCGGGGGCTGGCAGTCCTGGGTAACGAAGTCCGGTGCGATCAGCGGTGCCAGCGGTGTGCATACGCTCTATCTTAAATTTACCGGCGGCAGCGGGAATTTATTCAATCTGCTCTGGTTCAAGTTCAACGCGGGCTCCACAGGTGGTGGCGGCGGGGATGTTGTAGGCAAGCTGTATGCAGGATATCAGGGCTGGTTCAACGCAGCAGGTGACGGTTCGCCAAATGGCGGCTGGGTGCACTGGTCCAAGAACAGCAGTGCACCGTCGGCCAGCGGAAATGTGAACTTTGAGCTGTACCCGGATCTTCGTGAATACTCCAAGCTATATCAAACCAGTTTGGCTAATCTCGGCAACGGTACGCCAGCTAAACTGTTCTCCTCCTACGATCAGGAGACGGTCAACAAGCATTTTGAATGGATGCAGAGCTACAATATCGACGGCGCGGCACTGCAGCGGTTCGGCGCTGAAGAGAGTGATACGCCTAATAACTGGAAGACCAACCGTGATAGCGTAGCTGTCAAAGTGAAGAACGCGGCAGAGTTCTACAACCGCAAATTCTACGTCATGTATGACATTACCGGTATGAATGCTAGCAACTGGGTCAATGCAGTCAAGCATGACTGGACGACTAATATCGTCAACAACATGCACCTGCCTTCTTCCTCCGCCTATGCTAAGCAGAACGGCAAGACGGTTGTCTGTATCTGGGGCATCGGCTTCACGGACCGTCCGGGTACTGCGGCAGAGGCGGCTGATCTGATCAGCTGGTTCAAGAACCAGGGCATTTACGTCATTGGTGGCGTGCCTACCTATTGGAGAACCGGGAACAATGACTCCAGATCCGACTTTCTGAACGTGTACAAATCACTGGATATGATCTCGCCGTGGTCTGTGGGACGCTTCGGTATGGATGGAGTGGATAACTTCAAGAATAATCAGCTGCAGCCGGACCTGACCTTTACCCAGCAGAATGGAATTGACTATCAGCCGGTAATGTCACCGGGATTCGCCTGGTCCAATATGACCGGCCAGCAGAAGAATCAGATTCCGCGTGCGCATGGTGATTATATGTGGAAGCAAGCTTACAACATTAAGAGCTTGGGCATCAACACTGGCTATGTTGCTATGTTCGACGAATATGACGAGGGAACTGCCATCGCAAAAGCCGCAGAGAACAGCTCGATGATTCCGACCAATCAATACTTCCTGACGCTAGATGCCGATGGTGTGGCGGTATCCGCGGACTTCTATCTCAGGCTGAGTGGAGACATCAACCGTTTGCTCAAAGGGCAGATTCCACTGACGGTGAATCATCCTACGAGCCATCAGTAAGTGAATAAACAAGGCCTTCGTGGATGCTAGATTTGCACGGCGAAGGCCTTAGCATGAAGCACATATTATATGCAAAAAGTATAACTTCAGGAGGACTTATTATGACTACTGGCAATCAAGGCTTACAAATTAAGCGGCAAAAGACAACATCCCTGAACCCGGCGATTACTTCCATCTATACGGCAGATCCGTCGGCCCATGTATGGAATGATGGCAAAATCTATATTTACGCATCCCATGATATGGACCCGGCCAGAGGCTGTGATCTTATGGACAGATATCATGTATTCTCTTCGGAGGATATGGTCCACTGGGTGGATGAGGGCGAAATCCTCGGCTCGGATGATGTGTCCTGGGGCCGTCCGGAGGGCGGATTCATGTGGGCTCCCGATTGTGCCTACAAGAACGGAACCTATTACTTCTACTATCCGCATCCGAGCGATTCGAACTGGAATGATTCCTGGAAGATCGGAGTTGCTACCAGCGACAAGCCGGCAAGCGGATTTACCGATCAGGGATATGTTCCAGGTCTGGGCGGGTTTGCCTTGATTGACCCGTGTGTGCTCGTGGACGACGACAATAGCGCCTACATGTATTACGGGGGTGGCAGTGTCTGTCTGGGCGGGGAGCTTAATGAAGATATGGTATCCCTGAAGGACGGAATGAAGGAAATGGAAGGGTTGGAGGATTTTCATGAAGCGGCGTGGGTCTTTAAAAGAAACGGCCTCTATTATCTGACCTATGCGGACAATTTAGAAGATCACAATCGCATGAGATACGCGACCAGCGAGAACCCGCTTGGACCGTGGACGTACAGGGGTATTTTCCTGGAGCCGACCGGCTGCTCTACAACGCATGGTTCGGTGGTGGAATTCAAAGGACAATGGTATCTGTTCTATCATAATCAGGCGATTTCCGGGCAAGGCAATTTGCGCAGCGTGTGTATCGACTATCTGGATTTTAACGAAGATGGTTCCATCAAGACCGTTGTGCAGACCCTGGAAGGCGTATCATCCGTTGGTCCGGCCCCGGCGGTCAATCCTCAGCAGAAGTCGTATCCGGCAGCGGAGAGTAAGGTGTTCGGCGGTGCGGAAATTCGCAAGCTGGAATCAGGTCAGAGCGTGGTGACCGATCTGGAGCAGGAAGGCTCTTACGTGCTGTTCGAAAATGTGGATGGAGGCGAGGGCGGCAGATCATCCATCGAGCTTCACTATGCTACTGCTGAACGTCTGGCCAAATTACAGCTGACTGTCAACGACAAGGACTATTCCTTGCTGAATGCACTGTCTACGGGCGGGCCGCAGGAATTCGGCGGAGTTGCTGATATCACCGTTTATTTGCAGCCGGGAGAAGCCAATACAATCAAACTCTCGGGCGGACATGGCGAAATCAGCCTAGAACGTATCACGGTCAGCCCGCTATAGGATTAAGGTAGACGAATTTCAAAGTTTGCTGCAAGCCCCACAGGAGGTTCCTCCTGCGGGGCTTTTTTGGAGATAAGCATGAGCCCGCTATGAGAACAGTTGGCTAGAATCTGCGAAGATTTGCTATAATGATGTACTGAGTCTTTTAGCCAGATCGGCCTAAGAGAATAAAGAATACTGATTTGTGCAGGTTGATGTAGATGAAGGAGTGTCGTGCTGATGATGAAGATATCCCCAAGATTAGTCGGTGAGAACAATAAAGATTATTCTTATAGAGTTATTCGTGAAAATATGATGTCGCTCACCTTGGCTCCAGGTCAGGTTATCAGTGAGATTGATCTTGCCGATGCGCTGCAGATTTCCCGTACACCGGTCAGGGAAGTGCTGGCGAAGCTGAAGGAGGAGCATCTGATTGATGTAGTTCCGCAAGTTGGCACCTATGTGTCCAAAATCAAGGGCCATCTGATTGAAGAGGCTGCTTTTATGCGTTTTACGCTGGAAAAAGAGGTCCTGCTCGGCTCCTGTCAGTCGTTCCCGGCAGAGGCACTGCTGGAGCTTAAGAAGAATGTCGGGCTGCAGGAGCTGCTGATCGACAAGAAAGGCAAGGAGCTTGATTTTCATCAACTGGATACGGAATTTCATCAGATCATCTATCGGGGCAATCATTTGGAGAATGTGTGGAAATCCATCACCCGCCTGAGTACTCACTACAATCGCATCAGACTGCTCTCCGAAATGGAGCACAGCTTCGCAGAGGCAGTAACTCAGCATCGCCGGATGATCGGGCTTATCGAGCAGGGCCAGACCGAGCAGATTGAGCATGCCGTCGAACAGCATATCCTCGAGCCGATGAACCAATGGGAGGAATTGTACCGGGATGACAGCCGTTTTGCACACTATTTTGACGTGAGTTCAGGGATCTCTGTATGTTGAACTATTTTTAGCTGAAGTGCATTTATTATATTGCTCCACCTTATCTTGTATGCTAGTATACAAGTGTTCGAATCCGTGCATAAGGAGGCCAATAAAAATGGAAATGTCGTTCCGCTGGTATGGGGAAGAGGACCCCGTCAAGCTGGAGTATATTGCTCAGATTCCGGGGATGAAAGGCATTGTCACCGCAATCTATGATGTGCCGGTAGGTGAAGTGTGGCCGATGGAGAAAATTACGGCTTTGAAGGAGAGAGTCGAGTCTGTAGGTCTGAAGATTTCGGTTATTGAAAGCGTTCCCGTACATGAGGACATTAAGCTGGGGCTGCCTACACGTGACCGTTACATTGAGAATTATAAAGAGACAATCCGCAATTTGGGCCGGGCGGGTATTCCCGTGATCTGCTATAACTTCATGCCAGTGTTCGACTGGACACGTTCGGATCTGTCCTTCGAGCTGCCGGATGGCTCTACCACTCTGATCTATGAGGAAGAAATCATCCGGAGAATGGACCCGAAGCTGGGTGAACTGGCGTTGCCGGGCTGGGATACTTCTTACGGAGAAGGGGGACTTGGGAAGGTTCTGGATCAGTATGAAGAGATGAATGAAGAGAAGCTATGGGAGCATCTCGGCTACTTTATTGAAGGAATTCTACCCGTTGCCGTAGAAAGTCAGGTTAAAATGGCTATTCATCCGGATGATCCGCCATGGTCCATCTTCGGTCTGCCACGTATCATCACGAACAAGGCTAATCTTGAACGGTTCCTGAACCTGTACGACTCCCCGTATCACGGGCTGACTTTATGCTCTGGCTCGCTGGGCTGTGATCCGAACAATGATTTTGTCGACATGGTTAAGTATTTCGGAGGAATCAAGAACCGGGTGCATTTTGCTCATTTGCGGAATATCAAGATTACGGGTGAGAAGTCATTCCACGAGTCCGGGCATCTATCCGAATGGGGATCACTGGATTTCTATGAGATTGTTAAAGCTTATGTCGAGTATGGTTTTGACGGGCCGTTCCGCTCGGACCATGGACGCATGATCTGGGGAGAGACGGGAAGAGCAGGATACGGATTATATGACCGGGCGCTGGGCGCTGTCTATATCAACGGCTTGGCCGAAGCGGTCAAGAAGTCGTTATATTCTTAAGAAGAATAAAGGAGAGCAGACGATGACAACTTTCATTCATGAGGATTTTCTGCTGCAATCAGAGACGGCCCGAAGACTATACCATGAGTATGCGAAGGAACTGCCCATCATCGATTACCACTGCCATCTGGACCCCAAGGCGATTGCGGAGAATGCGCGTTTTGAGAGTATTACGGACATTTGGCTGGGCGGGGATCATTATAAATGGCGAGCCTTAAGAACTTATGGTATCGATGAAAAATATATCACCGGGGATGCTTCTCCTGAAGAGAAATTCGCCAAATGGAGCGAGGTGCTGCCCTTTACCATCGGAAACCCGTTGTTTCACTGGTCGGCCCTGGAGTTGAAAACTTACTTTGGTGTGGACGATTTGTTGACCGCGGATAATTGGGAGGAGATCTACAGGAAGTGCAATGAGGTCATCGCTCAGCCTGACTTCACCACCCAAGAGCTGATTACCCGTTCCAATGTAAAATGGATCTGCACCACCGATGATCCGGCGGATGATTTACGCTATCACCGGCAAATTGCGGAGCAGAAGGATTTCAAAACCGCCGTTACGCCTACATTCCGGCCAGATAAAGCACTGCAAATCGGTTCCCCCGGCTTCTTGGATTATATAGGGGTGCTGGAGCAGGCAGTAGGGTATCCTATTCAGTCCTATGCGTTAATTGAACAAGCCTTACTGGAACGTATAGAGTATTTCAACCAGTTCGGCTGTATGATCTCCGATCATGGCTTTACCCACTTGCCGTATGCCGAGGCCTCGGCTGAGGAGCTAGAGTCTATTTTCTCCAAACGTCTGCAAGGCGAGTCTCTGAGCAGCCTGGAGTGTGACCAATATGCTACGTCGCTGTTTCTGGCGATGGGCCGGAAGTATGCACAGTTCGGCTGGGCGATGCAGCTGCATATTGGCGCGATCCGTAATCCCAATACCCGGATGTTCCGCCAATTAGGGCCTGACACCGGGTTCGACACAATAGGCGACAACAACTATGCCGATAATCTCTACAGATTGCTGGATGGATTGGAACAGAGTAATGAATTGCCGAAAACTATTCTGTACAACCTGAACCCGGTCCATAATGATGTACTGGCTGCGATGATCGGATCGTTCCAGCAGAGCGGCATCCGAGGCAAAATCCAGTTCGGCTCCGGTTGGTGGTACAACGACCAGAAGGAAGGGATGACCAAACAGCTGACGGCTTTGTCCAATCTGGGCCAGCTCAGTTGCTTTATCGGTATGCTGACGGACTCGCGCTCCTTCCTATCGTATACTCGTCATGAATACTTCCGCCGTATCCTGTGCAACATCCTGGGAGGCTGGGTAGAGAACGGCGAAGTGCCGAATGACATCCCGTTCCTGGGCCGCATTGTCGAGGATATTTGCTATAACAATGCCGATGTCTATTTTGGGTTGGAGGAGCATGCTTTAAAGAAATAGATGCTCTTTATCAATTATTATCCACTACCATGTGTATAAAAAACAGGCTAAGAAACCGCCGTTCAGCGGTTTCTTAGCCTGTTCTAATGTATAGTGTGATTCTATTCCTCGGAATCTACGTTATGATAGACTTGCTGAACATCATCGAGATCTTCCAGCGCGTCGATCATTTTGTTGAATTGAGCCTCGGCATCGGCTGGCAGCTCAACATAGTTCTGAGCCAGCATCGTGATTTCGGCAACCGTAAATTCGGTAATGCCGGCGTCCTTCAGCGCGGTTTGCACCGCGTGGAATTGGTCGGGAGCAGCGTATACGATCACAGCTTCCTCTTCTTCCAGGATATCGCGGGCATCAACGTCTGCTTCCATCAGCAGCTCAAGGACTTCTTCGGCGGTTTTGCCGGTCAGTCCGATTACTGCGGTTTCATCAAACATATAGTTAACGGAACCGGCTACCCCAAGGTTGCCACCGTTCTTGCTGAACGCTGCCCGTACTTCAGAAGCGGTGCGGTTCACGTTATTGGTCAGTGCATCGACAATGACCATGGAGCCGTTCGGGCCAAAGCCTTCATAGCGGAGCTCGTCATAGTTCTCATCGGAACCGCCTTTGGCTTTTTCAATCGCACGGTCAATTATGGCTTTGGGAACATTATAGGTCTTGGCACGCTCAAGGACGAATTTCAGAGCCTGATTGGATTCAGGGTCCGGCTCGCCTTGTTTGGCTACTACATAAATTTCGCGGCCAAATCTAGCATATATACGACTTGTATTGGCATCCTTGGATGCTTTTTTCTCTTTAATATTATTCCACTTACGTCCCATAGTTTTCGCTCTCTTTCAACATTGAATGTGCATCACTATCTTTTATTATATCTCTTTCGGGGGGGCATGATCAAATATTCTGGGCCGGTTAGGGGCAAAAAAATTCATTGAATAAGGAGCTGACCTGGCAAAGCTGGCTCTCATGTTGACCCCTTACTGATTCGGCGTTATTATAGACGAACAAAGTCTGTAATTGAGGTGTTACATGAAATACTCAAAAGCTACCAATTACGCGCTGCATACGATGTTGTTTATGATGGCGGCAGGCACGGATAAACCCGTGGGCGTCCAACAGCTTGCAGAAAGACAAGGCGTGTCCCCTACGTATCTGTCCAAAATCTTGACCAAGCTGGTTAAAGGCGGTCTTATCGAATCCGCTTCCGGAGCGAACGGAGGTTATCGTCTTAAGCGCAAGAAGGAAGATATCTCATTCCTTGACGTGATTCATGCTATTGAAGGCACGGCTTCCTTGTTCGAATGCAGTCTTGACCATTCCTCGGAATGCCTGATTCAACAGGTGATGGTGGAGGGAGAACAGAAGATGGAGCAGCATTTGCAGAGTCAGAAGCTGTCCACGTTGGCTGAGAAAATAACTGTCGTTCTATAAAAAGCAAGTGCTGACAACGGTACGTTGCTGTAGACTTCCTCATCAAAAAGAGTCCAGCCTGATTATCCAGGCCGGACTCTTTATTTTTTAGCGGATTAATATGAATTTGGCAGCTCTACAGCAGGATCTGACTCAGCGTCATAGTCCACGCCTTCGGTCTGGAAACCGAACAGGTTAAAGAAATCCTCGCGGTAGCCTTCAAGATCAGCAAGTTCAGACACATTAGCAGTCTCAAGCTTGTTCCAGCGGTCCATAACTTCCTTCTGTACATCTTCACGCATTTCCCAATCGTCAATACGGATCAGCGTGCTGCCGTCGGCAGTTGCCGGACCTTCACCATACAAGCGGTCGGAGAACAGGCGATAGATCTGCTCGATGCAGTTCTCGTGAATTCCTTTTTCCTTCATTACTTTGTACAGTGCGGAAATGTAAAGCGGAACAACAGGAATAGCTGAGCTGGATTGAGTAACCAGCGCTTTATTCACGGATACGAAGGCACGACCGCCTTTAGCTCCGAGTTGCTCGTTCAATTTGACTGCCGTTTGCTCCAGGTCATTTTTGGCCTTACCGATCGTTCCTTCACGGTAAATAGCGTGAGTAACTTCTGGTCCAATGTAAGAGTAGGCCACCGTTGTAGCACCATCTGCCAGCACACCGGCTTTTGACAGCTCATCAATCCACATGCTCCAGTCCTCGCCGCCCATAACGGCAATCGTCTGACGAACTTCTTCTTCTGTAGCCGGCTCGATCGTTGTATCGGATACTTCACCGGTATGGAAGTTCATAGTTTTGTTGCTGTATGCTGTGCCGATTGGCTTAATTACTGAGGAGAAGGTCTCTCCGGTAACCGGATGCGTGCGGCGCGGGGAAGCCACACTATAAATAACAAGGTCTACGTTCTTAAATTCGTTTTTGATCAGCTCAATGGTTTTTTCCTTGATGCCATCGGAGAAAGCATCGCCGACAATGCTGAAGGATTTCAGCCCGAGTTCGTTAGCCTGCTCCTCAAAAGCTGCTGAATTGTACCAGCCTGCGGAGGCTGTACGCGAGCCTTCAGCCGGTCTGTCGAAGAAAACTCCGATCGTGTTGGCGCCTGCACCAAAAGCTGCGGCAATCCGCGAGGCCAGGCCATAACCAGTCGAAGCACCGATCACCAGCACATTGGCTGGGCCGGAGATTTTCTTCTGGGACTGTACATACTTAATTTGCTTCTCTATTTGTTTGGCGCATCCTTCGGGATGGGCTGTTGTGCATATAAAACCGCGTGTTTTTGGTTGGATAATCATCAAGGAATTCCCCTTTGTAAATAAATTTAAGCCTGCAATCAATCAGTAAGAGTATAGCAAACAATATTTAGTAATTCAAAGCATTTGCACAGCACGGCATTCCCAATCATGCATAAAGGCTTCCTTCACAGGTCACAATAGGAAAAAACCAGAATGAAGGGATTAACGTGAATGCTTCTCGCTTGAAAAAACAGCTTTGGCGTAGATGGAGACGTTGGAAAAAGGCATTGTGGGTAGGAGCGGCCTGTGTCGCTATAACGATATTGGCTTGGCGCGGAATGCAGCTTCCCGGCGAAATGAGCGAACTGCTGGAGGAACCATCGGCTTCTGTAGCGGATTCTTTGGAGCGTCTGCGCGGTACGGTTGAGAACGGGGAACATTCCGGAGAGGAGCCGGTAACGGCAGTTTTTCGGGAAGGAGATGGCGATGAAGAGGGTGGCTACAGTCCGCGGCGACAACAAGTTCTCCAAACGATACAGCAGAGTGGACTCAGCAGGACGGTTCATCTGAAGATCAGCTATGTATCCGGTGAGGAGATTCAGAATCTACCCGGCCAGATGAACCCGGTTCAGCTTAAAGAACTGATCGCCAAGCATCCATCCTGGGAGGCTAGAATCAGTGCTGCCGGAGATCTTTGGCTGGAAAAGAGAATCGCTGACCTGTCGCCAGCCGTCAAGAAAGAAGCCTACTTTGGCGTGGACGAGCATGGTAACTTAACGCTGTTCAAGGGTCCTCCAGGCCAGGATGAGGTTCTGAAGACGTTTTTTCAAATGGATATGGGTTCCATGAAATCCTCTTTGCCGGAGGACATCTGGAGGCAGCTGCAGGATGGAATCCGGGTGCAGGACATCGAAGAGTACAACAGTGTGCTGTCCACCTTCAGTGATTACGCACGGGATAATTCGGAGCAGGTTATGCAAAATAAGGAATAAGTCAGAGCTTCTGTTATGGCGGACTGTTAATAGGAAGTACTGTATCGAGGCCTGGGGTGATACCCGCAGGTCTTTTTTGTTGTGTGTTCCCGTCAATTTGCGCGGCAATCACCCCCTTGTATAGGGCCGAAAGACCCCTTTTCTGGGAGCAGGGAAACTTTCTCCTCACCGCGGAGTCTATTTTTGCTATAATGGTTAGAAGGAATACATATGTTCGCTTTAGTGCTGGAGCCGAGGGACGGAGCCCGGCTTCTTATTGACCATAGAGGAGAGAGAAGTGTGCGCATATTAGGAATTGACCCGGGGCTCGCTATAGTCGGCTTCGGCTTTGTGGATAAGGAAGGCCATAAGGTGACGCCCGTGCAATACGGCTGTATCCAGACAGAGGCGCATACGCCGGAAGAAGAGCGGCTGCTGCATGTCTACGAGGGTATTACTCAGCTTATGGAGAAATACAAGCCTGATGCGGTGGCACTGGAGAAGCTGTTTTTCGCCCGCAACGTAACCACTGCATTGCCCGTCGCGCAGGCCCGTGGGGTGATGGTCCTGGCGGCGATTCAGCGCGGGCTCCCTATAGCAGAATATACGCCGATGCAGGTTAAGCAAGCGATCGTAGGCTATGGTAAGGCAGAGAAGCGCCAAGTACAGGAGATGGTGAAGATGTTCCTGAAGCTGACCGCGATTCCCAAGCCCGATGACGTGGCGGACGCGTTGGCGGTTGCTGTATGTCATGCCCACTCTTACAGTCTTAATTCCAAATTAAATGAGGTATTGCGAAAATGATAGATTTCTTAAGAGGTGCGGTTGTATACCTGGAATCCGAATATGTGGTGCTGGATGTGCAGGGGGTGGGATACCGCGTGTTCTGCCCGAATCCCTATGCTTTTGCCAAGACAGAGGGACCTGTAACGATCTTTATTCATTATGTGACCCGTGAGGATGCTACCCTGCTGTTCGGTTTCTCTACCCGTGAAGAGCAGCGGCTGTTCCGTAAGCTGATTGAGGTATCTGGTATTGGCCCGCGTGTGGCGCTTGGTATTCTGACAGGGGGTACCCCGGATCAGCTAATTTCAGCGATTTACCAGGAGAATATTACGTTCCTGACGAAGCTGCCAGGGATCGGGAAGAAGACGGCACAGCGCATGATCCTTGATCTGAAGGATAAGCTGGATGGACTTAGCATGGCTTCCATGCAGACAGGTCTCTTTGCGGTTCCGCAGGAAGAAGGCAGCGATGCTTTGCCGTGGGACGAGGCCAGAGACGGCTTGAAGGCACTTGGCTATACCGAGAGCGAGTTGGACCGTGTATGGTTAGCCCTGAAGAAAGAGGGATCCGATACGGGAAGTGTCGATGTATTGATGAAAAAGGCGCTGAAGCTGCTGTACGTGGCGAAGTAAAGCCTGCCTGCGGGCATCTTTTAAAGAACTGGAAGTGATGAGAGAATGGACGACCGGATCATATCTGCCAATCTGATGATGGAAGAACAGGCTGTGGAGCTGAGCCTGCGCCCCCGTTATCTGGCTGAATATATCGGACAGGGTCAGGTTAAGGAGAACCTGAAGATCTATATTGAGGCGGCCAAGATGAGAAACGAGGCGCTGGACCACGTGCTGCTCTATGGCCCGCCGGGTCTTGGTAAGACGACATTGGCGAACATTATTGCTAACGAGTTGGGTGTGAACTTGCGGACAACCTCAGGACCAGCGATTGAGCGGCCGGGAGATTTGGCCGCGCTGCTGACCAATCTGCAGGAGGGCGATGTGCTGTTCATTGATGAAATTCATCGTCTGCATCGCACGGTGGAGGAGGTTATGTATCCAGCTATGGAGGACTTTGCGCTGGATATTATGATCGGCAAAGGACCAAGTGCGCGTTCCGTGCGTCTGGACCTGCCTCCGTTCACGCTGATCGGCGCGACGACGCGGGCAGGACTATTGTCTGCGCCGCTGCGCGACCGCTTCGGCGTGGTCAGCCGGCTTGAATTCTATTCCATCGATGAGCTGAGCTTTATCGTCTCCCGCAATGCGGATCTGCTGGGTATTGAGATTCAGGGAGAAGCTGCTGAGGAAGTGGCCCTGCGGGCACGCGGAACACCGCGGATTGCCAACCGTCTGCTGAAGCGCGTCCGTGATTTTGCCCAGGTGCGCGGCGACGGAATTATTACACCTGACATTGCGGCTGAAGCCCTTCGTATGCTTCAGGTCGACCCGCGTGGACTGGACAGCATTGACCATAAGATGATTCACTCTATGATTACGAGTTTCCGCGGCGGTCCTGTTGGACTTGATACCATAGCCGCTACTATTGGAGAAGAAAGTCAGACCATAGAGGATGTATATGAGCCTTACCTGCTGCAGATTGGCTTTCTGCAACGGACGCCACGCGGCAGGATTGTCACGCCGGCTGCCTATCATCATTTGGGCATTCCGCTCCCTCCGGAGCAATCATGAGTTTTTAATTCCCTGTACGAAGGAGGATGCTGAATGAAGCATGGAAGAAGGAAATTCTCAGCGCTGAAGGTGCTGGGCCGGGGAATGCTGGTATCAGCACTAGCTGCGGGAAGCTTCCTGATCCCTGCCGGGAGCAGTGAGGCTGCACCCGGTGCAACAATTCGTGTAGCACTGTACGCCGATATCGGCAGCAAATATAAATCTACGGTGGCGGCGGCAACGCTACAGTCAGACCAAAGTTTTAATCTTGTGACCTCGCAAGGGGGCGGGGCACCGCTCGCGACTGTTCCGGCCAAGAGCAGTATTCGTGTCAGCCTGGACGGTTTTCGGGTGAAAGTGCTGGAAACCCCGTCTTGGCAGGCGGCAGCCGATGCGGCCAAGAAGCTGCAATCAACTTCTGACAAGCCTCAGCTGTTTGTGGTGACGAGAAATGGGTCCAGCCTGTACCAGCTGTACACTGGAGTGTATGCCAGTGAAAATGCAGCGAAGGATGGATTGTCCAGAGTAACTAAAGCTGGATTGTCCATTCCGCCAGGGCAGACACCGGCAGTGACAGGCACTAAGCATTTGTCTGCTGGTTCCTTTGCGACCCAGGACGAGGCCGACGCGGTGATTGTCAGTTTGGCAGCGGCGGGATTCGATGCCTGGCCGGTATTGTCATCGGCACAAGATGGCAGCTCGCGGGTCGAGGTCTGGGTTGGAGAAGCTGTAAATGATACGAATTTGGCGGCGTTGGCTGCTGCGGTGAATGTAGCGCTGCCACAGATTACGTTGTCCACCAGTGCAGTCTCAACAGCCGGATTAATCGTGCGTAGTGATGCGGGCCTGGATCTTACCAATGCGGGACAAGTTCCCCACTATGTTGTGTACGGTAGCGGAGCCAAATTCCTTGCTACTGGCAATGATGCTGGCATCCAGCTTGTAGAGCGCTCCAAACGTGTGTACCGGGGTAATCTGGAGCTTAGTGGATTGAACGGATCGCTCGCAGTGATTAATGAAGTGTCACTGGAGCAATATTTGTATGCTGTTGTTGGCGGAGAAGTCTCTTCAAGCTGGCCGGAAGAGGCTCTGAAGGCGCAGGCTGTCGCAGCCCGCAGTTATGCTCTGGCCCAAGGCAACAAATTTGACGTGGCGAATGTGGTGGACACTACACTGAGCCAGGTATACAACGGAATTGGGGCTGAGGCACCTGCCATCACCAAAGCGGTAGACGCAACAGCTGGTGAAGTGTTGAAGAGTGGCGCCCAGATTGTAGAAGCCCTATTCTCCTCCAACAGCGGCGGTGTAACGGCTGATCCTTCCGAGGTGTGGGGGAACGGCAGTGACGTGTTTGTCAGTGTGCCGAGCAAGGAAGACGTTGCATCCGTAGCGTCCAAACAGTGGTATTATGTTCTGCTGCCTAATGGAACCGCTGGATATGCCCGGGAAGACAATATCAAATTAACGGGAAGCAAAACGGCAGCTGGACTTGATTTGGCTACAGCGACCACGAAGGACGTGAATATTCGTCCCCTGCCGATCATCCAAAGTGATGCTAATCCGGTGGGTAAGCTGAACCCGGGAGACAATGCTGTGGTGCTGGACAAGGTGTATGAATCCGGCAGCTACTCATGGGTGAAGGGTCCTTATTCTTCAGCTGATTTGTTGAAGAGCCTGCAAGGCAAGACAAGCAATGCGCTTCCTTCGTCAATCATCAGTCTTCAGGTAACTCAGCGCGGTCCTTCGGGAAGAGCTACTGAGGTGAAGGCTAATGGCGAGATTCTGAAGGTGAAATATCCGGATATGTTCCGTTCGGCATTCAACGGATTGCCTAGCACATTGTTTGATATTGTGCCAACCGGCAGTTATACTGTACTAGGCGCTGACGGCTCAGTCTCTACCGTTGGTAGTGGAAGCAATGCTGGTGTTCTCTCTGCAAATGGAAAAGTAACGTCTTCTGCCACTGGTACGGTGGTTATGGGCGGCGATGCCAAAGCTAGAGTAGTTACTGGCGGGTCTGGCTTCCTGTTCATCGGCCAAGGCTTTGGCCACGGTATGGGCATGTCCCAGTGGGGCGTGAAGGGGATGGCTGACAGCGGGTATGATTACAAGCAAATATTGCAACACTATTATCGTAACGTTACTATAGTTAAGGAATGAAGACGCACAATGAATGTAGAAGATTATGATTTTAATCTGCCTGAAGAGCTGATTGCCCAGACTCCGCTGCTTGACCGTAGTGCCTCGCGGCTGCTGCTGGTCAACAGGGAGACAGGTGAGACAGATCACCGGCATTTTAGCGATATGATCGAATATTTGCAGCCGGGAGATACACTGGTTCTGAATGATACCAGAGTCATTCCGGCCCGTCTGTTTGGTGTTAAGGAAGACACCGGGGCAAAGGCAGAAGTGCTTCTGCTGAAGAACCTCGGGGAGGATCGCTGGGAAGCATTGGTGAAGCCCGGCAAGAAGCTGAAGAGCGGGGCAGTTATCGTATTCAGCGATGAACTGCGGGCAGTAGTGGAAGACGAGTCTGACATGGGCGGACGGACACTCCGCTTCATTTATAAAGGGATCTTTCAGGAGATTCTCGACAGGCTGGGAATGATGCCGCTTCCACCGTATATCAAGGAGACGCTGGATGACCGTGAGCGGTATCAGACAGTGTATGCCAAGCATGAAGGTTCAGCTGCTGCGCCAACGGCAGGTCTGCATTTTACCACCAGCCTACTGGAGCAGATTGCAGCCAAAGGTGTATCCATTGCCTACATTACGCTGCATGTTGGACTGGGCACATTCCGTCCGATGTCTGTAGAGAAGGTCGAGGAGCATGTCATGCATGCCGAGTACTTCGTCATGTCGCAGGAGACAGCAGATACGTTGAATGTTGCTCGGGAGCGCGGGGGACGAATTATAGCTGTAGGTACGACCTCTTGCCGTACACTGGAGACAGTTGGGCGGCAGTGTCAGGGGGGACCGCTAACAGCATGCAGCGGATGGACAGATATTTTCATTTATCCAGGTTATCAATTCAATGTCGTTAATGCACTAATCACGAACTTTCACCTCCCTAAATCAACACTGGTGATGCTAGTCAGCGCATTGGCAGGTCGTGAGCATATTCTGGCCGCCTATGAAGAGGCGATTGCCGAGAGATACCGGTTTTTCAGTTTTGGAGACGCGATGTTTATTTATTAAGTAAGAGGATGGGTTAATCATGGCAGCAATTACGTATGAGCACATCAAAACGTGCAAGCAATCCGGCGCAAGACTCGGAAGAGTCCACACGCCTCACGGTGTCATTGAGACACCAACATTTATGCCTGTAGGCACCCAAGCTACAGTAAAGACAATGAGTCCAGAAGAGTTGAAGCAGATGGATGCTCAAATTATTTTGAGCAATACCTACCATTTGTTCCTGCGCCCGGGGCACGATATTATTCGTGAAGCTGGTGGTCTGCACAAGTTCATGAACTGGGATCGCCCGATTCTGACCGACAGCGGCGGGTTTCAGGTCTTCTCGTTAAGCGACATGCGCAAAATCACCGAGGAAGGCGTACAATTCCGTTCCCATTTGAATGGAGACAAGAAATTCCTCTCCCCTGAGGTGGCGATGGAAATTCAAAATGCGCTTGGTTCGGACATTATGATGGCCTTCGATGAATGCCCGCCGTTCCCGGCGGAATACGATTATGTTAAAAAATCGCTCGAGCGGACTACCCGCTGGGCAGAACGTTGTCTCAAGAGCCATGCTCGTCCTCAGGACCAAGGGCTGTTCGCCATCGTACAGGGAGGCATGTATGAAGATCTGCGTCGCCAGAGCGCCGCTGATTTGACTTCCATGGATTTCCCGGGGTATGCTATTGGGGGGCTCAGCGTCGGAGAGTCCAAGCAGCTAATGTATGAAGTGCTGGATTACACAGTTCCGCTGCTGCCGCAAGGGAAACCCCGCTATTTGATGGGTGTGGGTTCGCCGGATGCGCTCTTGGAAGGTGCGATCCGGGGTGTGGACATGTTCGACTGTGTTCTGCCAACCCGTATAGCCCGCAACGGAACAACGATGACCAGCCAAGGAAGACTCGTTGTACGCAACGCTCAGTATGCCCGTGATTTTGGGCCGCTGGATCCCGAGTGTAACTGTTACACCTGCCAGAATTATTCCCGCGCTTATTTGCGCCATTTGATTAAGGCAGACGAAACGTTCGGATTGCGGTTAACGACATACCATAACTTGCACTTCCTGTTGGAACTGATGCGTAAAGTGCGTGAAGCCATCAGAGAAGATCGGCTGCTTGATTTTCGCGATGAGTTTTTTGCACAATACGGCTTAAACGATAATCTTAAAGGCTTCTAGAAACGGAATTGTGCGTTGCCAGTCATTTGAAAGGGGGGAGAATTATGTTTGAGTTAGCAGCAGGTGCAGGCCAGTCCGGAGGGAGCATTCTGGGTCTGGTAGGACCTTTTGTACTGATGTTCGTAGTCTTCTATTTCCTTCTGATCCGTCCTCAGCAGAAGAAAACTAAAGCTCGCAATACGATGCTGAAAGCGCTGAAAAAAGGGGATAAGGTTGTTACAATCGGTGGTCTTCACGGAACGATTGTAGAAATCTCCGACGACATCGCGGTTCTCAAGGTCAATGATGTGACTAAGCTTACATTTGACCGTGGTTCCGTCAGCCATGCGGTTGCGACCGATACGGAATCGAAAGAGTAGGAAGATTCATATAAAAGCGGCATTTCTTCTCGGTAGAGAGGAAATGCCGCTTTTTGCTATTCTCATATGAACTTGTTGGAGTATTAACGCATAGGGTTGGCACGGCTGCGGAAAGTTAGTCTTTCCGAACTGGTTCGCAGCGTTAGCTTAGCCAGTTGAACGCCGACTGTAGCGGATAATATCGCAAGTACGGTACCGCCGAGCATATCGGATAGCCAATGAATACCTAGATAGAAGATTCCGAATACAATGACAACGGCAGACAGGGTGGTGATTGCCATCCAGCGGCGGTTGCCCGAACGGTAAGCCAACAATGCCATCGTAACAGAAATGGAAGTATGAAGACTCGGGAAGCAGTTGTCGAGCCCTGAAAGCGGTCTGTATTCCTGCTCAAATCTAGGGAACACATCCAGCATGACAAATCTAACGCCTGCCGGAGCATATGACCACACCTCATTCACCGGGAAGAACAGGTAGAACGGAATAGCGATGGCATAGTTCAAAATAATAGCGTAGCAGGTAGCATAGAGCATCACACGGTTATTGTCGAGCAGGTAGACGCCCAGGGAAGCCGCTAACACCGCCTGCAACATAAAGATATAGAAGAAGACGATTATAGGTGTCAGCCAGGGGCTATAGAACAAATGCTGCACGCTCTGGACAAAATGTCCCTCCAGTCCAAATATAGATGGAGTGAAATCCGAAGTGATATTCAGCTTCTTCTCAATCTGCAACTCGTATTTATTGAGGGCCAGTACTCCGAACAAACCTACAAAAAGCAGTAAAAACTTATAAGAGCCTAATAGTTCTCTTCCGATCTCAATTAATGCGGTGAATGGATTGCGGCGTGAGCCGATCCAGACCAGTGCAATAACAAGAACAACAGTGTATAACACGATATGATCCATGGATTGGTAAAGCAAAGCAATCGAAGCCTCCTTGATCCCTTTTGAAGTCAGTGAACACAGTTTAACATATTTTAAGGGGAGCAGTTCCGATTTTTTAAAAAATCCTTAAATTTATGCTTTTTGTAAATTAACCCCAAACATTCCGCCGAGCGCGCCGATTGCTGCAGCTGCCAAAGTCCAGAGCAAATCCGATCCTGAAGGCGCACTGTCAAGTGCCAGAAAACCGATGATTAGCACGATAATACCGTAGAAAAGCCCGGTCAAGCTCCCTTTATACCAACCCTTGCTGCTGGCTCTGCGGCCTGCTGTAAGCCCGCCAAAGGCGATGGCTACTGCATGTACAATGTAGGTGTACAGGGAGAGGTCCTTTTCTTCCAGCCCGCTACCCCAAAGCAGAAGCGAAAGAACAAACGCGCCCACCAGCATCCAGAGGAACGATCGGCTCAAGCCAGATAATACAGGATTGGCTATTCTCCATGAGAACAGGCGCCGGATTACATGCATGGTACAACCTCCTAAGCATTTTTATGATGGCAATACAAGCTACTACTCATTGTATGGGCAGGCTTGCCCCGTTAGTACAAGAATGAGACTGTCGTTACTTTTACCATTAATTAATAAGCCAGCTTCCGAATGTTCCCTGACCCGAGCGGTCAGAATAGGGTATACATTAATGACCTGCGGGGACGTTCACTGCGGGTAAACGCGGAAGGAGAGAAGCAATATGTTCCAGCAGATCACATACCACATTCTCATGACCGTGCTGATGTATTTCTTCATTTTTCTGTGCTTGCGGATAATGGGGAAAAGAGAAATCGGAAAGCTGTCGGTGTTTGATTTGACGATTTCGATCATGATTGCCGAGATTGCAGTGTTTGTTATAGATGATATTAAAAGACCGGTGTATGAAGGGATTGTGCCTATGGCCACACTCGTCCTGATTCAGGTGCTAGTGGCCCAGCTTGGCCTGAAAAGCCGTAAGCTGCGTTTGTTTATGGATGGTAAGCCGAGCATCCTGATTTCCGATGGCAAATTACACCGTGGCGAGATGCGCAAACAGAGGTACAACATTGATGACTTGCTGCTGCAATTGCGCGGCCAGAATATTGATAATCCTGCCGATGTAGAATTTGCCATTCTGGAAGCCAGTGGCCAGCTTACGATTATTGAGAAGAACAAGAACGGCTCCTCATCGTCCCAATCATCGAGCAGTTCGGAAGAACAGGGCAGTGAAGCCGGAGACAGTTCAGGCGCAAGCACAAACAACTCCAAGACTGTGAAGCTTCCCAAGGACAAAATCAGGTATGAAGGACTTCCGATTCCACTAATTATGGATGGAAAGGTACAGGATACGAACCTGGAGATGATTGGGAAAACAAGATTTTGGCTGAGACAGCAGATTCGGCAAAAGGGAGTATCGGACTTTCGTGATGTCTTCCTGTGCTCGGTGGATCACCAGGGCAAAATCTATGTCTCCCGGCTCTACCACTGAAGTTCTTTAGCGCCAACGCTTGATAAAGGGCAGGCGATCCATATCGCGGACCGAGACGAGTCCTGATAATAGGCAGATACCGAGGTAGATCAAGAGGCCAACAGTAGCGGCAAAAATAAACTGGATCCACTGTGCTCCGGCAACAGGAATAGAGGTATACGCAAACTGGGCACCGGCACCCATAATAATCATAGCTGCGGCAATTTTGAACAAATCCCTAATGCGCAGGGATAAGGAGATTAGCGAGACGACACTGTACCCGTGTAGTAGTGTTACAAGAATGCTATTGGCAATAATTGCGATAATAGCCCCATAGATCCCATACTGTGGCTGTGAGGCCAGCAGCAGAATTAACAGGATTTTGACCACAGCTCCGATCAGGGTGTTAACGAGTGCTCTCCCCGGCCGGTCCATGGCCTGAAGTGCTGCTTGAAGGGGTGCCTGTACATACAGGAATACAGCAAACGGTGCAATTAGGCGCAGCATGGGGGCGGTATCCGCGTTTCCGTACAGCAGACTGCAGAGCGGAACGGCCAGGATGTACATAAGAACAGCAAAAGGAGCACCTGTGACAAGGGCAAGTCTAAGCGCTTGATGCATCCGTTTATGGATCATGGACAAGTCTTTGCGGGCAGCGGCTTCCGACAAGGAAGGAACCAACGATACCGCCAGGGATGAAGTTAGCGCTCCCGGCAGCAGTAGCAACGGAATAACCATCCCTTGCAGTGCGCCATATTGTGCAGTGGCAACGGCTGTAGCGATCCCGGCAAGAGCAAGGCTGCGGGCTGTGATGATTGATTCCAGCAAATAGGATACGGAGCCCACCAGCCGCCCGGCGGTCACTGGAATGGAAATACCAAGCAGTCGCTTTAGCAAGGAACCCGTAGGCTGTGCTTCGGAAGGTTCTTTCTTAGGGACAGTTGCATCAGTAGAGTCTTCCGGCTGCGGTCCGGGTTCAGGCCTGTCTTTTCTGACAATGAAATAATATTGCCACAGTAAAGCGAGCATACCGGCAATTTCGCCGACGGTGACCCCGATCATAGCTCCTGCCGCCGCAAAAGCGATTCCCTTGGGCAACAACAGCCAGGAAAACCAGAGCATAGCAAAAATCCGGATCACGGACTCCAGCACGGAGGAAAGCGCGGAAGGAATCATATTCTGCCGGCCTTGGAAGTACCCGCGATAGACTGCAGATACAGCAATGATACACAGCATCGGAATCATGGCAATGAATGTATAGAAGACCCGGTTGTCTGTCAGCAGAACGTTGGAAACCCATGAAGCGCTGGCTAAGGCAACCATTGTGAAAAATATACCCAGAGCCAGACTGAGCGCAAGTGCTGTCCGCAAAATCTGCTTTGATTTGTCTGGACGGTTCTGGCCCTCTGCTTCCGCCACCATTTTGGCGACCGCTAGCGGCAGCCCCCCCGTAATCACGGTAACGAGCAGAATGAAGAACGGATAGCCAAGCTGGTAGAGACCCACACCCTCAGCCCCGATCACGCGCGGAAGGACAATCCGGGGAATGAAGCCAAGCATGCGGTTGATTATTCCTGCAGCCAGCAGAATTAACGTGCCTTGTATAAAGCTTTGTTTGTTTAAGGAGCTTAGTTTCTTCAAAGAACATTCCTTCTTCCCGGCATGAAATGGGACGCTGGTGGCGACTCACCTTTAAAGCACTTGAATGGGCTTGTTCTATGGATATGCTGAACCCCTATGCCGGCATGACAAGCATTGTGATACATAACTTTTTGAAGGAAGAAGGAAAGGCAGGGGAGAAGGTCGAATAGATAGGATGAACATGCGTATACGAGCGACCTGGAGGTGTCAACACGTGGAATCGGGGCAATGGATTTATGACGAGCTTAGTGAGGAAATCGAAGCCATGTGCTGCAGCAAAGCGGAGGAATTCCGACTCCTTGGCTACGAATATGTTACTGGCAAAGATATCTGGGAGTGTGTCAGCCGTAATTACGCAAAGGAAGGACAGCCGCCGCTTTACAAGCTAGTCAATGATATATATTCCTTAAAAGCCAATAGTTACATGAATTATTTGACTGTTGCAGCGTATAGGGGAATGGTTTGATGCAAGGAAACATTTTTCTTTGCAAACAACTTCACAAAGCGGTAAAGTTATGAAGTGATTTAATTTCACATTTCCTACTGAAAAACGGATGGCTTGCCAAATGGGGAGAGCCCGCCGTTTCTTTGTGTGAATATAGCCTTGCCCATTCTTACATGAATTGACGGTCATTTGGCGCGTGGCTATAATAGGAATATTGAGTTATGAAAGGGGAACTAGCAAGAGCATGAAGAGACTTATGAGCTTTATCGTTACCGTGCTCGTTTTAACAGGCGTCATGGTATTCACTACCCCTGGTCTGTTGGACAAGGTCCGTCTGGGTCTTGATCTGAAGGGCGGCTTCGAGATCCTGTATCACGCTGAGCCGATGGAGGCCGGAGGGGCACTGACCCGGGCTTCACTGCAAAAAACTGCAGAGAGTCTGGAGAAACGGGCCAATGCGCTCGGAACTAGTGAGCCAGAGGTTACCACGGAAGGAACGGACCGTATTCGTTTGAAAATTGCGGGTGTGACCAATGAGGCTGAAGTCCGCAAGAAGATGAAAGAACCTGCCGTCTTGACTTTCCGCAGTGCTGCTGAAGGTGATCCTGCCGGAAAGTACAGCAAGATTGAACTGGTGGGCAGTGACTTTGTCGAAGGTGCTGCAGAGGTCGGTCGTGACAACCTGAACCAGCCGATCATCAGCATCAAAGTGAAGGACAAGGCTAAGTTCACTGAGATTACGAAGCGACTCTTGGGCAAGAACCTTGCCATCTACCTGGATGAGAACTTGTTGTCAGATCCTCAGGTTAGAGCTGAATTGACTGACGGCAGTGCTTCAATCTCCGGCAGTTATACTCTCCAAGAAGCGCGTGAATTGGCTGATACGATTAATCTCGGTGCTCTTCCGCTGAAGCTGACGGAGAAATACTCCCAAAGCGTAGGCGCCACACTGGGTAAACAGTCTCTTGAGCAAACGATCAAAGCCGGTCTTGTCGGTTCCCTGATAATTCTTATTTTCATGATTGGCATGTACCGCTTGCCAGGTCTTCTGGCCAGCTTCGCGCTGATCCTTCATACATGGCTTCTAATTCTTGTCTTCGTTTGGGCTGACTTTACCCTCACCCTTCCCGGTATCGCCGCGTTTATTCTCGGTATAGGGATGGCAGTTGATGCGAACATCATTACCAATGAGCGGATCAGAGAAGAAATTTACAACGGAAAAAGCATTATGTCTGCTGTAAAAGCAGGCAGTAAATCTTCATTCCGTACTGTAATGGATGCCAATATCACCACTATTATCGTTGCGGCTGTAATGTTCGCTTACGGAACAGGTGCTGTTAAAGGTTTTGCACTGGTTCTGATTGTGGAAATCGTGCTCAGTATTGCCACGAACCTTTACTTCTCCCGCTGGTTGCTCAATCTGCTTGTCAAAGCCGGTAAGCTGAGCAAACCAAAGCAATTCGGGGTTAAGGAGAGTGAAATCCGTGCACTTTAAGAGAGAGTTTGATTTCGTACATCTAAGTAAATATTTCTATATCTTCTCCATAGCGTTGACTGTGGCCGGCTTGATCTTCCTGGCAACTTTTGGATTGAATTACAGTGTTGATTTCAAGGCAGGTTCCAATGTGGATATCTCCCTGTCCAAGAATCTTACGCAAGAACAAGTTGAAGCGGCAATCAAGGACCTGGGTGTCACTCATGAACCGAGTATCTCTCTTGGTCAGGAACGGGTCAATATCCGTTATGATAAAGAGCTGACTGAGGATCAAAGTGAAGCGTTGAAGGCTGGAATTACCAAGCTGGATGACAAGGCTTCCTTCGAAATCAACACCGTGGATACGGAAATGGCAAAAGAATTGGCGCGCAACGCCATTTACGCAGTACTTATTTCCTGTCTCGGGATTATCATTTATGTAAGTATCCGTTTTGAATGGCGTTTTGCCTTGGCTGCGATTGTCTCGCTGCTGCATGACGCATTCATGGTTGTGGCAGTCTTCTCCATCTTCCGTCTGGAAGTGGATTTGACCTTTATTGTCGCGGTGCTTACGATCATCGGTTATTCCATCAATGATACGATCGTAATCTTTGACCGTATCCGTGAGAATCTGCGATTCGGTAAGCAGAAAACTTATGAGGACATGAAAGCTCTTGTGAACAAGAGTGTCACTCAGACGCTCATGCGTTCCCTGTATACAGCATTTACGGTATTTGTAGCGGCATTCTTCCTGTTGATTATGGGCGGAGAATCCATTAAGATGTTCTCGCTTGCCATGGTTGTCGGGTTGCTCTTCGGAGCTTACTCCTCCATCTTTATTGCGAGCCCACTCTGGTTGCTTCTCAAGAAGCGTCAGAAGCCGAAAGTGGCCAACAAAACGGCTTAAAGCTAAAACCTGACTGTAAAGAAAGCCGCGTCAAAGGCGACGCGGCTTTCGAAATCTTCGGAGCTGCACGCCATGCGCTTTTTATGCATCATGAGATGATATGCAGCAGCAAGGAGGGCCTCGCATGAATGACAAACAATCAACGCAGAATGAGACGGTCGCCTGGACCGGAATCGTCAGCGATGTCGCTCTGGCCATAGCCAAGGGAAGTGTGGGTTACATCTCAGGCAGCAAGGCATTAATGGGGGATGCTTTATATACTGGAGCTGACGCCGCAGCCAAGCTGGCAAATACTCTTCCATGGCGTTCTGGACAGAAAAAGAACAGCAAAGCTTCCTCCCGATCCACGGCTGGTGCCCGGCAGGGAAGTAAGGAGCCAATCTTGGCCATATCCTGTTCCGTGCTCATTTTAATGGGCGGGTTACAGGTTGTTTTTTCCTCAATTCGTGATCTGACTTATGGACATTTAACTACACCCGGGTATTACGCACTTGTAACAGTTCTATTATCTATTCTGGTGAAAGAAATTGTGTTCCAGTATCAATATCGTCATTTCAAGAAGCTGGGCGATGGTAGCCATGCTGCTTATGCCGACAGCCACCGTTTCAGTCTGTATACTTCAATCACTGTTCTGATCGGGATTACACTTGCGATGGCTGGCAGCTACTCTGGCTGGCATCCGCTGTTGTATATGGACCCTATTGCGGCGTTGCTGACGGGATTTCTGATTTTGCGTAAAGGATATAGCCTGATTGCCAGTTCGGTCTATGGAAAAAAGACTCAGGAGCTTCCCTCGGAAGATGCGGCCAGCTTTATTGATACCGTACAGCGAGTGCATGGGGTAATCCGTGTGGAGCATCTGAAGGCGATGGAGCAGGGGCGTTATGTGAACCTGGAGGTCAAAATCAGTGTTAACCCGCGCATTACAGTGCTAGAAGCCCAGGAAATTGCGGAATGTGCCAGAAAGCTGCTGCTGCAACGTTTTGTTCACGTGGGCGAGGTGCGTATGGATGTCGTACCGTATGATCCGGGTTATCCTTACAAGAGCAATCATGAGCTGGTGGATGATGATCTGCCCACCCTGCTTCAATAGTTTGCCAAGGTAAGAGAAAGGTGAGTTATCCGTGCTTCATTCTAAAACAAGATGGCATTCTCCGGCAGCCGATCCCGATGCAGTAAGGGAACTGGCCCGGAGCCTTTCTATTTCTCCGCTTTTGTCGTCACTGTTAGTTACCAGAGGCAAGGCAACGCCTGAAGAGGCGCTGGTATTTATGGACGGTGGCGGGCAGGAGCAGCACGACCCGTTTTTACTTAAGGGGATGACTGAAGCGGTTCCGAGAATTAGAAAGGCATTGCAAGAAAATGAACATATTCTGGTCTACGGTGATTATGATGCCGATGGTGTGTCCAGCACAGCGCTGATGATTCATCTGCTGCGTTATCTGGGCGCTTCCTATGACATTTATATCCCGCATCGTTCAAACGAAGGCTATGGTTTACATAATCATGCCCTGGATTGGGCGCTGCAACAGGGAGTCTCCCTGATTATTACTGTAGATACAGGTATCAGTGCTTATCAGCAGATTGCTTATGCCAAGGAACTGGGCATGGATGTGATCGTAACGGATCACCATGAGCCGCCGGCACTTCTGCCAGAGGCCTACGCATTGATTAATCCCAAGCTGCCGGATTGCCCTTATCCCTTCAAAGGTTTGGCTGGTGTAGGTGTTGCACTTAAGCTGGCACAGGCACTCCTTGGTGGGGACATACCGGAGGCATGGACCGAAATCGCTGCCATAGGTACTGTGGCGGATCTTATGCCTTTACTGGGGGAGAATCGGGAGATTGTACGCAGGGGGATCCTCTCCATGCGTAATTCCCGTTTCCCTGGCATTCGCGCGCTACTTGAGGTTAGCGGGGTAACTATGAATACAGTAGGCGCGGTGAACATTGCTTTTGGCATGGCGCCGCGTATCAACGCCAGCGGCCGTCTTGATCACGCCGGGCGAGCTGTCTCGCTGTTGACCACAGAGCATGCAGAAGAAGCGCGTGAGCTGGCGGATGAGCTGGACCTGCTGAATAAGGAGCGTCAGCTGGTTGTAGAGAGAATCGTGGTTGAAGCCACAGCCAAGCTGGAGGAAAGAATCGCAGTTGAAGGGCTTCCCGATGTGATCGTTTTGGCTTCGGAAGGCTGGAATGTAGGTGTGGTAGGCATCGTTGCCTCCAAGCTACTGGAACGCTACTACCGGCCGGTAATCATTCTGGACATCCATCCCGAGACGGGGATGTGCAAGGGCTCAGCCCGCTCGATTCCTGGATTCGATATTTATGCGGCCTTATCTTTCTGTTCCAGCTTGATGGATCATTTCGGGGGGCATCCTTCGGCTGCCGGTATGAGCCTTCATCGCGATGGCCTTGGTGCCTTCGCTGATGCACTGAACGACTATGCTTCCCGTGTACTGACACCTGAGCATTTTGTGGCGGTAACATCAGCAGATGGTGAAGCAACGATCGCCGATCTGTCGCTTCAAGCGGCGGATGAGCTGGAACGGCTAGCGCCGTTCGGCATGAGTAACCCGTTGCCGAAGTTTATTCTACGTGGTGCTATGGTCAAAGAGACACGGACCATGGGCGCCGAAGGCAAGCATCTCAAAATTGTTCTGCAGCAAGGCAAGCATATTATTGAGGCGGTTGCTTTTGGCAAAGGTGCGCTAGGCGCACTTCTGCCAGGTGGCACTAAAGTGGATGTGTTAGCCGAATTGTCTGTGAACGAGTGGAATGGCTCCCGTAAGCCACAGCTGATGCTGCAGGATCTGGCTGTCCACGAAACTCAGCTGTTCGATTTGCGCGGAGCTGCCGATGCGGTTCGGCAAGCGCGTGAGATCAGCGAGCGCCTGACGCCCTATGCGGGAACGGATCCGTATCGGGCTGTAGTCGTGTCTCGTAAGGAGCGAGCCCTTGTGCCAGATGAGTTGAAGGGCATGTCTCTTTGGACATACGATGAGAACGGCGGAATTTCCGCACATGACGATGAGCAGAATAAGCTGGAAGAGGAACGTGTTTCTGTCCTCTGTCTGCTGGATCTGCCGGAGTCGCCGGAACAGCTGGACGCGGTACTTCAGACTTTTCCGCTTATCGATAATGTGGCGCTGCTTCATTCGATCCGAGAGAGACGTGAACGTCTGCAGGTTCCGACCCGTGATCATTTTAAGGCCTTATATAAGCTGCTTGCTTCCGTCGCTGCTGCGGCAACCCCAGAGCATGAGGTACTGCTGCGTCTGAGCCGGCAGACCCCGCTGAGCGTACGTATGCTGAGTATGATGCTGGATGTGTTCGAGGAGCTTGATTTTATCGAACGACACCAAGGGCTGATCACTTTTGTTACGCAGCCTGCTGCCAAGAGCCTTACAGCTTCGCAGCATTTTATCCGTTTGGGACAGGTAGCGCAGATGGAAGAGTATTTCATGGACGGCAGCCTGTCAGAGGTGCAGGACTTTATGCAATCCCGCCGGCAAGGTGTGTCCTGAGATTATAGAGATGCTTACGAAGTAATTTTGTTCGATGTTAAATCAATGCAGCCTATGCTCACAAAACTAAGCGTATGCTTTCGAAGTAAGTTTGTTCGAAGTACCCCAACGAAGCATACGCTCACAAACAGCATATGCTTCCGAAGCCAGTTTTGTCGAAGTAAAATCACCGCAGCCTATGCTATACAAAACTTTTAGGAGATGATAATCTTGAACTTCAAAGAAATTATTCGCGTGATTCCGGATTTCCCACAACCGGGAATCAGCTTTAAGGATATTACAACACTGCTTAACAATGGCGAGGCTTACCGTCAGGCGATCGATGAACTGAAAGCCCTGGTGGCCCACCTGAAAATTGATATTATTGCCGGACCTGAAGCACGTGGCTTCGTTGTGGGTGCACCACTGGCGTATGCACTTGGTGTAGGTTTTGTGCCGATCCGCAAGAGCGGCAAGCTCCCTTACGAGACTATTGAAGTTGGATATGACCTGGAATACGGTAAGGACAAGCTGGCTGTACACACCGATGCCATCAAGCCAGGGCAAAATGTTTTGATCGCCGACGATCTGCTGGCAACCGGTGGTACGATTGCTACTTCAGTTAGCTTGATCGAACAGCTTGGAGGCAAAGTTGTCGGGGCAGCGTTCCTGATCGAGCTGGTTGAACTGGCCGGACGCAACAAGCTGACTGATATCGAAGTCATCTCCTTGCTGAACTATGAGGACTAAGAGATAAACGAAATAGCGTTTCCCGGGAAATAAAAAGCGGACTGCTGTCGATAGATGACAGCAGTCCGCTTTTTTATAAGTGATTTTACCCGCGTATTACCCGCGTATTAATAGGCAGCTTTTTCGTTATCTTTTTCATTGCTAAGTCCCAGCACTTCAATGAGCTTGAACAACAGGGAGAGGACCATACCGACGATCGTTGCCAGTGCCATTCCCTTCAGTTGAATACCGCCCATAGTAAGGGTTGTACCACTGATGCCTACAACAAGAACGAGAGTTGCCAGAATCATGTTAGTTGCTTTGGAGAAGTCGACCTTTTGCTCTACGAAGATACGTAGGCCCGATGCTGCAATAACACCGAACAGCAGCAGGGAGACACCACCCATTACCGGAAGAGGGATATTGGCAATAACGGATGAGAAGGTGCCGGAGAACGAGAGCAGAATGGCGATGATGGCGGCACCGCCGATTACAAATACGCTGTAAACTTTGGTCAAAGCCATGACTCCGATATTTTCACCATAAGTAGTATTAGGAGTGGAACCGACAAAACCGGAGATAATGGTAGATATCCCGTTCCCGAACAGGGAGCGATCCAGGCCAGGGTCCTTGGCCAGGTCCTTGCCGACGATATTGCTTGTAACTAGTAAGTGTCCGATATGCTCAACAATAACAACAAGGGACACCGGGATGATGGTTAGAATAACATCCCAGTCGAAGGAAGGTGTAGTGATGGTTGGGCTGGCAAAGAAATGGGCATTACCAATTGCTGCTGTATCTACTTTGCCCATCAGATAAGCCAAGCCGTAACCTGTCACGATCCCGATCAGGATGTGAATGATTTTGGGGAAACCGCGGAAGAGAACCGCTCCAATCACAGTGACGCCGAGGGTTACCATGGACAGGATGATAGCACTGCTGTCTGGTGTCCAATCTGTTGCACCTTCAGGACCGATCAGTCCGGCCATACGCGCGGCTACCGGCACCAGTTCAAGTCCAATGGTGGCCACGATAGCGCCCATGACTGCTGGAGGGAAGACTACGTCAATCCAGCCGGTTCCGGCAAAACGGATAATCAGCGCGACAAGGATGAAAATCACGCCGGTGACGATAAATGCGCCAAGTGCAAGCGAATATCCACGTTGATGATCATCCTGATGTTGTGCCAGCACGGCCAGAACAGGTGAAATAAAAGCGAAGCTGGAGCCAAGATAAGCAGGGATTTTACCGCGGCAGATTAAAATGTACATGAGTGTGCCGATACCGTTCATCAGCAGAATCATACCGGGATCTACCCCGAACAGGTTGGGCACCAGCACCGTGCTGCCGAACATGGCGAACAAATGCTGAAGACTCAGAAGGAAGCCCGGCCCCCAGGGAAGCCTTTCGTTAACTTGAATTTCGCGTTGCAATGGTGGTCACTCCTCTTTCTTTTTCATAATATAAATCATTACTTGGCAAACCGCCTTTACTAGATTAAATAGAACTTGACATTTTTACAACAACAATTTCACAAGTGACATCAATTTGTACGTTATTGTGACTTCTCTTGACACTAATGCCATGCGATGGCAAGTGTTGACGTAATCCCTCGCAAGCGTCATAATTATAGACAACTTTCAACTGTAAGAGGTTGTTCACAGAAAGCGGCATAACGATCGAGAAACCTGCAGACGATGCATATTTTTGCAGGTTTGTTTATTTTATCGACTACATCATCGAGAGACTCCTGGAAGGAGTTTTTCTTATAGAAAGGAAACGGATACGACGAGAATGGGCATTGAGCGATTAATTGACAAAGCTGGCGCATATATAAAAGAAAAAGATCTGCTCCGCATCACGGAAGCATATGAATTTGCCGAACAGGCCCACCATGGGCAAGTCCGCAAATCGGGGGAGCCGTATATCCTGCATCCGCTTGCCGTCGCAGATATTGTCGTCAATATGCAGATGGATGTAATCTCCATTATTGCTGCACTTCTGCATGATGTTGTGGAAGATACGACAGTGTCCCTCGAACAGATCCGTGCGAATTTTGGCGACACCTGCGCCATGCTAGTTGATGGTCTGACCAAGCTGGAACGCATCCGCTTCCGCTCCAAGGAAGAGCAGCAGAACGAGAATTACCGCAAGATGTTCATTGCAATGGCGCAGGATATCCGGGTCATTGTCATCAAGCTGGCGGACCGTCTGCACAATATGCGGACACTGAAGTACCAGTCTGAGGAAAGCCAGCGCAGGATCTCTTATGAGACACTGGAGATTTTCTGTCCTATTGCAGATCGATTGGGGATTTCGGCAATCAAGTGGGAGATGGAGGATATTGCCCTCCGGTATTTGAATCCTCAGCAGTATTACCGCATAGCCAATCTGATGCATAAGAAGCGGGCAGAACGCGAACAGTTCATCGAGAGCGTCATTGGCCGCATTCAGGCCAAGCTGGACGAGATGGGTATCGAAGGTGACCTGTCCGGACGGCCGAAGCATATCTACAGCGTTTATAATAAAATGAGCACGAAGAACAAGCAGTTTAACGAGATCTATGATCTGCTGGCTATTCGTATCATTGTCGATAACATTAAAGACTGTTATGCCACACTAGGCATTATTCATACCCTTTGGAAGCCGATGCCTGGCCGTTTCAAGGATTATATTGCTATGCCCAAAGCGAACATGTACCAATCGCTTCACACCACGGTGGTTGGGCCAGGAGGGGAGCCTACAGAGGTTCAGATCCGTACCTGGGAGATGCATCGTACCGCAGAATTCGGTATCGCGGCGCACTGGGCGTATAAGGAAGGCACCGGCAACAACGGCAATCCCGAGAACCGGATGCCATTCTTCCGGGAAATTCTTGAGCTTCAACATGAGGCTAAGGATGCGGAAGAATTCGTCGAATCGCTGAAAATGGACTTTTTCTCGGACCTCGTCTTCGTATTTACTCCCAAAGGCGAGGTTATTGAACTGCCTGCCGGCTCTGTTCCGCTTGATTTTGCCTTCCGTATTCATACGGAGGTCGGTAACCGGACCATTGGCGCCAAGGTGAACGGAAGAATTGTACCGCTTGATCATAAGCTGAAGACCGGGGACATCGTGGAGATTCTGACCTCGAAGCATTCGTATGGTCCGAGTCGCGACTGGCTGAAGATTGCCCAGTCCTCCCATGCCCGGAGCAAGATCAAGCAGTGGTTCAAGAAGGAGAAGCGTGAGGAGAATGTCGAGAAGGGCCGTGAAGCGATTGAACGTGAGCTGAAGCGTTTGAACGTTGAAGTGTCTGAATACATCTCCGACGATAAGCTGCTTGAGGCTGCGAAGAAATTCGCCTTCAACGATATTGAAGATATGCTCTCTGCTGTAGGTTTCGGCGGCATTACGGCCGCGCAGATCGCCTCCAAGCTGACCGAGAAGCTGCGCAAGGAGCAGGAAGAGACTGCTAATCATCTGGAGCTGACCTCTGAGATGAAGGAGATCAAATCCTCGGGCGAGAAGCGGAATCAGCCGACTAACGGTGTGCGTGTCAAAGGCATTGATAACTTGCTTGTACGTTTTGCCCGATGTTGTAATCCCGTGCCAGGCGATGACATTGTCGGGTATGTGACTCGCGGCCGCGGGGTATCTGTTCACCGCCAAGACTGTCCGAATATTCCGGGCGACGGTGAGGGCGAAGAAGCGGCACGGGTGATTGAGGTAGACTGGGAAGGCAGCGTCGAGGCCAATTATAGCGTCGATATTGAGATTACAGGTCATGATCGTAACGGGCTGCTCAATGAAGTACTGCAGGCTGTCGCAGAGAGCAAGACCAACATCTCGGCGGTGACCGGACGATCCGATAAGAACAAGATGGCCATGGTTCATATGACAGTCTTGATCCGCAATACTGAACATTTGCAATCGGTAGTGGATCGGGTCAAACGTGTCAAGGATGTCTACACGGTCCACCGGATCATGCAATAAGGCAAGGAGCTGAAAGCTGCAATGAGAGTAGTAGTACAGCGCTGCAAGGAAGCTAAGGTAACGGTTAATGGCGAAGTGACCGGCGCGATTGGTGAAGGCTTGATGTTACTGGTCGGCGTGACCCATGGTGATACAGAGAAGGATGCGGCGTATCTGGCGGAGAAGATCGCGGGACTGCGGATTTTTGAGGATGAAGCTGGGAAAATGAACTTCAGCGTCACTGACACTGGCGGTGCGATTCTGTCTGTGTCGCAGTTTACGCTCTACGGGGACTGCCGTAAGGGCAGACGCCCTAATTTCATGGCCGCCGCTGCGCCGGCTGAGGCCGAGCAGTTATATGATTATTTTAACCGTGAGCTGGTTGCCCGCGGTCTGCAGGTTGGAACCGGGGTGTTCGGGGCGATGATGGATGTGTCGCTCGTCAACTGGGGGCCTGTCACGTTAATCCTTGATAGCCGGGGTTAAATCAAGCGCTACAATTTTGTTTCATTTGAGACGAGTAAAATATCGACGGATGCCGCATTACTGTTCCTTTGGGAGCCGTGTGCGGCATCTTTTTTTGTACGGATAGGGCATTGTTCGTATGGTTAGACTAGAAGCGGATGGATATTACGGCAAGTTGCAAGGAGCTACGGCAATGAGACAATCTCAAAAGGCATGGGTATGGAGAAGCAACCCGACATTGGCGACAGGAAGCCCTGCTGAAGCAGGCGCAATTGTAAAAGGAGCTGAAGCTCCGGCTGAGATTCAGGTATTGAAGGGAAGAAGTCGTGACCTGCTGCCGCGTACCTGAGACGGGTAGTAAGTCGGCTTTTTCTATGAGGCTATAGAGGCGCACGAAGGGGTTAATAACAGGTTCATTCTGTAAGACAGGGTTAGAAAACATATCGACCGGGTAATAGTAGAAGAGCAAGAATCTTTCAAGCGCAATCGTTCCGTTCAGCTGCATAAGAACAAGCAGAAGGGAGAAGTTGTCTCATGAGTAGAGTTGCATTTCTATTGGCGAGTGATTTTGAAGATTCCGAAATGAAGGTTCCTTACGATGAAGTGATAAAAGCAGGACATCAGGCGGAGATCATAGGTCTGAAGGAAAATGAGACACTGGTGGGTAAGCAGGGCAAAGCTTCGTATACAGTCGACAAGGCGATCTCAAAAGTCCGCGCAGGCGATTATGACGCTGTGGTTATTCCCGGCGGATCATCTCCAGAGAACCTGCGACTAAGTCCGGAAGTGCTTCGATTTGTAAAAGAGACCAACAACGCAGGCAAGCCTATTGCCGCCATCTGTCATGGCCCGCAGATTCTGATCAGCGCTGAGCTGCTCAAAGGACGTACGGTAACCTCCTATCCTCCACTGAAGGATGATGTTGTCAATGCAGGAGCGGAATTTAAAGATGAAGAAGTGGTCGTCGACCACAATTATATCACTTCACGTACACCGAAAGACGAGCCGGCATTCGTGCGTGAGCTGCTGAAAGTGCTATAGACTACAGACTGACTTGAACATATATTCAAGGAGGGATTAACAATGCCTAGAAGAATACAGGCTTATTTTAAGACAGAAGATGATGCGCTAGGAGCCAAAACAGCACTTATCGCCTATAACGTGGAAGGGCTGGAGGTATGGCCGCTCAATGATCGGTTGGAACAGGACCGCCGTTTTCTGCTACCGGTGATTCCACTTGGGAATTCCGCCTTGGCAGCCGGTGGATTCAGTACATCGGGTACCTCTGGGTCACCGGGTGCCGGAGCTGCACTGGTTGCTAGTACTGGAATTCCAGAGTCTGTGGACGATGTTGAAAGCCGCGGGATTGAGGGAAGCACTGGGGAAGAAGCTGAACTTAGCGACGAAGAGCTTGGGGAACTCCGCTATATCATGGAGCTGAAGGTGGATGAGGATCGATATAACGAAGTTATTCAAATCCTGCGAGGCAAGCAAGCTTATGTGGAGCGGTTTGATTAACGGCTGCATTCTAGAGTGATGAGCAATATAGCGTCGGATGGCCTTTGTGGGCTATCCGGCGCTTTTGAATTGGATTATAAGTCGGTTCGGTTGAAAATAGGGCCCTCAAGGGTTGCCGTCACGTCAGGCTAAAGCTATGATAAAGAGACGGGTATGTCCCTGAAAATTAAGCGCTTTCTTTTCTGTAATGTACTCGTAACATTTCATACATGATTCCTTAATATAGCGTGTTTATAATAAAGACATGACCCCCTTTTTAATAATATATGATGATGGACCCGCAGCAACCGGCTGTGGGTCATTTTTTTTGTAACAGGAGAAATTTGCCGATTAAGCTCACTTTCCGCCCTCATTCATCTTAAAATTATTAATTTCCCTTCTTGACTTTAGCGCAGTGGTTCAGTAGAATCTAACAATAACAGTTATATTATAGTGCTTTGATGACGGGAATAAGTAATTCGGGCCCCCACAACCCCAGAGAGGAATCCCCTGACGAGTCGGTATTGTCCATACCAAGGACGATTAAGTCGCTACGTCTGGCTGCAAGGATTCTGTTGATGAGCGAATGAATGACCTCCCCGAGAACGCACGGCGAACATCGGCAGGATTTGACAACTGCTGCAATCAGTAGCCGTTTGCGCGTAGGCGGGCGTTAACCGCTTGAAGCGGATGTGGTGAGAGTAATCTCCTGCTCCGGAATGTGGGTGGTACCACGGGTGAATTATTGGTTATGATAATCCCTCGTCCCTGTTTGTGATAAACAGGGCGAGGGATTTTTTGTTATGCTGCGCACTAACGCAGAAATTAAGGCTATAAGGGGTATTTTTTCAGGAGGGATAGGCAGTGGCTAAAGAAAGATTCGAGAAACCCACAGGCACACAGGATGTGCTGCCAGGCGCGGTGGAGAAATGGCAGTTTGTAGAGGCGAAGGCCAGAGAGCTGTGCCACCGTTTTAACTACCGGGAGATCCGCACACCTATGTTCGAGCATACCGGATTGTTTGAAAGAGGCGTAGGCGAAACTACGGACATTGTAGAAGGCGAGATGTATACGTTCAAGGACAAGGGCGACCGGGATCTGGCGCTTCGTCCAGAAGGCACAGCAGGCGTTGTACGCGCTTATGTGCAGAACAAGCTCTATGGCGAGCCGGATGTCAGCAAGCTGTATTATATCGGGCCGATGTTCCGTTATGAACGTCCACAAGCCGGAAGATACCGTCAGTTCCACCAGTTTGGAGTAGAAGCGTTCGGAGCCGTGGATCCAGCGATTGATGCTGAGGTCATTTCCTTGGGTTACGAGTTCTATAAGGAATTGGGTCTGAAGGATGTGCGGGTGGAGATCAACTCTGTGGGTAACGCGCCAAGCCGTGCGGCCTATCGGGAGGAGCTTCTGAACTTCCTGCGACCAATGAAGGACAATCTTTGCGGTGACTGCCAGCGGCGCATGGAGCGCAACCCGCTGCGGGTACTGGACTGCAAGGTAGATCAGGATAAGTTCACTGATGCACCGTCCATTTTGAATAGTCTGGATGAAGAGTGCACCGTGCATTTTGCCAAGGTTAAGCAGCACCTGGATACAATGGGCGTTGACTATTCCATCAATACGCGTCTTGTGCGCGGACTCGATTATTACACGCATACTGCGTTTGAATATAAAGCAGCCGGTATCGGTTCCATCGATACAGTAGGCGGCGGCGGGCGCTACAACGGGCTCGTGGAACAAATCGGCGGGCCGGATCAACCGGGTATCGGTTTCGGGATCGGTCTGGAGCGTATTCTGCTCATTCTGGAACACCAGAAGGTGGAACTGGAATCTTCCAAACCGCTGGATGTCTATTTCGTAGCGCTGAGTGAAGAAGCTGATCTCGAGATTACGAAGCAGCTGTATCATCTGCGCAGCAAGGGCTACTCTGCCGAACGAGATTATCTGGGCCGGAAAATGAAGGCGCAAATGAAGTCGGCAGACCGCATGGCAGCCAGATACACCGCGATCTTGGGCGAAGACGAGCTGAAGGCCGGTGTGATTGCCTTGAAGTCGATGGACACAGGAGAACAGCGTAACGTCAAGCTGGATGAACTTGCTCAGTCCATCGTATAGTCTGAGGCAATAGCATAGTACAAGAGATATTTCAATCATGAAAGGATATGATCAAATCATGCAAAGAAGTCATCATTGTGGACAATTAACGCAGGACCATATTGGACAAACCGTTACCCTTAACGGCTGGGTACAGACCCGCCGCGATCTCGGGGGCGTACTTTTCATTGATCTCCGTGACCGCAGCGGAATTGTGCAAGTTGTTTTCAATCCGGATTATTCGGGTGAAGCGCTGCAAATCGCTGACAAAGTACGCAGCGAATACGTTGTGGCTGTTAAAGGTAAAGTGGTTAAGCGCGATGACGAAACCGTGAATAAGAATCTGCCTACCGGTGAGATTGAAGTGCAAATCACGGATATTGAAGTGCTGAACGCAGCGAAGACACCTCCGTTCTTTATCGAAGATGGTGTAGAAGTGGACGAATCTTTGCGTCTGAAATACCGTTACCTCGACCTGCGTCGTCCTGAGATGCAAAAGACGCTGCTGTTGCGCTCCAAAGCATCTAAAATATTCCGTGACTTCCTGGACAGCGAAGGTTTCATCGATGTAGAAACACCGATTCTAACTAAAAGCTCACCGGAAGGCGCGCGTGACTATCTTGTACCGAGCCGGGTGCATGAAGGGGAATTCTTCGGTCTGCCGCAATCCCCGCAAATCTACAAACAGTTGTTGATGGTGGGCGGTATAGAGCGTTACTATCAAATCGCCCGTTGTTTCCGCGATGAGGATCTACGTGCTGACCGTCAGCCGGAATTCACCCAGGTCGACATTGAGACCTCCTTCCTGTCCCAGGATGATCTGCTGGGCATGATGGAGAAGCTTTTGCAGCGTCTCTTCAAGGAAACTGTTGGTGCAGATCTCGCTCTTCCGTTCCAACGGTTGACATATGCTGATGCTATTGGTAAATACGGCTCCGACAAGCCGGACCTGCGCTTTGGTCTGGAACTGATCGAGATGAATGATATCGTAGCGACCAGCGGCGTGAAGGTATTCGCGTCCGTTATCGAAAAAGGCGGAGAAGTGAAGTGCCTTAACGCTAAGGGCTGTGGTACTTGGACTCGTAAAGAAATCGACGATCTTGGACCGTATGCCGCGCGTTACGGCGCGAAAGGGTTGGCATGGATTCAAGTGAAGGATGGCGAATTCAAGGGGCCAATCGTTAAGTTCTTCTCCGAAGAAGAGATTGCTGCTGTTAAGGAACGTACTGGCGCTGAGGAAGGCGACTTGCTGCTCTTCTCCGCAGATAACAAAAAAGTGGTTGCAGATGTTCTTGGTGCGCTGCGTCTCAAAATCGGACGCCAGCTCGGCCTGATCGACGACAACGTCTTCAAATTCGCTTGGGTAACAGACTTCCCGCTGCTGGGCTATGATGAAGATCAAAAACGTTATGTTGCTGAGCACCATCCGTTCACACGTCCGCGTGAAGAGGATCTGCACCTGTTCGAGACTGATCCGGGTGCCATTCGTGCCCAAGCCTACGATATCGTGCTGAACGGCTACGAAGTCGGTGGCGGCTCGATGCGGATCTACAAACGTGAAGTGCAAGAGCAAATGTTCAAAGCGCTCGGCTTCTCTGAGGAAGTTGCTTACGAAAAATTCGGTTACCTGCTCGACGCGTTTGAATACGGTACGCCTCCGCACGGCGGAATTGCCTTCGGCCTTGACCGTCTCGTGATGCTGCTCGCAGGACGCACCAACCTGCGGGAAACGATCGCATTCCCGAAAACAGCAAGTGCAACCGATCTGCTAATGGATGCTCCATCTCCAGTGGAAGGCTCGCAATTGGAAGATTTGCACATCAAGCTGGCTCTGAAACCGAAGAAGGAAAAAGACAAAGAATAATCATATTATTCATTCACTGCGAAGCGCATCTTGCGCTTCGTAGTGCTAGTTAAGGAGGTTAAAAATATGTTGCACCAGTTCTCGCGTACAGAACTTGCCATTGGGCCGGAAGGCCTGGATATTATGAAAAACAGCACCGTAGCAGTGCTAGGTATCGGTGGTGTCGGCGGTATAGCGGCAGAGGCGCTGGCCCGTAGCGGGGTTGGGCGGATTATCCTGATTGATAAGGACGTGGTGGATATCACCAATGTGAACCGCCAGATCCACGCACTCACTACCACTGTAGGCCAGAAGAAAGCCGAGCTGATGGTGGACCGCATCAAGTTGATCAACCCGGACTGTGATGCTATTGCGCTGAATATGTTCTATACGGAAGAAACATATGAAGAATTGTTTAAATATAAGCTGGATTATGTAATTGATGCTTCGGATACGATCATCTACAAAGTCCACCTGATCAAAGAATGTCTGGCCCGGGGAATTCCGATGATCTCAAGTATGGGCGCAGCCAACAAGATGGATCCTACCCGGTTCCAGGTTGCTGACATCTCCAAGACTACCTATGACCCTATCGCCCGGATTATCCGTCAGAAGCTGCGTAAAGAGGGCATCAAAAAGGGTGTTAAGGTTGTATTCTCTACAGAGACTCCAGTGAAACCGCGTCAGGATGTTACGGATAAAATTGTTCCCGAGAACGCGCCGGACAGACGCAAAGCGAAGCAGCCGCCTGCCAGTAACTCATTCGTGCCGCCTGTAGCCGGTCTTATTATGGTCAGCGTAACCGTGAAGGATCTGCTGGAGGCCGGAGGCGTCAGCTTCTAATTTCCTTACTTACCAGGAAGCTGCATCTAGGCCGAAAGATTTCTGTGAATAAAGGGTAGACTAAATATTATCAAAGTAAATGGACAAAAGGGCGTACAGCCGGTTTCTGGCTGCTGACGCCCTTTTGTCAGGGCTTGAGGACTTTTTTTGCAATGCATAGAGATGGACCTGACTTGACATTAGCGGAGGTTTATAAATAATGAAATCGAATTTTTGGCGAAATAGCGTAGGTTTACTGCCTGAACATGACTGGAAACGGGAATGGGCGGCCGGTATTCTCTCCTATTTTGCTTCAGTATATATTGTAATGGTCAACGCGGCCATTCTGCACGATGCGGGCATGCCGCTGCGGGCAGGGATGGTAGCTACATTGCTGACGGCTATTACAGGCTGCCTCTTGATGGCTTTTGCCGGCAAGACGCCGATCATAGTGGTGCCGGGGATGGGGATCAACGCTTTTTTCACGTACACCCTTGTGCATTCCATGAAGCTGGATTGGCGGGAGGCGCTGGCTGTAGTTGTCGTAACCGGCGTATTGTTTGCGATCGTGGCGTTCACTTCGCTCTATCGTATCTTGAGCGAAGCGATTCCGCACAATCTGCAGCATGCCATCACAGTCGGCATCGGTTTGTTCCTGACCTTTATCGGGCTGCAGAAGAGTGGGATCGTTATTGCCCATCAGACGACCTTCGTGGCCATCGGCCACTTCAGTGACCCGGCAGTAATCACGTCATGTATTACTTTGCTGCTCGCACTGGTACTGTTCATCCGTGGTACGAGCGGCGGTCTGCTGATCAGTATGGCGGTAGGTACCGGACTAGCTTATCTGCTGGGTGCCACCAAAGGACCGGAGAATGTGGAATCTGGACATGTTTTCAGCGGATACAGTAATGTATTTTTCGGCATGCAGTGGACTGGCCTGCTTAGTTTGGTATTCTGGATTGCCATTTTCCTGTTGCTATTGATTGTTGTCTTTGAAAATATCGGTCTGATCGCCTCCCAGACTCAGCTGGCAAACCGTCCAGAACGCTTTAAAAGCAGCCTGCGTGCGCTTTCCATCGCCAACATTGCGGCAGGTATCTTCGGCAGTAGTCCGGTGGTGGCTGCTGCAGAATCCAATGCCGGAATTGCGGCAGGTGGCCGCTCCGGTCTGACCTCCCTGGTCACAGGTATCCTGTTCGGTGCAACCTTCTTGTTCATTCCACTGCTGGCTTATGTGCCGGATAGCGCGATTGCCCCGATTCTGATGGTTATTGGGGGATTGATGGTGCAGAGTGTACGTGAGATGGACTTTAGCGACATGACAGAGCTGTTCCCGGCGTTCCTGGTTATGGTCATGATTCCGTTCACTTACAGTATTGTTGACGGGATGGCGTTTGGCTTCATTACCTACCCGATCCTAAAACTGTCGATGGGCAAAGGCAAAGATGTCCCACCAGCCTTGTACGCCATAGCGGCCCTATTTGTAGCGAATTTTATCCTGCACGCACTGTTATAATCCCTCAATCAACTTGTCCAGCTTGAAACATATGGATTTCGGGCCTTGGTTATGCTACAATGAGAATCCTTTTTGTATGTAGAAGAGGAATAAGGCAACCATGGCTCGATAATACTTTTAGGAGGTAACTGAAATTGGAAGACAATCTTCAAAGTGCCTATCAAGAGGAAGAAGACAGGCTGGACAAAACACTTGTAGAAATTGATGCTGTGCTGGAGAAGCTCCGCAATACGCCGGTATACACTGGACATGATTACACGGAGCAAGCTCTGGAGGCCTCCAGAGAGCAGAGACGCAGGGATTTGACCAAGCTAAGGCAGGAGCCTTATTTCGGACGGCTTGATTTTCAAGGTACAGATGAGCACGAACGCAAGGCGCTTTACATTGGCAAAATCGGTGCAGACCGCGAACAGGTAAGCGACCGTCCGCTAGTCATCGACTGGCGCGCACCGGTAGCAAGCCTGTTCTATTCGTTTACCGGCGGGACGGAGCCTGCTTCCTATGAAGCACCGGACGGATTGGTAGAAGGGCTGGTCTACCTCAAGCGCAACGTGGTGATCCGCAAGCAGATTCTCGAACGGGTAGCGGACACCTTTAACCGGGAGAGTGACGGTCCCGCGGTATCGGACGAATTCCTCGTCTACCGCCTTGGCGAGAACAAGGATAACCGTCTGCGGGATATTGTGTCGACAATTCAGGAAGAGCAGGACAAGATCATCCGGGCAGCGAAGAACACCGCGCTGATTATTCAGGGTGTTGCGGGCAGTGGGAAGACGACGGTAGCCCTGCACCGTCTGGCCTTCTTGCTCTATCAATACAAGGATCAGGTCTCAGCGGAGAAAATGATTATTTTCGCTCCGAACCGCATGTTCCTTGATTACATCTCTGATGTGCTTCCAGAGCTTGGTGTGGGCAACATTGCACAGAACACGTTCCCGGACTGGGCGGCAGAGGTGCTGGGGCTGGAGCTGCCGCAGCAGGATGCGACGCAGACGCTGAACCGCTGGTTCGAGACTTCCGGCGGCATGCCGGAAATCACGGAAGAGACGCCGGGCCGCTTCAAAGGTTCCACTGCGCTGATGGGTCTTATCGAGGACTCCATTAAGTTGTTGGAAGCAGACGCTGTCCCAGAAGGAGATTTCATCCCTTGGGAAGGTACGGTACTGCGCCGCTCCATGATTCTGCGCTGGCATAATGAGGAGTACGCACCGTACCCTCCGGCGAAGCGCAAGGAGCGGGTGATGGCACGGATCCACCGCTGGATTGAGATGGAGTTGAAGAAGAGCCCGTCTGCAGCAGCTATGAAGGAACGCAAGAAGAAGGGCGCTCAGCGGGAAAAAGCGTACAGCGCTAAATGGTCCAAGTACGATCCTCTGACCATCTACAAGCAGATCTTCCGGGCGGCAAAGACCCCGGAGAGTTGGCCTGCAGAACCACCCGAGATCATTCCGGCTGGTGTTCTTAAGGAAACGGCAAAGGAACTGAAGAAGGGTATTATTCGGGAAGAGGATTTGCCGCCTCTGCTGTATATTCATTATCTTCTGAACGGCAACGAAGGCATCAGCCGCTTCGACCATGTCGTGATTGATGAGGCGCAGGACTTCTCGCCGTTCCAGATCGCGATTCTGGATCTGTACGTGCGCGGTCACTCCTTCACAATCCTGGGCGATCTGTCGCAGGGCATACATGCCTACAAGGGTGTACATGGCTGGGAAGAGATGCAGAAGCTCTTCGATCCCGAGCACACGGCCTACCATGCGCTTACACGCAGTTATCGCTCGACGATGGAGATCATCGAGTTCGCGAACGGCATCCTGTCTGCAGGTGTGAACAGCCCGCTGCTGGCCGTGCCGGTCTTCCGTAGCGGTAACCCGGTGCGTCTCATTGCCTATGGTGAAGCAGGCCGCCCTGAAGTGCAGAGTTCTAAAGTAGGTGGCTCAGAAGCAGGCAGGTCTGAGGTAGACGGCTCTGAGGTAGGTGGCTCTGAAGTGGGCAGATCTGAGGCAGGTGCCACTGATGCAGGCAGATCTAAAGCAGACGGTTCTGAAGTACGTGACTCAGAAGCAGGAGTCCCTGATGCAGGCAACTTGTTGAAGACAAATGAGCTGCACCTGGATCCACGCGTCCAGGACCTGAGAGCCGCGCTGGCTGCGCTGTCTGGCCGGGAGTATCGTACGGTTGCTGTGCTGACACGTAGTTTGCGGGAAGCCACGGAGCTGTATACGGCGCTCGCAGAGCATTTTAGCGACATCCATCTCATCGACGGCAGCATGACAGCTTATCAAGGCGGGCTATCCATACTGCCGGTGTACCTGTCCAAGGGACTGGAGTTCGACGCCGTTATCCTGGCGGATGCGGACCGTGGTCACTATGGGGAAGCAGCCTGGGATGCGAAGCTGATGTATGTTGGCTGCACACGCGCGCTGCATGAGCTGTGGCTGCTGCATGACGGGGAACTCCCGGCCTATGTGCAGGCGTCTGAAGGAGAGGTCCTGATCGGCTGGCCGACGGAGACGTCGCCGCAGAAGTGAATTATCAAGGAACTACCGGGGAGATTGCCCCGGCTAGTTCCTTTTTGTATATAAGACGAATAAAAGAAACTGTCGCCAGGGTTTCAGAACACAAATCTAATCGCTCGCTTACTTTCTCCTTCTTCTTAACTGTTTAACTGTGAAAAAAGGTCCCCTCGCCCAACTAAGAGCATTTTTGTACCTTGAATTTATTGGATGAAGGAAAATAAGGGAGATAGAGGCATTTTTGTATCTTATTTTCGATAAAATTAGCTTTAAAGGGGTATTATGGAATAATTAAGGTACAAAATTGCCTTTAATTAACTCTAACCCTTAAATACAGATTATTTAAGGTACAAAAATGCCGTTAAATTACAGATCGGGAAGCCGAAATATAAATTCTCCTTTTTCTTGGCTTTGTTTGTTATTTTAATGCGTCCACATAGAAGCGGCGATACAGAGGGAATCTTGAGACAACATTGACCGGAAGTTAATACCTTCCACCGTAGGAATGACCGCGCCAAACGTTCGGATTCTGGGTTCAGATCCTAAGTGCGGATCCTAAGTGCAGATCCTAAGTGAAGATTTTAAGTTCAAATTTTAAGTTCAAATTTTAAGTTCAAATTCTAAGTTCAGATCTTAAATTGAGATCTTAAATTCAAACCGTACGCTTGTCTTATATATAAATAAAACTAAAATCCTAAAAGAACCGGTTGACATGCCGGCCGGGATCATCAATCCTTAGAAGTAGGTATAAGTGGAATATGATAGAGAGCAGGTAACACATCAATGACAACCAATGGACAACAGTTCTACCGCTTCAGTGAAGCCCCGATCTGGGAGCTGCAGCGTGCTTATTTTGAAGAAAAGGGTATGAAAGCTTGGGAAGACGATGAAGTACCACAGTATATTACGAGCAATCCTATGATTGCGGAAGCTTACGCAGAGATGATTTTCGGATTTCTTCAGGATCGGGCCGCACAAGGGCATGTATCGGAGCCGGTTACCATTCTGGAGCTTGGAGCGGGCGCCGGCCGGCTGGCCTTTCATATCGTTCGTCAATTACGCGAAATTAGGAATTACGCAGGGCTTACCTTGCCTCCCGTTCGTTATGTTATGAGTGATTTGGCTGCCAAAAACGTCGCCTCCTGGCAGCGGCATCCTGGCCTGCTGTCGTTGGTAGATGAGGGGCTGCTGGATTTTGCCCGTTTTGATGCTGTCAATGATACGGAGCTGCATCTGACTCAGAGTAAAGTGGTCATCCGTCCAGGGGATTTGGAGCAGCCCTTGCTGGTGATCGCCAATTACTTTTTTTGCAGTATCCCGCAAGAATTGCTTTACGTGGATGAAGGGAAAATTTTCGAGTGCGAGGTGGCACTGAAATTTCCAGAGGAAGTGGAAGGGCTTAGCCAATCTGAGCTGCTCAAAAAAGTGGTTCCCGAGTTCCAATACCGCCGTGCAGCCAGCTATGAAGAGGATACGCACCCTTATCAAGGGGTTATACAAATATATCAGGACAAGCTGGAGGACTCGCATATTCTGTTCCCTGCGGCAGGACTTATGTGTATGGAGCGTCTGAATGCCTTGTCCCAGGCTGGTTTTCTACTGATCACGGCAGATAAAGGCGATCACCGGCTGGAGAACTGGGAGTTCGCACCACCCCCTGAACTGATTCACCACGGATGTTTCTCTCTGACGGCGAACTATCATGCGATCCAGCATGCTTTTGAGCAAAAAGGAGCCGTGTCGCTGTTCACACAACACCACTATAAAGACATCAATGCCGGCTGTATTCTCATGCTTCAGGAGCCGGCTAGTTATGTACAGACCCGTCTAGCCTATCGGCGGTTCATCGACCGCTTTGGTCCGGATGATTTTTATTGTCTGAAGGGATCTGTAGATCAGCATTTGGGTGAAATGGAGCTTCGTCAGCTTTTGGCCTTTTGGCGGCTTGGCGGCTATGATGCCGAGTTGTTCATCCACAGCGCTGAGCACATCTCAGCCCTGCTTCAGGATTGCGGTGACGAGGAACTGCTCGACTTGCAAAGAGGGATTCAGATCATGTGGGCCAATCATTACGCGATGGAGGCCAGCTATGATCTCGCCTTGGATTGCGGGCTGCTGCTGTTCGAGATGGATCAATTTGCGCAGGCGCGGGAGTTCCTGGAACGCTCTGTGCTAGCCAACCCGGATGAGCCTGTCGTGCCTGTCTTGTATAGTCTTGCCATCTGTAACTACGAACTAGGCGATGAGGCGGCCACCCTGGATTATACGACCAGAGCGCTGGAATTGGAGCCGGAATATGAAGAAGCTTTGGAGCTATTGAACGCTTTGAAACAGGGAGTGGAATGATCTGCGCGTGGAGGATATCTTTGGTGGAGAATGTTTTAAACTGTTCTTGCACTTGTAACTCCACTGGGGCTATGGCTTAATAATAAGTGTCCGGCCGGGCAAGATTACTTCTGGAAGGAGGCTGATTACGATGATTTCAGTATACGAGGTGGTTTCCGTCTAACGACGGAAACCGCAATACAAGGGGAGGCCGCAAGGCCTCCTTATTTAAAAAAACATAACGAATAATAAACATAATGTATTTTAAAGACACCGGCTCCAAGTTTGTAAACACTAACATAAAAACGATTACAAGATTGTTGTATCTGAATATAGACGCCTAACGGCTGGTTTAATATAATGAAATTACGGTATTTACCAAATTTGAGAATAAGAAAGGAGAGCGTGACATGATTATCTTTAACACGAAGTTGGCAGGAACTCAAGGAACACACCTACTTAAGGAGGATACGAAACGTGAGTTATGTAAATGGGAGGGATGTTCTTCCCCCTAGGCTTCTAGAGGAGCTTCAGGGATACATCCAGGGAGAACTGTTATACATCCCCAAGAAGTCGGAACAGCGTGTCAGATGGGGCGAGAACAGTGGTTCAAGACAGGAGATTGCGAACCGTAACGAAGAGATTTTTTGTTCTCACCGCAGTGGATGCTCTGTATCGGAGCTTCAGCAAAGATATCATCTATCGGAAGAAAGTATCCGTAAAATTATATCAAAAATGCGGCTAGCGTTGAGCCGCTAGGCTGCACTTTGAACAAAGAGCATGGCTCCCGTCCCGTTGACGAGGTCATGCTCTTTATTATGTTTTTCTCTGATATGGTATGATAGGAGAACTAAAATAGTCAGGTTCAACCTATATAGAATATCGCAAGGAAGTGGAGATTATGGATTTATTTTCGTTTGAAGAGAGTAGAGGGGACGGACGGCTGCTGGCTGATCGCATGCGCCCGGAGAATCTGGATGAATATATCGGACAGGAGCATATCATAGGTCGAGGCAAGCTACTGCGCCGGGCGATTGAGGCTGATCAGGTCTCGTCGATTCTGCTCTACGGGCCGCCGGGCTGCGGCAAGACGACGCTGGCTCATATTATTTCCCATCACACGCAGGGCGAGTTTGTGCGCTTGAATGCCGTAGAGGCTTCCGTCAAGGATGTGCGGGAAGTGATCGAGCGAGCGCAGAGTAACAAGTCCCTGTACGGGACGAAGACGATTCTCTTCCTGGACGAGGTGCATCGCTTCAACAGCTCGCGCCAGGATGCTTTGCTGCCCGCGGTGGAGAAGGGCACGATTATCTTTATCGGGGCGACGACTGAGAACCCGTTCCATTATGTGAACGGGGCCTTGATGAGTCGGTCCACGCTGTTCCAGTTGGAGTCGCTGACGAGGGAGCATAGCCTTACGGCGATGAAGCGGGCCCTGGACGATAAGGAACGGGGCCTGGGGTTCATGGACCTCCGAGTGGATGAGGAGGCCCTACAGCATATCGCCACGATGGCGAATGGCGACATCCGGCGGGCCTTGAATGCGCTGGAGTTAGCTGCGCTTACGACAGCGCCTCAGAGCGACGGCAGCGTGCATATCACGCTGGAGGTCGCGGAGGAGTCGATCCGCCGCCCGATCGTCAAGGCGGATGAATCGACGCAGTACGATGTGCTGTCGGCTTTTCACAAGAGCATTCGCGGCTCCAGTGACGCCGCTCTGTTCTGGTTCCTCTATGCCGTCGAGAAGCTCGGCATGGACCCGATGACCTTCATCCGGCGCCTGATCGCGGCCAGCAGCGAGGACATCGGGCTCGCCAATCCGCAGGCCATGGTGCAGGCTGTCAGCGCCCTGGAGGCTTATCGCAACAACGGCTGGCCGGAAGCGAAGCTGAACATCGCCCAGGCGATTCTGTTCGCGGTGGAGAGTCCCAAATCCAATGCTGTATACACAGCCATTTCCAAGGCGATGTCGAGCATCGAAGAGCTGAAATCGGCCGAGGTGCCTCTGCACCTGCGGGACACGCATTACAAAGGCGCATCTGCACTGGGGCACGCCGGGTACCAGTACCCGCATGATTTTCCGGGTCATTATGTGAAGCAAGATTACCTGCCCAAGGCGATTGCCCGCAGGGTGTTCTATCAGGCCACCGAGCAGGGCAATGAGGCGAAGATTCGTCACAATCAGGCGCTGCGGCGGGAGCGGTAGACCTGAGTGGGGATTTCCTTAACCTACAGCAGGATGTTTCCAACGGGCGGGGCTTCATTTTTAACGCTGATGCTTATGTGAATAATACATTGTGCTTTAGGAGGTAAACTATGGTTACAATCGTGCAAATGAAACTTGAGGATGCTAATAGAATCCGTGATATAGATCGCTCAGAAACCATAGAACTAACGTACCGATATCGGGAGGGGACTCTTGAAGAATTAAAGACACCCCATGAGTGCCCTAACTGGATGGAAGACCAATATCAGGAGATTATTTCACGATATGAATATGAGCTTACCCATGGTGGGGTGGCATTTGGAGCATTCGACGGGAGTAAGTTGGTGGGGTTCGGAGTCCTGGCTCATAAGCTGCGGGGAAAAGATCATAATCAACTTCAAATCGACCTGATGTACGTTACCTGGGAATACCGAAGACAGGGTATTGGCCGCCAAATTTTCGCCCAATTAAGTAAAGCTGCCATCAAAAAAGGAGCGGAATACTTATATATATCCTCCACCGAAACTGAATCTGCAGTGAAGTTCTATTCGAGCTTTGGTTCTTCTATCGCGTCAGAAGTCGATGAGGAACTCTTCATGAAAGAACCTGAGGACATTCACATGCTGACAAAGCTGTGAGCCGAAAGGGTGGCTGGTATCAGCTTGTCGTAGCTGGCGGAGGGCGTGATTCCACGTGCGGGTTCGGCCGAAGAAATCACCAAGGTTGCCTTGTAATTGGATTGGTTTCAGACGATTCCAGCTTCGTGAACGGAACGGTCTTTACTGCGGATATCGGCCGAACTCCTATTTGCTTGTAAATAAGACGCAAGAGCCCGAGTGCTCTTGTGTCTTATTTTTTTGAATATGATGACGCTTCTATGAACTGGTCGTATTTTGATGTAAACGGAACAGCAGAGAAAGCTGATTGGCGAGAAAATTCGGTGTGTAGGGCATATCATTGCGAAGCCAGAAGACAATTGTACCGATGAATGCGGAAGAGCCATACCAGATTGCAATATCTTTAGGAACGCTCACAACCGAACCGGATAAGGAAGCGTCTCGATTCTCTGCTCTGCTGGAGATGACATCAACCATCAGCTGCATTAGGCGATCGGAGAAGATCGGTATGCGTTTTGAAGCGAGCAGCACCTTGTAAAAGCTTGAATTCTCCGCGATATGTTCAAGCACACTGACCAATACGAACCTCTCAAAGTCAACACGGGATTGACGCTGAACATCTTCAAAGATAGCAACAATTGCATTAATCATATCATCTGCCATCTTCTCCATCATATCCGGAATATCCCGGTAATGAAGATAGAAGGTAACACGATTGATGGTGGCGCGTTCCGCAATACGATTCACGGTTATTTTCTCAAGATCAATCTCCTGCAGCAAATCGATAAATGCATTTCGAATCAATTGTCGCGTGCGTAGTACACGCGGGTCCGTACGCGGTGATTTTGTTGACATACGCTTTCATTTCCTTTCCCTGTAAATAATTTGTACGACAAAAATATACGATTTGTAAATAATATTCTGAATAAACGACAGATCCTGTTCAGCTGTAAACTAACATACATTTTTTTGAAAAGTGTTGCTTGTGAATTGTAAGAGGGGTGGCTATAATTCTTTACGTTGAGTTTATTATACTACACAGTGTCTATTAGTTTCGCACTGAATTTGAAGGGAATGAGAAAACTGAGCAATAATTTATCTTTAGCCAGCAGCTCCATTAAGAAAGGTCCGCTATTGTTTGTCATGATTCTGGGGGCGTTCATCGCTGTTTTGAACCAGACGATTATGAGCGTCGCGACACCGGAGCTGATGATCGACTTTAATATTGGGGCATCTACGGCCCAATGGCTGACAACCGGATACATGTTGGTTAACGGGGTTCTTATTCCTATCACCGCATATCTCATGCAACGGTTTACGACCCGTGAGCTGTTTCAGACTGCGATGGTTATTTTCCTCGGTGGAACTATTGTTTCGGCGGTAGCACCTAACTTCGATATTTTGCTGCTAGGCCGTCTGATTCAAGCTGCTGGCGCTGGAATTATCATGCCGTTGCTAATGACTGTCATTCTGACTGTATTTCCTCCTGACAAACGGGGAGCCGCGATGGGGATGGTCGGTTTCGCTATTATTTTTGCTCCTGCTATCGGTCCTACACTCGCCGGTTATATCATGGAGCATTATTCCTGGCGTACGATGTTCTATGGAATGATTCCGCTTGCTGTAATCGTTATTGCGATCGCCTTTATTTATCTGAAAAATGTGGCTGAACGAAAATATCCGAAGCTTGACGTTTGGAGCATCATTCTCTCAACTATCGGCTTCGGTACCGTTCTTTATGGCTTCAGCAGTGCTGGAAGCAAGGGCTGGTCAAGCACGGAAGTGGTCTTATCTATTGTTGTAGGTGTAATCTCCTTGATTTTGTTTACCTGGAGACAGCTGGTCTCCAAGAGCCCGCTTCTCGATCTCAGGGCGTTCAAATACGGCATGTTCTCCTTGACAACCGTTATTAATATTGCGGTTACGATGGTTATGTATGCGGATATGATGCTGCTTCCGCTGTATTTGCAGTCTGCACGTGGATATACAGCCCTGGAATCTGGGCTGCTGATGCTCCCTGGCGCGCTTCTCATGGGAATTATGATGCCGATAACAGGCAGACTGTTCGATCGGTTTGGAGCGAAGTGGCTGTCCATTATCGGTATGGTTATTACGATCGGAACAACAATCGGGTTCATTAATCTGACCGATACCACCAGTTATACGTATTTACTTCTGATGTCCACAGGACGGCGCTTCGGGATGGCTATGTTTCTGATGCCAATTACAACAGCGGGCCTGAACCAACTGCCTGCAAAACTGAATGAGCACGGAACAGCTATCTCCAATACCATTAAGCAGGTGGCTGGTGCGATAGGTACTTCTTTGCTTGTTACGGTTATGACGAGCAGAACCAAGACTCATTTGCAAGATATGATGGCAACAGGCGGCTCAGGTTCGAAGGAGCATATGCTAATGGAGGCGACTATTCAGGGGATTAATGATGCGTACCTTGTCATTATTGGAATCGGAATTGCCGGCTTGTTGCTTTCTTTCTTCATTAAACGTACAGGGCAGGCCGAGAAAGAAGAAGGCGCAATAGCCCTGAACACAAAACTAGTTAATGAAACATAGGGGAGCAGGGAAGGTTCTTCTAAGTATTCTTCTGATGGAACAATACAACGGCTACGGTCCTATGACATTGGGGATAAACGGAACCGTCAAACCGTAAGAAAATGAAGCAGGGTCCCATCCAATCTGGATGGGACCCCTTTTTCTCGACCAAGGGTAGTACTTGCGAAGCTGTTACCAGGGGCGCAATATGAATTCAATATTACAGTGCCCATCCTCTCTCAGATAGAAGTACTTATCTCCTCTCTGTCATTCCCACATAGTCCGAACTGCTTCGGCAATGGAGCGGCCCTGCTCCCGGCCGGCGGTTGCCGTTATGCCGCAGCGCGTTGAATCGTAGGGGTTGAGGCCGATGGCCGCAACACTGTGTTCATCTGGGATTATGAGATAAACGTCTGCATTTGTATGCAAGCCTTCCGCCTCTTCCGCGGCTCCCGGAATGGAACCATAACCTTTTGGCATCGGGGCGAGAATGATAATCCGTTGGTGGCCTTCCGCCAGCCGCGCATTGGTTGTGGACACCATGCCTCCGTCAGTCCAGTTGCGCTCACCGATGGAGACGAGCGGCCAAATTCCTGGAACGGCCCCGCTTGCCGACACGGCATCGGGTAGAGGAATTCCAGACTCATGATCGAAAGTATGAAGATGCCCGGTATCGGCATCGATGGCGGTTACCTGCAATTGTTGTGGCCATTCTTTGGTCACAAGGCGGCTCTCGACTAAGGCGCGCCGCTGTTCAGGCGACACGGAGGGGGAATTGTTTTTGGCGATAAGACCGAATTCTGCTCCGACTTTTCGCGGATCGCTTCCTCCGGTGACGAAAGCCTTGTACCACGCTTGCATCAATTCTTTGGACGCGGAGACCGGTATCTCGTTCGGGTTCGGTTCCAACTGGTCCGCAAACAGTTTGTTAACGTCATACCCACTGGCCAGGGCTGCTCCGACAAAAGAGCCGGCGGACGTTCCGATGATCGTCTCAGCTTGATACAGATCGACCCCAGACTCCAGCAATCCCGTTAAGACCCCAACCTCCCACGCTATGCCGGTCACACCACCGCCGCCCAAGACGACGGCTCGAGTCATCGATTGGTTGTTCTGACTGTTCATGCCCATTCCTCCCATTTTGATTAATCGTTGTAGGAACTTGTTTGACAAGGTTCCTTTCGGCCTCTAGAGTATAAACTATAAAGTATACTTTAAGGTCAAGTGTATCGGGGAGGTTAGGATGAGAATTCATGTGCTGGCCCAAAAGACCGGATTAACGCCGCCGACCATTCGTTATTATGAGAAGGAAGGCTTGCTGAATATGCGCCACGTTGTGCGTGGTGATAATAACTATCGGGATTATACCGAAGCAGCGGTCGAACACCTTCAATTGATAAAACGTGTGCAGGCTGTGGGATTTACGCTTAAAGAAATCAAAGCCGTTATGGAGGAAAAAGAGGGGAGCAAACTTGAGATCTCCCGGTCCATTGAATTGTTACGCGAGAAGATGTTGGAAATGGACTTCAGGAAAATTGAATTGGAGCAAGCCCAGGCACTTCTTGCCCGTATGCTAGCCAATAAGCTGGCGTTGTTGAAGGAGAAGCAATAAAGAGACTAGGAGTAACGAAAAAGAAATGCTTCTAATCTCTATACGTGGATTGGCGCAACCTTCTTCATTCACTCGTGGTCGCTAACTTCTCCTTCGTAACGTCTATTGACTGCAGATGACTTAATTAACGGAGAAGTGTACCCAATCTTTACCTTGAATTGCGTTCATTTTATGGAAGAATGATTGGGCGCGTTTATTATGAAGAGAAGTTATCCATGTCATATTGGCATATCCCGAATCCTTACAATAATTTTCACATGCCAAATAGAGTTGGGACTCCAGTTCTGAATCTCTATAAGGCTCCTTGAGGAAGAGGTCGTTCATTACAGCAATTTTATCTGCTCTCATTGAACTAAAAGTAAAGTAGAGAGTAGCAAAACCGACGAGTCTACCCTCTTCTTCTGCAACGAATTGAATGCCAAATTGTTTGTCAAAAAGGGTTCTAATCAATTGATGAATTTTATCGATAGGCGGGTGGGGATTTTGATAAAAGTCGACATACTCATACATTAACTCTGTCAAACTTGTTAAATCATCAGGTTCAGCAATTCTTACAAAAGACGACATAGTAATTCCTCCAGATAGATACAATTAATATAATATAACCAATTTGATAGGGGGACTTGAATTGAATGATTCTGTTCTAAAGTTCTATGATGAGATTGCAGAAGACTATCATCTTATATTTGTTGATTGGAATCAAGCAATTTCGCAGCAAGGTGAGGTTCTCGACAAAATCATCCAATCCAAGTTGGCTATTTCTCCCCCGCATCACATTTCACTTTTGGACTGTTCGTGCGGCATAGGTACACAAGCAATTGGGTTGGCGAAGTACGGGTATAACGTAAGTGCGACTGATCTAAGTCCCGCTTCCGTAAAAAGAGCCGAAGAAGAAGCAGTATCGCGCGGGGTTAACATCAACTTTGGCGTAGCAGATTTTCGCTCGTTGGATAAAGATGTGTCGGGATCTTTTGATATCGTTCTGTCGGCGGATAATGCTATTCCTCATCTTCTTACAGACGGCGATTTAAATAAAGCGTTTGAAAATATCCATACAAAGCTTAATCAGAATGGCTTGCTTGTAGTTACCATAAGAGACTACGATGCATTGGTACAAGAGAGGCTGACAACCACACAGCCACGTGTTTTCGATGAGGGTAAACGTATCGTTTTTCAGGTATGGGATTGGGCGGGGGACGGAAAAACGTATACGACAAACCAATTTATTGTGCAGGAAATTAACGGTGAATGGGTAACAAAACATAACAGAATTGAGTACAGAGCATTGCTGCGAGAGGATATTAACGAAGCATTAAGTGCGACTGGGTTCAAGGATATTGAGTGGCATCTCCCAGCAGATTCAGGCTATTATCAGCCTATTGTGACAGCTCGGAAATTTTAAAATCATATATTCCAGTTGAAGAAAAACAGTGATATCGTTCAAGATCTGTTGACCTGGGGGTAACACCATAGTTTATAGTTTAAAACCAACGGAACATGTGCACAATTGTTCTTTTGGTTTTTTATTATGACACTATCCATAGGTGAGGGAGCGAATTGAAGCGAATCTTATTAAAATATATTGCTTTGACTTACGGGATATTTTATGTTTTTTTCTTCTAATCGGATTGGCGATGATTGTGTTAAAGTCTCAGCATATCTACGGTAATTTGTGTTGTTCTGCTCCAATTTCTTATTTTTGGAGGAAGTCTATATGTAAGACAAGTTATATGGAATGTATCGATACTCCAACAATTAGTTGCTTCATGGACTACACTGTTTATCGTATTTGGTAATAATCTTATTTATGGACCACTTGGAGAAGAGCTAGGGTGGAGAGGATTTGTACAGAATGAGTTACAAAAAAGATTCAGTCCTTTGAAATCTGCTATGTTTTATAAGTTGAATCAAAGTCTCGTCATTCCAATATTAATTCATCAGCTTTTCAATTATTTGATGGCAATTCAAATGGGGGATCGATTGCAAATTTTATTAGTTACTACTCTATTCTATTTTATTGTGGCACTGGGTTTGGTTCTAACATCGAGCGTCGCAAAGTCCAGATGGTGATAACATCATGCTCGCCTGAGAAATATGATTCATAGAAAAGGGAGACACTTTGCTGAATTTGTATATGGATTATCAAAGAGTTGATACTTATTTTAATACACTATATTTTTTTGTAGCCACTCGGACTAACTCTTCTTCTCCCCAAACAATAACCCCAACAATTTTTGTTTCCTCCGTTTCTTTTGAAGATATTTCTAGCGAATACTGATCAAAGACATTATTAAGAGATTGTCCGATTTGTGAGAACACTATGCTTTTTAATTCAGCAGCATCTATCGGTAACAGTTTGATCAATGTATGAAGTTGATTTTCTCCAGCCTTAAGAATTACAGTGCTATATTGTATACCTGCATGTTGAACATTGTCTTTATCCAAAACAGGTCTCTCTGAATATAGACTTGGCTCAACAAGAGAGGCTTGCCCCATTAATAAAGCAGCTACATTTGATGCAGCGCCTATTTCTAGATTTTTGTCTAATATAATAGCTATCCTCTTCATATTACAGCCCTCACTCCTCTAGTGCTTTTAATAAAACAAATCCAAGGCAAATTAATTCCCTTGCGTAGAACTTTGTAAGTTGTTAGTCCATAGTGGTCGGCGCTAAGCTGATTTGTAATAGCAATTGAACGATTTATGTTCTTAATAACTATTCTACATGCTTCAGGATTGGAAGATACAGTAATATTTTCTTGGTAGCTAAGCTGAACAAAAATATAACAAATGCAAGGAGGGGAAAATGGGGGAGTTTGTATAATAATTCTTTAAGTAAGGACTTTGGTATGCAAAAAGGTGACCAAACGGATTTGTCCGTAGTCACCTTTTTTTGCAGCCTTCACGTCTATTTGTAATCTATGCAATATGTTGTAACTCGCGCCCCTTAAACGTTTTGCACCAAAGGCACAACTTTCTCTGCATATTCAATCGTTCCGCCGCCAAGGCACTCTTCGCCTTGGTAGAACACAACAGCCTGTCCAGGCGTAATCGCCTTTTGCTCGACGTCAAACGCTACATGCACAGTTCCGTCTTCGCGGGCAGTCAGTGTTACGCCTTGGTCCGGCTGACGGTAGCGGAACTTCGCTACACATTGCACGGGTTCTGCACCGAGCTGTGCGCCATTGATCCAGTTCACTCCGGAGGCTACGAGCCCAGTGGAGTAGAGGCTGTGGTGCTTGTCGCCTTGTACTACGTATAGAATGTTGCGGTTCAAATCCTTCTCTGCCACAAACCATGGCTCACCATTGCCCGATCCGCCGATACCCAGCCCTTGACGTTGTCCCAGTGTGTAGTACATCAGCCCTTCGTGACGGCCTTTGACTTCGCCGGTAGCGATGTCGACCATGTCGCCTGACTGTGCCGGCAGGTACTGGCTCAGGAATTCACGGAAGTTACGCTCTCCAATGAAGCAGACGCCGGTGCTGTCTTTTTTCTTCGCGGTATATAGACCCGCTTCTTCGGCAATTCTCCGTACTTCCGGCTTCGGCAGATGACCGATTGGGAACATAGCTTTGGAGAGCTGGTACTGATTCAATGCATTCAGGAAGTAGGTCTGATCTTTGTTGTTATCGACACCGCGCAGCAGCTTATACACGCCATCTTCCTCAACCACGCGGGCATAGTGACCTGTAGCTACATAATCTGCGCCGAGCTGCAGTGCCTTGTTCAGGAATTCCCCGAATTTGATCTCACGGTTGCACATGACATCGGGATTTGGGGTGCGTCCAGCCTTATATTCATCGAGAAAATAGGAAAAGACTTTATCAAAGTATTCCTTCTCGAAGTTTACGGTATAGTAAGGGATATCAATCTGCTCGCAGACGCGGCGAACATCCTCTGCATCCGTTTCTGCCGTGCAAACGCCGAATTCGTCGGTATCGTCCCAGTTCTTCATGAAGATGCCGATGACGTCATAGCCCTGCTGCTTGAGCAGAAGCGCCGTGACGGAGGAATCGACTCCTCCGGACATGCCGACGACGACACGTGTGTCTTGCTTTGCTTTTGTCATCGTAATCACCATTTCTGTGCAAAATATGAAGCGAACGGCCAAAGTATTTATGAAACACCCGGCTCAAATTGTATTATAACATACCTGTCTACCACAGACTGTCCACTTTAGGCTAAATTCAGCCAAAAAAGCCCAAAGTCATGACAATTTGTCCACTGGGAGAGAACATTCTTGCAAAAAGTTACGTTTTGTTCTCCAAATGTGGGCGCAGATATGTTAACATAAACTCATAGGAAACATCGGAATACGTTGAAATGTAAGTTTTGTATTACCCGACTAATGATTATACTATAAACAGCAACTAAACCGAAAGAGGTGCCCCTTTGAAAATATCGACAAAAGGACGTTACGGATTAACAATTATGATGGAGCTTGCCATGAAGTTCGGCGAGGGCCCAACATCACTTAAGAGCATTGCTGAGAAAAACGGATTGTCTGAACATTATCTGGAGCAACTGATCGCTCCCCTGCGGAACGCAGGTCTTGTAAAAAGTATTCGCGGAGCTTACGGCGGTTACATTCTGTCCCGCGAAGTCGCTTCCATCACGGCGGGAGATATCATCCGCGTATTGGAAGGTCCTATTTCCCCTGTCGATTTTACGGAAGAAGATGACCCGGCTAAGCGCGACCTGTGGCTTCGTATCCGCGACAGCATTGCTGATGTGCTGGATTCCACCACATTGTCGGATCTGATCAATTTTAAAGAAGAGAATCATGCAGATAACTACATGTTCTATATTTAGAAAAAAAGTAAATTAATTAATTTCAAAGTACTTCACGCATAACTCTGCTATCCCCTGTTACTGTGGAGCAGATAACCAGCAATAAAAGCCCGTCAACCTTAATTGGTCGGCGGGCTTTTATTCTATTTACATGATAAGCTCTGTGAATATTAACTAAAGTGGAGATACATGATATGCATATCTGAGTACACTCCGCTTTTCAAGCGAAACCCTTCCGGAATGGTTCCTACGGTCTTGAATCCGGCTTTCTGATAGGTGTGAATAGCTGCTGAATTGCCTGAAACTACTGCATTAAATTGCATTCCTCTAAAACCCAATTTTCTAGCTTGTTCGATCGATTTTTTGACCAGCGGGTCTGCTAATTTACGGCCGCGGTACAATTTGGAGATCGCATAACTCGCGTTTGCTACATGGCTGCATCTGCCAATATTATTAGGGTGCAAAATATAGTAACCAGCCACTTCATCATCTACCAAGATGCATGTGACAGCAGATTGTTCCTCCAGCATATTTTCGAATTCTTTCTCCTCGTAGTGATCCTCTCCAGGAAATGCGACACCGTCAATTAATATGTCGTTCCAAATATTTTTAAGGAGCGTTATATCTTCTTTCTTATACTCTCGGAATGTAATGTGCATTTTTGCTCTCCTAACTTTAAATGTAATTTGAAATTAGATATGATGATATCATCATTTATTTGAGAAATCTGCAATTATATTATCATTTTATATAAGAATATCGTCATTCTTGAAGTGGAGGATATATGAATAAGAATTTGGAGGAAAAGAATTATTATCCAGACACGCTTTTCCCAATTGAAATGTATACGGTCACTCGATTGTCGTGTATACCTCGCGGAAGAGGTTTTAATGACTTACACTGGCATGATGAAATTCAACTAACTTTAGTTACTTCCGGTTGGATAAGCATGCAAATTAACGGTGATAATTATAGGCTGAATTCGGGAGAAGCAATTTTTATAAACAAAGGCTTGTTGCATGTAACAACAGAGATGTCCGCTGATGGGCAATATGTAAGTTTCAATTTTCCAGAAAAACTATTATGTTTTTTTTCAGGAAGCCGAATGGAGCTGCAATATGTCCAACCCTATACCAATAGCTCAGCATTTCCAGCGAAGATTCTCAATAAAGACGTAGATTGGCAAGCCTATTTAATTCAAATGTTATGGGACCTGAAAAAAATGTACGATGAACCAAGATATTTTGGATGGGAGTATGAAGTGGCTTGCAAGATAAACTGTATGTGGATGAAATTGATAAGTCATGTTCCCTTACAAAAAAACGAGACAAATAATAAATCCAAGATGCAACAGCTGGAGCGTGTGCAATCCATCCTCAGCTTTATCCATCAAAATTACTCGGAAGATATCTCTTTAGCAGATATAGCCAAATCGGCTAGGGTTAGTATCGCAGAATGTGGCAGGTGTTTTCATAAAATTGTTCATACAACTCCGTATAACTACCTTATTGGATATCGGATTAAACGAAGTGTGGAACTGCTAGATGCGTCGAGATTCACTATTACTGAAATTGCCACTCGGGTTGGATTCAATCATGTCAATCATTACATTCAATCCTTTAAGAAGCATCATGGAATAACACCTGGAGAGTATCGGAAATCTGAACTCTAAAAGTAGACATTACCGACTAAAGAAAATTAACAAAAAGCGTAGATGAGCAAACGGGGAACTTTGGAACTGTAAGCGCAAAGCGCGTGCCTGAAAGCTTTCTATAGGAAGGCTATTATTGGAACATAGACTATCGCCAATTTCAACTACCTGAAGCGTAACAATGAAAAGGAGGGGGCATCGCCCCAACTAACGGCATTTTTGTACCTTATTTTTCATTTTAATATATAAATTTAGTAAATAAGGACATTATTGTATCTTGATTTTCGAAAAAGCACCCTATAGGGGGTATTCTGGTAAATTTAAGGTACAATATTGCACTTAATCTCCAATAACCCTTAGCTGCAGAGGATTTAAGGTACGAAAATGCCGTTAATTGCACTTCGATCCTTCATTAGTAGTGATAAGAATTCTTTTTAAATAATCTGCTATATGTGGTTGCAATTGACTCGCCTCCGTAACTCCCATTTCCTATGTTTCTACTATCGGACCCCGCCGGGTACTTTTCAACTATACTCATTCTTTCCCCTGCCTAACTTGTATCCAATGAATATAATTAATCTCAACTAATTTCGGAGGTGTGCTTATATGCGACAGAGAAACTTGGCTGCTTGTTCACTCACAGTATGGAAAGAAAGTACAGACCGGTAGAACTTTCGCACGGCTTAGACTGGAATTCATGAAGCCGGGATGAACGTGTACGGAGATTCTGCCGTGAATAGAGAGGCGGACCCGGTTTAATGAAAAGACAGCTTAATGCAAGACATGTGTATTCCTTTATGGGATTTTGGACATCCCTTGCCAGTGCCACAATGTTTACCACCTATGCGGTGTATCAGGTTATTACTCTCGGTCTGAGTCCGCTGCAGCTGCTGATGGTGGGTGCGGTGCTGGAGCTGACAGTATTGATTTTTGAAGGGATTACCGGTGTAATCGCGGATGTGTACAGCCGCAAATGGTCGGTGATCATCGGAATGTTTATTTTGGGTGTAGGCTTTGTTGTTGAAGGTAGTGTACAGGCGCTGGAGAGCAGTGTTCCGTTGCTTTCTGCTTTTGCGTGGCTTTTAGTGTCACAGGTTTTCTTTGGCATTGGTTACACGTTCACGAGCGGTGCTGATATTGCCTGGATTGTAGATGAGGTTGGCGAGCAGGAAGCCGGGCGTGTTTTTCTGACTGCCAAGCGACTAGGCCTGTTCGGAACACTGGCTGGCATCGGCATTAGTGTAGGGCTTTCTACGATCCGGTCAAATCTGCCTTATGTGGCAGCTGGCTTGATGTATCTTGTGCTGGGATTCTTTCTGATTCGGTATATGAGGGAGACGAAGTTTGTCAGACCGGAGAAGAGTGAGGGAACACCATTTGCACATTTGAAAAGTATGAAGGGCGCTTGGCTGTCTGGAGCAGGGATGATTCGCCGTCATCCGGTTCTGCTGATGCTGCTGCTCGTTACCGTGTTTAGTGGTGCAGCCTCGGAAGGGTATGACCGGTTATGGCAGGCACATCTGATTACAGACATCGGATTTCCCGAAGGGATAACGGTCTCGGTTGCAGTGTGGGTCGGATTGATCGCTTTGCTGTCAACACTGGTCAGTCTGCCGGTTGTCTGGCTCGCGGAGAAAAAGCTGGATATCAACAGCCGGCCGCTAATACTCTTCAGTCTGATAGTGCTGACTGCTTTGCGGATCGGGGCAATCCTGCTCATGGCATTTGCTCCCGGCTTCGGGTGGGCGCTTGCCGCTGTGCTGCTGCACGATACGGTCATGACCCTGAACGGACCGATTTACAACACATGGCTCAATCAGCACATCGAGAGTAAGTCACGGGCAACGGTGATTTCGATGATGAGCCAATCCGATGCGCTCGGCCAGTCGGCGGGAGGACCGCTGGTAGGCTGGATTGGTAACCGGTTGTCTGTCCGTGCCTCCATCGTTGCTTCAGCTGTACTGCTGACGCCAGTTCTTGGCCTGTTTGCCAGACAGATTCGGGACCGGGCAGCAGAAAAACAGCGCGAATAAGGCGGTTTTCTGGTATACTTGACAGTATAATGTTACTCAAACAAAACGGGCACCGTCCCTGATGGGGATGGTGCATCCGTTTTTTCTTGTGCCTCCAGGGCATTATAATTTGTGAAGTAGAGGTGTTCCGGGTGATTCTGGTAAGTTCATGTCTGGCAGGAATGAAAGTAAGATATAACGGCACGGATTGCTTGCATGAAAGCATTCAGAAACTTCTGGACGAGGATAAGGCCATGGCGGTCTGCCCTGAACTTTTGGGCGGATTTTCTACCCCACGGGAACCGGCTGAAATCGTTGGCGGAGACGGCTATGATGTGCTGGAAGGAAAGGCCCGGGTGATGGACAGGTCCGGAGTCGATGTGACTGAGCTGTACCTTCGTGGTGCGCACATTACACTGGACAAGGCCCGGGAGATGGGGGCCACCGTGGTTGTACTGAAGGAGAATAGTCCGTCTTGCGGTAGCGCAATGATCTATAACGGCGAGTTTTCAGGTGAAAAGATTACCGGGGATGGCGTCACTTCTGCACTGCTGCGTAAACATGGCATCACCGTGATCTCCGAGGATCATCTGGCCGACATATTAGACTGAATGATAAAACTCTAAGTTGAATCTATGCCGTAACATTAATCCATGCAATAACTTTTTTTGGAAAATTGACGCCTTTGGCGTTATAATCAAATTACCAATTCCCATATCTATAGAAGCGGAGAACTTTAGCTATGAAATCCATCTATTTAGACCATGCTGCTTCAACCCCGATACATCCTGAGGTAGCGAAGGTCATGCTGAATATAATGACAGAAAGCTATGGCAATGCGTCGAGTGTACATCAATTCGGGCGTTCAGCCAAAAGAATTTTGAACGGGGCGCGTGATTCTCTCGCGGCCTTTTTGGGCTGTTCCTCCGACGAGTGGGTGTTCACTGGCGGAGGGACAGAGAGCGACAATCTGGCACTGTTCGGTGCTGCGGCTGCCTCTACAGACAAAGGTCGTCATATCATTACCACCATGATTGAGCATCATGCTGTGCTGCATACCTGCGAGGAACTGGAGCATCAAGGGTACACGGTTACTTATCTGCCCGTTGATGAGACAGGCCTTGTATCTGTAGCTGATGTAGAGGCCGCTTTACGTGAAGACACTGTGCTGATCAGTGTGATGTATGCCAACAATGAGGTGGGCACTGTTCAGCCGATTGCAGAGATCGGCCGTCTGGCTGCGGAGCGGGGTATTCTGTTCCACGTTGATGCGGTTCAGGCACTAGGGGCGCTGCCGATCAGGCTGCATGAGCTTCCTGTGGACTACATGAGCTTCACCGCTCACAAAATAAACGGGCCGCAGGGCATCGGCGGCCTTTATGTACGGCGCGGTGCGCCGGTGCATCCAAGACTGCACGGCGGTCTGCAAGAACGTGGCCGGCGTGCGGGCACAGAGAATCTGGCAGGCGTCGCCGGGTTCGCGAAGGCGGTAGAGCTGGCGATTCAGGGGCAGGAGCAGCGCAGTGCGACGGCACTGGAACTGCGGAAGCTGCTGCGGGATGAGCTGGAGCGTCTGGTTGGGAGCGAGGGATTCTCCGTTAACGGGAACTCTGAGCATTTTTTACCATCGATCTTGAATGTGAGCTTTCCGGGGGTTCGCACCGATGTCATGCTGATGAACCTGGATATGGAGGGAATTGCCGCAGCCAGCGGCTCGGCCTGCACCTCAGGATCACTGGAGATTTCCCATGTGCTGCAAGCGATGAAGCTCTCCGGGAATCTTTTGGACACAGCGATTCGTTTTAGCACGGGTTTGGGTAATACTACTGAAGAAATAGAGTATGTTGCCCAAAAAGTTGCAACCATTTTGAATCGGCTGCGTAATAGAGACTAGGCGCTTTTTCGGTTCTGATATGGAGTGATGGAATTTGGGCATTCGGCTCTTTGGAAATCCCAATACACTTCACTAGCAGGGGGACCAGGAACAGCTATGAAACTTCAGGATATGATTGGCCTCGCTGTATTTGAGGTTGAAGAAGGTCAGGAAGTCGGAAAAATTGTCGATATTCTGGTGGATTCAAACTGGAATATTACGGGTATTGAACTGGAAAGCAAAACTTTTTTCACCAATCATGTGAAAGTTGTGGCATGGAACGAAATGATCGCCTATGGCGAGGATGCTGTCATGATTCGCAGTAAAGAGTCGATTGAAAAGGCAGAAGCTGACCACATACCATATACTTTTCTTCTGGGCAAACGTAAATTGAAGGATTTGCAGGTCATTACTGCAGCCGGAACGATACTGGGCCGGATCTCCGATGTTTATTTTGACCAAAAGATGGGAAACACAATAGTAGCGCTGGAAATCAGTGACGGACTTGTGACTGATTTGATCGAAGGCCGCAAATGGCTGCCTTGTTCTGAAGAGATGTCTATCGGTGAGGATACCGTCATGGTGCCCGCGATGAGCGAAGAACGGCTACAGAAAGCCATTAATATTGTTAACGGATAGGTGGAATATATATTATGAAGTGTCCAAACTGTGGCTCTAAAGATATCGGAAAGATCGGCTCGCATCAATTTTATTGCTGGGGCTGCTTTATTGAATTAACGGTGAACGGGGAGAAAATGTCCGTATACCAGGTGGAGGAAGACGGTACGCTCAGCTCGCTCGACGACCTCTTTCCCGGAGAAGAAATCGCCCAGGATTTCCCGCAGATTCACGCCTCTTCCTGAGTTGTCATTAGGGTTGGTCTGAACAGCGGTACATAGGTCATATAACGTCAATTTCCTTTCAGCGAACCAAAGCTGCAGGGTTATTGGCGTTTTTTGGTTTTGGGCACTCCTTTTGGCCGGGAGCGAGAGCCTTATTTTGGTTCCGTCGAAGTAGATGCGATTATTTTACTGCGGTAGAACATATACTTATGTACGTAGCCAGTCCAGTTATACCGCAGGAGGTCACACTCATGGAGCAATGGTCCCAAAGTAAATGGTTTCGCTGGATGATCGGGGTGCTGCTCTCTCTGATCATTTTGTATTTTGTTTGGCTGCTTCGTCCGATGCTGATGGGCATTTGGGTGTTTTTAAAAGCCATTCTGGCGCCTTTTCTGGCAGCCATGATTATATCTTATGTGCTTAATCCCGTAGTCAGCATGCTGGCCGGACGCAAAATGCCGCGAAGTGTCGCTGTTCTGCTTATATATGCCGTATTTCTGACAGCCATTGCCGTCATTGCGATCAATCTCATCCCGATGTTCATCGAGCAGTTGGAAGAATTAAATGAGCATCTGCCGGAAATGACACTCCGTGCCCAGAGCTTAATGAGCGGCATGAACTCCAAGCTGATTCCGCCAGGAGTGGGAATGGGGATGAACAACTGGTTTTTTCAGCTGGAAAATCGTTTGGCAGAAGGGATCTCTAACTTTCTTGATAACATAGGCTCTACTATCAACGTGCTGTTTAATGCCTTTATCGTACCGTTTCTTGTTTTCTATATCCTCAAGGACTTTGAAGTGTTTGAACGGACGATTGTGTCGTGTCTGCCAAGGTCGCGCCGGAAATCGATTGTCACTCTGTTCAAAGATATCGATGAGGCGCTAGGGAACTATATTCGGGGTCAATTTTTGGTCTGTTTAATTATTGGAGTGTTTGCGTATATTGGCTATGCAATCATCGGGATGCCCTATGCGCTGCTGTTCGCCAGTGTCGTTGCGGTGTTTAATATCGTGCCTTATATGGGGCCTTTTCTCGGCGCAGCACCGGCCGTTGTGATGGCTTCGACCGTCTCGCTGAAGCTGGTGCTGCTGGTTGCACTGGTGAATACTCTGTGCCAGATTGTGGAGAGCAACATTATTTCTCCTCAGGTCGTAGGGCGGACGCTTCATTTGCATCCACTGCTGATTATTTTTGCCTTGCTGGTCGGGGGCGAGGTTGCCGGGATGCTGGGATTAATTCTGGCAGTGCCGTTTTTCGCGGCGGCAAAGGTCGTCATTCAGCATTTTGTGGCATATTATATTAGAAGAAAGCCGGTGTAGATGTCGTTAATGATTGACTACAGGTGGAGCTATTGTATATAATGTTGTGGAATATTACGATTTACATCGTGAATAGCTGTTCAATGATGAGGAGCATTAGTTCCGGATAGACCGTTATTGCAGAGAGCCGGCACAAGGGTGCGAGCCGGTTGACGGACAGGAATGAACTCACCTCGGAGTAACGATGCAAGCCGCAGAAGAGATGCAATCCCTTGGGAGAACATCACAATGTGTGTGAACCATCGTCGCCTCACCCCCGCTAAAGGGTGCAAAGTGAGTGGCCGGTAAAGCATATCCAGCCGCTAACTAGGGTGGTACCACGGGAATTCAGACCTCTCGTCCCTAGCGATTATACGCTAGGGATGGGAGGTTTTTTTGAAAATATAAGGGTTTATAAGTTTTACGCTTATAAACCATCCTTATATTTCTCGCTGAAACGGACGTCATCCCTTAGAGGACGGATAAGCCGTTTCTACTTGAATATAAGAGTGTATATGCTCCGCGCAGTACATACGGCTTATATTTTTTGCGAGAAACGCATGTCTTCCTCTTCCAAGGGGACGGCACAGCCGTTTCTTCTGATTAGCAACACTCCAAGGAGGGGCATAAGATGAGCGATAATAAACCAAACACAGCCACTACAGGCTATCACGCCCAAAGCATTGAGCCGAAATGGCAGAAATACTGGGATGAACACAAGACTTTCAAGACTGGTGAAGAACCAGGCAAATCGAAATTTTACGCGCTGGATATGTTCCCGTATCCTTCAGGTGCAGGGCTGCATGTAGGCCATCCGGAAGGCTACACGGCAACAGATATCGTCTCCCGCTACAAGCGTATGCGTGGTTACAATGTACTGCACCCGATGGGCTGGGATGCTTTTGGCCTGCCAGCAGAACAGTACGCGCTGGATACCGGACAGGATCCGCGGGAATTCACGTTCAAGAACATCGACAACTTCCGCCGTCAGATCAAGTCCCTGGGCTTCTCGTATGACTGGGATCGCGAGATTAGTACGACAGATCCGGAATATTACAAATGGACACAGTGGATTTTCATTCAGCTCTACAATCGTGGCCTGGCTTATGTAGCTGAAGTGCCGGTGAACTGGTGTGAGGCGCTGGGAACAGTGCTGGCGAACGAAGAAGTCATCGATGGCAAAAGTGAGCGCGGCGGTCATCCCGTGGTGCGCAAGCCAATGCGTCAGTGGATTCTGAAGATCACCGATTATGCGGAGCGCTTGCTTGAGGATCTGGAAGAGCTGGACTGGTCCGAGAGTATCAAGGATATGCAGCGTAACTGGATCGGTAAATCAACCGGTGCGGAAGTGACCTTCGCTATTGAGGGCCATGAGTCCAGCCTTCAAGTATTTACGACCCGCCCGGATACTTTGTTCGGAGCCAGCTACTGCGTATTGGCGCCAGAACATGAACTGGTGGACGTAATTACCACTGAAGCACAGCGTGCGGCGATTTCGGAATACCGTGAGAAGGCTTCACGCAAGAGTGACCTGGAACGTACCGATCTGGCAAAAGAGAAGACAGGCGTATTTACCGGAGCTTATGCAGTTAACCCGGTTAATGGTGCGCAAGTGCCAATCTGGATCGCCGACTATGTACTGGCCGGTTATGGAACAGGAGCTATTATGGCCGTGCCGGGTCATGATACACGCGACTGGGAATTTGCGAAGCAATTCGGTCTGAACATCGTAGAAGTCGTGCAAGGTGGCAACATTGAAGAAGAAGCTTACGCTGGAGACGGCCCGCACGTTAATTCCGAGTTCCTGGATGGCCTGAATAATGCAGAAGCTATTGCCAAGATGATTTCCTGGCTGGAAGAGAACGGAAAAGGTCAAGGCAAAGTCACATATCGTCTGCGCGACTGGCTGTTCAGCCGTCAGCGGTATTGGGGTGAGCCGATTCCAATTCTGCATTTGGAAGATGGAACGATGAAGACTGTACCGGAAGATCAGCTGCCGCTGATGCTGCCGGATGTTGATGTTATCAAGCCGTCGGGTACAGGCGAATCTCCACTGGCGAACGTGACGGAATGGGTAGAGACTGTAGATCCAGAGACTGGCATGAAGGCGCGCCGCGAGACCAACACCATGCCGCAATGGGCGGGCAGCTGCTGGTACTATCTGCGTTATATTGATCCGCACAATGATGAGGCGCTGTGCTCGCCAGAGAAGCAGAAAGAATGGCTGCCGGTGGACCTGTATATCGGCGGAGCTGAGCATGCGGTACTTCACTTGCTGTATGCCCGTTTCTGGCATAAAGTGCTGTACGATCTGGGCGTAGTACACACCAAGGAGCCGTTCCACAAGCTGGTGAACCAAGGTATGATCTTGGGTAACAACAATGAGAAGATGAGTAAGTCACGCGGCAATGTTATCAACCCGGATGAGATTGTAGAAGCTTATGGTGCAGATACGCTGCGTGTCTATGAAATGTTCATGGGACCACTGGAAGCCACCAAGCCTTGGAACGAAAAAGGTGTGGAAGGTATCCACCGCTTCTTGTCCCGCGTATGGCGCCTGTTCGTGAACGAGGATGGTAGCCTGACCAGCAAGATTACAGCTGACGGCGGTACTGACGAGTTCAAACGGACTTGGCATAAGACATTGAAGAAGGTTACCGAGGACTTCGAGGCTCTGCGCTTCAATACGGCGATCAGTCAGCTCATGATCTTCATCAACGACGCCTATAAGCAGGAGACGCTGTCTACAGAAGCGGCTGAGAACTTTGTTCAAATGTTGTCCCCTCTGGCGCCTCACCTTGCGGAAGAGCTGTGGCAGCTGTTGGGTCATGAAGGTGGCATCAGTTACGTGGCTTGGCCAGCTTATGATGAAGCATGGACGGTGGATGCCGAGGTTGAGATTGTCGTGCAGGTAAACGGCAAAATCGTACAACGCGCCCTGATCCCGCAGGATATGAACCAAGAAGACATGCAGGCCCACGCGCTTGCGCTCCCGAATGTGAGTGCAGCCGTTGAAGGTAAGACCGTACGCAAGATTATTGCCGTTCCCGGCAAGCTTGTAAATATCGTAGTGGGTTAAGCGAAGAACGCAATTTGCCCGCAGCAACGGAGTGATCCGTGCTGCGGGTTTTGTTTTGCTAAATACGGGTGAAGCTGTCTGAACCGGGCTTCTTTTCGTGGAAGTTACTAGCTATCTAGTGAGTTTTGGGGAGTGTCGTCCAATGCGAAGAGCAGATTCAGCTTGTCGACATCCTCGTCGTATTTGTCATGGGTTGTAGAGATCAACTTCTCGAAGACACCATCTAAACTAAGGCGCAAATGGTTCAGCGCTTCCGCTGTAATGCCGCCGGGAACGGCGACCCGTTCCTGCAGCTCCTGCGGGCTGAAGTTTCCTTCGGTCAGCAGCTTACCTGTGCCAAGTAACATTTCACCGGCCAGGCGACTGATTAAATTTCCGTCAATACCGGTTGCAACGACAGCGGTATTGATCCAGCGCTCGATGAAATAGCTTAGAAAAGCAGGTCCGCAGCTGGAGAAATCAGAAGCAATTCGAGTATGGGCTTCGTTGATCTCTATAGGAACGCCGATAAATGACAGAAGACTGAGCAGCTTCTGCCTGTCTTCTGTATTTAACCGACTGCCAAAGATGCAAAGTGAAGAGCCGCTCTTGACGCTGTGCGTAATGCTGGGAATGACTTTGGCGATTTTGGATGGCAGAACAGTTTCCAGATGATGCAGCTGCACAGGGCTGGTAATGGAGACTACAATTTGCTCTTTCGTCAAGATAGAGCCGATCTCATCCGTTAACGTTTTGAATTCCAGGGGCTTCACGCATATAAAAAGGATATCGCTTCCGCCAGCGGTCTCGCGGTTGCTGCCGCATAGCTCGATACCGGGATGCCGCTCTTGAAGCTGCAACAGCCTGCCCGGGCTGCGGTTGCTGGCCAGCACCTGGCTTGACTCCAGTGCACCGGAGGAAATGAACGCGTCAATCAGTAGACTGCCCATGCTGCCGGTTCCGATAAATCCTATCTTCATCCTAAGGTTCCTCCTTTCCTGTGTTGCTTTTTTGAGGAATGACATGAATTCTCTTCGTTATATGTATGCAGGGTAGCCTTGGACTCATGACAGGTTTTGTATAAAACAACAAGAGTTTATATATCAGAGGTTGTATTTATATTCAAAAAAACGAATAGAAGGATGCAGAGGAAGGAGTGAAGTTAGGTGAATAAAGGAACAATCATTGGTGGAATAGCCGCGGCGCTTATAGGCAGCGCTCTGATCTGGGCTGCGAGTGGCAGTAGTTCCGGTATAGCTGGTTGGGAAACGCTTAACGTAAGCATGGGGGAGGCCATCGGGGTTCCCGTTCATGAGGAAGCAAAAATGCCGGCTGGTGAAAAAGGCGGACAGGAGGAGGGGGCTTTGGCGGAGTCTGTTCAGTCAGGGACGGAAGCCGCTGCGGCAAAAGCACCTGTAACATTGGGGAACGCTGATGCGGCAGGGGCAAACACAGGGGCGGCGCTGCCTGCAGGGGCTGGAAATGCCACAAACGATACAAATGCTGCAAATGCAGTTTCTCCGTCCGGGCAGCAGGCCTCTGTAGAGGGACAAGTACCGGGCCAGCCGGGTGCTGGAGTGAGTAGTGGAGCAAGTGTTGGAGCGGGTGTTGGAGCCAGTGCTGGACTGAGTGCTGGGGCAAGCGCCGCAGCAGTTGTAGCTGCTCCCCCTGTCCAGCCACCCGCTGCCCCTACTTCCGGTCTGATTAATGTTAATACCGCAACCGTAGCGGAATTAATGAATTTACCGGGGATCGGGGAGAAGAAAGCGCAGGCCATTATCGATTATCGTAGCAGCAAAGGTGCTTTCCGGGGTGCGACTGACCTCGGCAAGGTCAAAGGAATTGGCCCCAAGGTGCTGGAAAAACTGCGGCCACTGGTGACTTTTTAATGGGAATCTTGAAGCGTAGCGGGCACTTCTTGTTCTAGTGGACACATGCGGTGATGTGTTACAATAGTAAACAAATATTTTGACATAGAGAAGATGGAGATGGAAGATGACTGTAGTCAAACGCAAAAACTGGGATACCTATTTTATGGACATTGCTTGCATGGTCTCGACCCGTTCGCGTTGTAATCGTCGTCATGTCGGTGCCGTGCTGGTGCAGGGCAAGAAGCTACTGGGTACCGCCTATAATGGCGCACCGATGGGAGTACCGGATTGCTCGGAAGCCGGCTGTATGATCTCGGAGACGGTTGAAATGGAGGTAGTGGACGGTAACGAGAGGATGGTCAAGAAGCAGCGCTGCATTCGCACTATCCATGCGGAGCAGAACCTGCTGCTGTTCACCGACCGGATTGACCGTGAAGGCAGTACCGTGTATGTCACCGATGAGCCCTGCTGGACCTGCGCCAATATGCTGGCCAACAGCGGGATTGTAGAGATCGTGTACTATCGTCCTTACCGGAAGGATATGGAGAAAGTACGGGCTATGATGGCCGCCAAGGGGATTATTTTCCGCCAGTTGGAGAGCTATGAGCCACCGCCGGAGACGATGATAACGATATCGGAATAAACCGGAAACCACGAAATAAATAGTATTGAACCGGAGGAAGAACCTCTGTAGACGCATGTATGGTGCGGATACAGGGGTCTTTTTTTATGTTTAGAAAAGATAATTTGCATTTGATGCCGATAGATTTTAATTGATTTGAAGGATCAGAAGGACGAATGCATTCTTTTCTGCTGGATACAGCAAAGAGAGGGAGGGAGAGAGTTTGAAAGCTAGAGCGCTATTAAGCTTTACCGTATGCTGGGTGATCGGCAGCACTACGGCCTGCTTGTATTCCGGGAGCAGACTGCTTCTTGCCGGGGCGGGATTATTATTGCTGCTTGCGGCGCTGACCTGTACGGGAAGGCTGGGTCTGAAATATGTTGCAGTATTGGCAGCAGCCATGATTCTGTCAGGCGGATACTGGGAATGGAACGAAGTTCATCATGTCAGCCGGCTTCCAGACGTGCTTCAGCTACAGCCTATGGAAACGAGAGAGATAGAAGTGCTGGCAGAGGGATTCATAACTTCCCCGGTGGATCGGGACGGGGATCGTGCAGATTTTACAATGAAGGTATCGGAGATTACTCGTGGCGGTCAGGTAGCAGGGCAGGAGGGGACGGGCGTCGGAAGTAGTCCTGACCATTCCGGATCACAACGCAGCGGGAAGTCTGGCGGCCAAGGATCAGGAGAGCAGCTTGCTGTGCAGGTGAAATTGCAGGCCGAATCGGAGATTGAGATAGCTGCTGCGTGGAAGCGGGGCGACCTTGTAAAGCTGACTGGTGTACTGGAGCAGCCCCAGGAAGCCCGGAACTTTGGCGGTTTCGATTATAGAGCCTACCTCCAGACCCGGGATATCTACTGGCTGCTGAAAGTGACGGGTGCAGAGACAGTGGAGACAGTGCCACCGGAATCTTGGAGCTTGTCTACGGTGTTACGCTGGAACGATGGAGTCCGGGCAAGTCTTGGGGCTGAATTGGATCGGTTATTTGAAAAGCTGCACTCAGGGTATATGAAAGGCCTAATTATCGGAATGCAGGAGGATCTGGATCCTAACACGTTCCGGCAGTTCTCCCAGTTGGGGTTGACGCACATCCTCGCAATTTCAGGGATGCATGTAGCAGTGTATGTAGGTGCTATTCTATTTCTCCTAAAGCGTTTCCGCCTGACTCGGGAGACGACGTTAACCGTTACGTTCATGCTTGTACCTGTGTATGTGCTCTTGTCGGGGGCAGGACCTTCGGTCATTCGCGCCGGACTGATGAGCATGATTGCTTTGGCTGCTGCGCGTGCCGGGATTCTAAAAGACGGCCTGAACATTCTCTGCGCCTCCGCGCTCATCATGCTGATCTGGAATCCCTATATGCTGGTGAATGTCAGCTTCCAGTTGTCGTTCCTTGTGACAGCCGGGCTGATGATTTATGTACCGCTGGCCGATGTTTTGCTGCGGAGACTGCCGCGCTGGCTCAGGAGTGCTATATCCGTAACTGTCGTCGCGCAGTTTATCTCTTTTCCACTGACCATCTACTATTTTAACCAATTTTCGCTAATGTCCTTCATTGCCAATCTCGTGCTGGTCCCCTTTATTACCTTTGTTATTCTGCCGCTTGGGACTGTCGCGCTGCTGCTGGGGCGTTTATGGGGGGATGCGGCAAGGTTACTGGCTACCATTACAGAGCAACTGAATAATATTACCTTTGGATTGGTAGAGTGGATCAACGGTTTTCCCGGCGGGGTGATGATTTGGCGTTCGCCATCTCTGCTATGGATCTGTGTCTATTACGTCCTGCTCTTCGGCTTGCTGTACTTCGCTAAGTTACGGATTGAAACGCGGGATAGAGCAAGGCAATATACAGAAGACGAGACAAGACCATTGGCGGAATTAATGGAGTCTGAGATTGTAAGGAGTGTAGGCGGAATTAGAGAACTGTCAACGATGTATACCGGATGGAGGTCACCGGCGCTGCGCTGGAGTGGGGCAATCTTGTTAACAATGTTTGCAGGATTCAGTCTGCTATTGTATCAGGGTTATCAACCGGATCAGCATCCAGGCGGCGGAAGTATCAGTTATCTCGACATTGGGCAAGGCGACAGCATTCTGATCACAACCCCGGGCGGGTCACACATCCTGGTGGACGGCGGCGGGACAGTCAGTTTTGGCAAAAAAGAGGAGTGGCGTATCCGCCGCAATCCATTCGAGGTAGGGGCCAAGGTGCTGGTTCCGCTTCTTAAAAAGCGCGGCATTCACCGCTTGGACGCCATCATTCTGACCCATGCCGATCAGGATCATGCCGGAGGATTACAGGCTGTGCTGGAGAACATTCCGGTCTCTGCCTTTTTATTCAACGGGACTATGGCTGAGCAGGAGCCCTATAAAAAGCTGATGCGGACCGCGCTAGAAGCCGGCGTTCAGCTGTATGCTGTGCATCAGGGCATGGAGCTGGCGCCGGATCACGCGACACGTTTATTTTTCCTGTGGCCGCCGCCGGTAGAGGGAGAAGAGGGTTATCTTTCAGAGACGGACAACCAGAATCATGCCTCTGTGGTCTTTCGCCTGAATATGAATGAGCGGAATTTCCTGTTCACAGGGGATATGGATATGGCAGCGGAAGAAGAGATTGTCGCTCAAGGGGGAGCATTGGGATTTCACGCTGGACCGCAGATTGATGTGCTGAAGGCGGCGCATCATGGGAGTAAAACGTCGACAGGCGAGGAGTGGCTGCAATTCTGGCAGCCAGCGGCTACAGTCATCTCTGCGGGCGTCAACAATATGTACGGGCATCCAGCGCCAGTGGTGATGGAGCGTCTGACCGACAGTGGCACAGCGGTGTACCGCACGGATCGGCAGGGGGAGATCCAGATGAAAGTTACTAGGGATGGGATCAAGGTGAGGCATAAGTTGGCAGGGGAGATAGAGAGGTAAGACTGAACAATCATTTATAGCCGCGTTATCGGGTACGCTTGGGGGTTGGCACCTGTTGATGTCTCAGTTGGATGAAACGGGTAGTCATAGTATCTCTTCTTCCAACACGTAGTGGTACATAGCAAGCTTTCAATTGTTACACAGCAAGGAATATGAAAGCGTGATGGCGAATAAGAAAAATATGGTATTTACTTTTTGCTTATATACCGTGAAGGAAACAATTTTTAAAATACAACAGACTGTGTGCGTTTCTTTGAACTATCGGGTTGTTATCACGAATACGAGGCGATTGTATGAAAGTCAAAATTCTAGTGATCCTTGCGTTAATGGTCGTATTAGCTACAACCTGGTATTTCACGCCTAAGCGTTATAGTACAACATTGGATGGTGTTTATTATCAATTAGGCGAAGAAGGCATTATTGAAGATGTAAAGATACAACTTAACGGGAAGTTGCGAAACCATATAAATGGTATAAAATCTTTTAATGGCGTAGTTGATATAGAAGGAGAAAAAGTCCCTCAGCTTACAAAAGACCGATCTAAATTGGAGCTGCACTATCCCGGTGGTAATTTTGGTTCAATATTGTCGCCTTTTCGTGCTAAAGATGATAGAGGAGCTATAGCTGCAGATGTTTATTACTATGGAACTGTGTATATAAACAATGATTTTACTAAGTTTACCATAACAGTATCCAATGATAAGAATAAGCAATGGACACCGACAAACGGATTCATGATAACCGCTCCAGCTAGTGATCGTGAAGAAGCAATTACTATATCCCAAGAATTGATGAGAAAGTTTGGTATTGTTATAAATCATTGATTCAACCGATCTTCGTGAAAAAAATGAAAAAATAAGGAGACGAAACAATGGACAAGACAAGGTCAAAGCTCATCATGGACCTGCAAAGAATCGAGGAGGAGCATTATCAGCTACGCGAAAATGAACAAATACAGGATTTCATTATATTGATGCTGCAATTTATTGGTGATCCCATGCCAGAGTTGCGCGATGGACTTATTTATCCGACCTTTTATGAATGGATAGAGGTTCAAAAGCGCTTCACGGCAGGGGAGCTTTGCGAAATGCTAATGACTCTTACCGACAAAGAGCATCTATTTTACCGTATTGGGAGCGACGAAGATCCTAGTGTATTTACAAGAACCTTCACTGTGCTAGTTATTGCCCTGATCGTTCGCCGCCACAGACAGCAGCCTTTTCTGGAAGCAGAGGGATTTGCGAATTTGAAGCATGCGCTTCTCCGTTATTATCGTGAAGAAAAGGATCTACGCGGGTATTTGGCTGAAGGTGGCTGGGCCCATAGCGCAGCTCACGGTGCGGATGCTCTGGTAGAGCTGGTTCAGTGTCCGGAAAGCGACAGTGCGTTGCTTTATGAGGTCCTTGATGCCATTCATGGAATGCTTTACAACGGAAAACAAAGCTTTAATGAGGAAGATGACGAACGAATGGTCAGTATCGTGGATGTCATGCTAGAAAGAGAACTGCTTCCAAGGCAGGATATCTCTGATTGGATCAACACCCTGACACAATGCGTCGAGTGGCCAAGAAGCCGTAAACAGATGATTGCCCGCGTGAACAGCAAGAATTTTTTGCGTAGCTTTTACCACAGAAGAGATGAGAACAGTTGGGGAAAGAGTTTTACCGCGTCGCTGCTTGCCGCTGAAGCTAAACTGAATAAATTCCGACGTGAATAGATAGTCCAAATGTAAATAATGAACTTTCTGAGCTCATTGTCAATGTAAAGGTAGAGGTTGGTGCAATTATTGAAAATTCCACTGTCTAATTAAAAGTTGTATAGCCTCTAGCGAATATTTCAGGTATGTTGTATTCATGTACTGTCTTGAATGCGGTTTCATATCTTCTGTAACTTAACTTTCGAATGGAGGAAGGGCACGTGAACTTTTCAAAATTAGAGGCGTATTTAGATTCGTTCTACACGGAGAAGAATGTCCCTGGTCTGGGACTCGCTATGTATCACAAGCATCAGCCAGTATTTGAGCATTATGCCGGGTTTTCAGACGTAGAGAATGGAGTGCGTTTTGGCCAGGACACGATCTTCCGGCTATACTCCGCAACGAAGGTCATCACATGTACTGCACTTCTCCAATTATATGAGTCAGGGAAGTTCCGGCTTGACGATCCATTGTCCGCCTATATCCCGGAATACAGGCATATGACCGTACGGCATACGCTCAAGGATGGATCGGAGGAGCTTCGGCCTGCACAACAGCCTATCACCATGGAGCACTTGTTCAGTATGACGGCAGGGATTGATCAACGGGATACGAAGGATACGCTTCGTGTTATTGAAGAGTCGAATGGAGAAGGCAAAACGCTGGATGTGATTAAGGCGCTAGCGAGCGAACCGCTCATTTTCGAACCGGGATCACGTTTCAAATACGGTGCTTGTCATGAAGTGCTCGGGGCCCTAATCGAAGTGCTGTCTGGACAAACATTTGGGACATATCTGCAGAACAATATTTTTGATCCGCTTGGGATGAAGAATACTTCTTTCCAGCTGAAGGAGGAGGAGCGCTTCTGTAAGCTGTATAATCACTTCAACGGGCAGAACCATACGCACGAGAGCATTGGCGAACATTTTAATCTACAGCCAGGCACTGCTTATGAGAACGGCGGAGGCGGGTTGTATTCGACCGTTCCGGACTATATTATGTTTGCCGAGGCGTTATGCAATTATGGTCTGGCCTCCAACGGAGAGCGGATTTTGAGCAAAGAGACTGTCAACGAGATGAGAACAAGACGTCTGAACCCGCTGGCACAGCAGGATTTTGCCCAATTTGGTGGTGTGTACAAAAGTGGTTATAGTTACGGCCTCGGGGTGCGCACACTGGTTGAACGGGAGGAAAATAACGCTCTAAGCCTTAACGGGGAGTTTGGGTGGGATGGCGCCCGCGGTTGTTATGTTGTTATAGATCCGGAAGCTGAGGTAGCATTGTTCTACGCACAGCAAGAGAATGGTTCTCCGTGGTTCCGTTGGCATGGCACCATTCGTAACTACGCTTATGCCAGTGTGTGGGAAGATTAAGTTCGCAAATTGGGTAGAACGGCGGGATGAGTGTCTGATCATGACTGGCCTCATTCCGCTTCATGTCATTTATGGCGGCGCTGCATCTTTTTTGATGGTTATTTCACTAAAAGTCTATTAGGAACGGTCGGGATTGGCATATTAACGGTTATGATACTGTGGTTCCTAGTTTAGTGATCTGCATACATAGCAATTAACTATAAAATGTTATACACGCAGTACAACGGGCATTCGCGCCTGTTGTATTTTTTCTTTTTTTTAGGGGTTATGGATACCGCTGGGGAAGAAGAGTTGTAGGGTAAAGAGGAATGAACAACGTGTGGATTATTTTTTTATAGTATATTTTTATGAGAACAGGGAACTTTTTGCATCCTAAAAAGTCATATTGGGCAAGAGGTGAGATACAGATGCAGAGTAATGAGATGGGGTATATGGCCAAGGCGGGCTATGCTCCAGCCGTGACGTTGCGGGAAATGATGGAGGAATACGGTTCGGATGTATGGAACTATGCGTTCTTCCTGACCCGCAGCCGCGAACAGGCAAATGATATCAGTCAGGAGGTTTTTCTGAAGGCGTACCGAAACATCGGGAAATTCCGGGGGGACTCTTCGCTCAAAACATGGCTGCTGACGATTACTAGGAACACGGCTTTCAGTTATGGCAAAAGCAACTTTTGGCGCAGATTCATCACACTGGATACGAAGCAGCATCTGCCGAACAAAGTCCGGTCTGCAGAGCAGGAAGCGCTGGGCAATGCGTATGCAAATCGGATTTGGGAGATTATCATGGCGCTTCCGAAGAAGAACAGGGAAGTGCTGGCACTCGATATCCAACATGGATTATCCATTGCTGAAATGGCGAAGCTGCTGGGAGTAGCTGAAGGAACCGTCAAGTCACGCCTGGCGCGAGCCCGGGATAAGGTGCGGATCGCTATAAAGGAGGAGGAGGAGCAGGAATGAAGAGCAAAGCCGACAGTGACATTGTGAAGATTGAAGATACACACTGGTACAGAGATGCAGGGAAGAATCCCTTGCGGGAACAGGGCTTTACGCCGGAACTTATGGTACGAATTGAACAGGCGGCAGTACATCGTAATCCTCAAGATTTTATTAAATTCAACATAGGCAAAAGTAAAGTGCTGACCGGGCTTGCTGCTGCATTGCTGGTTCTCTTTTTATTATGGCCAAAAGATGAAATCCAGCAGGGAGACTTGAACTCGGAATCCACATTAAAGTCCCAGTCAGCCACTGCGTCACAACCGTTCCCTTCTCCTGGAGCAACGAAGTATTTGCCTACCTTCAATTCAGCTGACTTTGAATTTAATGGAAAGAACTATTTTATGACTCTTCCCCTTGATCGAGACAGGAATGCTTCCTATGCGGCTGATACCCCGGAAGGGATCCTGTGGTCACCAGCTCCACCGATGAAGAAAAATCAAACAACAAAGCTTCTGTATCCCACAGAGCCATACACCTTATATTTGAGCACCAAGGAACAGACGGAGTTGTCGCCCTATTCCGCTCGCAAAGTATATACCTTCCCGCTATACGCTGGGGGGGCTCAGGCCTATAACTTTTTGATAGGTATATATGGTTTTGGAGAGAAGGTATTTTTGGCGACTGGTGCACAAAATGCAAATGAACTTACAGCCTTCCCCTTAAGGATATCTATGCTGAATATGAAGCGAGTGGCGTCCGGGGGATTGGTTGAACCACAGGAATTATTGACATTAGATACTTCGTCTAACGATGAAAGTAAATCGTTTCTCGCCTTTGATCAACAGCATGAGTCCATTTTACTTGTGGATATAGCAATCGGGCAGAGTAGGAATGATAAAGACAGGGTTAGGCTTTATGACTTGCAGTCTCAAACTATGCGCGAATTGGATACCGCCATTGAAATGGGGCAGGAGGGTTCCGTTGCCATAGCACAATACAAATTAGGTGGGGTGAAACGCTCGGCGGAAATCTTCATGAAAATTGGATGGCAATGGTATGCAGACGAAGCCCGGCAATAATCCGGCCTGTAGAAATATTCCCAAGAAAAAGCTATACTTTTCCTTAAAGTGTGTTCTTTAGAGAAGAGTGGAGCGGAAGAAATGAAGAAATTAACGATTGATGATGTGGCTCGGAAAGCGGGAGTTTCGAAAAGTACCGTCTCCCAATTTCTAAATCAGCGTTTTAAATATATGAGTGAGGCTACTAAAGACCGGATTGCTGCGGTCATTGAGGAGCTAAACTACCAGCCGAACGGGCTGGCCCGCAGTCTGAAGCAAAACCGGACGCACATGGTCGGCATTATTGTGGCCAATATCGATTATACACTGTCTATTCACTGCATTCGGGCGATCGAAAGCGAACTCCAGCAGCATGGCATACAGGTGATTATTTGCAATGCGGACGAAGATGCTGAAAAAGAAGCGAAGTATGTGGAGACACTGCTTGCACGTCAGGTGGACGGACTGATTATTTTCCCGGCAGGGCAGGACGGGTCCGCTTATGCTCATCTAGTAGATGAAGCCTTCCCGCTTGTCTTTATGGATCGGTTGGTAGAGGGGGTATCCACACAAAGCTTGCTGCTCGACAACGAAATGGCAGTGAAGCTGGCCGTTGGGGAACTCACGCGCCAGCGGCATGAACGAATTGCTCTGCTGACGTTGCCACTGGGTGAACATTCTATCACTCCGCGCAAGGAGCGGCTGGGCGGTTACAAGCGAGCAATGGAGGAGGCCGGACTGGAGCTGCGGGAGGAGTACATTGTCAGCGCTACCCGTGAAAATATCTCTGCCGAGCTGGAGCGTCTTGTAGCACTGCCCCAGCCGCCAACAGCCGTGCTCGCCGCCAATGATATCGTGCTGGCGGAGATTCTGAAATATGCCAACCGGCAGTCTGTTTCCATCCCGGACCAGCTTTCGGTTATCGGGATTGATGATGCAGAATTTGCTCACATCTATAATCCGGTCATTACAACGATTTCCCAGCCTGCTTACGAGATGGGCGTACAGGCTGCCCGGATCATGTTGTCCTGCATAGAAGATAAGGGTGCCAATGTGCCAATTACCTATCGTTTTGTTCCATCTCTGGAGCAAGGGCAGTCGGTCAAGACGATTTAAATGTACGATCACAACGTGAATGAGCAAAGCCGGACGGTCCGTTGACCTTCCGGCTTTCTTTGCATCCTGCGATTTAATAATGCAACTATTGGAGCCGCTCTACACATTCTCCCGCATAAATTGCTCCAGCCTCTCGCGGGTCGGCAGTCCGTCCATGTCCCCCGGGGACATCACGGCCAATGCTCCAATGGCGTTGCCTCGCTTCACGGCTTCAGAGACAGGCAGCTTTTCCAGTAGTCCACTTATTACACCAACGGCGAACCCATCCCCTGCGCCCACGGTATCCACAACCTTATCCACTTTAAAACCCTTCACGTACCCTTCTTCTTGCGCCGACTTAAAATATGCGCCTTCCGGTCCCAGTTTGATGACAACGAGCGGTACACTCCGTGCCAAATAGTAATCGGCAATCTCTTCCGGTGTATCCAGCCCGGAAAGAATTCTACCTTCGTTCAGCCCTGGCAGGAACCAGTGACAGCGTGTAGCGAGATCGTTGATTGTGCTAACCATCGTATCTGTGTCAGGCCATAGTGCCGGGCGCAAATTGGGATCGAGGGAGACGGTTTTGCCTTTACTTTTCATAAAATCCATAGCGTGCACGGAGAATTCGCGGCAGCTTTGAGACAAAGCAGCTGAAATGCTGGTGGCATGCAGGTGGTCAGCAGCTGCGAAGTAGGACTCGTCAAAATCAGTCAGACTGAGCCTGGACGCGGCGGAATGTTTGCGGAAATATTCTACTTTGGGATCGCCGGAGATGACCTTGGACTTGATCAGCATTCCTGTGGATTGTTCCTTAGTAACCGAAATATGGCTCGTATCTATATTTTCTTTGTTTAACGCATCAGCTATAAAAGTGCCAAAGTTATCTTGACCAAGCTTGGTGACGTACCCGGTTGGATGTTCCAGGCGGGACAGGCCGACAGCGACATTGCTTTCTGCCCCGGCAAGTCCTTTGGAGAACGAAAATACTTCGTGCAGTGGTCCGGTCTCATTGGCATAGAACATAGCCATCGGTTCACCGAAAGTGACGGCATTTAGATGTTTAGTCATATACTGCTCCTCCTCGGGGGAAGTGGTAAGTTTCTGCAATAACGATTGATAAATTGAAATTATCACATAAATCGGTTTTGTACAATAACTCATTATGTTTAGTTGATTATTTTGAAAAGGGATACATAACAAAAAAACATTGTATACCCTTTGTTTATAAGGGTTATAAGGAGTTATAATAACATCTTTCTAGTTTCCATTCGAAAAAAATCATTGACTGTTAGCGCTATTATTATTACTATTTCATTAACGAATTCGGAAAATTATTAGTAAAATTAATAAAATAGTTTATCTAAATGATACTGATTAATTTACTTCTGTAACTGCTGCATTCAGATGCTCTGCTCGCGGAGCAAGGGAGGGAAGTTTGAGATGAAGAAGATCAAAGTGTTGCAGAATATGGCGTCCGTAGGTGTGGTGGCGGTGATTCGGGGTGATCATCCGGAGGATGCTTACAAGATGTCGGCAGCTTGTATCGACGGCGGACTGAATAATATTGAAGTGACGTTCACTACGCCTTCCGCAGATGTTGTTATCAAGAGGCTGGTTGAGGAGTACGGAGACCGTGCAGTGATTGGTGCTGGAACGGTGCTGGATCCGCTGACGGCGAGAATTGCGATTTTGGCAGGCGCGGAATTTGTGGTGAGTCCTTCTTTTGAAGAAGAGACGGCGAAAATGTGCAATCTCTACAGCATTCCTTATATGCCTGGCTGTATGACGCTGAATGAGATGAAGGAAGCGCTGAAGTTTGGTGTGGATGTGCTCAAACTGTTCCCCGGCAGTGCCTTCGGTCCGGATTATATCAAGGCAGTCAAGGGACCGATGCCTTATGTGAACATCATGCCGACGGGCGGGGTGGATCTGAATAACATGGACAAATGGATTAACGGCGGCAGTCTCGCGGTCGGTATCGGGGGCAATCTGACGGCTCCGGCAAAGGAAGGACGCTACGATCTCATCACAGAACTGGCGGCTCAATATGTGGCTAAATTCAAGGAGATCAAAGGCGCATAAGCTATTTCGTTTGATACGGATAACAAGGAAAATCTATCGATAATAAGGCTGGCGGACCGGGTGACGGTGCGGCGGCTTTTTCAATTTTGTCACTTTTGTCCAAGTGTGGGGCGTGATATGGCAACTGGTGTCATTTTTGTAATCGAATTATTGAAAAGAGTATTTGAATGACAAGCGCTTCCCCTGTATGCTTAGTAAGGATTATCAGATTGTACCGGAAGCAGCAAAGAACGCCGGGTGCAGCATGACGAAGAAAATAAAGTTTGGTATTCTAAAAATAACGATTACAAGGATGCAACATATTCGCAGTCTTGCGCGTCAGTAAGATTGCATAGAGAGGGGGAACCTTCGTGGTGGAGCAGGGACTCATCAGAGCCGCTCAAGCGGGCGATCGCGACGCTCTAATCACCCTATTGCGAGAAATAGAAGGGACTGTATACAAGACAGCCTTTTACATTTTGCATAATGAACAGGATGCGCTGGATGCGTCTCAGGAGGCTTTGATCCGGGTGTATACCAAAATTGGTTCCTACGAGGAAAAAGCCCAGTTCAAAACATGGGTACAGCGTATCGTGACCAATATATGCATTGACAAATTCAGGAGAACCAAGCCTACGGTGTCTATTGATGAGCATGAAATGGTGTTTCAGGATAAGCATAACGTAGAGCGGGAAGTGCTGTCTGGTTATTTAGCCCAGGATATACGTGAAGCGATTGACGGGCTTCCGGAGCATCACCGGACAGTCATCGTACTGCGGTATTTGCAGGATTTTTCTTACAACGAGATTGCAGACTGTCTGGACCTGCCTCTGAATACAGTGAAATCCTATCTGTTCAGAGCGAGGCAGCAGCTGCAAAATAGACTTCAGGAGTATCAGAAAGGTGGTGTATCGGGATGAGTTGCGCGGAGGTGATGGAATGGATGCACCGTTATTTGGATCATGATCTCAATCAGGATGAGATAGTAGAGATGTTCCGTCATATCGACAATTGTCCTTCTTGCGCGGAGGTCTTTGACTCACTGTCCACATTGTCCAAGTCACTCGAGCAGATGCCGGATGTGAAGCCTCCTTTCAGTCTGGTGGACTCTATTCTGCCGAAGCTGGATGAATTGGACCGTGGCCTTCATCAGCTAAGCACCATCAAGGCCGAGGATCATCCACAGGATGAACAGGTGGTTGTGCCGTTCTCACGCAAAGTCTCCCATAAGAAGCCCGCAAGGGGTCATTCCATGGCGAGACGGACAGGCATTGGGGCGGCAGCCGCTGCAGTTATATTGGTTTTTGCTATGTTTAACATGCCGGAAAAAATGCCTGGTGCTGAAGTGGACCAGTTATTGAATCGAAGTGCAGATAAAGCTTTAAGTAATAATGCAGCCGTTGGCGATTCTTCCGAATCCTCATTCAAGAGTGCTGAGGTGGGGACCACTGAAGGGGACGATAAGGGAGCCAATTCCAGTGAGAGTGCCAGTGCCTTTGGTGCTACGGATGTTACTGCCCAAAATGGAGGTGGTGCCGCTGATCCTTCACAGGACGCTGCTCCGTCCGCTACGCAAAGTGCTGCACCGGAGGGTGGGGCTGCATCTGCTCCAGTCAAAACCAAGGAGCCGGTCAAAACGGAAAAACCAAGGAAAAGCAGTCGTGTTACGACACCAACCCCGAAGGCTACTGTTCCCGCAGATCAGCTTAGGGTGCAGAGGGATTTGAAGAATGACACAGAGAGTTTTGACCAAGGTTTGCAAGATTCAGTGAGTTCAGCGGGGGGAGGTGCACCGTCTCCGGGCGAGGCTGGGGACGCTGCGATGGGAATGATTCCGCCGAGTTCGGCGTTGAACGCGGCGACATCACAGACATCCTGGACTTCCCCGGACGGACTTCACAAAGTGGAATTAGCCGGGAAGCAATTGGTTATCTATAATCTTGCTGCGGGTGGTGAGCAGGTGGTGACTTCCCTGCCGCTGGATGGAACATGGGTGTCCGGAGAGTGGTCGCCAGATGGTACCCAGTTCACTTATGTGACTTCACAACAAGGAACGAACGTAACCAAGACATTCACTGTGGAGCCTGCTGGCACTCCTGTTGCGCCTTCGGCTTCACCTACTCCACAGCCGTCTGCGACGCCTACGGGAACCTAAATGTACAAATTGATTCCGGGTTGTCACTTTTTTCAGGGCACTGGAATATACTATGGCAAGAGAGAAGATGGAACCGGAATTTGCAGGTTCGCAGAACATCGGTATGACCGTCGGCTGTGAGGTTTCTAGGGCCTTGCACACCGTCGTTTATATAGATGCGCCGCTGAAACGGAGGGACTTTGGCACAGGCTGCCGGAGTTCCTCCGTTTTTGCGTTCAGTTTTCATAAAAGGATTTTTTTGTTACAATAAAGCTTCGGGAAAGTTCAAGGGAATGAACGCCAGATGAATGAAGAAAAGGAAGTGGCAAGATGGATGCCAAAGCGGCGGCCAAAGATATCAAACAGGGGAAAATTTCACCGCTGTATGTGCTGTACGGCAGCGAAAAATTCCGGATGAATGAATTTGCGGCCATGCTGGAAGATCAATTGATTGCGAAGGAGGATCGTGACTTCGCGGTCATCCCTTTTGATCTGTCCGAAACGCCGGTGCAAGCGGTGGTGGAAGAAGCGGAGACGGTGCCTTTCATGGTACCGCGCAAACTGCTTCTGGTACGGGACGCCTCGTTGTTCACTGCGGGCAAAGAGAATGCTAAGCTGGAGCACAGGGTAGATCTGTTGAATGACTATCTGCAGCATCCAGTAGACTATAGTGTGATTGTATTTATGGTTAATAGCGATAAACTTGATGAGCGCAAAAAAATCGTCAAAGCCGTGAAGTCCACCGGAACGGTGCTGGCCTTTAATCCCCTGGGAGCAGAAGAGTTGCTCCGGTGGGTAGAGAAAGGTATTAAGGATCGCGGCTGCATGGCAGCGCCAGGGACAGCTGAAGCGCTGATCGCCAATGCCGGGACCGGGCTGCAGGGCTTGACCGGGGAGATGGACAAGCTCTGCTTGTTCGCTGGTCAAGGCGGAACTGTAGACACGGCGGCCGTGGAGAGCCTTGTCCACCGTGGCACAGAGCAGAACGTGTTCACGCTCGTGGAGGATATTGCGAACCTGCGGCTTGATAAGGCGCTGAATACATTATACGAGCTGCTGAAGCAGCGGGAGGAGCCGATCAAGATTGCGGCGCTGATTGCCCGGCAGTTCCGGATGATTTTACAAGTGAAGGATTTATCCGCGCTCAGCTATTCGCAGGGGCAGATTGCTTCACAGCTTGGTCTGCATCCTTATGCGGTGAAAATTGCTGGTGAGCAAGCACGCAAGTTCGGCACCGACCGGCTGCGCCAGATCCTCAGCGCCCTCGCTGATCTCGATTACCAAATGAAGACGGGGGCTATCGATAAGGTGCTTGGGCTTGAAATGTTCATGTTGAAGCTAGGTGCCTGAGTCATGCGCGTCCGCCTGAACCTAAAAAAGCCTGTCCATTCCTGTTGTTACAGGGCGGACGGGCTTTTTTGGTGTTGAGGAAGAAAGAGTGTTGAAGACAAAAAAACCTAACCGTATGCAGCATAACGGTCAGGTTCTTCAATGCTCAATATGAAAGTCGTTCTTAGGCTTGAGCCTTAAGAGCGTTCAATTTCTTCGCCAAGCGGGATTTTTTGCGGGCAGCCGCATTTTTATGAACCAGACCTTTAGTAACGGCCTTGTCCAGCTTTTGAGAAGCAGCTTGGAAAGCAGTTTGAGCATTTTCAACTTCCGTGCCAGTCAGAGCTACATCAGCAGCTTTCACGGCTGTACGAAGCGCGGACTTTTGGGAAGCGTTCAGTGCACGGCGTTTTTCGATCGTTTTTACACGTTTTACCGCGGATTTAATATTTGGCATTGCATTCACCTCCTGTAAGACATTCGAAATCATCAAATGATTCACAACTTAAAATAGTTTAGCATGCTCCATACTAAAATGCAACATAAAAAGCTTTCAAATTAAAGGATGACCTTTGCATAAACGTTGGCTTACACTCGCACACTATCGATAAACGAGCATAGGAGGCTGATATAACAATGGAACTGGATCTGCAACTGTATTCGGTGCGCACGGATTTGGCGCTTGAAGCGAGGGAAATGGCCCAAGGGCCGAAAAAATCGCCGATTCCTGGTGTGAACGAGGAAGTCGAAGAATCGGACGGCATTAAAATCACCAGACTCGGTGTAGCGACTCCTGCCGGATCGCAGGCGATCGGACGTGCTATCGGCAATTATGTGACACTGGAAGTTCCGGGTCTGCGCGGCGGGGATACAGGTCTGCAGCAAAAGGTGGCCGAAGCCTTTGCCCGTGAATTTGAGGGTTTTATGACTCGGATCGGCATCGGTAAAGATTCCTCTGCTCTCATTGTCGGCTTGGGGAACTGGAATGTGACACCAGACTCGCTGGGTCCACTGGTAGTCGAGAATGCACTTGTCACACGCCAGTTCTACGAATTGGTCCCGGATCAGGTGTCTCCAGGTTACCGGAAGGTCAGTGCGATTGCCCCGGGTGTTCTGGGATTGACGGGGATTGAATCCAGTGAAGTGGTTCAGGGTATTGTGGATCGCACTAAGCCAGATGTTATTATCGCGATTGACGCGCTGGCCTCCCGCTCTCTGGAGCGGATTAATACCACCATCCAGATTGCTGATATTGGGATCCATCCCGGCTCCGGGATTGGCAATAAGCGGCGTGGTCTTACCCGGGAAGTGCTGGGTGTTCCGTGTATCGCCATCGGTGTTCCTACCGTCTGCTATGCCTCAACGATAGTCAACAACGTGCTGGAGATGATGAAAAGTCATTTCGGTCATGGTGCCCCTACCAAGGAAATTATGGGGATGCTCGATGATATCTCGGAGCAGGATCGGCTTACGCTGGTGAAGGAAGTGCTGGAACCGCTCGGCCATGATCTGATTGTTACACCTAAAGAAATAGATGAGTTCATTGAAGATATTGCCAATATTGTGGCTAGCGGATTGAACGCGGCGCTGCATGAGGCAGTCGATCCCGGTAACGTGGGAGCATACACTCACTAGTCCAGAGCAAGACTCGGTGATCTGCTGTGATGGCGGCCCGCCGGGTCCTGTTTTTTTATGCGCTGTATTAATTTCATTCCTATTGATTGGATCTCTATTAAATGCGGCTCTATTTGTTCGTCTTCTATTTTCGGTTCTAGCAGTACTCTTCTGCTCATAGATTTGAAGTATAAGAGATTACAGAGGGCTGGAGGAGGACATAACAATAATGAACAAAAAATGGTTTCAGCTATGGAACATCGGCCGGCTGCGGGGAAAAGTGCTGGATGTTTTGTCGCTGGGGAGAACGATGCTGCTGCTGGCCGGAGGCTCGCTTGTCTTCTTTATGCTGCTGGGCGCCGGCGGAATTGCCGGACAGAAGTTGAACTCTTCACCCATTCCTTCTATGAAAGGTCTTGCTGCCTCACTATCCAGCGGTTTCTTCATGGAAATCCTGGGGATGGAGGTGCCGCATTTGCCGCAAGGCAAGGAAGCGGAGGAGTTGTCACCTAAAAATGTAACATCATTTGTGTTTCAATTGCTGACCAGTGTGAATCCCGGCGATCCTAAAAGTCTTCTGGCCCGCGAGGTGCCGGGAATGGGCTCGGATGACCCCTTCCTACTACGAAAAGGGTCCGGCGGTGTGGCGGGCGCACCTGCGGACTATCACCCCGGAACAGATGAGCTAGCCTCAGAGGACGGCGGGCAGGAACATGATCCTCCTGCAATCAACGGGACGGAGGATCCTGGTAGCGACGAAGGCTCTGTGCCAGATGTACCGGTGGCCACCCCGTCGCCGGACACGGGCGGAGACAATGTACCAGAAGACACCTCAATCAAACGTGTCCTGATCTATCACTCGCATCCTCGGGAAGCTTTCAACCCCTTGCTGGGGGCGCAGAGCGATAATCCCAGTTCGTCGCTCCCCTCGAAGAATATCATGCTGGTAGGTTCATATATTGCCAAACGACTTGAAGAGCATGGCGTTGGGACGATTCATTCCCAGGAGGACTATGCCACCAAGGTGAAGGATTACAAATGGAACTTCTCTTATAAATATTCCCGGATCACGGTTAAGGCGGCACTGGCGGGTAATGATCAGCTGACTGATCTCATTGACATTCACCGTGACTCACAGCGGCATGGCAAAACGACGACAGTCATCGATGGTAAAAGCTATGCCCAGGTTTATTTTATTTTGGGGCATGAAAATAAAGATTGGAAGAAAAACGAGGCTTTTGCAAACAAGATTCATCAGGAACTGGAAAAGAGCTACCCTGGCCTTTCAAGAGGCATTTGGGGCAAGACCTCTAGTCAGGGGAACGGGGAATACAACCAGTCGCTTTCCCCCAACAGTGTGCTCATAGAGGTGGGCGGAATTGACAACACCGAGGAGGAGCTGAAACGGACTGCGGAAATTCTCGGGGACATCATTGCGGATGTGTACTGGAAGAATCAGAAGGCGGATAAGGTCGATGCGCCACAGACTGTAACTTCACCTGCCACAACGGCTCCAGCTGCACAGCCTGGGGGTGAACCGTCCGGCGACAGTGCCAAGGCAACAGGCGAAGCTGGTGGCGAAGCGGCAGGTAAAGCCCCAGCGAACAAGGCGTCCTAAAATTTAACGTAAGGAGAGAAGGTGAGGAAATGTCGCGAGTCGGAAGAAAATTGACAATGGTTGCTATCTGGGCTGGCATTGGTATTCTGATTGGCATGCAATTCGGAGGGGGCGGGACCAAAATCTCCGATGTGCTTCCGGGCTGGGATTCCGGGACACAAGCCGCACAGAACATTCCGGCAGCAGGAGGGGCTGGGGGAGTAAGGCAGCAGCCTGCTCCCAGCGCGGGTGCTCCCCAGACCTATGTGTACGTTCCTATGGCGGTCGATCCCGCAACCGGAGCATACACGCCGCTCCCGGTGCGTACGGAGACGGGCGCGACGGCACAGACGCAGAATAATCAGCCGCAGCAGGAGGCGGAGGAGTACAACAATACGACTTTGACGCCGGAGCAAATCCTGGTCCCGGAGGGGCAGAAGCCCACGGTGGATGTGCTGGCGGACAAGACGGCAGGGCTGTTGCAGGAGGCCTCGCAAAAAGGGATTCGCTGGGTCGTCTCGTTGTTTTCTTCAGCGGAGTGAGGCGCCGATCCGGCATTGGTATTTTTGCGCCGCAGGTAAGCTTCCCGTTCGATCTTCATTTATATGAATCGGCTTACGGCAGTGAATGCTCCTTTCAGTAGAGGGCGTTCACTGCTATTTGTACTGTGATTTTATCCCTTGCGTCAGCCCGGGATTGCTGGGGAAAGATTGTACTGTTATAATAAATGGATTAACATAGGCTGTCTGTGGGGGTAAGGAATGACTGACGTACAGAAAAGACAACAACAAATCCGCAATTTCTCGATTATTGCACATATAGACCATGGTAAATCGACCTTGGCTGACCGCATTTTGGAATATACGGGCGCTCTGACCTCCCGTGAAATGCAGGAGCAGGTACTCGATCAGATGGATCTGGAGCGCGAGCGCGGAATTACCATCAAGTTGCAGGCCGTTCGACTGAGCTACAAAGCTGACGACGGTGAGGAATATCTGCTTAATCTGATTGACACACCGGGACACGTCGACTTCACCTATGAGGTCTCCCGCAGTCTTGCCGCCTGTGAAGGTGCTCTGCTGGTTGTGGACGCAGCACAAGGGATTGAGGCTCAGACGCTAGCCAACGTTTATCTGGCGCTGGATAATAATCTCGAGATCCTGCCTGTCATTAACAAGATCGATTTGCCGAGTGCCGACCCTGAGCGGGTCAAGCAGGAGATCGAGGATGTCATCGGCCTGGATGCCAGTGAAGCCGTACTCGCTTCCGCTAAAGCCGGGATCGGTATCAAAGAAATTCTGGAGCAGGTCGTCAAGCAGGTCCCGGCGCCAACAGGCAACTCGGCAGATCCGCTGAAGGCACTGATTTTCGACTCCCATTATGATCCGTATAAAGGCGTTATCGTCTATGTCCGCGTCATTGACGGCAGTATCCGTGCGGGCTCGAAGATCAAGATGATGGCTACCGACAAAACCTTTGAGGTTATTGAGGTGGGCGCGTTTATGCCCCGCATGACTATTGTGAAAGAATTGAATATCGGCGATGTAGGTTTTATCGTGGCTGGTATCAAGCATGTCGGAGATACTCGTGTCGGTGATACGGTAACGGATGCGAAGAATCCGACACCAGAGCCATTACCGGGTTACCGTAGAATCAACCCGATGGTCTATTGCGGTCTTTATCCAATCGAAACATCGGATTACAATGATCTGCGTGAGGCGTTGGAGAAGCTGCAGCTTAATGACGCATCGCTCAGCTTTGAGCCGGAAAGCTCAAGCGCACTTGGCTTCGGCTTCCGTTGCGGCTTCTTGGGTCTGCTCCATATGGAGATCATTCAGGAACGGATTGAGCGCGAGTTCAATCTGCCGCTGATTACGACGGCGCCAAGCGTTATCTACCGGATTATGCTGACAAGCGGGGAAATGATCCAGATTGACAACCCGTCACACTATCCGGAAATTGGCACCATCGATTACGTGGAAGAGCCGTATGTCAAAGCAGCAATCATCGTTCCGAATGATTATGTAGGTACGGTAATGGAGCTTTGCCAGAACAAGCGCGGCGAGTTCGTGAATATGGAGTACCTGGATTCGAATCGGGTTACAATCACTTACCAGATTCCGCTGTCCGAGATTGTATATGACTTCTTCGACCAGCTTAAATCGGGCACGAAGGGTTATGCATCCTTTGACTATGAGATTTCCGGCTACCGCCGTTCGAATCTGGTCAAGATGGATATCCTGCTCAACAACGAGCAAGTCGATGCCTTGTCCTTTATCGTGCACCGCGACCGCGCCTACAACCGTGGACGCATTATCTGTGAGAAGCTGCGCGGCATCATTCCGCGTCAGATGTTCGAGGTGCCGATTCAGGCGACAATCGGAACAAAGGTTGTTGCGCGTGAGACCGTTAAGGCGATGCGTAAGAACGTCCTTGCCAAATGCTACGGCGGTGATATTTCGCGGAAGCGGAAATTGCTGGAGAAGCAGAAGGAAGGTAAGAAGCGCATGAAGCAGGTCGGCAGCGTAGAGGTGCCGCAAGAAGCGTTTATGGCGGTACTCAAGATCGACGAGTAGGCTGCTGTAATCACAGCGAAGTGCTTCATTTATAAGAGAACAATCCTGTAAGGGAAGCCGTCAGGCTTCCCTTTTCTGGAGATTCGAAGGTTTAAACCTATATGAGAAACGGATACCCACCTCTTCATAGAGGAAGGCGGAGCCGTTTCTTCTTACTTTTTAAGATCAGGCGATCCTGCCCTGACATCATTCGATAGAATAAAGGAGACAGCTATGACAACCCAAACCCACGGCCGTCCCCCTGAGGCTGTATATATTCATATCCCTTTTTGCACGAACAAGTGCTTTTATTGTGATTTCAATTCCTATGTCCTGAAGGACCAGCCCGTAATGGACTATCTTCGTGCACTGGACCAGGAGATGGAGCAGACTGTTGCAATCACTCCGCCCGGCGTGATCCGTTCGATCTTCGTGGGCGGCGGAACGCCGACTGTGCTGAAGCCTGACGAGATGGCTTATTTCCTGGCTTCTGTAAGGAGACACTTTCCGAATTGGGCCGATGATATCGAGTTCTCAATGGAAGCCAACCCTGGTACTACCGACATCGACAAGTTAGCCGTGATGAAAGAAGGCGGAGTTAATCGGGTCAGCTTCGGTGTACAGGCTTTCCAGAACGAGCTGCTCACCGGAATCGGCCGCATTCATAATGTAGACGATGTCTATCGCAGTTTGGAGAACGCGCGTGCTGTAGGTCTGAACAATCTTTCCGTAGACCTGATGTTTGGATTGCCTAACCAAACTGTTGATATGCTGGCTGAAAGTGTCCGCAAAGCACTGGAGCTGAACCTGCCACACTATTCCATCTACAGTCTCAAGGTGGAGGAGAATACACTTTTCCATACTCTCTTTAACAAGAATAAGCTTCCGCTTCCAAATGAAGAGGATGAGCTGCAAATGTATCTGCTTCTGATGTCGAAGATGGAAGAGGCCGGATACGGGCAGTATGAGATCAGTAACTTTGCTAAGCCGGGTATGGAAAGCCGTCACAATATTACCTACTGGCGTAATCAGGATTACTACGGACTTGGTGCGGGTGCACATGGTTACGTGGGACGTAACCGGCATATCAACATCAAAGGCGTTAATCCATATGTTGAGGCTGCAAGCAAAGGCCTGCCTCGTCTGGACTCTTACCCGGTAACGCCGGAAGAAGCGATGGAAGACTTTATGATGGTGGGCCTGCGGATGCGCGAAGGAATCTCGGATGCATCATTCCAGGCGCAATTTGGGCAATCGATGGAGGACATATTTGCCGGTTCACTGCATAAAATGCTGAATGCGGGTCTGCTCGAGCGAGTGGGCGACGGCTACCGTCTCAGCAAGCAGGGCGTGCTGTTTGGTAACGATGTTTTCGGCGAATTTGTCGGCGCACTGACAGAGGTTTAATTTTAAAATAACTCTTGAATTCAAATTCACCTTGTTGTATATTTATTCATATTATCAACGAGGGGTGAATTAGAGTGCTTGCCAAACCGGAATTAATGCCGAATGTTTCTGCTAAGGCGGAGACAGGGGCTATATGCAGAAGTGCCACAGTGGAAGATGTTGAACCACTGTTTCAGATGATAGAAGAATATGCACAGAGTGGTATTATGCTGCCCCGATCCCGGCAAGCCCTGACCCGCCAGATCGACCAATTCGTCATTGCAGAGATTGATGGCAGATTCGTCGGTTGTGGCTCGCTCTGCAAGCTGGGTAATGACCTCGTGGAGATTCGTTCGCTGGGGCTGCGTCCTGAATGCAAAGGCAAGGGGATCGGTTCCCTGATCGTGGATAAGCTGACCGAGGAAGCCAGACGGCAGAAGATTCCTAAGATTATGGCACTGACCTATGCGGTCGATTTCTTCCTGAGAAATGGATTTACCATCGTTGAGAAGGAGATCTTCCCGGAAAAGGTATGGACCGATTGTGTAAATTGTAAAAAGCAGCACGCCTGCGATGAAATAGCCGTTCTTAAAATGCTGAACTGACTTGACTTTTGTCAATGTCGGTTCGGTGTTTTTTTTCAAACCATACATGATCAGTATCATAAAGAAGAATACCATGACGTAGCGAAAAAAAAGCGGATGCCCAAGATGCTGAACTGACTTGACAATGTTAATGTCAGTTTGGTATTTTTGTAATAGTGGTTAGCACTCATCTGAGTCGAGTGCTAACGAATCAGAAACCGCAGGCGGACAGGAGGGAATGCCATGTTAACCGATCGCCAGAGAATGATATTGAATGCTATTGTGGATGACTATATCTCTTCGGCTGAGCCGGTAGGCTCACGCAGTATTTCTAAGCGGGGTGATGTAGGATACAGTCCTGCTACCATCCGCAATGAAATGGCCGACCTGGAGGAACTGGGCTATCTTGAACAGCCTCATACATCGGCAGGACGAATTCCATCTCATAAGGGATACCGCTATTATGTGGATCATCTGGTACCTTGGAATTCTGCCGAAATCGCTGAGATGGGGACGATCCGTACATTTTTCGCTGAGAAGCTGAATGCAACGGAACAGGTCATCCAGCATGCGGCTATGATCCTTTCTAATATGACGAATTACACTTCCATCCTTCTGGGACCGGAGGTTTTTCATACTTCACTACGCCATTTTCAATTGTTGCCCCTGGACGACAAGACCGCTGTAGCGATCATTGTCACCAGCACGGGGCAGGTAGAGAACCGTACTGTTAATATTCCGCCGGAGATTTCAATCTCCGAGATCGAGAAGGTCGTTAATCTGCTCAACAGCAAGCTGAAGAATGTGCCGCTTTACAAGCTGAAGACCCAGCTCTACACCGAGCTTGGCCAGGAAATGCAGCGCCATATCTCTCATTATGAAGAGCTGATGAAGATGCTTGATACCGCGCTTGACAGTGAGAATGAGCAGCGGATCTATCTGAGTGGGGCCACGAATATGCTGACCCAGCCGGAATTTAAGGATGTCGACAAGGTTAAGCACATTCTGGATCTGCTGGAGGAGACGCCTACGCTGCTCAAGATGATGTCGCCCGTGCCAGGCGGACCTGGCATTCAGGTGCGGATAGGAACCGAGAACGACCATGAGGCCTTTGCGAATTGCAGTCTTATTACTGCGACTTATTCATTGGACGGCCAGGCGCTGGGCAGCATTGGTATTCTAGGTCCTACCCGAATGGAATACGCGCGGGTAATGGGCATCTTGGGCATTTTATCCCGAGATTTGACAGCGATGCTGGCACACTGGTATAAGTGAACAGAGCCATATTGATTTTCGTGATGATTTTAAGGAGGTGAAGACAACTTGAAAGAGGAACAAGTTCAAGATCCGAATGAATTGAATGAAGAGCAAGCAACTGAGGAAACTGTCTCGGAGGCCGGTACTGTATCGGCAGAAGAAGCCGGGGACGCAGCTCGTCTGCAGACGCTGGCTGATGAATTGCAGGGACGTGTACTTCGTGTACAAGCCGATTATGACAATTTCCGCCGCCGCACCCAGAAAGAAAAAGAAGAACTGGCGCAATACGCCACCTCCAAGCTCATCAACGAATTGCTTCCGGTTCTGGACAATTTCGACCGGGCCTTGGCTACCGCACCTGCCGGTCCTGAGACTGAGGCGTTCACGAAAGGCGTGAACATGATTTTCCGTCAACTGGATGTGGTATTAAAGTCGGAGGGGCTCACAGCGATGGAATCGGTGGGACAGCCTTTTAACCCTGAATATCATCAAGCTATTATGCAGGTGGAGAGCGAGGAGCACGAGGAAGGTATCGTGACGGAAGAGGTCCAAAAGGGCTATCTCCTGAAGGATAAAGTCCTTCGTCCAGCCATGGTCAAAGTCAGCATGTAGCCTGTCTATATAAGCGGGGATAGCTTTGGCCCGCGAAGTGAAGCAGCTCTGCTATTTGCAGCCATCCTGCTTCTTGAGTCGATGGGATTTGGTACACAAAGAGAACAATTCAAACGGGGCGAATGCTCCATTACATTTTGAGGAGGCAAATTACAGTGAGTAAAGTTATCGGTATTGACCTTGGAACCACCAACTCTTGCGTAGCCGTTATGGAAGGCGGCGAGGCCGTTGTTATTCCGAATCCGGAAGGCGCACGCACAACCCCTTCGGTTGTAGGCTTCAAGAAAGACGGCGAGCGTATCGTCGGTGAAACGGCTAAACGCCAAGCGATCACCAACCCTGATCGTACAATCAGTTCCATTAAACGCCATATTGGTACGAACCATAAAGAAAGCATCGATGCCAAAGATTACTCTCCACAAGAAATCTCGGCTATGATTCTGCAAAAGCTGAAATCCGATGCAGAAGCTTATCTTGGCCAAACCGTTACACAAGCGGTTATCACTGTTCCTGCTTATTTTAATGATAGCCAACGTCAAGCAACCAAAGATGCCGGTAAAATTGCGGGTCTGGAAGTTCTGCGTATCGTGAACGAGCCAACTGCTGCAGCTTTGGCTTATGGTCTGGAGAAATCCGAAGATCAAACAATCCTTGTCTATGACCTTGGTGGTGGTACGTTCGACGTATCTATCCTTGAACTGGGCGATGGTTTCTTCGAAGTAAAAGCTACAAGCGGTGACAACAAGCTTGGTGGCGATGACTTTGACGAAGTAGTTATGAATTACCTCGTAGCTGAATTCAAAAAAGAACAAGGCATCGACCTGAGCAAAGATAAAGCGGCTGTACAACGTCTTAAAGACGCTGCTGAGAAAGCGAAGAAAGAACTGTCCGGCGTACTGACAACTACAGTATCCCTTCCGTTCATCACTGTCGTTGACGGCGTACCTCAGCACTTGGAGGTTAACTTGACTCGCGCTAAGTTCGATGAGTTGACTGCTGGTCTGGTAGAACGTACTTTGGGCCCAACACGTCAAGCATTGAGCGATGCAGGCATGACTCCTGCTGATCTTACAAGAATCGTACTCGTAGGCGGATCTACACGGATTCCTGCCGTACAAGATGCCATTAAGAAACTAACTGGCAAAGAGCCTCACAAAGGTGTTAACCCGGACGAAGTGGTAGCCCTTGGTGCAGCTGTTCAAGCGGGCGTTCTGACAGGCGACGTTAAAGACGTAGTCCTGCTCGACGTAACACCATTGTCCCTGGGTATCGAAACTGCGGGCGGCGTCTTCACGAAGATGATCGAGCGCAACACAACGATTCCTACAAGCAAATCTCAAGTGTTCTCAACCTTTGCTGACAGCCAGCCAAGCGTGGAAATTCACGTTCTGCAAGGTGAGCGTCAAATGGCGAACGGCAACAAAACACTGGGTCGCTTTACGCTTAACGAGATTCCACCGGCACCACGCGGTGTACCACAAATCGAAGTTACTTTTGACATCGATGCGAACGGTATCGTGAACGTATCGGCTACTGATAAAGGCACGAACAAGAGCCAGAAGATCACCATCACTTCTTCCAGCGGCTTGAGCGATGCTGAAGTTGAACAAATGATGAAGGATGCCGAGCTGCACGCTGAGGAAGACCGTAAGCGTAAGGAACTGGTAGAAGCGAAGAACAACGCTGACCAACTCGTGTACTCCACTGAGAAAGTAATCAAGGATCTTGGTGACAAGGCCGATGCTTCCGAAGTTGAAAAGGCTAATGAAGCTAAAGAAAAGGTAAAAGCGGCTATTCAAACCGACAACCTCGAAGAAATCAATGCAGCTACAGAAGCTTTGAACGAAATCGTTCAACAGTTGTCCGTGAAGCTGTACGAGCAAGCAGCAGCTGAACAAGGTGCTGCCGGCGGAGAAGGTGCTCCTGAAGGCGCGTCTAAGAGAGAAAATGTGGTAGATGCTGATTATGAAGTTGTTGACGACGAGAAGAAACAAGGGTAACCTTAGACGATAAGTGTCGTAAGTGGGGGAAGGTCAAAACCGGGGCATCCCGTGTTTTGGCTTTCCTTTTACATGTAACAGGGATAAGTGTATGCACCGTCTGAAACGATAGAGGAATAGTATGAATTGTCGGGCGGAATTAGAGGTACGGAGGTGAATGCAGTGGCAGATAAACGCGATTATTATGAAGTGCTGGGCCTTGGAAGAGACGCTTCAGACGATGAGGTCAAGAAAGCCTATCGTAAGCTGGCCCGCCAGTATCATCCGGACGTGAACAAAGCCAGCGATGCCGAGGCTAAATTCAAGGAAGTGAAGGAAGCCTATGACGTTCTGAGCGATGGTCAGCAGCGTGCAAGATATGACCAGTACGGCCATATCGATCCTAACCAGGGTATGGGTGGCGGCGGCTTCAGCGGTGGCGGAGACTTCGGAGGCCTGGGCGATATCTTCGATATGTTCTTCGGCGGCGGCGGACGCCGTGATCCTAATGCTCCGCAGCGCGGTAGCGATTTGCAGTATACAATGACCATTGAGTTCAAGGAAGCGGTGTTCGGCAAGGAAACGGATATTACAATTCCACGTACCGAGGACTGCGACACTTGCTTTGGTTCCGGTGCTAAGCCGGGTACGAAGCCTGAGACTTGTTCGGTCTGCCGCGGTAGCGGTCAGCAGGAGTTCGTGCAGAATACGCCACTTGGCCAAATGCGCAACCGTCGTCCATGCTCAAATTGTAGCGGGACCGGTAAAGTCATTAAAGAGAAATGTACCACTTGTGCCGGCAACGGTAAGGTGAAGAAGCAGCGCAAGATTCATGTTCGCATTCCAGCTGGTGTTGATGACGGCGCACAACTGCGTATGACCGGTGAAGGCGAAGGCGGTTTACGGGGCGGCCCTGCGGGCGACCTGTACATTGTCATTCGTGTGAAGCCGCATGATTTCTTTGAGCGCGAGAACGATGATATTCTATGCGAGGTACCGCTTACCTTTGCTCAGGCAGCACTCGGTGACGAGATTGAGATCCCGACTTTGACTGAGAAAGTGAAGCTCAAGATCCCAGCCGGGACGCAAACGGGTACTTTCTTCCGTTTGAAGGGCAAGGGCGTACCACGCTTGCGTGGTAACGGCCAGGGTGATCAGCACGTCAGAGTCATCGTAGTAACGCCAAGCAAGCTGAGCGAAGAGCAGAAAGACTTGCTGCGCCAGTTCGGAGCCCTCAATGGAGAGAATACGCATGAGCAGGAGCAATCTTTCTTTGACCGTGTGAAGCGTGCGTTCCGTGGGGAATAAAGCATATCGTTTCTAATATAAAACAGCAGGCTGGAGGATAACCTCCGGCCTGCTGTTTTTTTGTATTGGAATAGAGGCATAAACTCAAGGGAGTTAAGACAATATAACCTTAGCAGCATGCGGAGCTTGATTACAATGGAAAGCGGGGATATGATGCCGGAACGCTCTATTTTGTCCTATTTTAAAAGCCCGGAGGAAGCTGAGGGGGTATCCAGAAAGCTACAAGCGCTGCGGGTAATTGAGCTCTCGATCGACCGCTTTAGCAAATATGGCGGGAACGGTCCGGTCCAGAGCATTAATCCGGTCACTGGGAATATTGCCGGCATGGCTTCAATGACTGCTGACCGCAGCCATACCGGCATTCTTGCGGCGGCGGATACCAGCGCCAGCGGGATGAGCCACGGGGGAGATGGCGGCCCCACGGGAAGAGATATTTTATTGACTGTAGTGGTGGATTCGGACTCGTATGACAGGGCGCTGCGTTTGATCGAAGAAGCTGGGGGCTTTATCTAAAACAATAGATAGCACTACTAAACCCGAAAGGATTGTGAGGCCACGATGGATCGAGAGAACTCCAAAATTTTCTCCAAGACAGACAAGCAGAAGATGTTGTACGAAGCTAAATTGGAGGATGTTGAATTCTCAGCCGCAGAAGCAGATCATGATGATTTGGAAGCTCAGGAGCGGTCACTGGAAGCTGATAAACGGCAGTTGCACGAGATTTTGAAGAAAAAGTAAAAGAAAATATTAGAAATTGCCCCACTTGATGGGGCTTTTTTGCGTGTTCGGGGTGTATAATCAAAGGAGTAGTGCTCAATAAACATAAAGCTGGGTGATGATATTGTCGCAAATTGTACTATTGGAAATACCCGGTAAGCTGGACAGTAATACATATGAATTCTGGCAGTCCAAAGTTTCGGTGCAACGTCGTAATGGGATCGGCAGATTTTTGCGCCTTGAGGATGCTTACCGCTCCTTGTTCGGAGAAATTCTGGTCCGGACGGTGATTCGCCAGGAACTGGGTATTCCCAATCAGGAAATTCATTTTCAGAAGAATAAGTATGGAAAGCCACATCTGGAAGGCAAAGAGAACTTTTCCTTCAATGTCTCTCATTCGGGCAAATGGGTGTCCTTAATTTATGGAACAGGCAGGCTTGGAGTAGATATCGAAGAGATCCGGCCTATCGACTTGACGATCGCGGAACGCTTTTTCTCAGACGAGGAATATGAGGATTTAATGCTGCGTCCGGAGGAATCGCGGACAGATTATTTTTACGAGATATGGACGTTGAAGGAGGCGTATGTAAAAGCGCTCGGTAGCGGCTTATCGCATCCCTTGACCTCATTCTCTGTACGTAAGCATCCTGATGGCTTAGTAGGGCTCTCTCCTGACGCTGGAAGCTACTATTTCAAAACCTATGATATTAACAGTGCTTATAAGTTCTCCGCCTGTTCCAGTCTGGATGATCTGCCGGATCAGTTCGTGCTTCAGGATACCCAGAAACTCCAGCAGTTCTGGTTGAATAATTGAATTCGCTTTCATATTTGAATTTGAAAATCAAGCTATTGTGGGGAGGTGGTTTTTTGAGATGAGTGATACTGCCATTATAACGTTGAATAGTAACAATATTGAGCAGCAGCATATATGCTGTGCGATCTCGGACAAGAAGTGTGCGGAGGGAGTTAGGCTGAAGAAGGAATGGCTACAAGAACGTTTCCAGGAAGGGCTGCGATTCAAAAAACTGGATGTTAGGCAGAAAGTATTTATTGAATATCTTCCGGCGGATTACGCCTGGTGTCCGGTAGAGGCACCTGGTTATTTATTTATCAATTGCCTATGGGTAGCGGGTTCCTTCAAGGGGAAAGGACACGGCGCGCAGTTGCTGGCTGAATGCCTGGAGGAAGCGCAAGGAGCTAACGGCATTGTGGCCGTAACAGGCAGGACGAAGAAGCCGTATCTGTCAGACAAATCCTATTTTCTGCATAACGGTTTTCAGGTTTGTGACCAAGCACCACCTTATTTTGAGCTGGTAGTTCTGAAATCCAACGAGACTGCGCCAACACCGAAATTCAAGGCAACTGTACAGAGTCAAAAAGTAGAATTTTCAGAAGGATTACAACTGTTTTATACCGCACAATGCCCATATACCAGCTATTATATAGGTGAGCTTGAGACAGGCGCGCAGGAACGCGGAATCCCTTTGCAGGTGCGCCGAATAATGACTACAGAAGAAGCGCAGAACGCACCCACTCCATATACCAGCTACAGTCTGTTCTATAAAGGACATTTCATTACGCATGAAATCATGACCCGGAACAAGTTTGAAAAGTCGGTGGAGGGCTGGATCGAAAAGTATGGTCTTCCCGGCTAGCGTGCCGTATCCCTTGCTATCAGTGAATTTGTTGCAGAATCTGGAGGAGAGACAATGGACAACATCATATTATGGGGCGGACTCGTGCTGGTGATCGCACTACTCACCTATCTTAATCAAAAGCAGCGCTATTCCTCCAGCGTCAAGTTCGCCTACCGTGAACTGCGTGAGCTGGCGCAAAAGATTGGCGATGGTCAATCCTCTAACGCTGATCTCAGCCGCTGGGAAGAGGCTTTGGCGGAGCTGGAGAAGCATCCCAATGAGTTCAACAAGCTGGAAAATGAGCTGGGGCTGCGTAGTACGTTCGCTTCTTACCTGGAGCGGCATTATCCGCAAGATACCAGGCTTCCAGCTCTGCAGGAGGCCGCTGCGCACCGCAAGGACAGTGTCTGGGGAATCAGGATCGGCGATTACAATTCCAAGAAATAAGTGGTGGATGCTGTGGCATACATATCCCGGACCGATGGAGGGCAAGCAGACGGCTTGCCCTCTTTATTTTGTTTCTTTGCATATTCTGAATGAACCTTTTGGGCGGCTCAATTGTTATATAGATATCCGAGACCAGAGAGGAGGGGGAACATTGGAGAGCAATCGGGAACTATTCGAAGCCTTTAACAGGGATGTGTACCGAACCTGCTATTACATGGTCCATAATGCGGCGGATGCGGAGGACCTGACACAAGAAGTATTCATTACAGTTTTCCGCAGCAATCGGGAACATATCGAGCATTTACGGGCCTGGATCATGAAAATAACAGTCAACCAATGCTTGAATCATTTGCGGCGACGGCGCAGCCTGAATGAGAAGGTTGCAGATCATCCCTATATGTTCACAGGAAATGAAGAGAAGCCGGTAGACCGGCTGGCGGAAGAACGGGAATCCGCAGTGGAGTGGGCAGGGTACATGAGGCGTTTGCCGGACAAAATCAGGGCGGTAGTGACACTGCGTTACATGCATGATTTTAGCCTAGCCGAGATTTCCGGCTTGTTGTCGATCCCCTTGGGAACGACGAAATCCAGACTGCATAAGGGACTGCGATTAATGAAAGGCATTCTGCTGGAAGCAGGGGTGCACACTCAAGACAGGGAGGAAGAATCTTATGGACAAAATAGAGCCTACGCTAAAGCGTCAATTAAATAAGGATGAGAACGTGCCTTATCCTGATTTTGAGAACATGTGGAACAGGATGGAAGAAGCCGGTCATACCTCTGCTGTGGTGGATTCTACACCGGCCCGTGTATCTACACGACGCCACAAAAGCTGGCGCAGAATTGCTATGGCCGCTTCACTCAGCGCACTATTGGCTGCTGCTCCGGTGTATGCCGCCATTCATTATGATTGGGGCAACGTGTTGCGGGACAAAGGGGGACTTCAGGCTGTTCTGGATCAGAATATGGGTCAGCCACTGGGGCAGACAATCAGCAAAGGTGGCGTTACACTAACGCTTCGTACGGCGATTGTGGATGAGAACCGGACGGTCATTTTATACAATCTAGATGTCGGGAAACGTGCGGATACTGAGTTCTGGGATCTTAAGGGCATGAGCTTGAAGGATGAACATGGAAAGAATAGCGAAGGAGAATTTAGCTATTTGCAGTGGGATGAGAAGAATCAGAGATATAACGGTTATTTCGAGAGTGATTGGTCCCCAAAGCAGGATACGGCGAAAGTTAGGCTCACAGCGGATATTCTCCAGTTATACAGCCAGCAGGAAGTGGACTTGCAGCTGGACAGCGGTTCCGAGAAGGCACAGAGCTTCCAGATCGGCAAGGATGGCATGCAAAAAATCGAGGTCAAAGCGTTCAAGCAAGGCGCTGATAAAATACTTCTCTCCTCGGCGATTACTTTCGATCGGGTAGAAAGCAAAGCCTGGGCTTATCCGCAGATTGCTCCGATTGTCCAAGGAAAGACGCTGCACGCACTGTCTGGAAGTACCTATGGTCAGCCGAATGATAATGGCGATTATACAACCCAGCAATATTTTAAAAGCAGTGACTTGCCTGCGGGACAGACGACTTACAAACTGCAATATACCAAGGTAGAAAAAAATATAGACGGACCTTGGGCATTTGATCTGCAGTTAAGTAAAAAGCAGATGGAGAGCGGAACGATCAAGACAGAGCTGAATCTTCCACTAGAGCCTGGGGTTTCCGACCATATCATCGAAAAAATGGTGGTGACGCCTACCCAAATCCGGGTGGCCGTACGATCTAAGGTTAAAGGGTTCGCGGATATACCATATAAAAAAATGGCACTTGAAGTAAATGGACGAACGCTTGAAGGCGGGTTGTTCCGTTCGCCCAAGGATGATCCCTATCTGATGAACTACAAGTTCGAGTTGCCTTCCGATCTGGTAATCACCAAGGAGACGCCGATCACTTTTGTAGGCAAATATAAAGTTACAACCCATGAAGATGATAAAACACCGGTTCTCTTGACCGACATCTCTACTAAAAAGCAGACGTTGGACAGAGCGGTTGGTGGATATCCTGTTCAGTGGACGTACTATATGCGGGGGAATGACTTGTACGTAGAGACTGGAAGCGAGGATGCCCATTTTGGCGGGATCAACCAGACCCATATTAACCTTGGTAAAGACAGAATTCTTGGCAGACCAGTAACGGTCAACTTCGCCGGTGATGGCAACAACAAGGCGATAGACGTCTATAAGGATTTCAAACAAACAGAAGCCTCGCTATATATGTTCTACTACACGACCGACGAGCCGGATAAAGAGACCCGGGTGCAGCTGCAGCCTTAGTGTATTTAGGGAAAGTAATTCAAAATATTAACCTTATTTTAATGGGGAGAACCTTGTGTTCCTCCCTTTTTTTCGTATACATTAAGAGGACGTTGTCAAGGCAGGGCAAAAGAAGGTGTCTATAAGACACCACAATATTAAAGAGAGAGAGGAGGAGATGACGATTAAAAGATGTGAATGGGTCACCGCTGATCCCTTGTATATTGCTTATCACGACACGGAATGGGGACAACCCTTGTATGACGATAGGGCGCTGTTCGAACTGCTGATGCTGGAGGGGATGCAGGCAGGACTAAGCTGGTACACGGTGCTGCAAAAGCGGGAGCGCTTCAGGATCGTGTTTGACGGTTTCGATCCCGAGAAGATTAGCGCTTATGATGAGTCAAAAATTGCCGAACTGATGCAGGATGCCGGGATTATCCGCAATCGGCTGAAGATCCTGTCCGTCATCAATAATGCGCGCGTGTATCAGGAAATTATCCGGGAGGAAGGCAGCTTTTCGAATTATTTATGGAGCTTTGTTGGCGGAACGCCTGTCCTAAATCACTGGAAGAGCAGGGCGGAAGTGCCTGCCAGCACCCCGCAATCTGATGATATGAGCAGTGCGCTGAAGAAGAAAGGCATGAAATTCGTCGGCACCACCATATGTTATGCCTTTATGCAGGCTTCCGGCATGGTGAATGACCATACCCTGGATTGTTTCTGCAGGAGCCAGGACACGGGCTTACCCGTTGTAAAAGTTTAATTCAGCGTCTCTATGCGTGCAGTTTGGCGCTCAGGCAAGGAGAAATGTTATACTGGTAATGTTCGCAAATTTAAGGAGGATTCCAACAAGATGTTATGGCATGAAGTAACGATACATACAACCGAAGAAGCGCAAGAAATGATATCTAATTTTTTATATGAAGCAGGCGCGGGCGGTGTTTCCATCGAGGAATCCGGCATACTGGGCAAAGTGCGGGATACCCGTTACGGCGAACTGTATGATGAGCCGCTGAATGATATCCCCGAAGGGGAAGCAGTAATTAAAGGGTACTACGCAGAGTCTGTGGATATGGATGAAGTGATTGCGGAGCTGACTCCCCGTGTAGAGGAACTGCGGGAATATGGCATTGATCCGGGCAAAGCTCTAATCTCCTGGAAAACTGTGGATGAAGAAGAATGGGCTCATGCCTGGAAGCAGTATTTCAAGCCACTGCGCGTATCGGAGCGCTTGACCATCAAGCCGACTTGGGAAGAGTATACGCCGGAAAGTCCGAACGAAAAAATTATCGAGATCGACCCTGGCATGGCCTTTGGTACGGGCACACATCCTACGACAGCTTTATGCTTGCGGGCGCTGGAGAAGAATATCACTGGCGGCGAAGAAGTCATTGATGTCGGCACCGGGTCCGGCATTTTGGCGGTCGGTGCGATGCTGCTGGGCGCAGGTTCTGTGCTGGCGCTGGATCTTGATCCCGTTGCCGTGGAGAGCGCAGTGGAGAATGTGGCGCTAAATCGGCTTGAAGATTCCATTACTGTAAAAGAAAGTGACTTGCTGTCGCTATTAGGCGGCGAAAAGGCCGCTGATACAGCGGCCGGAGACATGTGGCCATCGGCAAGACCAGAGGCCAATGTCTCTGTACAACCTGAAGTGAATCCTGCCGGGGATAGTCTTGGCGTTACACTGCCAGTGCAAATTGTGGTGGCTAACATTCTCGCAGAGATTATCGTATTGTTCACAGATGATGTTTACCGGGCGCTGAAGCCGGGCGGCATCTACATTACCTCCGGCATTTACAAGGACAAGGAAGGTCTGGTGTCACAGGCGCTGACGGCGTCCGGCTTTGAGATTATCGAAATTACCCGTGAAGAAGATTGGGTGGCATTTACAGCCGGAAAGAGGTAAAGATGGATTTTTTGCGAAATTTTATTAGTATACCGCTTGAACAGTTACCGTTTTTTTTGATCACACTATTAATCGCATTTACGGTGCATGAATTTGCACATGCTTATTTTGCCAACAAGTTCGGCGATCCCACAGCACGGCTGCTGGGCCGCATGACGCTGAACCCTGCCGTTCATTTTGATTTCCTGGGCGTTATTTTGATGCTGTTGGTCGGTTTCGGTTGGGCGCGGCCCGTTCCGGTTAATCGGGACAACTTCAAAAACCCACGTCTGATGGGGATTATTGTGTCTATTGCAGGACCAATCAGTAACTTGTTGCTGGCGATTCTCGGAACGTTGATCTACGCGGCGCTGCTGGCGACGGGTACGATCGAAGCCATTACCAATGTTCGTTTGCTTCAGGCCGTGTATTTGTTCTTCGGTATGTTCATTCAGTGGAATTTCTTCCTGTTCCTGTTCAACCTGATCCCGCTTCCGCCACTGGACGGCTACCGGATTGTCGAAGATCTGGCCCCGCGTTCGATCCGCGGGCGGCTGCAGCAGTATGAGCAGTGGGGAAGCCTGATTTTCCTGCTGATTCTATTTATTCCGGCATTGAGAGCGTACACCATTACTCCGCTGCATATTTGGGGCGATCAAATGACCCGAAGTTTTCTAAAGATGTTCCTCTGGATGTTCGGCAGCTAAAGCCGGGCAATAAGGCTGGTCACAGCATGGCAAACGTTGTATGATGGTTTTTGGCGTTAAGACGGCTTATCATGTTGCGCCGGATGGCGGGGGCCAGCCTGCAGAGGCAGGACCTATGTCCCCCGGCGCCTGAATAACGGACAGGATGTTGATACGATGCAGCGATATTTTGTGACGCCGGAGCAGTTCAGCGGCGATACCGTAACTATCGGCGGCGAGGATGCTCGCCATATCGCCAAGGTCATGCGCGGCAAGGAAGGGGACAAGCTGATTGTCAGCGATGGGTCCTCCCGTGAAGCCTTGGTTGAAATTGTTCAGATTGAAATTGGAGAAGTTACAGCGAATGTAGTGGAAGTCCTGGAAATGACGCATGAAGCGCGCGTCAAGATTACAGTAGCCCAAAGCCTTCCTAAAGGCGACAAGATGGAGACTGTGATCCAGAAATGTACTGAGATCGGTGCTGTGTCCTTTCAGCCGTTTTTGTCAGAACGCACCATTGTGCAGTATGACGAACGCAAGGAAGGCAAGCGTCTAGAACGATGGCGCAAAATCTGCAAGGAAGCCGCAGAGCAGGCCCACCGGAACATCATCCCTCCGGTAGAGCCTCCAGTATCCTGGAAGCTTTTGCTGCAATCGTTTGCGGAATATGACGCCGTGTATTTTTGCTATGAGAAGGAAGAAGGTCTGCAATTGCGCAGCGCCGCGGCTCCAAAGCTACAAGCTTTGCAGGACCAGTCTGCTATCAAAATAATGGTGGTAGTTGGACCAGAGGGCGGCTTTACAGTCGAAGAGGCCGCTAAAGCTGAGGCGGCCGGTGCCGTGCCTGTCGGTCTTGGACGACGCATCCTGCGCTGTGAGACGGCAGGGATGGTAGCTGCAGCATGCCTGTTATATGAATCCGGAGAAATGGGGGGAGCTTAAGAGATGTCATCCGTAGCGTTTTATACGTTGGGTTGCAAAGTTAATTTCTATGATACCGAAGCCATCTGGCAACTGTTCAAAAATGAAGGTTACGAGCAGGTGGATTTCGAGGGTACCGCCGATGTGTATCTGATCAATACTTGTACTGTTACCAATACTGGTGATAAGAAGAGTCGCCAGATGATCCGCCGCGCTGTACGCCGCAACCCTGAGGCCATCGTAGCTGTTACGGGCTGCTATGCACAGACGTCCCCAGGGGAGATTCTTGATATTCCGGGTGTCGATCTCGTGATCGGCAACCAGGACAGGGATCAGATCATGACGCATGTGAAGAACATTCAGGAATCGCGCCAGCCGGTGAATGCGGTTCGCAATATCATGAAGACCCGTGAGTTTGAGGAAATGGACGTACCGGCTTTTGCTGACCGGACACGGGCGTTCCTGAAGATTCAAGACGGGTGTAATAACTTCTGCACCTTCTGTATAATTCCTTGGTCGCGTGGACTGTCGCGCAGCCGTGATCCGAAGAGCATTGTGACTCAGGCACATCAGCTTGTGGAGTCCGGTTACAAGGAATTCGTGCTGACCGGCATTCATACCGGAGGCTATGGGGATGACCTTGACAACTATCGTCTGTCCGATCTGCTCTGGGAGCTGGACAAGGTAGATGGACTGGAGCGCGTGCGGATTTCCTCCATTGAAGCTAGTCAGATCGATGAGAAGCTGCTTGAAGTGCTGAACCGCTCCTCCAAAATGTGCCGTCATCTGCACATCCCGCTGCAAGCTGGACATAACCATGTGCTGAAGACGATGCGCCGGAAGTATACAACCGAAGAATATTACGCCAAAATGCAGCTGATTCGTCAGGCCATGCCGGATGTCGGCATTACAACTGACGTCATTGTTGGATTCCCGGGAGAAACCGATGAAATGTTCCGTGCCGGCTATGATTTCATGAAGGCGGTCAATTTCTCGGAAATGCACGTATTCCCGTACTCCAAACGGACAGGTACACCGGCTGCTCGCATGGACAATCAGGTGGATGAAGAGATCAAGAATGCCCGTGTGCAGGAACTGATTGACTTGTCCGAGGAAATGCAGCTGGCGTACGCGCAGAAGTTCGTTGGGCAGACGCTGAATGTGATTCCCGAGCGGTCTGCGAAGGATGCTCCGGGCCGGAGTACACAGCATGGCTTCAGCGACAATTATTTGCAGGTCTTCTTTGAAGGTGATGATTCCCTGCAAGGTGAGCTGTGCCAGGTGAAGATCACGCAAGCAGGCGTAAACGAATGCCGCGGCGAGCTGGCTTCAGTGAAACAGGCGAGCCTATCGATATAAAAATTGTAGACACAAAAGCCAAACAGCGATTCCTCAGTTTTATTCGGAGTGGCTGCTTGGCTTTTTTATGTTATTGGATTGTCTTCGGCAGTTAAATTCCGCATAAGGCGATGGCACTGCTTTTAACGGAAATTTTATAGTCATAAAGTCCTGAATTGTGAATTTAAGCCTCCATAATCTCAGAAAGAGTAAACACTTCGATGCAAAATGTCGATAGTAGTGGAAGAGTGTGGGAATGCATCCCTGGGACAACATTAAAACAGAAGGAGAGAAATGATGACTGTGAATAGAAAAATGACGAAGCTGCTCCTCATCTTTGCATTGCTGGCTACCGTGGTATTCCCGGCAAGCGTCTTTGCGGAGAAGGGAGATATCAACTCGATTGAGTTTGAAAGCTCGGCCAAGCTGGATCTGGTTGTAGGGCAGTCACCGAAACAGTTGAGAGTGTTCGCCAATGTGGAAGGGTCTACCTCCAAGAAGGATGTGACGGGCGCAGTAAGCTGGAGCTCCTCGAATACTGCTGCCGTTAAGGTTGTGAATGGTCTTGTGACCCCGCTCGACAGTGGTACAGCTACAATTACTGCGATTTATAATACTGCGTTGACTACTATTGAGGTCTCGGTTACTCATCCGTTTAAAGACCTGAAGATTGAACATAAAGAGGGCATTTACAAGCTGGGAGACAGTGAAGAGAAGCGGACAATCAAAGCAACGGTACTTGGTGGAAAGTCCATTACCGAAGCGACTGATGTTACAAAAGATGTTGAATGGTCCAGCTCTGACAGCAGTGTATTGACGATATCGGAAGGTAAAGTCAATCTTCTGAAAGAGGGCAAGTCCACCATTACAGCAAAATACAAAGGTTTGACGGCTACATATAAGGCTGAAGTAGAAGTTGCTTTTACCGAGATTGAAATTAAGCAGAACGGTAAAGTAGTCAAGGATGTTGAGACCCTGATCGGGGACAGTTCTATCAAATTGACAGCGTTCAGCAAAACGGCAGCGGTATCGGAATCAGAAGATTTGACTACCAAGGGAGACTGGAGTTCCTCCAATCCGGCTGTAGCTACGGTCAAGGATGGAGAACTCAAAGTTCTGGCTACAGGTAAAACAGTGATTACGATCACAAGCCTCGGCGTTAAGGCTACAGTAGACGTCTATGTCCGCTCGCCATATGAAGCGATTCTATTGAGTCCTTCCAAGGATCAGACGCTGTTCATGGGCGAAGTGCTGGATGTAAAGGCTGAGGTAAGAGATGCAGCTAACTCTACGCTGAATGTATCCCTGAACGCTACCTGGACATCCAGTGATCAACTGGTAGCTACAGCCAAACCCGAAGCAGACGCTGCGGACATTACGGCTAAGGGTGTGGGGGACTCTACCATCAAAGCGGAGTATAGAGGCGTTAGCAGAGATATTAAGGTAAAAGTGCTGCCAACGATTACTGCATTGTCTATCGAGAAGACAGAGCAAGAGTTGTTCAAGGGCGACACGCTGGGTCTGCCAAAAGTAGACGGAACCAAACTCGACGGCTCCAAGATTGATCTGAGCCAAGAGGTGGAATGGACTTCCGGTAATGCAGAAATCGCTCTGATTAAGGACGGTAAGATTGAAGGTAAATCTGCAGGGACTGTCACTCTGACCGGTAAAATCAAAGAGGGCGGCGTCACCGCTTCCAAAGCAGATATCCGCAACAAGAGCGTGGAATTGAAGCTTACGGTTCAGGATAAAGTGCTGGTACTGATCGGACCTGAGGACAACCTTGTGGTGGTTACCGGTGAAGAGAAGCCTATGCCTTCGGTAAGAGCGGTTATGGAGAACGGCGACGAGCGTGAGACCTCGGATAAGATCAAGTGGGAGATTTCTGGCACGAATGCTGTACTCAAGACAAGCGCAAGCGGTCAAACCATTAAAGGACTCACTAAAGGCAGTGCGAACCTGAAAGGGACGTATGCCAACAAGACTATCACAATCCCGGTAACTATTGAGCAGAAGATTACCAAGATTGTGGTTGAGCCGGCTTCACTGGATTTGAACATCAAGAATAGCAAGACGGTTAAAGTAACGGCTTATTATTCCAACGGAAAAACAGGTAACCTGTCCAGCAGCATCAAATGGGAATCCAGCAATCCTGCAGCGGCTACGGTGACTGGCTCTTCCGTAAAAGCGATCGCTGAAGGCACGACTACACTGAAAGGCTCCTATCAAGGAATTGATATCAGTCTGAAAGTCAACGTGATTCCTAAGCTGACCAAACTGACAGTGAATGAAACACGTCTCCAACTGGCCCCGGGTGCCAAGCAGACGGTAGTGGTTACAGCTCTGTATGATACTGGTAAAACAGTTGATGTGACAGGTCTTGTAGCTTGGACCAACTCGAAGCCATCGGTAGCCAAATGGTCAATTGGCAGTATTACAGGGGTGGCGAAGGGATCGACATCCTTTAAAGGTAAATTCGACGGTAAGACTGTAACGGTCTCTGTAACAGTTAAGTAATTGCAGCATTATGCTAAAAAATAGTTAGAAGACGGAAAGAACTGCAAGCCTATATCGGGCCTTTGCAGTTCTTTTTTGGTAACATGCATTTTTCTTCTTTGTATTAGATGAAAAGGCCCAATTGAAGTATAATAGTACAGCGACAGCAGAAGTGCCGGTAAAGTGTATGCCATAGTACTGCTTGTTAGGACTGGAGCCGGGTCTCCAGCCTGGACCATAACTGCAGGTAGCACAGTGGCAGGACAAGTGCCGAGCAGACGATGTTGAAAATAGTCTGGGCGTGTGCAATCTGTGCGCCAGAGCCTCCGCCAATCCAGGCGGAAAGACTCTGCAGCGGGCCGATGAGCGGCAGGAACAGCAGAGCACCGCCTACGTTGAGTGCCACATTCGTCCAGGCAACGAAGGTTCCGGCAATGGAACCGCCGATGGATGCGATCACGGCTGTGACGCATGTGCCGACATTCGCGCCCAGCACAATGGCAATCCCCACCTCAGTTGGCAAGGCCCCTGAGGTGGCAACGCCGATGGCCATGCCAATGACAGCAGCACTGCTGTGTACAAGCGCGGTCAGGCAGGCGCCGGCAACGATGCCCCACAGGGCACTTGTGGCCGCATGATCCAGGAACCACCAATACAAGCCGTTCTCCTGCAGTGCTGGGCCAATCGACTGCATGACCTTGATGCCCCATAGGACGAGCGAGAAACCGGTGATAGCCAGGCTAATGTATTGGAGCGGCGTGGATAATCGCCGGAGTGATGACGCTGCAGGATGGTTGGACGACAGCTCGCCCATGATAACCGCAGCACCCCACAGGCTGAGCGAGACGGCCAACAGTGGCGAAGAATAGGAGCTGATCTGCAGTCCGATCAGTTCTGTAGTCAGGGAGGTGCCGATGTTGCTGCCGAGAATAATGCCTAGTGTGCGGGCATAGGTGAGCAGCCCGGCATTCACCATACCGATCGTCAGCACGGTGACGGCGGTGCTGCTCTGCAGCAGGGCGGACAGCAGACTACTGGCTATCATGCCTTTTAACGGTGTAGCCGTTGCTTTATTCAGGCCGGCCTTCAGCAGCGGACCGGCCAGCCGGGACAAGGACTTCTCCATCAGCTTCATACCGGCTAGAAAAATGACAAGACCATATATGACAGGGAACAACAGATCACGGATCATAACAACATGCTCCTTTGACTGGGGTTGTACACCAATATATGAAAGTAGCGCAGTGGACATGTATAAAACGATAAGATCAAGGAGTTGAAGTCATTGGCATCAGTAATTTTGGAACGCAGCCGTAAAAAAAGACTAGAGCAGGGCCATCCATGGGTATATGGAAGTGAAGTGGCCTCGGTGGAAGGAGAGCCACAAGCTGGCAACTTGGTCGATATTATGAATCATCAGGGCCGGTTTCTGGCATCAGGATACTATAACCCCGCTTCGCAGATCCGGGTTCGGGTGGTCTCCCACCAGCATCTGGAAGAAATGGACACAGCATTCTTCGTGGAACGGTTTACGAACTGCCTGCGGCACCGGAATCGCTTCCTTCCCGGCGCAGACGCATACCGGTTAGTCTATGGCGAAGCCGATTTTCTGCCGGGACTGATTGTGGACCGGTTCGGGGACGTTCTGGTCGTGCAACTGCTGACGCTGGGGATGGACAAGCGGCGGGCAGAGATTGTAGAGGCGCTGGTGCAGGTGATGGCACCGCGCGGAATTTATGAGCGCAGCGACGTTAGCGTTCGCGAGCTTGAAGGGCTGGAGCAGGTAACCGGGCTTCTTTACGGGGAATGTCCCCGTCATGTGACGGTTACCGAGAATGGCCTGAAGCTGATCGTAGATATCGTGGAAGGCCAGAAAACGGGTTACTTCTTCGACCAGCGCGAGAACCGGGCCTCCATTGCCCCGCTAATGACAGGCTGGGGGGAACGCAGCGGCATCACGCTGCAGGAAGTTGATGCTGAGGATGGCTCTCGTCAGGTGCTGCCGGTTAACAAAAGCGGCAAGACAGTAACTTTCCCATACTGGGACGGGGCTACAGTATTAGAATGTTTTTCGCATACAGGAAGCTTCACCCTTCATGCCTGCAAATACGGCGCCAAGAAAGTAACCTGTCTTGACGTGTCCGCCCATGCTATTGAAAGCGCCAAGACTAACGTGGAGCTGAATGGATTCAGCGACCGGGTGGAATTCGTGGTCGACGACGCGTTCCAATACTTGCGTAATCAGGTGAAGGGGCTGGAGGAACGCTCCGAACGTGCCACCGCGGGGGCGGGGCAGGATGCTTCTGGCGCCAAGACGGCCAAGGCGGATACAGCCAAGCCGATGACCGCAGGCGGCGGACGGACCTTCGACGTGGTGATTCTGGACCCGCCTGCTTTTGCAAAGACAAGAAGCGCCGTAGCAGGAGCTTGCCGTGGATATAAGGACATTAACTTGCATGGCATGAAGCTGGTGAACGAGGGTGGATATCTGGTAACGGCAAGCTGCTCTTATCACATGCAGCCGGATCTGTTCCTGGAAACCATCGGGGAAGCAGCCAAAGATGCCGGTAAAGTGCTCAGACTGGTAGAGTGGCGCGCCGCTGGCAAGGATCACCCGCAAATTCTCGGTGTGGATGAAGGGCATTACCTGAAATTCGCGATCTTTGAGGTGCGGAGCAAGAGTAATTAATTCTCCTGTTAGGTACGTTGGAGGGGTAATCGGACCTTTGACTTGAAAAGGAAGCTGCCTCTGTAGGCAGAAAAAGAGTGTCGAGAATGTCTACGGACTTTTCGACACTCTTATTTTTATGTGTGGAGACTTCACGCGGAGGAGTGTGCTAAGAGCTAGAAGGAACGAAAGGGAAGAGTTGGAACTGTAGGAGCGAATGCGCTCGCCTGAAAGCTTTTCGTAGGAAAGCTGGCACCGAAAGCATAAGCTTTAGACAGATTTCAATAACAATATAGTTTGAACTTAAAAATCTAACGTCCTGGGTGGGTGAAATCCTTCGTATACAAGGGCGTAACTTGGTGTATCTTGTGTAACCCGCGTTCGAGCTTAAGAGGAACTTTAATAACAGGAAAATATACCGTTAAAAATTTCTTTTTACCGTATTTGTCATAAATAAAGGGAATTTCTCCCGTTAAAAAGCTCGTTTATCCCGCAATTAGCTAGTAATGAGGTGATTAACAGGATTTTTTCCAGTTATTTGTAGAAAAGGAGCCGTTTTAATGAAAATAACAGGAGTCATTCCCGTTATTCGAATCACCGTAGTGAAGACCGAGGCTTAAGTGAGAATCTTAAGTTCGTTTTATATAATTGATAATAGTTCTCATTTACGTATATAATGAACCCAAAGCAAGAGGAAGTGGGGCTAAGGGATGGAACATAATGCGAATATATACGAACATGAAAGAATAGATGCTAAAAAGACACTTGCCTGCGAAGGGTTCAGTCATACTTACCGCCTTGATGGAGGTCATTTCGAGATTAAGCCCCCGGAAGAGATTGGAGCTGGGGCCTGCCGCAGCCTGCTCACCCGCGGTAATATTCAGATGACTAACTTCAGCCTTACTTTTAACAGAGACATACAGGCTAACGGAGAGTTCAACTCCCCGCGGACAGAGCTGGTGTTCTGTCTTGGGCACGGAATTGAATGGGGCACTTCGCTGAAGGGAGATAACTTTGGCATTGATACAGGGCAGAGCGCTCTGCTGTATGGCGGAGTGAGGGCAGAGAATTGCCAGTATGTGCGGGATGCTAATTATCGTTTTCTCAGCATGGATATGAGCCCGGAGCAGTTCAAGCGGATGACGAGCGGGCTGACCGAGGATGAACGGCTCCGTTTTACCGGAAATGAGGCTGTGTTTTTCAACAAAAATAAGATTACGCCTGCCATCCGGCTTGTTCTGTCGCAAATTTGGGAATGCCCCTATAGCGGTGGTGTTAAGGAACTCTATTTGGAAGCGAAAATGCTGGAACTGTTCGCCGTCTACCTCAATGAATCGCTGTACGAAGCGGAGCGGATTCCGCAAACTGTCCGCCTCTCCAAAGACGATATGGCCAGCTTGCAGCAGGCAAGGGAGATTTTGCAGCGGGATTATACCGAGCCGCCGACACTGGCAGCACTGGCCCGGAGCATTTGTCTCAATGAATTCAAGCTCAAAAAAGGATTTAAGGAGATGTTCGGCTATACTGTGCATGCGTATGTGATTGAACAGCGGATGCAGCAGGCTCGTCATTTGCTGGAGCAAGGCAGCCTGACCGTGACAGAAGCCGCGTACCGGGTAGGATACGGAAATGCCAGCCACTTTGCAGCCGCATTCCGCAAAAAATTCGGGGTTCGGCCCGGAGAATATGCCATTCGTTCCCGAGGTGCAGGTCCGAACAGGACGGGGTGGCCAGTTGGCGATGACCAAAATGAGGATTTGCCCGGATTACTCCCTTTTTGATTCATAATAATCCCATAAGGAGTAGAGCCGTCAGGAATCCAGCGGCTTCCGCATAGAGGTTTGACCACCACCTTGGGCCCCGCACCGCGCGCCGGGAGCCGCACGCGGTGTGGGTTATAATTTGTTTGTTGTTACAAGAGCTCGCCGTATCTACCAGATGCGGCGGGCTTTTGCGCGTTTTACATAGAAAGCTGGCTGCGATGTGCTGCACAGAACACTTGTAAAACATTTGAAGATCATCCAAACGTATGTTCCGAATGGAGGGGTATATGGTATAATGTTGGGACGAGTAAGTGACTGTGAGTTACACTTTTGTTTTGCCATGGGAGGAGTCTTTATTTATGTCGATAACCTTTTTAACCGGACGCTCGGGCAGCGGTAAGACAACTAAAATACGGGAGTCGATATCCTCTCAGTTAGCGCAGGAGCCGCTTGGTGCGCCAATCATTGTGCTTGTCCCAGAGCAGGGGTCCTTCGGGGCCGAACGGGGCCTGCTCACTGCGGGTGGTGCCAAGGGCAGCATCCGCGCCCAGACCCTGAGCTTTTCGCGGCTGGCCTATCGGGTAAGGCAGGAAACGGGAGGCAGCGCAAGTCTTCCGATTAGTGAAGAAGGCAAGAAGATGCTTATTTATAAAATCATCAGCCGCCGCAAGGAAGAACTGAAACTGTTTGGACCCTCCTCGGACCGTCCGGGCTTTGTGGAACGGTTGAGTCAGCTGCATACCGAATTGAAGCGCTACTGTATCGGTTCTAATGATCTGAATGAGCAATTGTCCAGTATGCGTGAATCTATCGGTAACAGCCCCATATTGGCAGGCAAACTGGAGGATTTATATATCGTATTTAGCGATCTGGAGCAGGAGATGTCACAGCTCTATATGGACGAAGAGGACCGGTTGGTTGAACTGGCCGAGCAGATTCCTTTGTCATCCTATGTCCGTGGTGCTGAAATTTGGGTGGACGGCTTTCATGGTTTTACCCCTCAGGAATTCAAGGTGCTGCGGGAACTGATGTTGCACGCCTCCAGCATGACAATATCGCTTACGCTGGACAAGTCCTATCCATCCGGCGGGGGGCTGCATGAGCTCGACTTGTTCCATCCGGCTGCAGTAACGTATATCAAGCTCCGCGGTATGGCTGAGGAACTTGGGCTTGAGGTTTGGGACGAGCCACTGTCGCCTCCTGTGTTGCCCCGCTTCAAAGATAGCCCTGTGCTCGGCCATCTGGAGCAGGGGTATGACCGCCGCTTGGGCTGGAAAGGCCATCAGGATGCCGTACAGTCCATTACCATTGGTGCTGCTGTCTCGCACAGGGCTGAAGTGGAGGGGGCCTTGCGCGAAATGCTCAGACTGGCACGGGATGAGGGTGCCAAATACGGTGAAATGGCGGTATTCATGCGAAACATCAGCGATTATGAATCGCTCGTGTCCCCGCTGTTCAACGATTACAAGATCCCTTTCTTCCTCGATCAGAAGGTGAATGAGCTGCACCACCCGCTGGTGGAATTTGTTCGCTCCGCACTAGATGTGGTGAGGCGTCGTTGGCGCTATGAAGATGTGTTTCGCTGTGTGAAGACCGGACTGCTTCTTCCGGACGACGGAAGCCTGACTAACGAAGACATGGACAATCTGGAGAATTATGTGCTGGCTTGCGGTATTCAAGGGTATCGCTGGACGGACGGACGTCCCTGGAGGGGCATTCCCAGCCTTTCGCTTGAAGGCGGCAGGGCTGTAGACGAAGAATTGTTGTCCACAATGGAGAAATGTAGAGCAGCCATCGTTGGCCCCCTGGGGGATTTTGAGAAACGGGTGAAGAAAAGCCGTAGCGGAGAAGACCTCTGCCGGGCAGTCTACACTCTTCTTGAGGGTGCAGGTACCGCAGGCAAGCTGGAAGAGATGAGCGCCCAGGCGCTGAAGTCGGGAAAGGCAGCTAGAGCTCGTGAGCACAGTCAGATCTGGAGTGCGGTGCTTGATCTGCTGGATCAGATCGTGGAAATGATGGGCCAGGAGAAAATGGAGTTTGCGATGTTCGCGGGTGTGCTGGAGACGGGTCTGGCCGAGCTGAAAATGGGGCTGGTGCCACCGGCTCTGGATCAGGTTCTGGTAGGCAGCATGGACCGGACGCGTACTTCGGGTGTGAAGTATGCTTTTCTCCTTGGGTTCAATGAAGGTGTCGTTCCGGCACAATTCAAAGAAGACGGCATTTTGTCCGAGGGAGAACGTGGGATACTGGAGAGCGTCGGACTGGAGCTTGCTCCGGGGGCTTCCCGCAAGCTGCTTGATGAACGCTTCCTGATCTACAATGCGCTCACAACAGCGAGCCATAAGTTATGGATCAGCTATGCGACTGCTGACGAAGAAGGAAAAGCTCTCCTGCCGTCTGAAGTGATTCGTCATTTGCAGCGGATGTTCGGGGGCAAACTGGCAGAACGTCAGCTTCCGGTTAGTCCGCCTGCGGTGTCAGATGAAGTGGCCCAGGCTGTGTTACCTCTGCATATGGACTTTATCGGGGATCCGGAACAAAGCCTACGCATTCTCATGTTGCAACTAAGACAGTGGCGGCAGGGTGCCGACATTCCGTCTTTCTGGTGGGATGTCTATAACTGGTTCGCTTCTGGTACAGAAGGGGAAGCGAAGAAGCTTCGCCTGAAGAGGCTGCTGGGCTCCTTGTTCTACCGCAATGAAGGCATTCAACTGAAGCGTGGAACCAGCCTCAGACTGTACGGCGGTTCCACGCTGCGTGGTAGCGTATCCCGGATGGAGAAGTTCTCGGCTTGTGCGTTCTCTCATTTTGCCGCGTACGGCTTGCGCCTCAAGGAGCGGCAGATGTACAGGCTCCAGGCCCCGGATATCGGGCAGCTGTTCCATGCAGCGCTTAGTGAAATGGCGCAGCGGCTGCAAGAACAGGGCCGTGGCTGGGCGAGCCTGACACCGGAGGAATGCCGGCGCGTAGCCGGGGAGACAGTGGATCGCCTGTCGCCGCTGCTTCAGGGCGAGATTCTCCTAAGTACGAAGCGGTACGGTTATATTACCCGCAAGCTGAAGAGTATTGTGGGCCGGGCTTCCGTAATCCTGGGTGAACATGCCCGCCGGGGCAGCTTTGAGCCGGTCGGGCTGGAGCTTGATTTTGGACCGGGCCAAGATTTGCCTCCCCTGCGGATTACACTGCCCAACGGCTGTGTGATGGAAGTGGTCGGGCGGATTGACCGGGTGGATAAAGCGGAAGGGGAGAACGGCATTCTGCTGCGTGTAATTGACTATAAGTCCAGCCAGAAGGACCTCAAGCTCCACGAAGTTTATTTCGGTCTGTCGCTACAAATGCTGACCTATCTTGAAGTGCTGTTGACCTATTCCGAGGAATGGCTGGGCAAGCCGGCACTCCCGGCAGGCACGCTTTATTTTCATGTCCATGACCCGCTGCTCTCGTCGTCCAACGGCATGAACCGCGAGCAGGCGGAGCAGGAACTGCTGAAGCGGTTCAAAATGAAGGGGCTGCTGCTGGCTGACCGTGAAGTCGTATCCTTGATGGACACTACGCTCGATAAGGGACATTCCGCGATTGTTCCGGTGGCAGTGAAAAGCGACGGGAGCTTCTACAGCAGTGCTTCTGTAGCCACGCCGGAGCAATGGGGTCAGTTGTTGTCCTCTGTAAAAGGGACCATAGCAGAGATTGGCACCCGGATTACAGAAGGGGACGTGGCCATCCAGCCCTATCGGATTCAACAGGAGACGGCTTGCACATTCTGTTCCTTCAAACCGGTGTGCCAGTTTGATGAGACTATTGAAGGCAGCGGATATAACCATCTCGGCAAGCCCGGCAAAGATGACATTTGGGACCTGCTGTCCCGCAAAGGAGGATTGACGCCGTGAATATGAGGTCAGCTATAGACAATAAGCCTGAAGGCAGCATTTGGAGCGATGACCAATGGCGCGCCATTGCGGAGAGCGGCGATGATATTCTGGTCGCGGCTGCGGCAGGTTCCGGAAAAACGGCAGTATTGGTCGAACGGATTATTCGCAAAATCAGCCGGGAAGAGAATGGCTTCAGCGTAGACAGGCTACTGGTTGCTACGTTCACCAAGGCCGCTGCTTCGGAGATGCGGCAGCGGATTCGTGAGGCGCTGGACCGTGCTCTGGAGGAAGATAGCGGGAATGAGCATTTGCGCCGCCAGCTAGCTTTGCTCGGAAGAGCTTCTATTACGACTCTGCACTCCTTCTGTCTGGAGGTAATCCGGCGGTACTATCAATTGATTCCAATTGATCCAGGATTTCGCATTCTGAATGAGCATGAAGCCGAGATGATGCGTCAGGAACTTTTGATGGAGCTGCTGGAAGAGAAATATGGCGAGACCGGGGAAGACGGCGGGGACAGTGTGTTCGTGGCGCTAGCCGACTGGTTCAGCGGCGAACGCACGGATGACGCAGTACACGCGCTAATCCAGCGGCTGCATGATTTTGCCCTCAGCCATCCGTGGCCGGAGCAGTGGCTGCGCGATACGGCAGCAGATTTCTCGCTGCCGGATACGGAGAGCTTGGGGCACACACCATGGGTGCAAAGCATCCTCGCAGAGGCGAAACTAGCCTTGGACGGTGCGGCTAGCCAATTGCTGCAGGGCCGGGAAATAGCTCTGCAGCCGGGAGGACCTGCTCCATATGCTGAGAATCTTACGGCAGATCTGGACATGGTGCAAGGCTTGCAGGCCGCTTTAAGTGAACGGCCCTGGGCTGAGCTGTATGAGGCGTTCCGCGGCGTAAGCTTCGGAAAGCTGAAGCCGTGCAAGAAGGATGCCACAGATCCCGGGCTTCAGGAGATGGTCAAGGAGCTGCGGGAGAGCGTCAAGAAGACCCTATCCGAACTTCAGAATGCCCTGTTTGGGCGTCCAGCGGAATCCTTTCTTGCCGAGCTGCATGAAGCGGCGCCACTGATGAAGGAACTGGCAGAGACGGTTATAGCCTTCGGTGAGCGCTATCGGTTGGAGAAAGCCGGCAAAGGGCTGGTAGATTTCAGCGATCTGGAGCATTATTGCCTGCAAATTCTCCGTCACCCGGACTCGCAGCCGGGCCACTCCATGCCCTCCGATGCGGCGATGGAATACCGCGCCCAGTTCGATGAAGTCCTGCTCGATGAGTACCAGGATACGAACAGCGTGCAGGAAGAGATTGTTCGCTTGATTGCCAGGGAAGCGCCGGGGAACCGCTTCATGGTTGGCGATATGAAGCAGAGTATCTACCGGTTCCGCTTGGCGGAGCCGGGTTTGTTCCTGGAGAAATACCGCAGCTTTAGCAGTGCGGGAGGAGCTCCTGTAGGGTTAGCGGACGGATATCCGGCAGATGGGGATCAAGCTGAAGGAGATCCTTCGATCAGTAACTCTGGGGGAATGGTCATTGACCTCGCCCGGAATTTCCGCAGCCGGATGGAGGTCGTGAATGCCGTGAATATGATTTTCCGGCAGATCATGAATGCGACAGTGGCGGAGATCAACTATGATGAGCGGGCTGAATTAGTCTATGGTGCCGGTTTTCCCGGAACGGAAGGCAAGGAGGCCGATCTGTATTTTGCTCCGGAACTGCTGCTGATTGATCGTGGTGCTTCAGGTGCCAGTAAGTCGGAGGAAGAAGCTGGGGACGGGGAAGCAGCACCAGAGATCGAGATCATCGAAAGTGAGACAGCGCAGCTGGAAGCACGGGCTATTGCCCGCAGAATCTCAGTGATGACCGGGATGAGCGGAGGATCGCCAATGCTCATCTACGACAAAGGCCTCAAAATGATGCGCCCGGTGTCATACGGAGATATTGTAATCCTGCTGCGATCAGCTAGAATTTGGACACCACTGATGATCGAGGAGCTTCGGATGGAGGGTATCCCTGCTTATGGCGACCAGAACAAGGGATATTTTGAAGCGACAGAAGTAGAGATTGCGCTCTCGCTATTAAAAGTAGTGGATAATCCGCGGCAGGATATTCCGCTGGCGGGTGTTCTACGCTCGCCTGTAGTGGGCTTAAGTGAAGAAGAGCTGTCCGCACTACGCCTGTGCAGTCATGGAACATTCTATGAAGCTGTGCAGGCTGCAGCAACGCTGCCGATAGCAGGTCAAGCTGAGATTGCCGCAACGGTGCTGCCGATGACAGAGTCAGGTCAAGCTGAGATTGCCGTAACGGCGCTACCGTTGGCAGGGTCAGGTCAATTTGAGATTGCGGACGCTTTCGACAGTCTGATGGAGCCTGTAGCTTCCGTGGAAGAACTTGATCCCGTTGACGGTGTGGATAGTCAGTTGACCATTCAGGAATTAGCTGCAAGTCAATCTGTTCCTGACCTGGCTCCGGAGCTTATAGCCAAGCTCAAACATTTTCTGGATCAACTGGAGAGCTGGAGACTGGCCGCCCGTCAAGGTAGCCTCAGCGACCTGATCTGGCGCATCTATGGGGAAAGCGGGTATTTGGAGTGGGTTGGCGGTCTGCCTGGCGGTGCCCAGCGGCAAAACAACCTAAAGGCTCTGTATGACCGGGCTGTTCAGTATGAGCAGGATACTTCGGCACGCGGATTGTTCCGTTTCCTGTTGTATATTTCCCGCCTGAGGGAAAATGGTGGCGATTTAGGGATCGCGGGCGGCAGTGGCGAAGAGGGTAGCGGGGTCAGAATTATGACCATTCACAAGAGTAAAGGGCTGGAGTTTCCGGTTGTTTTCCTGGCTGGTATGAACAAGGCCTTTAACCGCCAGGATTTACATGCCCGGTTTTTGATGCACAAGGAGCTGGGATTTGGTCCGCGTTTTGTGGATCGGGAGACGAGGGTAACTTATCCGACGCTGCCTTATTTAGCGATTAACCGCCGTTCAAGGCTGGAGCTGTTGGCTGAAGAAATGCGTGTACTCTATGTGGGACTAACCCGTCCGCGGGATAAAATGATTCTGGTCGGTACGGTTCGCGACTTGCCGCGCAAAGTTGCGGGCTGGAGTGCTATGCAAGGCCGGGAGGAACTGCTGCTGGCAGACCATCTGCTGGCCCGGGGGCGCAGCTATCTCGATTGGGTTGGACCTGCGCTGATCCGCCATCCGGGCGCAGCGATCCTGCGCAAGCTGTCCGGCTCGGAAGGTACAGTATCCACAGTGCTTCATGGCGATACCTCCCACTGGAGTATTCATGTGATGGATTCCAATGGACTCAGTTCAGCTGCATTTTCTGCTAAAGATGAGGACGGTGAAGCGGGGGCAGAGCGTGAGCTGGCGCTTGCGGCATTGCAGGAAGGTCAGCCAGTTCCTTCTTTGGGGACAGAGGCGGAAACCGAGATTGCTGGCAGACTTAAATGGACCTATCCATATGCTGCGGCTTCCCGCATACCCGCCAAGACATCGGTTACGGAGCTGAAAACGCTGCTGTCCATGCAAGAACAGCCATCTTATGATCTGTACGAGGACCACAACAGATCTGGCGGTGAAGCAGATGCTGTTGTTAGTTCGCCATACCGGGACAGTTTGCGCTTGCGGCGTCCCAAGTTCATGGAGCGGCGGAGCCTTACCTCTGCTGAACGGGGAACGGCCTATCATACGGTGATGCAGTATATTCCATTGGATGCAGCGGTGACTCGGGCTGTGGTGGAAGAAACATTGGCCGGGCTGCAAGAGGTGGCAATTTTGACGCCAGAACAGGTTGAAATCATCGATGTCGATCAAATTGCAGCGTTTTATGCTACCGAGCTTGGAAGCAGGTTGCTGGCATCGGAGTGGAACCGGAGGGAATTACCGTTCAGTTATATGGTCCCTGCTGATGAGGCTTATCGGGGGCTTGGTCCGCTGGATGAAGCCGTCTCGGGACTCCTGTCATCAGACGCGGATGCGGCATTGCTTGAACGTGAAGAGGTACTGATTCAGGGGGTTATCGACTGCCTGTTTCGTGAGAATGGCAGACTGATTTTGCTGGATTACAAGACGGATTCCGTTCTGGAGCATCGTAGGGGGCTGGAAACACTGAGGGAGAAGTACCGCTTCCAGCTAGAGTTGTATAGCAAGGCCCTGAATGATATTTTGGGAGAAAGCATCAGTGAGATCTGGCTGTATTTCTTCGACGGCGGGCATCCTGTGCGGCTTTGAAATCTAGCAGGAATGAGTGTTGATAGTTATACAAGACAAATAAGAGGGGCTGTCTCCAAATCAGTATCTGCTTCGTCAATTAACGGACCCCAGAGGCTCTATTGCCTATAGCTGTCACCGTTCAGTAAGATAACGGACCTTAGGGGCCCTATGGGCAGAGAACCTGGTCAAAGTCTACTGCTTTTGGGAAAATAGGGTTACCCGAGTTCACTACATGTTCTAGCGAGCGGCTGTATGTGCACATAACGGCTATACGGTCCGCCCGCTTCCATGCGTGAGCTTTTCACCGTATGTTCTGGTTGCTTTGACGAAGTTGTTTTTAGTAATTACTGATTCTGGAGAGCCCAGTTTTATATTAATCAAGCCTTTCAGGTTTGATATAAAGCTGCGATTGTCATTACAGACAGAAGTCGTGGTGTTATATCAGATCTGAAGCAAGGCGGGAAAAGAGGACAGAAGATGCGGATATTGCATACAGGGGACTGGCACTTGGGGCGTACGCTGGAGGGAAGAAGCCGCCAACGGGAGCAAGAACAGTTCATGGATGAACTGGTGGAGATCGCAGATAGCCAAAATGTTGATCTCATATTGATGGCGGGAGACGTCTATGATTCTGTGAATCCTCCGGCTGCTGCTGAGCAGCTGTTCTATGATGCAGCAGCACGTCTGACGGCAGGCGGACGGCCGCTGGTAGTTATTGCGGGCAACCATGACCAGCCGGAACGTGTCTCTTCCGTCTCCCCGCTTGTACGCAGACAAGGGATTACGCTGGTGGGCCTGCCTACCTCCGATCCGGTGACGGTTCAGGTGGCACGTACCGGGGAAATTGCCAAAATTGCTGCGCTGCCATATCCATCTGAAGCTCGGCTGGGAGAACTGCTGGCGGGAGAAAGCGGCGAAGCAGAGCTACGCCTAGCCTATAGCGCCCGAGTGGGCAGGCTCATGAATCTGCTAGGGCGGGAGTTTACCCCGGAGACCGTCAATTTGGCTATGAGCCACATCTATGTGCTGGGTGGGGTAGAAAGCGATTCTGAGCGGCCAATCCAGGTGGGCGGCGCTTATACGGTCGATCCTTCTGCTCTATATTGTGGAGCGCAGTACACAGCTCTTGGCCATCTTCACCGTGCACAACGAGTCAAGGGCGATGGAATGATCCGCTATAGCGGTTCACCGCTCGCTTATAGCTTTTCCGAAGCGGGACAGACCAAATCGGTGACCTTAATTGATGTCGCTCCAGGTCAGGAGCCTGCCTGTGAAGAAATTTATTTGCGGTGCGGCCGTCCGCTGGTGAACTGGAAATCCAGCGGCGGGCTTGAGGAAGTGTACCGCTGGCTGGATGAAGACAGAGATCCTTCTGCTTTTATTGATCTGGAAATCCGGCTGAACGAAGCCCTCTCAATGAACGATATCCAGCGACTGCGTAAGGCACGGGAAGGAATCGTACATATTCGTCCCGTCTATCCACAAATGGAGCAGGAATTGGAACAGGTGTCACGTTCTCGCATGCCCGTGCAGGAATTGTTTCGTAAATTCTATCAGCGGCAGACTGGAGGAGCCGAGCCGGATGATAGCCTGATTGAGTTATTCCTGGAGCTTACGGAAGAAGAACGGCGTCAGCCGGGGGAAGGGGAGGAGAACTGACATGAAGCCGATTTCTTTAAAAGTAGCTGGACTTCAAAGTTATAGAGAGCAGCAGGAGATAGATTTTGAGAGTCTGACAGAGACGGGATTATTCGGTATTTTCGGGCCGACAGGCAGCGGAAAATCCAGTTTGCTGGACGGGATTACGTTGGCTATGTACGGAAAGGTGGAGCGCGCCGCAGGCGGAACCCAGGGGATTATGAACCATTCCGAGGATCAGCTGAGCGTGGCCTTTACCTTCGAGCTGACCTCTGCTGCAGGTTCACACCGTTACCGGGTGGAGCGGAAGTTTAAGCGTACCGGTGAGCAGACAGTCAGCAATACGATCAGTCGTTTCATCGAGGTTCTGCCTGACGGTGATCAGGTGCTAGCGGACAAGCTGGCTGATGTGACGCGTTGCGTCGAGGAGAAGATCGGTCTCAAAATGGACGACTTCACCCGGGCGGTCGTGCTTCCACAAGGGAAATTCGCTGAGTTTCTGTCTCTGCGCGGCGTAGACCGCAGGCAGATGCTCCAGCGGCTCTTCCATCTGGAGCAGTATGGGGACCAGCTCGCCCTGAAGCTCAGCCGCCGGGTCAAAGAGAATGACACGGCGCTGCGTGCGCTGGAGGCGGAACAGCAGGGGCTAGGCAGCGCTGGCGAGCAGGATCTGGAGGCTGCTGCTGAACGCTTGCAGCAGGCAGTGGCTTACGCGGCGGAATGCAGACGCCGCTTGGAAGAAGCGCTGGCCTTGTCGGAGCGCTTCACCAGAATCCGCGAGCTGCAAGGCGAACGCTCCCGGCGGGAACTGCAGCGGGAGCGCCTGCTGGCCCAGGAGGGTGATATTCTCCTCCTGGAACAGCGGCTCGGCAAGGCTGACGAAGCCGAGAAAAGGCTGCCGCTGCTGCAGGCCTGGCGCAGCGCGGAGGGCGCTCTGAAGAGCCGCCAGGCCCGCGCAGGGGAACTGGCGGCCCGTGCCGCCGCCGCCGAAGCCGAGGCGGCGCGCACCGCCACGGCTGACGCAGCCGCACAGGCTGCGCTGGCCGCGGAAGAGCCGGCCCTCCGCGAGGCGGCCGGCACGTACCGCAGGGCGCTCGAGCTGGAAGCCGAGCGCGACTTGCTGCTGCGCGAGCTCGCTGCGCTGCGCGAGCGCAGCGAGGAAGCTTCCCGCAGGCTGGACGCCATGCGGGAAGGGATGGCCCGGGAGCGGGAGCTTTTGGCCAAGGGCCAAAAGCGGCAGCACGAGCTGCAGCAGAGCCTGCAGCCGCTCGAGGTCCGCTCCCAGGAGCGTCAGTCTCTGCAGGAAGCCATGCAGAGACTGCAAGGGCTGCGCTCTGCGGAATCCCAGCGGGATGCTGCAGAGCGTGAGCAGCGCGAGCGTCAGGTAGCGCTCGCGGACGCCCAGCGCCGACTGGCCGGGGCCGAGGCCGGGATGGGGGCGCTGGAGGCGGACCGCGCGGAGCGGGTCCGCGGGGCGGTGCTGCACCTGGAAGAATTGCGGTCGGCAGAGACCGCCGCGGTGCATGCAGCGGAGACCCTCGAGCATGAGGCTAGTGCGCTGGAAGCCGCGCTGAAGGACCAGGAGGTTCACCGCCTCTCCTTGTCACTGGCCCGCGATCTGGAGGAGGGTGTCCCTTGTCCGGTCTGCGGCAGCCAGCATCATCCGGCTCCTGCGACACTTCAAGACAGCGGAGAGCAGGAAGGACAGGAAGCCATGTTGCAGCAGGTTCGCAGCAGATCCAAGGCTGCGCTGGAACTGCGTCTTGGCTTCCGCAGCCAGCGGGAGCAGGATATGGTCTGGCTGGAGCAGATTTATGGCGGCGAAGCGACTCAGGCTTGGGATCATCCAGCGGCAGCAGGCCGCGAGACGATGGGCGGGTCAGGACAGCTGGATCAGTCGTTCGTAGAGTACGAAGGGGAGTCAGCAGCGCTGCTGACTTCACTGGAGGGCAGCCTGACCAGCATGAAGCAGCGGTCTGCAGAGCTGCGCCGCACGGCAGCCGAATGGCAGCGTGCCTTGCAGGAAGGCCAGCAGGCCTGTCACAAGGCGGCAGCAGCCGTCCAGTCAGAACAGGCTTGGGTTGAGGGCATAACGGCCAAAGCCAGCGAGCTGGCCCAGCAGGCCGCAAGTCTGCGGCAAAGCTGGAATGACCAGTTCCCGGATATGGCTCCTGAGAATACGGAGACCGCGTACCGTGAACGGCTCCAAAAAGACGAGCAGGCCGAGGAAATTCGTGGGCGGCTGAATATCAGTGTGAAGTTCCTGGACGACAAAGCAGCAGCTGTTCAGGAACTTCAGGAAAGTATCGCTGTGCTCGACAGAGAACTAGCCCAGTGGAACGCCCAGCTTGACGGTAAGGAAGCCTTGCTGCGAGAGAAGGAAGCCCGGTTGGTGCAGTGGACGGAAGGGCAACCTGCGGGTCAATTGCTGGCAACTTGCGAGCAGCGCTTGCAGGAGCTGCTGGCGGCTGTGGAAGACGGTAAGAAGATTTACCGTGCGGCTGCGGATGCAGCGCAGCAGGAAGGCAAAGAGGCGGCTATAGCTCGGCAGGCGGCGGAATCCGCTCATGAGCATTATGTCACTGCGGCCAAAGCCTGGGAGGATAGTCTGGCGTCATCGCCGTTCTCGGAAGCGTCCGAAGTTGAAGGAGCAGCGCTATCGGTGGAAGAGCGGGGTGCTGCGGCAGCCCGTGTGAAAAATCACCGGGACGATGAAGTGGAAGTGAATTTACAGCTTCGTGATATTGAGAAGAAGCTCGCTGGAGCCAATCTCAGCGAAGCGGAATGGGTGGAGAGCCAGGAAACTCTGCGCCGCTGCAAGGAAGAGGATGAAACCTCGCTCCAGAACCGGGCCCGCGGGGAACGCGATCTGGAGGATTTAGGGCATCGTCACATTCGCTGGAAGGAGCTTGAGACTCAGCGACTGGAGCATGAGGCTCTGCAGGATCGTCTGTCCAAGCTGCAGTCCTGTCTGCGCGGCAATGCTTTTGTGGAATATATTGCCGAGGAGCAGCTGATGCAAGTCTGTCAGGCGGCGTCCCAGCGCCTTCGTTACCTGAGCAAACAGCGTTACGCGCTCGAGGTGGACTCCGGCGGCGGGTTCGTCATCCGCGATGATGGCAACGGTGGAGTGAAGCGTCCGGTATCCACACTGTCCGGCGGCGAGACCTTTTTGACCTCACTGTCGTTGGCATTGGCTCTGTCAGCCCAAATTCAGCTGCGCGGCCAGTATCCACTGCAGTTCTTTTTCCTGGATGAAGGCTTCGGCACGCTCGATCCTGATCTGCTGGACACTGTGATAACTTCGCTGGAAAGGCTGCATAATGACCAGTTGTCCGTTGGAATTATAAGCCACGTTCCTGAACTGCGGGCACGCCTGCCGCGCAAGCTGGTTGTTGTTCCTGCCGAACAAGGCGGAGGAGGCTCCCGTATTATTTTGGAAAAAATGTGAGGTTTGGTATACAGTGTGATAACAGTCACAGAGACAGCATCAACCCCCTGTTATAATACAGCTAAGCCGACATCATTTTTGAAACACCTCGGCGGACGTATGACCGGGAGCAGGACTCCTTTTCATACGCCCGCCGCCGATCAGCTTTATAAGCTGTGAAGGGTGTTTCTTTTTTTTGCCCTTTTGAGTGATATATTGGGCTGTAACAGATACAGTAATGAAATTTATTTCTAGCCGACAGGTTTTACAACCAGCAGGGTCAGTCCGACTTTCGTTAACCATGAATATCCTGTATGATAATAGGACAACCAATTCGGGGAGGAAGTCGCAGTATGGAAACCATATTCAGCAAAATTATTGAGGGCAGTATTCCCTCCAACAAAGTATTCGAGAATGAGCGCATTCTGGCCTTTCATGATATCGCGCCTGCGGCCCCGGTGCATGTGCTGATTATTCCGAAGAAATTCATTGCGTCGATGAATGAGGTTACGCCAGAGGATCTGCCGCTGATTGCCGAGATTCACAGTGTCGCCCAGCAGCTTGCCATTCAGCTTGGGATTGCGGAATCCGGTTATCGGTTGATCAACAATAGCGGACCCGATGGTGGACAGACTGTGCCGCATTTGCATTACCACTTGCTCGGAGGGGCCAAATTAGGCGCTCTGACGGGAATTTCGGATTCCCATAAGTAAGACGGAAAGGTCGATGTGAAAAGCCTGTTACAAAAAAAGGCGTTACACTGTTGACACTGTATTTCAGTTTGACCTATAATGAAATTTGATGAACCGTGTTATGCTCTTGGACGGTCTGGTCGGAGGGAGGGAAAACTGGTGTCTGAAACTAAAGTTCGCAAAAACGAGACAATTGATGCTGCACTTCGTCGGTTCAAACGCTCCATCGCTAAAGATGGTGTCTTGGCTGAGGTGAAGAAACGCAAGCATTATGAAAAGCCAAGCGTAAAGCGCAAGAAGAAGTCTGAGGCTGCTCGTAAGAGAAAGTTTTAGGAGGAATACCCACGCATGAATCTTAGCGAACGATTGAACGAAGATATGAAGCAAGCGATGAAGAGTAAGGACAAGTTCGCACTCTCCACCATTCGAATGGTTCGTTCGACGATAAAGTATCTTGAAATAGATTTAAAGAGAACATTAGACGACAACGAAGTGCTTGATATCCTTAGTCGTGAAATCAAACAGCGCAAAGATGCCCTCCAAGAATTTGAGACAGCGGGTCGCGACGATCTTGCCGCGAGTACGAAGGCAGAAATCGAGATTATCATTAAGTATCTTCCCGAGCAACTTTCCGAAGAAGAAATTAAAGTAATTGTACAGCAGACCATCCAGGAAACCGGTGCTTCTTCGAAAAGTGAAATGGGTAAGCTCATGAGCGCGCTGATGCCGAAAGTCAAAGGTCGCGCCGATGGTAAGCTTGTGAACCAAGTGGTTCAGCAATTTCTGCAATAATAGAACGTCAGCACCCCTTTTTATAAGGGGTGTTTTTCTTTGTTTTGAAACGAATTCTCCAAACTTTCGTATTACTGATTATGTGCCTGTGTCCATTTTTCTAAGAAGGGAGGAGAAGAGATGAAAGGGCTTCGTAAAACAGCATATGCCTGCATTGCAGGGTTGATGTTGCTACTGGTACTCCTGCCGCTGTCTTCCCTGGCAAGTGCTGATGTTGACCCGCCCAGGCAGCCTGAGCGAGCGGCTGGAGAGTCCGTTAAAGGGCCGGTCTTCATCATTCCGGTTGATCAGGAAATTGAACGGGGGCTTCAGAGCTTTCTGGAGCGGGGTTTTGAGGAAGCAAACAACTATGGTGCAGTGCTGATTGTGCTGGATATCAACACGCCAGGCGGCCAGGTTAGCGCGGCCGAACAAATCGGCAAGTTGATCAGAGAAAGCGCTATCCCAGTGCTGGCTTTTATTAAAAGTGATGCGGCTTCTGCCGGTAGTTACATTGCACTGAACGCCGACAAGATCGTGATGAAGCCGGGCAGCATGATTGGATCAGCTTCGCTGGTGGACAAGAGTGGTACGCATGTCGAGGATCCGAAGCTGATATCCTACTGGAAATCGAAGATGATGGGGGCTGCGGCGCTTAACGGCCGAGACCCGGATATCGCTGCGGGGATGACCGATATCAATCTTGTTGTGGAGAAGCCGAAGCTTGGCGTGAGCAAGGGTAGCGGAGAAATTATTGCCCTCAGCAGCGATCAGGCGCTGAAGGCCGGTTATGCCGATTACATAGCGGATACCCCGGAAGAAGCAGTGGTCTGGATGGGATATACTACGGACGATATTTTCCGGGTGAAGCATACCGGGGCGGAGAAGATGTCGCAATTTTTAACTAATCCGGTTATCATGACGATCTTGCTGTTCGTCGGGATCGCAGGAATTGTTATTGAGTTGATCGTTCCGGGATTTGGAGCGCCCGGCATTATCGGAACATTGGCTTTTACTTTGTATTTCTTCGGAAATTACGTGGCTGGCTTCGCGGGTTCCGAGACCTGGCTGCTATTCATTCTGGGGCTGGTCATGCTGGTGTTGGAGTTATTCATGCCGAGCTTCGGTATTCTTGGACTGTTAGGTTCGGTAAGCCTTGTGGCAGGTGTGGTCAGGGCGGCTTACAGTTATACGAATGCACTGCTTAGCCTTGGTATCGCTTTTGCAGCGGCGACGGTGGTCATTATTATTGTGGCCGTTGTGTTCAAAGAGCGCGGTATCTGGAACCGGTTCATTCTGAAGGAAAGTCTGACCAAGGAGCAGGGCTATATACCCGTGCTTGAGAAGCTGAATCTGGTCGGCGGTATTGGGGTCAGTCTAACTCCGCTTCGTCCGGCGGGTACTGCTATGGTGAATGAGGAGCGGATTGATGTGGTCACCGAGGGCAGTTTTATTGCTGCTGGTGCCGAAATTTCGGTAGTGACTGTGGAAGGTGCACGGATTGTGGTTAAAGAAATAGTGAAATAAGGAACACTAGTACAAGACAAGTCATTAACTTTACAACAATAAACTTATTTAATGATGGGGGTTTGAACAACGTATGGGTGAGGCTTCTTTGATTCCTATATTACTGATCGCGGTGGTCGTGATCATTGTTTTGAGTGTCTTTTTGAGTTTCTTTCCGGTCATGCTTTGGATTTCAGCCTTAGCTTCCGGAGTTAGAATCAGTATTATTACCCTGGTGGCGATGAGATTGCGCCGGGTTACACCAAGCCGGATCGTTAATCCAATGATTAAGGCAACAAAGGCTGGACTGGGTCTGAATATCAACCAGCTCGAAAGTCACTATCTGGCCGGCGGTAACGTCGACCGTGTCGTTAATGCCCTGATTGCGGCACAGCGTGCCAACATTCCGCTGGAATTCACGCGTGCTGCTGCTATTGATCTGGCAGGCCGTGACGTACTGCAAGCGGTACAAATGAGCGTTAATCCCCGGGTTATTGAGACCCCGACTGTAGCCGCAGTAGCGAAAAACGGGATCGAAGTTAAAGTTAAGGCTCGGGTTACCGTACGTGCGAACATCGATCGTCTCGTCGGTGGTGCCGGTGAAGAAACGATTATTGCCCGTGTAGGTGAAGGGATTGTAACCACTGTCGGTTCCAGTAACTCTCACAAGGACGTTCTGGAGAATCCGGATTCCATTTCCCGTACAGTCTTGTCTAAGGGTCTGGATTCCGGTACTGCGTTTGAGATTCTGTCCATCGATATCGCGGACGTTGATGTTGGTAAGAACATCGGTGCGTACCTGCAGACAGAGCAAGCTGAAGCCGACAAACGCATAGCACAAGCGAAAGCAGAAGAGCGTAGAGCGATGGCTGTAGCGCATGAACAGGAAATGAAAGCCCGCGTCGTGGAAATGAAGGCGCTTGTCGTGGAGTCTGAATCGAAGGTTCCTCTTGCTATGGCTGAAGCGCTGCGCGGCGGCCAGATCGGTGTGATGGACTATATGAACCTTAAGAACATTGAGGCGGATACGCAAATGCGCGGTTCTCTAGGCAAAATGAATGACCAGGACGAGAATAACGGTCCGAAAAACAACAAATAAGGGGATGTGATACCCCATGAGCTGGATCTACATCGTTGCTGTAATTATTTTTGCCATCGTCTCGAACGTGAACAAGGCGAATAAAACGAAGGGCAAGGGAGCGCCGCCGGGCGGTATGCCCACCTTCGGAGGTGGAGGCGGGGACGATAATCCGCTTCGCCGGGTCAAACGTGAGCTGGAGCAGCAGGGCAGGGCATTTGCGCCACCCGGTACTCCGGTTCCAAGGGAGACCCGGGAGCTTGCGCGGGAAGAGCAGGAGCTAGAAGAGAGTTTTCCGGTGGAACGGGAACAGCAATGGATTCCCGGCCCTGATGCCGAGGTTGGAAATGGATCAACCCTGGAGCAGGGAGAAGAGCTGGATAGCGTAGATATCCGTACCGAGAAAATGCGGCAGGAACTGGAGCGCATCCATGCTGTCTTTGACGATATGGCTGGTGAGTCCAGCCCAAGCGTGAAGCATTCTTCCGAGCGAGTAAGCTCCGGGACGGCCTCAAGCCCGGTTCTAGCAACCAGCCGCGAGGATCTGCGCAAAGGCCTCATATGGGCTGAGATTCTCGGCCCTCCGCGTTCTAAGCGTCCGCATGCTTATCGCAAAGAAAGCTGAAGGGCTGGTTATATTATTGTCAGACCCTTGGCAGAAGCCGTTTGGTTGATCTAAGTAAGAACATAGGTAAGCTGTCCCATAAGCGGATATCCTGCTGACGGAGACAGGCCACGATTTTGTCATAAGCTTAACCGTCAAAAGAGCAGCGCTTTCCCCCGTTATGGGTGAAGCGCTGCTCTTAGTTTTGACCAAGTGCTGCTTATTTCAGTAAATTATGAGCAGGTGAAAGCCAACGGGCCTTGATCGCCACTTTTTCTAGGCCGTGAAGCAAAAAGCGCCAGAATTCCCTGTCTTTCTTAAGTTGTTTCTCGTGCATGGCTTTGGCGATATTCTTCAGCAGTATGATCAGTGCTGCCAAAAGACCTTGATGGAAATACCCCATCCGTAGCTTGAATCTCATTTTTAGGAGTTCATTTGTTGAAGTTCATTTGTTTAAGCTCATTTTTAGGAGCTAACGGACTGTATAGCCGTTATTTTCCACATAAAGTTGTTCCGGAACGTGTAGCGGACTCAGGGGCCGTTATTTCCTGTTTGATAGTGGAATCTGAACCGGATTTCTGCGCATAGGGTCTCTGGAGTCCGTTAACTTCTTGAATGCACGATTCTATAGACAATAAGGTCACTGGAGTCCGTTAAATTCCTGAATGCTCGAATTGTTGACAATTGGGCCTCTGGAGTCCGCTTCTTTGACGTATCAGACATTGACTTTGGTATGTACTCTCTTTCCTTCAAAGATTCTCGAAGATTATCCCGCTTAAACCATGGAGTGGTCGTACTGATAGTGGGGAAGCGGTAGCGGTGGTCGTACTGATAGTGGGGAAGCGGTAGCGGTGGTCGTACTGATAGTGGGGAAGCGGTAGCAATGGTCGTACTGCCGTAGGGAAGCGTTAGCAGTCGCCCTTATTGCCGAATTGTTACGGATAAGAAGAATAAATACAATCTGGGAACCGTAGCGCTTGGAACAATTGGCCTTTTGCGGAGCGCCCTACCCAATAAAAATATCTCTTCACTGATTTGCCCGCCGAGCCGTCACGCTATGCGGGCTTTTTTCCATGTCTTCTTCTCATAAAGTGATGTGCTATCGCATATGGTGTACAGAAGGCAGGAAGGGGGAACGTCTACTTATGACCCGTATTGGCCGCAGGCTGCGGGGATGGACAAACGGGGTGCTGGATCTGCCGCAGGATCTGCTGCAGGATATGCCCCGGATCACCCTGATCGGCAATAAGGAGCTGCATATTGAGAATCATCGAGGCGTGCTGCATTTTTCCTCTGAGCAGCTGAAGCTTGCGTTAGCCAAGGGCTCGCTGGAGATCACAGGCGAGGGGCTTATGATCCGGAATATTCTTGGCCAGGAGCTGGCTATAGAGGGGATAATCGGGGAAATCAGGTACAAGGAAAGCGAGGAGAGATCATGAAGGAACCGCCTCTGTCATCACTGCGGGGGTTCGTTACTCTGCAAGTGACGGGACCGCAGGTGGAAGGATTCATTAACGCTGTTGCCGAGGCAGGCATTGTCATCTGGGACGTGAAGCCTGCCGGGAACGGCGCTTCCTTAAAGCTGCTGCTGGACGATTTCTATAACCTCCGGCCGCTCCTGAAGCGGACAGGCTGCCGGATGCATGTCACCGGAAGGCATGGGTTGCCTTTTAAGATGCTCCGTCTGTGGAAACGTAAATTTTTTGCCGCGGGTGTGGTACTGTTCGGTGTCTCTCTCCTGCTTCTATGTTCTATGGTCTGGAGTATCAAGGTGGAGGGGAATGACCGCATTGCCTCCGAGGATATTTTAGCGGCTGCCCGTAAAGAGGGGCTCTATACTTATCAATGGATCTGGCGTCTAAAGGACCCGGACAAGCTGACCACAGAACTGACTAATCATCTGCCGGGTGTCTCATGGATAGGCATGGAGCGGACGGGGACAAGTGTAGTCATCCAGGTGGTAGAGGCTGCCCAGCCGGAGCAAAAGCCGCTGCTTAGCAATCGTCATCTGATTAGCCGTACCGATGCGGTGGTAACTAATATATACGCTGAACAGGGTAGACCGGTTGTCGCTCGTAATTCCCGCGTGAAGAAAGGGGACATCCTTATCTCCGGTATTCTCGGTGACGAGGAGTTCTCAAAGGCCGTGGTTGCCAAGGGGGAGGTCAAGGGGCTCGTCTGGCATGAATACAATATCACGGTTCCACTTGAAACAAAGGGTAGCTCCTACACAGGAGAACGGAAAGATCGGAGCTATCTCGTACTTGGCAAGTGGGCGATCCAGCTGTGGGGCTATGGAAAATCGACTTTTGAGGCGTCCAGAACGCTGACAGAAATGGATCCGTTGACCTGGCGGTCTATCGAGCTTCCAGTGGGCTGGATGACAGAGAAGGAGATGGAGGTCCGAGGGACATCCGCCACACGTACGGCAGAGGAGGCCAAGGCGGAGGGGCTGGAGCGGGCTAAAGCTGATATTTTCGCGCGTTATGGCTCCGAAAGCGCCATCAAAAGTCAAAAAATTTTGCATGAGAAGAAAGAGAATGGTAAAGTTTATATGAAAGTGCTTTTTGAAGTAGAAGAGAGTATCGCGGAAGAACTTCCGATAGTAAACAACCAAGGAGAATGAGGCTACTTGTCAGAACAGACTGCAAGCATTCGTATATCTTTGCAAAATGCGGGAGAAGCGCAATCCCTCTTCGGCCCGCAGGATGGATTTCTGAAAATCATCGAGAGTGAAATTCCGGCAACCATTGATTCCCGCGAGGCGGAACTGACGGTGCGCGGTGCAGAACAGGAAGTAGACAAGCTGGGTCAACTGTTCAATGTGCTGTTGTCCCTGATCCGCAGCGGATACATACTCAGTGAGCGGGATGTGCAGTATGCTGTGGAGCTTGCGAAGGATTATCGCGCCGACCAGCTGCTCGACTTATTCAAAGGCGAAATTACAACAACCTTCCGCGGCAAGCCGATCCGTGTAAAGACGGTTGGACAGAAGCATTATGTGACTACGATCAAGAAACGCGATATTGTTTTTGGTATTGGACCGGCGGGTACGGGTAAAACCTATCTGGCCGTAGTACTGGCCGTTGCCGCTCTGAAGGAAGGCTCGGTTAAGCGGATTGTGCTAACCCGTCCGGCTGTGGAAGCAGGAGAAAGCCTGGGCTTCCTCCCGGGAGACCTGCAAGAGAAGGTAGATCCGTATCTCAGACCGCTCTACGACGCCCTGTACGACGTTATGGGGCCCGATCAGGTGGCGAAGGCACTGGAACGTGGATTGATCGAAATCGCCCCTCTGGCCTATATGCGGGGGCGTACGCTGGATGATTCGTTTATCATCCTTGATGAAGCACAGAACACGACACCCGAGCAGATGAAGATGTTCCTGACCCGGCTCGGCTTCGGTTCCAAAATGGTCATCACCGGGGACGTGACTCAAATTGACCTGCCTCGCGGCAAGAAATCCGGCCTGATTGAAGCAAAAGCGATTTTATCCGGTATAGAAGAGCTGGGCTTTGTCTATTTTGCGGAACAGGATGTAGTACGGCATTCATTGGTGCAGAAGATCATTGTCGCCTATGACCGGGCTGCCGAAAACCTTGAATAAAGGGGACTGTCTCCATGGATTCAAAGCAACCTACGAAATTAAGCGGATTTGTATACAGCAATAACGGGTGGAAGTATAGCGCGGCGACGCGCTATGCTCTTTTCCTGTTGCTCGGAATTGTGTTCTACTTTACTCTGGCACCTGATCTGCTGCCCAAGCGGTACGATATCAAGGAAGGGACCCAGAGTGCAAAGGAAATTACAGCACCCAAGCGAATTCAGGACAACAAAGCTACACTTAAGGCACAGGAGCAAGCTGCTGAGAATGTGGAGCCACGCTATAAGATCATCCCCATGCGGGCCGATAATTCGGTTACGTCATTGCTGGACCGGATTGACCGGCTTAATCAGGATGACCTGATCTCCCAAAGCGATAAAACGGGCATATATCGCGAGGAGATTCCGAAGCGGGCCAGCGATTTTATTCTGAACTTTGTAAGCACAAGTCGTAATAACGGTACATATTCAGATCATCTACTGGATGAAATGCAATCGGTGATCAAGGATCAGACCTATGTCATTCCGGAAGAGACTTTTATCAAAATCCCGCGGCTGACTTCCCAGGACATCATCGAGATGAAGCCTGTGGCCCGTGATATTGTCAACCGGCTGATGAACGATCAGATTACGGATGCCCAGACCGCAAGAGCCAAGGTGGCGGAACAGGTAAGTATCAGTGCACTCAGCCAGCGTACCGCTCGGGAAGTCGTGCAGGAACTGGTACGTCTCGTCATCACCAGCAACAAATTCTATGATGAGGATACCACTAAGGATGCTGAGGTTCAGGCCCGTGAAAATGCACCGAAGGTGTTCATTGAGCAGGGGGATGTACTGGTTGCCAAAGGCCAATTAATCACGCCTGAGCTGTACAAGCTTCTGGACGAGAGCGGCCTTTTGAACAACAAAGTCAACTATTGGCCCCAGCTTGGCCTGTTGATGCTCGCTGCGATGTTGTCTGCAGGTCTGCTGATGTTTATTCGCTATTCCGGCGGCCCATCCAAATTCAAGTACAATAATTCCCAGTTGTTGATGCTGGTTCTGGTCTTTGCAATTACAATCGTATTGATGCGTCTCGCTGCGTTTCTCCAAACGGATATGCGCCCTTATATTGGTTTTCTGGCCCCGGTGGCCATCGGGGCGATGCTGGTGGCGATGCTGCTGGATATGACGCTAGCATACTTCTGCTCGATTCTGTTCGCTATTCTGGCCAGCATTATCCTGAATGTGCAGCAAGATACCATATTTGACTTTACGTTTGGGTTCTTTGCTCTGATCGTGTCTTATGTGGCGATCTTTGCGACTCACCGGGCAGGACAACGCTCCACCTTGCTTAAAGGTGGAATTATGGTATCATTGTTCGGCAGTGTGACGGTCTTTATGCTTACGCTGCTAAGCGGTGGGGTCTTGAAAGAAATGGATACGCTGTATGCTCTCGGGTTTGCTTTTACCGGGGGGCTTCTGACGGCTGTACTGGTCATTGGTTTGATGCCGTTCTTCGAAGCTACCTTTGGTATTCTATCGGCGCTTAAGCTGGTAGAGTTGTCGAATCCTAACCATCCGCTGCTACGCAAGCTGCTCACAGAAACGCCGGGTACCTATCATCACAGTGTAATGGTCGGCAATCTGTCGGAAGCGGCAGCGGAAGCGATTGGTGCGGATGGACTGCTCTGCCGGGTCGGCTCTTATTACCATGATATCGGCAAGACCAAACGGCCGTTTTATTTCATCGAGAACCAGAATAATATGGAGAACCCGCATGACTCTATTGAGCCAATGCTGAGTAAATCCATTATTGTGGCTCATGCCCGGGACGGGGTAGAGATGCTTAAGGAGTACAAGCTTCCGAAGCCGATCCGAGATATTGCCGAGCAGCATCATGGAACAACATTTTTGCATTATTTTTATCATAAGGCGCTGCGTCTTGCCGAAGAGAAGGGGAATGCTCCTGATTTCAACGAAGAGGATTTCCGTTATCCGGGACCCAAAGCCCAGTCGAAGGAATCGGCGGTGGTTGGCATAGCAGACAGTGTGGAAGCTGCTGTTCGTTCCTTGCGCAAACCAACCGTTGAGCAGGTGGAGACGATGATCGAGAAGATCATCAAGAGCCGTCTCGATGACCATCAGTTTGACGAGTGTGATCTCACCATCAAGGAATTGGACATCATTGCGCGCACGTTAAAAGAAACGGTGATGGGCATTTTCCACTCCCGGATCGAGTATCCGGAGGAAGCGCGGAAGCCGAAAAAAGAGGAAGGGGCTGTTGGTACATGAGCCTGAGTGTGGTCTGGAATAATGAACAAGAGCAATTTGAAATCAATGACAGTCTCATTGCATTGCTGGAGAGCATCCTGCAAAAAGCAGGGGAGGCTGAAGGCATCAATAGTGGCGAAGTCGATCTGACCTTCGTAGACAATGAGCGGATCCATGAATTGAACCGGGAATACCGTGGCATTGATCGTCCGACGGATGTTCTGTCGTTTGCGATGAATGAATCTGCGGAAGACGAACCGGAAATTATATATGAACTGGAAGAAGGCGAGACGCTGGAGGATGTTCCAGAAGTGCTGGGGGATATTATCATTTCTGTCCCGCGGGCTCAGGAGCAGGCACTGGAGTACGGCCACTCTCTTGAGCGTGAGCTGGGCTTTCTGTTCGTGCACGGCTTTCTGCACCTGTTAGGTTACGATCATCAGGATGAAGCTTCTGAAGCTGAAATGATGTCCAAGCAGGAGCATGTTCTGGCCCAGGTCGGACTGACACGCTAATGGTCAAGAACACGGCAGTAGGGCGCAAAAAGTTCTGGCATTCCTTTCGCTTCGCCGCACAGGGCATTGCTGCGGCATTCAAATCGGAATTGAACATGAAAGTGCACTGCGGTCTGGCTGTGATCGTTATCATCGCTGCAGCGGTATTCCGATTGCCCCCGGGTAACTGGATGCTGCTGCTGCTGGCGATTACGCTGGTGCTAGCCGCTGAGCTGCTGAATACGGCTATAGAAGCGACGATTGATCTGGTCTCGCCGGAGATTCATCCGCTGGCCAAGAAAGCCAAAGATACCGCCGCAGGAGCCGTGCTTCTATCGGCGGTGTTTGCTGTAATCACGGGGATTTATGTGTTTTATCACCCTGTGATAGACTGGATTGCCGAACTTATGTCATAATCAGTGTACCTCAGAACGTCACGATGGTTTCATAGCATATAGAGATTGCAGGCGTACCCAGGGGCGGATTTCGCGGTTTGCGATCCGCCCTCTTTGAGTGGGTACGGATTCTTATGTTTCGTTGCCGGGAATACTAGGGTAGCTAACATAACGGACTACTCCCTAGGAAATGCATGTATGGGGCTCCAGGCTGTGGCGTGTGTGTACCGCGCAAACTATTGCGCGATGCCGCCGAGCTGGCAAGCCGATGGCTGGAGGATCTAGCCATGAGACGGCGCAGCATAATTTAACAGGAAATCTACCCGTTAAATAACTGGCATATTGGATTAAACCTGTCAAGTTAACAGGATTTGCTCCTGTTAACTTGACAGGTTGACCCTTGTATAGCTGAAATCAATCGAATTAGCTGGAGTATTTCCGGTTAATTATTGAGAGAAGTCTATTTTAGGGTCACTAGTTCAATCTATACAGTCAACCGTAAGAATAAATTAAAAGTTAAGATTTTTCATTCAAGGAAGGAAGATTACATGAAGAAGTTTAAATCAGGCTTTGTTGCCATTATCGGAAGACCTAATGTAGGTAAATCGACGCTTATGAATCAGGTGATTGGACAGAAGATCGCCATCATGTCGGACAAGCCACAAACCACCAGAAATAAAATTCACGGGGTATATACGACAAATGAATCTCAGGTCGTGTTCCTGGACACGCCGGGAATTCACAAGAGACAGTCCAAACTGGGCGATTACATGAATCAGACGGCTATGAGCACACTGGGCGAAGTAGAAGCTGTATTGTTCCTGGTCGATGCTGCGGATGGACTGGGCGGAGGCGACCGTTTTATTGCTGAGCAATTAGGGGGACTGAAGACGCCGGTTATTCTTGTGATGAACAAGATTGACAAGATTGAGCCAGAAGCGCTGCTGCCATTGATCACGCAATATCAGAAGCTGCATGACTTTGCCGAGATCGTGCCGATCTCCGCGAAGCTGGGCAACAATGTCAACACGCTGCTGGAGCAGGTGCAAAAGTATCTGCCGGACGGGCCACAGTACTATCCGGACGACCAAGTTACGGATCACCCTGAGCAGTTTGTCGTTGCTGAACTCGTACGGGAGAAGATTCTGCACTTGACCCGTGAAGAGGTACCGCATTCCATCGCGGTGGCTATTGAGGATATGCGTGTGGAATCCAACGGTGTGGTACACATCTCAGCTGTTATTTTTGTTGAGCGCGATTCGCAGAAGGGAATCATTATCGGTAAGCAAGGGGCCTTGCTGAAGGAAGTCGGCAAGCGGGCTCGTATGGATATTGAGAACCTGCTGGGTTCGAAGATTTTTCTGGAGCTTTGGGTAAAAGTGAAAAAAGACTGGCGCAATCAGGACCGTGTCCTGCGTGACTTAGGTTTTCATAAAGATCAATAATGACTTCGCCACCTTGGCAGGAATTGCAAGGATAGAACCCGGTACATCGCACATCCTAATTTCGAAGAGACATCGTGTTTCCGAAGAAAGGATGAATACGAATGCGAGATTTTTCGTGGAAGTATTTTGCAATGACTGGAGATGTCGATGCTTATCTGCTGTATAGGGAAGCTGCAGGTTCACTCCCCGAGAGCGGACCTGTAACGGCGGAGGAAGAGCAGGTCTATGATGAAGAAGCGCAATAGGGACTGGTTGCTTGCCGAATGGTTGGGGGAAGAGGCATGCTACACAGGGTGGAAGGGATCGTCATCCGCAGCATGGACTACGGCGAAGGGAACGCGATCATTACGCTTTGCACCGAGAACGCGGGCAAAGTAGGTGTGCTCGTACGCGGTGCCAAGAAGGTCAGAAGCCGCCATGCTGCGCTGATTCAGCTGTTTACAGTTGGAGAATTTGTTTTTTTCAGAAATAACGGAGGACTGGGTACGCTGAACTCGGGGGAGATTACGCAATCTCATCATCCACTGCGTGAAGATCTAATCAAAGCTGCCTACGCTTCTTATGCCTGCGAGCTGCTGGACCGTGTGTTGCATGATGAAGAGACTGGAAGCTTCTGGTTTCGCCAGTTGACGGCCTGCCTGAATGCGCTGGAAGAAGATAAGGAACCCGGTGTGATCATCAATATTTTCGAAATGAAGCTTCTACAGGCAGCAGGATATGCTCCGGAACTGGATGTATGTGTCATATGCGGCTCACAAAAACCTGATGATCAGCTTCTAATCAGTCCCCGCCTCGGCGGGGTACTGTGCCGTAGCTGCAAGCATCAGGATCCCCCGGCGCTGGCGATTTCACCCCGGGCGCTGAAGCTGCTACGGTTGTTCGCTGCGCTGGATCTGACCCGGCTCGGCAATGTGGATGTGAAGGAAGGTACCCGTCTGGAACTGAAGAAGATCATGCGATCCTTTATGGATGTGCAGCTTGGGCTGCGGCTGAAATCGCAGAACTTTCTGGACCAGCTGGATAAATACGAGATTTGACGAATCCTGAAATTTCCGTTACTATAGTGGCAGTTTACTTTTATTAATTGTGGTCAGCCGTAATGGCTCCATTAAGGAGAACGTGCAGCGATCGGGAAAGTAATGAATAGTATTGCCGCATCAGCGAGCCGGGGGCAGTGGAAGCCTGGCAGGGCAAAGTTCATGAACATGGCACCCGGGAGTACGGAAACGGCACCAAGCGAAAAGTGGATTCGTCACCCTGTTATTGGCAGTTTTAGTACCAGTTATGGGACGGATCAAGTAGGGTGGAACCGCGGGAGAACATGTTAAGCTCTCGTCCCTATGTCTGTATATCAGGCATGGGGGCGGGAGCTTTTTGACCTGTAGCTGGCCGGGAGTCTCCCGGTGCACTGCAAGAATAGAGAAGAGCCGCCTCCAGCGCAAGGCCTAAAGAAGGCATCAGGCATGAAAAAACTTGTAAGCGAAGGAGTCGGTAGCATGAACTTTCAGCAGATGATTTTGACGCTGCAGCAGTTTTGGGCAGCACACAACTGTATTATCGTCCAGCCGTACGATACGGAAAAAGGGGCGGGTACGATGAACCCTATGACCTTTTTGCGTTCACTGGGGCCAGAGCCGTGGAAGGTAGCTTATGTAGAGCCTTCACGTCGTCCTTCCGACGGACGTTACGGGGAGAACCCTAACCGTTTGTACCAGCATCACCAGTTCCAGGTGATTATTAAGCCATCCCCGGACAATATCCAGGAGATTTATTTGGAGAGTCTGAAGGCGCTTGGCGTAGACCCGCTTCTGCATGACATTCGTTTTGTAGAAGATAACTGGGAGAATCCTTCCCTGGGCTGCGCCGGTCTTGGCTGGGAAGTGTGGCTGGACGGGATGGAAATTACGCAGTTTACGTACTTCCAGCAAGTGGGCGGCATTGAGACCCATCCGGTAGCTGTTGAAATCACTTATGGTATGGAGCGCCTTGCCTCCTATATCCAGGAGAAGGAAAATGTATTCGATCTGGAGTGGGTGGATGGAATCAGCTACGGAGATGTATTCCACCAGCCGGAAGTGGAGCATTCCACATATACCTTTGAAGTTTCCGATGTCAAAATGTTGTTTACACTTTTCAACACGTATGAAGAAGAAGCCCGCAGAGCGATGGAGAACCATCTGGTGTTCCCGGCTTACGACTATGTGTTGAAATGCTCCCATACCTTTAACTTGCTTGATGCACGGGGAGCAATCAGTGTAACGGAGCGGACCGGATTTATTACGAGAGTGCGTAATTTGGCTCGTACGGTGGCCGCAACTTATGTGGAGGAACGCGAGAAGCTGGGCTTCCCGCTGCTGAAGAAAGAAGGTGCTGACCTTGGCTAAAGATATCTTGTTCGAGATCGGTCTGGAGGAAGTTCCGGCCCGGTTCATCCGTGCTGCGATGGAGCAGCTTGAAGACAGAATGTCCAAATGGCTGGAGTCTTCGCGTATTTCTCATAGCGGTGTTACTGCCTATGCAACACCTCGTCGTTTGGCTGTTCTGGTGAAAGATGTCGCTGAGAAGCAGACTGATATCAGTGAAGAAGTCAAGGGTCCGTCACGTAAGATCGCCTTGGACGCCAGCGGTGAATGGAGTAAGGCTGCACTTGGTTTTGCACGTAGTCAAGGCGTATCCCCAGAGCAGTTTACCTTTAAGGAACTGGCTGGTGTTGAATATATTTACGCTACCAAAAGCAGTGCCGGCGTAGAAACATCCACACTGCTGGCACAAGGTCTGTTGGATATCGTTAATGCCATGACGTTCCCGAAAAATATGCGTTGGGGCAGCTACGACTTCAAGTTTGTACGTCCGATCCGCTGGCTGGTTGCCCTGTTCGGCAAGGATATTATTGACTTGGAGATCACGGGTGTCAAAGCCGGCAATAGTAGCCGTGGACATCGTTTCCTTGGAGGCGAGACTGTAATTGCCGAGCCTGCCGTTTATGTGGAGAGTCTGCGGTCACAGCATGTGCTAGCTGATGTGAAGGAACGGGAGAGCCTGATTCTGGATCAGATTCACAAGCTGGCTGCTGAGAAAAACTGGACCATCGCCATCAAAGAAGATTTGCTTGAAGAAGTGCTCTTCCTGGTAGAGACGCCAACGGTTCTGTTCGGCACCTTCGACCCAGCATTCCTGAATATTCCGCAGGACGTACTGATTACTTCGATGCGCGAGCATCAGCGGTACTTCCCTGTGCTTGATACAGAAGGCAAGCTGTTGCCGTTCTTCGTCACTGTCCGTAACGGAAACGCAGAATCACTGGACGTGATCGCGAAAGGGAACGAGAAAGTGCTTCGCGCCCGCTTGTCCGATGCCAAGTTTTTCTACGAAGAGGATCAGAAGCTGCAAATCAGTGACGCGCTGGCTAAGCTGGAAAATATCGTGTATCACGAAGAAATGGGCAGTATCGGCGATAAAGTCCGTCGGATTCGCAAGATCGCGGACCTGCTGGCAGCCAAGCTGAATCTGCCTGCGGCTACTGCCTCTGAAATTAGCCGTACCGCCGATATTTGCAAATTCGATCTCGTTACCCAAATGGTTTATGAGTTCCCTGAGCTGCAAGGCACCATGGGTGAAGATTATGCACGTAAAGCCGGAGAGACGGAGACAGTTGCCAAGGCTATCTTTGAACACTATCAGCCGCGTTTCGCCGGAGATCAAGTTCCATCGACAGATGCAGGTGCGGTAGTCAGCATTGCGGATAAAATGGATACTATTGTCGGCTGCTTCTCCATCGGCATCATTCCGACCGGTTCCCAGGATCCTTATGCTCTGCGCCGTCAGGCCGCAGGGATTGTGCAGATCGTGCTGGAGCGTCAGCTTCCGATCTCCTTGCAGGATATTTTTGCAGCTGCGACTGAAGTTCATGAAAGTTCACGAAATCTGAAACATTCGGGTGAGGAACTGCGTAATACACTTTACGAGTTCTTTGGTCTACGCGTTAAACGACTGCTGTCCGACAATGTTCGTTATGACGTAGTGGATGCTGTCATTGCTGCTGGCTTTGATGATGTAGTGAATGTAGTTGCGAGAAGCCGGGCATTGATGGATGCGGTCACCGGACAAGAGGATTTCAAGATTACTGTGGATTCCTTGACCCGGGTAAGCAACCTTGCCGCCAAGGCCACGGAAGTCACTATCGATCCTGCGTTGTTGGTTGAGGCAGCAGAGGCTAAGCTGTATGAGACATGGCAGGCTCTGCACACGCCTTATCGTGAAGCTCTTGCAAGCAAGCAAGCCGAAGAAGCGTTGACTATTCTTTCTGGCTTGAAGGATGCCGTTACCGGATTCTTCGATTCCGTCATGGTTATGGCAGAGGATGAGAAGGTGCGCGCTAACCGTCTGGCACTGCTGGCTGGCATTGATGCCGACTCGAAGATTTTCGCTGATTTCGGCAAGCTGGTTTGGTAGACCAAGCCCCTTCCTTAATTCCTGACGATAAAAAAGTTAAGTGTTTTATGGTATAGATTGATGGTTTAGGGTATAAATATACGGAACAGTGCCAAAGCGTCAGCTTGACAACTGTTCCGTATTTATGATTTTGCTAAAATGTCCGCTTACGTTTTATGATTCGAATTATAGATCTTCCAGAGGACAGCAAAGCCGTTTCTTTTTGATAAAGAAGGATTTCATACCAGAAGCGCGTATATATATTACACGGGAAATTGGTGATGAAGATGGAGAAGTCCCCGGGGAGAACAATCGTTGTAGACGGAGATGCTTGTCCGGTCAAAAAAGAAATTGCAGCCGTAGGCCGCTCCTTTGGAATTCCGGTGGTTATGGTTTCTTCCTATGACCATGCGTTGAAGGGCGAAGAAGGAGTAACGGTCGTGCAGGTGGACCGGGGTGATCAGAGTGCCGACCTGTATATTGCCAATCATATCTCCGCAGGTGATGTGGTGCTGACGCAGGATTATGGACTGGCCGCACTGGCGCTGGGCAAACGCTGTAATGTGCTGTCGTTTCGTGGCCAGGACTATAAGGATTCCACCATGGATTTCATGCTGGAAGGCAGGCATGCCAGGGCAGTGGAACGAAGGCGGGGGCATTATTCCAAAGGTCCAAAACCCATCACTGCCGAGGAGAAAAACTTTTTTCAACATAAACTGACAAAACTTTTAACAATTTTGCAGGAGAATGTTCAGCTGTAGCGAATTATATTTATTTGTTAAGAGATGAAGGTGGTTGAAATGGCTAGCGGACAGGGAAGTATCCCGGAAGAGGTCATCGAGAGCGTGCTGGCGCGCCATGATATTGTCGATACCGTCGGTAAAGTTGTCCAGTTGACCAAGCGGGGGAAATATTTATGGGGCCTCTGCCCGTTTCATTCGGAGAAAACCCCTTCCTTTACTGTCACTCCAGAGCGTGGAGTATTTCATTGTTTTAGCTGCGGTATGGGCGGAAATGCCATCAAATTCAGGATGGAAATCGAAGGGTTATCCTTCCCCGAGGCAGTTAGAACGATGGCCGAAGAAAGTGACATTCCCCTTCCGGAAGGGAAAAGCGGGCTATTGTCTCCGCCAGACCCCGAACGGGACCGGCTGCTTCAAGCGTATGAATGGTCTGCGAAGTTTTATCATTTTCTGCTGAAGAATACGGAGCACGGCACTGCCGCCATGGAGTATTTAAGATCCCGGAATTTCAGTGATAAAATGATTGATCAGTTTCAGATCGGATATGCGCCGGACCGCTGGGATACGCTCCAGCAATTTTTGGAGAAGCGTCAATTTGATCTCGCCGAGATGGAGCGGGGCGGACTATTGTCCGTCAGAGGCGAGGGTAAAGGCTTCATCGACCGTTTTCGCGGCCGGATTATGTTTCCGATCGCGAGCCGCACAGGCAAGGTGATTGCTTTTGCCGGAAGAATTCTGGGTGATGGCCAGCCGAAGTATCTGAATTCCCCGGACACGAAGCTGTTTAACAAAAGCAGGGTTCTGTACAATCTGCATCAGTCGAAAGCATCCATTCGCAAAACGCGGCAAATCGTTCTGTTAGAAGGATATGGGGATGTCATTTCAGCCTGGGAATCAGGTGTACTGAACGGCGTTGCCACTATGGGGACCTCGCTCACCGAGAATCATGTGGCAATGATGAAAAATCTGGCTGATGAGATTGTGCTGTCGTATGATGGCGACCGGGCGGGACAAGCTGCGGCTATCAAAGCTATTCCCATGCTGGAGGAAGCGGGGTTCCGCGTGAAAGTTGCCGTGCTGCCCAGTGGACTGGACCCGGATGAATTTGTATCCCGTTATGGTGGGGATCGGTTCAGGGAACAGGTGATTGAGTCGGCGGTCTCATCCGTAAAATTTAAGCTTATATATCTGAAAAAAAACCATATACTCCTAGAGGAAGACGGTAAAATTGCTTACGTAAAAGAAGCACTTCAGATTATTGCATCCTTGCATTCCTCCACGGAACGAGAAGTTTATTTGCGGGAAATCGCCTCTGAGCTTGAGCTGTCATATGATAGTTTAAAGCAGGATTGCAATTTACTCCGGGCATCGATGCAAAAAAACATCCCCGAAGGGGATAATAACGATAAAAGGTGGAATAATGGTAGGCATAAAAAAGGGCAAGTGCAGACACCAACGCTGCTACCCGCTTACCATGTCGCGGAACGGCGCCTGTTGTCCTTCATGATTCAGGACCCGGAAGCCGCCACATATGTGGGCGAACGCCTCGGAGAAGATTTCAACATCGATGATCATGCGGCAATTGCCGCTTATCTATACGCCTATTACGCTCAAGGAAAACCACCGGGAATCAGCCGGTTTCTCTCATCTCTTCAGGATGACCGTCTGGAAAAAGCGGCAACTGCTATTTCCATGATGGATACCCCTCCAGACTGGAATACACAGGTGCTGGACGACTACATCCGTGAAGTGCGGAAATACCCCCTGCAGCGCAGGATGGAACAGAAGCGAGAAGAAATGATTCAGGCCGAAAAAACAGGTGACTTTTTGCGTGCGGCACAAATAGCAAGTGAGATTATAGCCCTAGAGAGACAATGAAATGCCTGGCAGGATGTACCTAGGGAGGAGGGAGTCGAATTATGGCGAACGATCAGCATACTGAACTCGAAGCGGAATTTACTTTGGATCAGGTTAAGGATCAACTTATTGAACATGGCAAGAAAAGATCATCACTGAATTACAAAGATATCATGGAGAAATTGTCGCCGTTTGATCAAGACCCCGAGCAAATGGAAGAGTTCTATGAGCAGCTTAGCGATTTGGGGATTGAGGTTGTGAACGAGAATGACGAGGAGGTTACGACTCTTCGGCAAAGTGAGGACAACGAAGGCAGCGATAATGACGACTTCAGCTTCGATGATGATCTGTCATTGCCTCCGGGCATCAAGATCAATGATCCTGTGCGGATGTATTTGAAAGAAATCGGCCGTGTTCCCCTGTTGTCGGCAGATGACGAAGTGGAGCTCGCTATGCGCATCAAGAACGGCGATGAAGAAGCCAAACGCCGTCTTGCAGAAGCGAACCTGCGGCTCGTAGTCAGCATCGCGAAGCGTTATGTAGGCCGTGGTATGCTGTTCCTGGATTTGATTCAGGAAGGTAACATGGGTCTGATCAAAGCGGTGGAGAAGTTCGACCATAATAAAGGATTCAAATTCAGTACGTATGCTACTTGGTGGATTCGTCAGGCGATTACCCGCGCGATTGCGGACCAGGCCAGAACGATTCGTATTCCGGTGCACATGGTTGAAACAATCAATAAGCTGATCCGTGTCTCCCGTCAACTGTTGCAAGAGCTTGGACGTGAACCTTCGCCAGAAGAAATTGCAGCAGAGATGGAATTGACAGTAGAAAAGGTCAGAGAAATCATGAAGATTGCTCAAGAGCCGGTATCGCTGGAAACACCGATTGGTGAAGAGGATGATTCCCATCTGGGTGATTTCATTGAGGATCAGGAAGCGTTGGCCCCTGCGGATGCGGCGGCTTACGAATTGCTGAAGGAACAGCTGGAGGATGTGCTGGACACGCTCACCGAGCGTGAAGAGAACGTGCTTCGTCTGCGTTTCGGTCTGGATGATGGCCGGACGAGAACACTGGAGGAGGTTGGTAAGGTCTTCGGCGTAACCCGGGAACGGATTCGTCAGATCGAAGCCAAGGCGCTTAGAAAACTGCGTCATCCTAGCCGCAGTAAACGGCTGAAGGATTTCCTCGAATAGGATGTATGAACTGGACCTTCTGCTGCTCAGTGGCAGGAGGTTCTTTTCGTTTAATGGGCGGAAAGAGGGATGAGCCGGTGAATTTGGAGAAACGCGACACGATCTTGAATGAAATTCAGTATTGGAGAAAGAGCCGACTGTTACCAGAGCAATATTGCGATTTCTTGACCAACCTGTATGACGACGAAAATGCGGTCAAGGACAGTAACCCCATCTCGCTGCAAAATCTGCAGCAGGGCAGCATCAAAATATGGTTGTTTGGTTTTGGCATTATTTCCTTGTTTTTCTTGATTAGTATATATTTTAGCGTTTTTCCCTGGCCTTTGCAAATCGCAACCGCCCTGTCTGTCCTGATTGTTTGTTATGGATATGCAGCAATTTTCAGAAAGCGTAACCGAATGATCAGCCTGATGTTGACAGGAATCGGCAGTTTGCTGACCTTGGGATTCGGTTTGTGGCTCATTTCGCTGCATCATCTTGATCCAGACTTCTGGCAGCCGATTCTGATTGGAACCTGCGGTTTGCTCTGGTGTGTGCTCGGCTTTGTTCTTCGTATCGGGTTATTGCAATACTGCGGATATGCCTTCTGGGCGCTGCTGTATGCGGGTTTCTTCGGCGGGATGCGTCCGGATGCTTCGATTCTTGAGCTGGAGCTGCTTTGGCTGCCGCTGTGTGTGCTGATGGTCTGGCTGAGCTGGCTGTTGCATTACCGGGTGAGTGGAGTTGCCGGCGTGTATTTTGCAGTGGGAGCCACGCTCTGGCTGCTGCCGGAGCTGGATGCGCTTCTGCTGCGGCATGATTATCCGCAGTGGATTGCCTTCTTACTACTAGCGAAGATTGCTGTAGAACTGGCGTTGTTGTTTATTTTCCGAAAAAAATGGATTGCGTGGGTGGCTACATGAACAATACTAAATTATCTGAACGGCTTCAGCTGGTGCTGGAGCAAATTCCACAGGGCAGCCGGCTAGCCGATATTGGCTCCGATCATGCGCTGCTGCCTGTAGCAGCTATACAGAGCGGACGTGCCGTGTTTGCTGTGGCGGGAGAGGTCAACGAGGGACCTTTTGAAGCTGCACGCAGAGGCGTGGCGGAAGCTGGAAAAGGAAAGGTGATCTCGGTTCGCCGGGGAGATGGTCTAGAGGTGCTGGAGCCGGGCGAGGTGGATAGTATCTCCATTGCCGGTATGGGCGGATCGCTGATTGCGGCGATTCTTGACCGGGGACGCCAGCAAGGGAAGCTGGAAGGCGTGACGACCCTGTCGCTTCAACCAAATGTCGGCGAAGATAATCTTCGTCGTTGGTTGCTGGAGCATGGTTGGGTGCTTACTGCTGAGCATATTTTGGAGGAAGACGGTAAGATCTACGAGATCCTGACCGCGGTGCCAGAAGCTGCGGGGACTCACACTAATGTTGAGGTGTACAGCGATCTGAAGCTGGCGGGCGGCGAAGTCGTTTGCAGTAAAGATAGATTGATCCAGATGGGGCCTTGGCTACTGCGGTCGCCGAATGACGTATTTTTTGACAAGTGGCAGGGCGAGATTCGGAAGCTGGAAAGCATTCTTGCCTCGCTTTCTCGTTCCGAGCTTGCCTCGGCTGAGGACAAGCGGAGAGTCATTACAGGACAGATCAAGGAAATCACGGAGGTGCTGGAATGCTTGCGAAAGGACAAACTGTAATTCAGTATATGGAGCAGCTTGCCCCAAAGCATATCGCCGAGGAGTGGGATAAGGTCGGGCTTCAACTGGGCTCTTTGCAGAAGGAGATTACCGGGATTCTGGTCGCGCTGGATGTGAACGAGGAGATTGTGGAGGAAGCTATTTCCCTGGGCTGCAATCTGATCATTGCCCATCATGCGATTATTTTCCGTCCCCTGCAGGGTATTCTTACGGATACACCAGCTGGCCGATTGTATGAGAAGCTCATCAAGCACGATATTGCTGTGTATATCAGCCATACAAATCTGGACGTGGCTGAAGGCGGGATGAACGACTGGATGGCGGAAGCGCTCGGCATTGAGAACAGTGCACCGATTAAGGATATTCATTCGGAGCAATTGTCCAAGCTGGTAGTGTTCGTCCCTAAAGATCATCATCAAAAGGTGCTGGATGCCATTCTGAACGCAGGTGCGGGTTCGATTGGTAACTACAGTCATTGTAGCTTCAATATTGAGGGATATGGCACTTTTCTGCCGGGTGAAGGTACTGAGCCCTATATTGGGGAGCCGGGGAAAATGCAGCGTGCTGAGGAAGTACGGATCGAAACGATCGTGCCGCAGGGGATCCGTAACAAAGTGGTGCAAGCCATGCTGAAGGCTCATCCTTATGAAGAAGTAGCTTATGATCTGTATCAGATGGACCTGAAGGGCCGCAGCCTCGGTCTGGGCCGGGTAGGAAAGCTTAAAGAGGCCACCACACTTGGAGCGTTCGTGGAGACCGTCAAACAGGGGCTGAAGGTGGATAAGGTACGTGTGGTTGGCGAACTTGATCGTCCGATCCGTAAGGCAGCTGTTCTGGGCGGTTCCGGTGCTAAATACTATAACAGTGCGATTTTCCGCGGGGCGGACGTGCTGGTTACTGGAGACATTGATTACCATACGGCTCAGGATGCGCTGCTGGCGGGTATTACCTTGATTGATCCGGGGCATAACGCGGAGAAGATCATGAAGGAGAAAGTTGCGGAGTGGATGACTGAGAAGCTGACTGAAGGGCGTTATAAGACGGCAGTCCATGCTTCGCAGGTGAATACGGAGCCATTCCGGTTTATGTAGTTCCAAACAATTACACTTGTGCAGGACACCGTAAGTCTGTATAATATAAATGTTGTTCGGAAAGTTTGACAGACAATCGCCGGCGGCGCAAGCCGCGGGAGGAAAGTCCGGGCTCCATAAGGCAGGGTGCTGGATAACGTCCAGTCGGCGCGAGCCGAAGGATAGTGCCACAGAAATGGACCGCCGATGGCCGCCCTTGGGCGGCACAGGCAAGGATGGAACCGAGGTGTAAGAGACCCCGAGGAACACTGGTGACTTTGTTCCTGGTAAACCCCATCTGGAGCAAGACCTAATGAGACGCAGCGCATCCCTTGCGGAATGTGCAGCCTTCGCCTGAGGCGCGTCTAGGTTGGTCGCTGGAGCTGTGCAGTAATGTATGGCCTAGATAGATGATTGTCGCTTATGGTGGGAGGGTAGTTCCCGTATGAACCACGAAGAGCACAGAACCCGGCTTACGGCAAACTTTCCTAACTGCAACGTTATGTATTAATTTTTCAATCGTCTGATGAACAGCATAGATCAAACGGCGGCGTTTATCCGGTTATCCGGGTAACGCCGCCTTTTTTGTTTTTATAAAAAGAAGTCCGGTAAACCCGCCCGCTACAAGATAGCAGTCTCATGTTCCCGCCACTGCACAATGGCTCTCATCAGGCGCTGCACGCCTTCCTGAACAAGCTGCGGCGGCGTGTGGGTGAAATTAAGGCGCATCGTATTCTTTTCTGGATGAGAGGGATAGAAGACCTCACCGGGGACAAAAGCGACACCTTGCTTCATGGCTAGCGGCAGGAGCTTTGTTGTATCGATTTCGGCTGGTAGTGTCAGCCAAAGAAACATCCCTCCCAGAGGTTCACGGAAGCTCAACCCTTCCATCCCCTGAGCAAGAAGCTCCTGGGACAACAGCTTCATCCGCGAATGATATTCACGGGAGGCGCTAGCAATGTGCTGTTCTATATCGAACGTCCGCAGAAGTTGATGCAACGCCCGCTGATCGATTGCGCTGGAATGCAGATCGGCTGTCTGTTTGGCCTTGGCAACCATCCTGACAAGTTCAGGGGTAGCCGCAATCCAGCCGGTGCGCAGGGCAGGGGCGACAATTTTAGAAAAGGTGCCTGTATAGATAACGCAATGTTCTTTATTGCTGTTTCGGTCGATGGCCGCTAGTGTAGGCGGAATGCTGCCAGGCTCACTTGTGAATCTCAGTTCGCCATAAGGATTATCCTCCAGAATCAGTGTGCCGTATCGTTGGCACAGCTGTACAATTTGTTGGCGGCGTTCCGTGCTCCAAGTAGCTCCAGAGGGATTGTTAAAGGTAGGGACGGTGTACAGCAGCTTTGGCTTCAGCCTCCGTAGCTTCTCTTCCAGATCTTCGGGTAACATCCCTTCACTGTCGTGGTCCACAGTATGGATATTGGCACGGTAGAAGTTCAAAGATTGCAATGCAGCGAGATAGGTAGGTGTTTCTACGAGCACGGCATCGCCGGGGTCTAACAGAATTCTACAAATCAGGTCAATTGCTTGCTGAGAGCCTGTAGTCAACATAATCTCATCCGTATTTACGGGAATGCCCTGACGGGCAAGTCGTCCGGCAATTTGTTCACGTAGGGGAGTGAAGCCCTCGGTGATTCCGTACTGAAGTGCGGAGCCGTCGCCCGATAATACCTGGTTGTAAGCAACCCGGACTGCTTCTACCGGAAACAGCTCTTCAGCGGGCAATCCACCCGCAAGCGAGATCACATCAGAGCCTTGCGTGACTTTCAGGATTTCTCGAACGACTGACGAGCCTATATTTTGAGCTGCTGTAGAGTACTGGATATTCATAAGATTACTCCCCGCCTTCTTGGTTTGATGGTATCATAACGACATGAGAGTATAACAGTAAAGGACCGAATATAACAGTTGGGAGATAACCGGTATGCACATAGAACTGAAGCGCGGCAGCAGCCGATCCCTGCCTCAGCAAATCTGCGAGAAATTGGGGCAGCGTATCTCCTCAGGTCTTCTGCTTCCCGGCGCACGGTTGCCCTCCGTACGCGAACTTGCCCTGTCCCTGAAGGTTAGTCAGGTGACAGTAAGCAAGGCTTATGCGGAGCTGGAGAAAAAGGGGCGTATTCTCTGTATTCAGGGGAAGGGCTGCTTTGTTGCAGATATGGAGCATGAGGGAACGGGAGAAGACAGCGGTTGGCAGGGACGTTATGATGATTATTTGCCGAGAGCGCAGCTCTGGCGTAATTTCAATGAGTCTGAGGCCGACTATTCATTCCATCTGGCGTCGTTGCATCGTGCACTGCTGCCGCTGAGATCTATTGGCAGCATCATGGCCGCTCTTGTATCGGAACAGCCTGAATTAATGGCGTCTTACGGGAATTTCCAAGGTGATCTGGAGCTACGGGAGGTCATGCGGCAGCATCTGCAGAAGCGTGGCATGGCGCTGGCATCTTCGGGGCTGATGATTACAAGCGGTTCACAGCAGGGCATTGATCTTGTGGCACGCACCTTTGTGGGACCGGGAGATGTTGTCTATCTTGAAGACCCCAGCTATACAGGCGCGATTGATGTTTTTGCCGGCCGCGGTGCAGAGATGATTTTTGTGCCGATGGATCGTGAAGGGATGAGAGTGGATATTCTAACTTCCTTATGTGACCAGCGCCCCCCGAAGCTGATCTATACCAACCCGACCTTTCAAAACCCGAGTGGAGTTACGATGAGCATACAAAGAAGACAGCGGCTGCTGGAGTTGGCCCGCAGCTACCGCTGTCTCATTATAGAAGATGATCCATTCAGTGATCTGTATTTCCGTGATCCACCCCCGCCTTCCATCAAGTCGATGGATAGAGATGGGCATGTCGTGTATTTGAAAAGCTTCAGTAAGGTGCTGGCTCCCGGCTGTCGAATCGCCTGTGTCGCCGCTGAAGGGGACATTCTGTCCCGGCTGATTGCTGCCAAATCCGCCAGTGATCTCGGCAGTCCGCTCCTGACCCAGCGAGCCGTACTGCCCTTCATAGCGGACAGCTATGAACGATATGCCGCAGGGCTCCGCATCGCTTTAAGAGAGCGGAAGGAGAGTGCAGGCCGACTATTGAGGCAATATGCACCTTCAGGGGTTGGCTGGACGCTGCCGGAAGGCGGGCTCAACGTATGGTTAGAACTCCCGGCCACACTTCAGATTGACAAATTGCACACACTGGCAGAGCAGGAGAGTATTTCTTTTCTCCCTGGTGATGTCTGCAATGCGGGAAACGGCAACTCAAGGCATATTCGGCTTTGTTACGCGCAAATGGATAAAGCCCGCATGGAGCAGGGGCTGAAATTATTTTTAGAGCTACTGTCCAGGTACATGGCCTCTGAATTACCGGGAAAAATGATCCAGTAAAGGCTGTCCCAGGTGGATTCAGCACCGCATTGCGCCGCGATTACATTACCAGATGCAAGTACGTATTACCGCGTCATCCGCAACTTTTTATCAAGGGTTAACACCCATTCTCTGTTTCAATTGGTTAAGCTGCTGCCGAACATGCTGTGGCCAGAGCTGTAGCGGGACGGGATTGCCGGAGGCTGCCTGCAGGGTCTTGTAGATATCAACCTGACCCCAGCCGTAGTATTTATCATGACCTGGGGAGCCGAGGTCGATTGCATTTTTCATCAACAGATCCATGACCTCTTGGTTGCTTAAGTCGGGGTTCAAGGATCGAACCAATGCGGCCAGCGCAGCTACATGGGGGCTTGCCATGGATGTGCCAGACAATGCCGCATACTGGCTGTTCGGGTATGTGCTGGCAATGCTTTCCCCAGGGGCAGCAACATCCACATAATCCCCGTAATTAGAGAAAGATGCCCGCTGGTGCGACGAGTTGGTTGCGGCTACAGCCAGCACTTCCGGATAGGCGGCGGGATATCCCGGCCGCTCCGTATTATCGTTCCCCGAGGCCGAGACAAGGACTACATCCCGGTCATAGGCATATTTGATGGCATCGTGCAGAAATTGGGAGTCGGCGTAGTTGCCGAGACTGAGGTTAATGACCTTGGCCCCGTTGTCGGCGGCCCAAATGATGCCTTCAGCGACCGAGTAGGTGGTTCCTGCCCCAGAGTTATCGAGTGCTTTTACCGGCAAAATCTTGTTGTACCAGCTAATCCCCGCTACACCCTCTCCATTGTTGACGAGAGCTCCGATAATGCCCGTAACATGTGTTCCATGACCCACATCATCATCCGGGGTAGAGCCCTTCGTTACGGCATTGTAGCCCGGTAGAAGCTTGCCCTGCAGATCGGGATGGCTGGCCTGCACGCCGGTATCTACGACTCCGACAATAACATCCTTACTGCCTTTATTTAAATTCCATCCCTGCCCTGTCTCAATCGCTGGTAAATTCCACTGGTAAGTGGAGTAGAGCAAGTCGTTGGGCGTAATGACCGCAGGATTTGTTTCAGAAACGGTGTCATTCGTTAAATATAAGTAGTGTGGCTCCGTATACTCCGGATGCCATTTGTTATCAAAATAGGATTTGAGCTGATAAAAACTCATCTTCTCCGAGCGGAAAATATAAGCATAGCCCAATTTGCGCGGTTCTTTGCCATTGATATCAGCGACAATCGTCTGAAGCTGCCCTTGTGTGGGATGGCCGTTCGGAAAACGGACTACGATCTCATTTTCATAAAAATGGCTGGCATTCTGATTGTCATGTCCAGTCTTGACTGTCAGTTCACCGAGGGTATCAGTATGCACGGATTCGACACGGAACTTCCCTTCTTTGGGATAAGGAATGAGGCGAAGGTTCTTTAGCTGATGATCGGCAACTTTGCCCAGGACTTTCTGATTAATCAGCGCAATTACGCCGATACCGCCTTCCTTGTCGCGTTGGCCCATAAAATAATATTTTTCCTGGCCGACCACAAAAGTGGGGGATTCGTAGGACTTGTGATTTTTTAAGCTGGACTTGGCTAGCTTCAGGTATTTCTGCAGTGTTTTATTCTCCTGATCGCTGCCTTGAGGAGGGTCGGATTTGAAGGTGGTGGTCTTATTGTTACGGAAATCTAACCATGTCAGCATGGCAAAATGCCCGTGTTCCTGCTTAAGGTGCTCTGCATACACTGAAACATCCTTAAAGGAAGCCCCATGTGCCTTGTTAAGCAAGCTTGTCAGATGTTGGCTTACATCCACCCGGTTCAACCGGTCCGTTGCTGTGACATCTTGGGAAAGTGTAGTTTTCTTCAATATTTTCTCCTGCTTGGGGCCGGGGACTGAGGCTTGTCTAAGCGGCGTATTTCCCTTCTCTGCCGGCCGTAAGGCGAAGGTCAGCAGAACAACCGTAAATGTGGCGGTCAGCAGACCAGCTATTCTTAAATTTTTTCGTGACATGATTTCCGTTCCTCCATGGCTTTGTAGTCTCCATAGATTGAGAAACGGAAGCCTGTTTTATGCATTGCAGAAAAGGGATACCGCAGGCTCGTTTTTTATGATAATATCAGAAGATAGAAGACCCCAGGATTGAATTCCTGAACTTGTAAGATTACATCGGAACATAATAACTAATGAAACTTGAAATGTGAACTGTGAAAAGTGTAAATTGAACGTAAGCGACGGCAAGAGTAAGGAATAATAAGGGGGAGCAACCGCCATGTCAGCTAATGTGCAGAAATTATGTGAAACGACGAGAGAAAAGCTTAAAATCGCTATCGATAAAGTGGAGCTGTTCCTGAACCAGCACGCATTACCGCAGCTTGTTACCGAGCAGGATGAGGAAACTGTGCATTTCTATGAAGGGTTTCTGTCCGATCTGCGTCATGTGCTGGTATTCTCCGAGATGTCATATGAGAAGCTGGGAGTTGCTTTGCGCCGTGCCACATTTGATGAATCATTTGCGCAGAAAGCGCTTTATAATGTGTACCATTATGGCGTGAATAACTTCTTTTATCCCAAGAATGAAAGCTACTCCGAAGACGGTCGTTATGCCTATACAGGGCAGGATGCTATCCGTTTCCGCAAGAAGCCAGTACGTCCAGCCCGTGATATCATTCTGGACATTACCAAATTGTATGAAGAATTGCGCGACGATCTGACTTATTATGAGAATGATTATTTGACTGAGAAGCGCATGCAAAATCAGGTGTAGTCTTATCCAAAACGTTTATTTAGGATCAGTAACCCAGTACATGGGTGCTGATCCTTTTTTGCGTGAACAAGCAGGGAATCTCAGGGCCAGCATCGTTCGGGAATCAACTGGAAGCCGTGAATCGCATAGCTGATTGTCTGCCCGGACATAATGAAGCCGAGGTGATGATGATGCCAAGCGCTCAAAAGCCGTTCGTAAAGTGCAGTGTCAGCAACTGTCATTATTGGGGAGAAAGCAACATTTGCAGGGCCGAAGAAATCATCATTGAAATTGACAAGCACACAGGAAGTCATTTTAAAGAAGAATTCGCTGAAGAACTGATTCATGGCGATCATAAAGATCATGCCAATACCTCATCCGCAACCTGCTGTCTGACGTTTAAGCCGAACTCTTAGGAGGCCCACTCATGGATAACTATGATAACGAACCCGAACGGTCGGAAGAGACCTCTGATCGTAAAAAAGTCATTTTTCGCCCCCGCAGAGTCGATTATCCGCGCCGGGAACGCGAACATCGTGAGGAATATGCTGCTGAAGTCAGTCCCGTTCCAACGCAACTACGAAATGCCACAGTCAAGGACAGAACTGAAGACGATGAAGTGGAAGGAACGGACAGTGGAAGTCGTGTTATGGGCTATACAGGTCTGGCCTTCGGCATCCTCTCCTTGTTCATCTGGTCTATCGTGTTGGGGCCGGCAGCCGCAGTGATTGGTTATTTTGCCTATGCCAGAGGTCAAAAGACGACAGGTGCGTGGGCTATAGGACTGGGAATTGTTGCTGCGCTGAGCTACTTTGTAATGACACCTTTTGCGCGCTGACAAGTGCTGGTGGAAAACGGAAATATCGACATCGAAACAGGCTTCTAGACCTAAATATCCGGGTCTGAAGTCTGTTTTTTGATGCCTCATATAGCAAACATTACAAATAAAATGTAAGATGAAGGCGTATTTTAAAAATGGAATGTAACAAATTCAATATAGAGAATATATAAGATGAACAAAAGAAAGTAACGACCGAGCCTTAAGTTCGATCTTAAGTTCGTCTTATATAGCTAAAAGAAAGGAATGTCAGCATGGGGATTAATCCGGTACAAGCCAACGGGGCTGGTCAATTGAAATGGGTCAATCTGAAAACAGGTGCAGTGACAGGACCTGCAGACAAGGTGAAGGATACTCCGGTTACGGGAAAATCGTCTGCCGTGTTCTCAGCGATGCTGCAGGAAGGGACTGCACAGGGGGATTCGCTGAAGAGTCTTGATACCGCTGCTGCTCTGGCCGGTATGGCCGCAGACAACCCGCTTCTCTGGCAGAATCTTGGTGCACAGTCATCGGGAAGCATTTCCGGGGAAATAACGGGAACCAAAACCACCGATTATGAGGAGCTTATTCAGACGGCAAGCGCTAAATACGGTGTACCGGTTGATCTGATCAAAGCTGTAATTGATACGGAGTCCTCTTTCAATCCTAATGTGGTATCCTCCGCTGGAGCCAAGGGTTTGATGCAGCTGATGGATGGCACGGCCAGTGGGCTCGGGGTATCCAATCCATTCGACCCGGCGCAAAGCATCGATGGGGGCGTACGGTATTTGTCGTACCAGCTTCAACGCTTCGGCGGTGAAGAAAGAATGGCGCTGGCGGCTTATAATGCCGGTCCGGGCCGGGTGACGAAACTTGGCGTCAGCAATGATCAGGAACTGATGGCCAATCTGTCTCAGCTTCCTAAAGAGACCCAGGCCTATATCTATAAAATAGAACGCGCCCGCCCACAATACGCGGTATAATAAAAAGGATCAAACGGGATTTCCTCCCTGGGCTACATGCCCCGGCAGCCTGTTTGATCCTTTTCTCTGTATCAGGAGCAGTAAAGGATTTCTGTTTGCTGATTAAAGGAAGGCTTTTTGAACAAGCTCATATAGTGTAGAATCAGAAGACTGTACTTGTACCGTCTAAAATCCTCAACTTATTAGAAATAAAGGAGACTAACGATATATGCTTTACTGGGATTACGCCGCCGCTGCCCCGCCTTATGAAGAGGTGGTCCAGACGATGGAACAAATCATGAAACTCCACTATGCTAATCCTTCCTCTCTGCACAAAGCGGGCATGGAGGCGGGGAGGCTGGTCAGACGGGCGCGGGAAGTCTGTGCGGCGGCTATTGGAGTCAAGCCAGAGGAGATTCTCTTCACGTCAGGGGCTACAGAGAGCAATAACCTTGCTATTAAGGGGGCTGCTCTCCAATATGAGAGCCGGGGCCGTCACCTGGTGACTACGGAGCTGGAGCATCCGTCTGTCTATGAAAGCTGTCTGCAGCTGCAGCAGCGGGGATGGGAAATCACCTTTATTGCTCCTGATGCCAATGGTATAGTGAATCCTGCTGCTGTTGCTGCTGCTGTGCGCAAAGATACAGTGTTGGTCAGCGTCATGCATGTTAACAATGAGATCGGTTCAGTTCAGCCCTTGAAGGAGATCGGGGCGCTGGTAAAATCAGCGAATCCCCGGACGTTATTCCATGTGGATGGAGTACAGGGCTTCGGGAAGCTTCCCGTAGAGCTGAATGTATGGAAGGCCGATCTGTACAGCCTATCCCCCCATAAAGTTCGCGGACCGCGCGGTGCGGGTCTGCTCTACGTTAAGGAAGGCGTTGCGCTTGCACCACTGCTGACCGGTGGCTCCCATGAAGAGGGATTGCGGGCTGGCACGGAGAATGTCCCGGCAATTGTAGCCTCCGCCAAGGCTGTGCGAATGAGCGGGGAAGGACGACAACAATTATATGATCAGCTTGTACCGCTACGTGACAGGTTGTTGCATTTTCTGCGCGGCATTCCGGAATTTGTCGTGAACAGCGGGGAGGAGGGTGCGCCTCATATTGTGCATTTTTCCTATCCCGGTATGAAGGGTGAAGTCATGGCTCGTAAGCTGGAAGAACTGGGCATGGCCGTATCCACCCGTTCCGCTTGTTCTTCCCGGCTAGCTGAGCCGAGCCGCGTGCTGTTATCAATGGGGCGCTCTGCCCAGGAAGCGCTGGGGGGCATTCGGATTAGCTTCGGTGACAAGCATAGTTTTGAGGATATTGCGGCCTTGGAAAAGGCGTTGATTAAAGCGGTACAGGATTTGAAGATTGCAGAAGGAGGCGTGAAATAAATCATGAGTGCCAACAATGAAGTTCAACCGATTCCCGGCAGCAGTATTGAATACGCCGATATGCTGCTTCTACGTTTCGGAGAGTTTACGTTAAAAGGCAAGAACCGTGCACGGTTTGAACGGACGGTATTGCGCCATGTTAAAGAAATTATCAAGCCATATCCCGGCATTGTACTCAGTAAAGAATTCGGACGCATCTATGCCGAGCTAAATGGGGAGCCTGCTGCCGAGGTTGCCGGTGCACTCAAAAATGTATTTGGTATCGCCTCCGTTAGCCCAGTGAAATGTGCTCCCTCCGAGCTGGAACAGATTGTAGCGGTAAGCCGTGAGTTATTAGTGAGATTGGCGCCTGCGCCAGGCACGACCTTCAAGGTGAATGCCCGCCGGGTATGGAAAGACTTCCCGCACGGCTCCATTGAGATGAACAAGCTGGTGGCCACTCCGCTCTTACAGGGTTATCCCGGCCTGACGGTGGATGTCAAATCGCCGCAACTGGAGCTGCGGATAGAGATCCGTCAGAATCATACTTATATTTTCTGCGAAAATATTGAGGGAGTCGGCGGTTTCCCGCTCGGCACTAATGGCAAGGCTCTGCTATTGCTGTCGGGAGGTATAGATAGCCCAGTAGCCGCCTGGTCTTCTATGCGCAGAGGGCTAGAGGTCGAATGCATTCATTTTTACAGCTATCCGTATACCAGTGAACTGGCTCGTCAAAAAGTCGTTGACCTGGCACGAGTGCTCTCCAGATATGCAGGGGTAATCAAGCTGCATCTGGTTCCGTTCACAGAGGTTCAGACTTCTTTTACTGGTATCGGACAGGACAATTTAATTATTACGCTGATGCGCAGGGCTATGCTGAGAATCGCCACTGGCATTGCCGAGCGGGAGGGAGCACTGGCTCTGGTAACGGGCGAAAGTCTCGGACAGGTCGCGAGCCAGACACTACCTAGCATGAACGTTATCGGACGCGCTACGCAGCTCCCGCTGCTCCGCCCGCTCGTTATGATGGACAAGAGCGAAATTGTGGACCTGTCCAAGCAAATCGGGACCTATGACTTGTCCATTCTTCCCTATGAAGATTGCTGCACCTTGTTCGTTCCGAAGTCACCGACTACCAATCCCAACCTGCGGATTGTAGAGAAGATAGAAGCGACGCTTCCCGGTTATTCGGCGCTGCTGGCAGAAGCTGTGGCAGCTACCGAGACCATTGAAATTACGCCGTACGGAGATGAGAAGCCAGCAGAGGTGGTTAGTGTAGAAGCTGGACTGCAAGAGGAATGGTTCTAACAACTTTCTATTCATCGCCTCTGAAAAATGGGACAGCAAGCATAGCTTGTCACTTTCGGACATACATGTAATTACATGTAGTTCGAGGGGGTAGAAGTATGGATTCAATTGTGCTGCTAGGTGAAATACTGATGATCAATCTGGTGCTTAGCGGAGATAATGCTATGGTAATTGCACTGGCCAGCAAGGATCTTCCAGAGCATCATCGCAAAATGGCAGTGTGGTGGGGAGCAGCCGGGGCAGTGCTTCTGCGCTGCCTTCTGACCTTTGCCGCAGTTCTGCTGCTTAAAATTCCCTTTATTCAGGCGGGCGGCGGACTTTTGCTGCTGTGGATTTCCTTTAAGCTGTTGGTGGAGGAAGAGAACACGCTGAGGATATCCGGAGTATCTACGATCTGGAAATCGATTCGGACGATTCTTTTGGCTGATTTCATTATGAGCCTTGATAATGTACTGGCTATTGCAGGTTTAGCCCAAGGAGATTTGTCTCTGATTGTCATTGGTATCGCGCTCAGCATCCCGATTGTCGTTTGGGGCAGCGGAATTATAGTGAATTTGCTGCACCGTTTTCCATTGCTGGTCTTCATCGGCGCTTATATTTTAGCTTATACTGCGGGGGATATGCTGCTGCAGGACACCAAATTAGGTCCGATGGTTTCTTTGGCTCTGCCGTCGCTACATTCCTCGCTTCCGCTCTTCTTGGGTATTGTGGTGGTGGTAACTGGAGCGCTCAAGCGACGTGCTGCCAGAATCGTTTGAAGCAGGGTGCACAAGGGTGGTCTCTCAAGAGGCCATCCTTTTTTTGGTTAGAGAACGTAGTATCATGTCCATAATGAGAAGAGATAGAAGAATGTGGTGTTTTGACCCGTTTTCAGCTAAAATGAAAGTGAATTCTGTCGTAATTCGGGGCTAAAGGGCTCGAAGAAACAGGAAGTGATGTTGAACCATGAAGGGATGGATGAGAGATGTCTTCCAAAAATGACATGAAGCTTGGGATTTTCATTGCTGCTGCCGGCATCGTGATTTTATTCGGGAAGCTGGGAGTCTTCGGATTTTTGGGGCGGGCGCTCTGGCCCCTCGTGATTCTGCTTCCGGGCCTTTTGCTGTATGTATTGTTCTTCAATCGCCGGATGTCTGCTACCCTGCTGATTCCTGCTGGAGTTCTGACCGTGTATGGCATTCTGTTCGGACTCTGTAATATCTGGGGCTGGAGCCTGATGAGACATTTGTGGCCATTGTTACTGATTGGCATAGCGTTAGGACTATATCAATATTCGCTCTATACTCCTTACCGGAGTAGGGGGCTCGCAGTTGGTTCCGCTGTGATTGGCTTGCTTAGTCTTGTCTTGTTAGTATTCAGCTTACTTGGAACAGGATTCCTCTATGTACTTGGTGCTGTTTTGGTCCTGGCGGGTCTCTGGTTGATTGCCGGACGTGGCAAATCGCGGGGCGGGAAGAAATGGAATGGCGGCTGGTAATCGGCATTTGCACAAACAAGCATATAAATAGGAAAAATTTAAGCGAAAACCAGTGTGTTTTTTTCATAAAAAGACTTGCTTTTCATGGTGCTTTCACTATAAAATTAATGTTATGATAAAGCGTCGGCTTTCCGCCAGGCGCTTCTTTTGTGAGATTGTCGTGACATGCTCAGAATTTGAACAGATTTAATTTGATAAATGAGAGGATTTGGATACAAATCATGCATTCAAGAAAAGACATTCGCAACATTGCGATTATTGCCCACGTTGACCATGGTAAAACAACACTGGTTGACCAGCTTCTGCAGCAGTCCGGTATTTTCAGTGCCCATGAGACCCTTCAGGAACGCGCCATGGACTCCAACGATCTGGAGCGTGAACGCGGAATTACGATCCTTGCCAAAAATACTGCAATTACCTATAAAGAGTTCTTGATCAACATTGTAGATACCCCTGGACACGCCGACTTCGGCGGTGAGGTTGAGCGGATTATGAAAATGGTTGACGGCGTAGTGCTCGTTGTTGACGCTTATGAAGGTTGTATGCCGCAAACGAAGTTCGTACTTCGTAAAGCGCTGGAACAGAATTTGAAACCGATCGTCGTTGTGAACAAAATCGACCGTCCGGCTGCCCGCCCTGCGGAAGTTATTGACGAAGTACTTGATCTGTTCATTGAGCTTGAAGCCAGTGACGAACAGTTGGAATTCCCGGTAGTATATGCTTCCGGATTGAACGGTACATCAAGCCTTGATCCAGAGAAACAGGATGACAACATGTTGGCCCTGTACGAAACAATCGTTGAGAAGATTCCTGCTCCAACTGAAAGTGTCGAAGAGCCGCTGCAATTCCTTGTAACTCTGATGGACTACAACGAATATCTTGGCCGTATTGCCATTGGCCGTGTTAACCGCGGTGTGGTTAAACAAGGTCAGTCCGTAACAGTTATTATGCGTGATGGTAAGAGCAAGACTGCACGTGTTGAGAAGCTGTTCGGCTTCCAAGGTCTGAAACGTGTAGAAGCAGAAGAAGCTGGCGCTGGTGACATCGTTGCTATTGCCGGTATCAAGGACATCAACATTGGTGAGACAATTGCTGATCCTGCACATCCAGAAGCCTTGCCTGTCCTGAAGATTGACGAGCCAACCATGCAAATGACCTTCCTCGTTAACAACAGTCCGTTTGCTGGTAAAGAAGGTAAATGGGTAACTTCCCGCAAGCTGCGTGAACGTCTGATGAAAGAGCTGGAGACAGATGTCAGTCTACGCGTACTTGAAACAGATAGCCCGGATGCATTCGTAGTATCGGGACGCGGTGAGCTTCACCTCGGTATCCTGATCGAGAACATGCGCCGTGAAGGTTATGAAATGCAAGTATCCAAGCCTGAGGTTATCGTTAAGGAAGTCGATGGTGTCAAAATGGAGCCGCTTGAGCGCCTGATGATCGACGTACCGGAAGATAGCATGGGTGCTGTTATGGAGAGCCTGGGCAGCCGTAAGGCTGAGATGGTAAACATGATTAACAACGGTACTGGACAGGTTCGTCTGGAATTCTTGATTCCTGCACGTGGTCTGATCGGTTACAATACACACTTCCTGACATTGACACGCGGCTACGGTGTAATGAACCATGCGTTCGACAGCTATGCACCATTGATTGGTGGTCAAGTAGGCGGACGTCACCAAGGCGTACTGGTATCCACAGAGACCGGAACTTCCACGTTCTACGGAATGATGGGTGTTGAAGACCGTGGTATCCTGTTCCTGGAGCCGGGAACCGATATTTATGAAGGTATGATCGTCGGCGAGCATACTCGCGACAATGATATCGTCGTTAATATTTGTAAGGAAAAAGCATTGACCAACGTTCGTTCTGCAACGAAGGACGATACTGTAAAAATGAAAACGCCACGGATGTTCTCTTTGGAACAGGCGCTTGAATATTTGAATGATGATGAATATTGCGAAATCACGCCGAAATCGGTGCGTCTGCGTAAGAAGATCCTTAACAAGAGCGAGCGCGAGCGTGCTGAAAAGCAACGTAAACAAGCACAAGCAAGCGTGTAAGCAAGAATCTAATAAGCCGTCGGAATTAAGATTCCGGCGGCTTATTTTTTCACAAAGGGATACATAGAAGGAATTTTGAGGTTAAAATGATAGACTGATGTTATAATGTAAGCGTAACTATATTCGGGAGGGGTGTACTAAAAGCTATGCAAACCTGGTTCGCTAATCATCCTGTTATTGCTTATATTGTTATTTTCGTCTTACTTACTTATGTTTACAATCAGGTATTCCGAGTGAACCAGAAGCTCTCCATCGGCAAGGAAATTGTTCTCTATGTGATGATGGCGCTGGGCTCCGGGATGCTTCTTATTTTTCAGCACGACAAGCTTCCAATTATCCAATGTCTGCTTGTGGCCGTCAGTTTGATGCTGCTTGTGCGGGTGCGGTATTTTGTCGAAGCAAGGCAGAAGCGGAAGGCGGCCGGCGGAGTGAAACGCTCCTAGTCCGCAACTTTTTACTGCTAAAATCGTCTATATAAACAGTATTATCCTGTAATCCAATGAACTGAAAAGGAATTTATTCTATTATGACACGCAACAATAATGAATTACCCCCGAGAAGATCTGCGGGGAATCCTAGCACTAGACCTGAAAACGGCAGGAAGCAGCCTGCCAAAGGGGCTCCTAAAAAGGGTAACAAAAAGAAAGCTAAAAAGAGAGGGTTTGGGGCCAGACTCGGCCGTGCACTTCTTGTTATTCTGATCGTGGCCATTGTTGGTGGTCTAGGTTATGGAGGCTATCTTTACTGGAAGCTGGAGCACGGGATTCTGGATACCGGTATAGACAAGCCAGTTCCGCCTGAGCAGTCTGCCACAGTTAAGCCCTTGACGATACTGCTTCTTGGAACCGACAGCCGGCCGAAGCATGAATCCTTCCTGACAGATGTGATCATGGTAGCATCGCTGAACCCGGAGACCAAATCGGCCACCGTTGTGTCACTCCCGCGTGATACCTATGTGGAGCTGGATGGATACAAAAAAACGAAAATCAATGAGTTCTATACACGTTTCAAGAGCAAGGAAAAGACCTCTGGTGGTTCGGCTGAGGAAGAAATGAAGACCATGATGGGCAAGTACTTGAATGTGAAAATAGACTATGTGACAGTTCTTGATTTCCAGGGCTTCCGGGATATCGTTGATACACTCGGCGGCGTCAAAGTGAACGTCAGTGCGGATATGTGCTATAAGGATAGCGCAGATGGAACCAATATTAATCTGAAAAAAGGTCCGGCCGAGCTGAACGGTGATAACGCGCTCGATTATGTGCGCTACCGCAAATCCAATTGCAAGCCGAAAACAAAGGGATCGGATGACTTTGACCGCAACAGACGGCAAAATGAAGTGTTGAACTCATTGATCGATCAGGTTCAATCATTCGGTGGTGTCATGAAGATTGGCAGCATGCTGGATGCCGTAAATGACAATATGAAGACGGATGTTGAAAACAGCCAGCTGAAGGATTTGATCGCTACCTATTGGAACATTTCCAAGCAGCATGTAGAGTTCAAGCCTGTAACGGGCACATGGAAAAGTCCATATGTATATATTAATGAGAAAGAGCTTGAGGCAGCGAGACAAAGTCTTCATAACCGAATCGCTGGTGTTAGCGAAGAGAATAATAACTAAAATTGAATGCAAGTTTCTCGCTATGTTATAATATACTTAATTGAATGCACTTTTGCGTCATAGGGGGCCTGTACTCATGTCCGAAGCCGTTGCTCAGCTTAATGAATCCCTGCTTTCGATGCTGCAATCTGAGACGTTTGTTCTGCTTAACACTGTCGATGCCGAAACTTCAGGTCCTACGTCCACTGCCATTTCGTGGATTTATGCAGTGAGCCCTTCCGTGTTACGGATCGCAGTGGATCATCGTTCACGGCTGGTGAACAATATGAAGGTTAACCCTATGGTAACAATTACTGTGTTCGGCGAGAGCACGGTTCATGCCATCAACGGACGTGCTGCGGTTAGGCAGGATCGTCTTGACGATGTGCCCTTTAATATTTGCTGCTTTGATGTTGAAATTGAAGCGGTGCGCAACGCGCTTTTTTATGGCGCGAAGCTGGACTCCGCTCCACGATATGTAAAAGTATACGATCAGCGTGCAGCCGAGAAGCTGGACGGACAAGTATTTGCTGCAATGCAAAAAGCCCGGTGAGGTCGTCACTGGGCTTTTTTTGTCAACTTATGACGTTATTGTTTTCTGGGCTTGGTATCTTCGGGAATTTGCGGAATAATCCGTCCGACAATGTCTGCCAGCTCTGAGGCGAATCCCGATACAGGGCGGCCTTTAGAGATATGGTTACTCAGCTCGGCAAGTCTGCTGGAAAGGTCCATGTCGGCAGTAACCAGGGCGTTAACGCTTCGCGGATCTTTGCGGATGGCTTCGGCCACGGAATATTTGATGCTTCCGACCCGCGATCTGCTAAGCGAGCCTTTGACGTCAAGACCAACAATGGCGGTTTTACCCATAACTACACAGTGTGCATTATCTACGCCGGGTACTCTTTTAGCCAGCTGCTCTAAGTGATCCTTGAGTGCAATCTCGCTTCCCGCTTTGGCCGTATGATTCACTTCGTTCGGAGATGCGGATGAAAGCGGGACGGCAGTGGTATTATTCAGTTTTCGAACTTCGTGGCCCCCTTTGTTGCCTACAGCCTGAGCCGACTGTTTATCCTGAGGAGAGGGTGATGTCTTCTTATTAGCGATACCGCAGCTTGTCAGCAGCAGCAGTACCAGCAACAGACACATTGATTTTCTCATATGTGCTTACTCCTTTCGGTCAAAGATTAGTTCTGGGATTATCTTTTCCCATGACGGAAAGAGTTATGTATGACCAATCAAACCAGGCGCTGTGGAGGGGATAACATGAAAAAAATATTTGTGCTTGATACCAACGTGCTGTTGCACGACCCCAATTCGATTTTTTCTTTCAAGGAGCATGAAGTCATCATTCCTGCAGTTGTATTGGAAGAAATCGACTCCAAGAAGCGCAATGCCGATGAAATTGGCCGTAACGCCCGCACCGTGTCCCGTCTGCTGGACGGACTCCGGGAACTGGGCCACCTGCACAGCGGAGTGGAACTGGAACATGGAGGCATGCTGAAGGTAGAACTGAATCACCGGAGCTTCGTGAAGGTTCAGGAGATGTTCGGTGAGGTATCCAACGACAACAGGATTTTGGCGGTTGCGCTCAATTATTTAATTGAAGAGAACGAGAAGCCTGATCCGCGTCCTGTTGTGCTGGTGAGTAAAGATGTATTGGTGCGGATTAAGGCGGATGTGCTTGGCATAACGCCTGAGGATTATTTGTCGGACCGTACCGGAGATCTAAATGAGCTGTACACCGGCTATCAGGCTTTGCATGTGCATCCTTCATTGATTGATGAATATTACAGCAACCGATATTTATCCATTAAGCAACTAGAGCTGCCTTATCGTCTCTATCCTAATGAATTTGTAATTCTCAAGGATGAGATCGGCAGCGGGAAATCTGCATTGCTTAAGGTGAATAGTGATGCTTCCCGTCTAGAACCGCTATATCTCGGGAATGATGCTGTCTGGGGCATCAGCGCTCGCAATGCCCAGCAGCGCATGGCACTGGAACTGCTGCTGAATGACGATATACCGCTGGTAACCATTACTGGCAAGGCGGGAACAGGTAAAACATTATTGGCGCTTGCCGCCGGATTGTTCAAGGTAGAAGACGAGCATAAATACAAAAAGCTGCTGATCGCCCGCCCGGTCGTACCGATGGGTAAAGACATCGGATATTTGCCTGGCGAGAAGGATGAGAAGCTTCGTCCGTGGATGCAGCCCATTTATGATAACCTCGAGTTTCTGTTCGATACTAAGAAATCGGGGGATATTGATAAAATTCTGATGGGGCTTGGCAGTATTCAGGTCGAAGCGTTGACCTATATCCGCGGCCGCTCGATCCCTGCACAATTCATTATTATTGATGAAGCGCAGAACCTCTCCCGTCATGAGGTGAAGACCATCGTCTCCCGGGCCGGTGAAGGAAGTAAAGTAATTCTCATGGGCGACCCGGAGCAAATCGATCACCCGTATCTGGATGCAGCGAGCAATGGGCTCAGCTATATTGTAGAAAAATTCAAGCAGCAGGGCATTAGCGGCCATATAACCTTGGAAAAAGGTGAGCGTTCCCGCCTGGCTCAGCTGGCTGCGGATCTTCTGTAACAGCTCATTTGCCCTAATCGTCATTGTTGTCCTAAGTCACTATACCGCACTATTCATCCTAAAAATGGTTCTAAGCGCTCCAAATGCTCTAGCAGCATAATTCTACCTTTAATTGCTTATAGCCTCTCTAATCCGCTCTAATCCGCTCTGGAACCTATGTTTTACCGCCGGGAGTTAAATCACTCCCGGCTTTTTGCTGCCCCCGCCACCTGAAAAGGCAGTGAATCATGTTTTTGAGGTGGCAAGCCGTAGCGTAGAGAGCGGAATTATTCTGGAGAAGCGCAGCGTTCGCCTTTATCCTCGGATTTCAACCACTATAGGTGGTTATTCAATCAGGAAATCCGAGGATAACAGCCGATCGGAAGAATAATCCGCACGCGGAGCGTCCAGGCACTCCGAGAGTTCTTGCATTCCCTGTCTTTTCAAATCTATATAATAGAAAGAGAACGTTTTCACAGATACAGACAAGGGGGAATCGGTCTGGTAGAATAGGGGAGAGGAAATGCCCCGGGAGGAGAACAATCGTGCTGAGACGCAAAAACTACTGGCTGCTGTTTGCCATCCTGCTGCTGTCGCTGACAAGTCTGTCACCGAGCATGCAGGTAAATACGAGCAATGGCCCGCTTGAGGTCAATAGAAGGCAGAACCCGTCTGCTTTTCCGGATTCAAGCAAGGTCGGGACAGTGGATAACTTGCAGATTACCGTAGCCCTCAGCCCTGCGGAATTTACTGAACTGAAGGCGCTGAGCAGCAGCTACTCGTTGTCCAGCGGCGTTAAAATAGACTTGAAGAATATTGAGAAGGCGGATGCTGAGGAAATCTTGCTGAAGGATTTAACTATCGGCGACAGTCCCGATATTATTATGACCGACGGGCGCAAGATACTTGATCTGGCCAAACACGGCTATCTGCTTCCTATTGATGTATATAGAAGTGTTCCAGGCAGCGCGCCGCTTACCCGGCTAATCCCGCAAATGCAGTGGAATGGGTATGACTGGGGCGTGCCGCTAGATATTGATCCTTATGTACTGGTGTATTCCCCGCAGCGGCTGACTGAACTTGGAATGCCTTCATTGCCGCGAAATGTAAATGAGTGGAATCTCATGCTGGAGAACCTTCGCAAACAGCCGGATAAATATCTGCTTGCCCTGGATACCCGAACTCCGTACGGATTTGCAGCTGTACTGGAGTCTATGGAAACCAGCATGACCTCTGTAAAGCCGGAGACGCTAAACTGGTTGCAGCAAGCGTTGGGAGATTTTTATTTGAGCAGCCAACCAGACCATAAGGTCTGGGACAAAATTCAGGATGGTAGTATTGCCATTGCCGCTGTTCCGTACTCGGAATGGAAACGATACGGGAATGCTTCCTTGAAGGCTGAAGGACTGCTTGGTGCGCGAGGTACTAATGGAATTGAGAGTATTTACAGCCGGTCGTTTGCTTTGCCTGCGCAGTCCGAACACCCCGAAGAAGCAGTGAAATGGCTGGCCTTTATCACCGGAACGACTTCGCAGCTGGATTGGCTAGATACAACGGGGGGCCTGCCCGCGCTAGATGAAATCTACCGTTCCGGGCCACCATCGAGTGTAGTACTGCCGTTCGATTCGCAGTTGCTGCTGGCTGAAGAAGCCGCCCCCGATGATGAACCGGAAGGCGGCTGGAAGAAAATGACCGAGGCGGTTGCCTTATTTCTTGAAGGCAAGCTGAATGCTACAGAGCTTCAGAAGCAGCTGCAGACATCAGAATGAGACGGCAAGCTTGACCTGAAGCAGGCCGTCCTTGCTATCAACCTCGGTTGCCCGGAGGAAAGAGATGATTTTTGCCGGATAAAAGCCTAAATCGAATTCTTTTTCCAATGCTTGATTGGTAGTATCCGGCAGTTCAAGTCCGTTAAAGACAATTTTATCAACATGGAACAACATCGCATTGACCGGTTCATTCTGGATCGTATAGTGTCCGGTTAGAGCCAGTGACAATTTGCCGCTTTTTCCCGAAGCGGTCACAGAGCCTTCATTGAAATGAAAAGCAAAATCGGTGAACAGTTTGTTCTGCGACTGTAAAAAATCATTAAGATCCTCTTCCTTAAGACTTAGCTGATAAGTCATTCCCTGGCGGGTAAGCAGCCCTTCGCGGTTCTGGACAAAGTCTGGTAGATTCTTCATCGCGGAGGCTAATGCTTTAAAGTAGGTTTTTACTTCGTGAAGCCCGATATTCTCCCAATACAATGAGAACTCTTTCAGTAGAGCATTCATGCTTTCCGGATCACTGCTGCCTCGGATTCCTCCTTCAATCTCCTTATGTAGAGCCGTTACCCTGATCTTTTGCTCCTCGAGTGTGCTTTTGAGCGTTGCCAGCTCTTGTGAACTTCGTTTGGCAGCCTGAAGCGTCGCTTTTAAACTTTTGTATTGCTTCTCATACTGCGATAAAATATCGCGGTCCCGCCCGATGATAATTTCGTAGTAATCCCACAGAACAAGCACTCTGCTAATGCTTTTGGCGGACAGAAAAGCTTCCAATAGTCCATCCCGATCTCCCATATAATAAGAACGAATAATGGCACCGGCACGTTCCTGCTGAGCAGCAATTGCCGACTTTTGTTCGGCCGCCTGAGTTTCCAACCCCGCCACTTTGTTCTCGAGAGCTTCCTGTTCACTGCTAATCCGGGCGATTTCTTTCTCAATTTCGGCAGAGGACAAGGTCTGCTCCAGCAGTTTGCGCGTATCTTCATTATCCGTAAGAGAAGCTGGTGGAGGCGCGACAGTGCCGACAGGGTCAGCAGACAGATATGCGGAGGGAACCAGTGGCAGGAGTGCGCAGCAGAATAAAATGAGTATGGCTGCAATCATACGGCGTATAGAAGGACGGGAGAGCACCACACCACCACCTTTGCTTGTATAAAATAGTTCAGGATTGGAATAGCAATATTACTAATGATATGATTCACCCTGCTAAAATAGCATACTCCGTTTTTAAGTCCATGTCCTATAAAAAAAAGCATGCAAAAAAACGGAAGAGCCCCTTGCTATCAGGGGGCATCGTCCGTTCCGTTAGAGTAAATTACGTTTATAACGGGAGACCCATCTGGAATATCGTCCAGTAGCTAAAGCCGGTGAAGGTCACAATCATGTATCCCCAGAAGAGTAGAATGTATGTCTTCTCGGTAAATTTAAGATACCCCAGGATAACGAAGAATGCGGTTTGCAAAAAGAAGAGCAAGGCCATTTCGGTCAAATTTCCGGCAAAAGCCATCAAGCCGATCGCCAGCGTGAAAAACCCCAACACCCGAAACATGCGGTCCAAGAGCGAGTCCCCCTTCAAATATGTATCTTCATTCCATTTATTTTAATTATACCCGCTGCGGAAATGAGTGTAAACGAATTCATCGAAAAAAAGTGCGGATTTGTGAAAAAATGTGATTTTTATGATTGACACCTTTTCTTAAGGAGGGTTCGAGAGAATTAATAAAGCATAATGCGTATGAGGTGTACGTAAAATGGAAATACAATTTAGTATCAAATAGATTCTATGAACTCTTTAAGAGGCATAGAAATGGAGTAAGCAGCTTTTATCCCTATTCACTACCCGGCGGAGCTGCCGGTTATGAAGATGGTTATTTCAAGATGTTGTTAGGAGGTTTGGCTTTTATGACAGCCGTTAGACAGGACGCTTGGAGTACAGAGGATGATCTAATCCTGGCAGAAGTAACTTTACGCCACATTCGGGAGGGTAGCACTCAGCTTGCTGCTTTTGAAGAAGTGGGGGAAAAAATCGGCAGAACTTCCGCTGCCTGCGGATTCCGCTGGAACAGCTGTGTCCGCAAGAGTTATGAAGATGCGATCAGCATTGCTAAAGGGCAACGCCAGAAACGCAGTTATTTGAAGAAACAACCAGCCGTAAGAGGCGCACAGGTAGCTGGATTGATCCTGGGAGAAACAGAAGAGGATTACGCTAGAAGTGAAGGGCTGACCGAGAACACATTGTCCATTGATGCGGTAATTCGTTTCTTGAGACAATGGAAGGGAACTTTTCAAGAGGCCGGCCGGCAGCTAAAGATGCTTGAGCGGGACCTTCGGGAAAAGGAAGAGGAATTGACAGAGCTGCGGACGGAGAATGAACGCCTGTCCAAGGAAGTCAATCTTGCTCAAACGGATTACAGGGTTGTAAATGACGATTATAAAGCATTGATTCAGATTATGGACCGCGCCAGAAGGCTGGCCTTTCTGAATGAAGAAGAAGAGGAACTTAAGACCCGCTTCAAGATGGATGCTAATGGTAATCTGGAGCGAATTGAGTAAGGTTTCTCAGCGCTGAGAATCCCGCAATGTGCAGGTGCAATGGCCTGTCTTGCGGGATTTTTGCTTTTGCTTTTGCCGAGGGGTGCGGGATATACTAAAGGGAAACTATGGGGAAATGTGGCAGGGGGCAAGTATGAGGATTGATATTATAGGCGCTGGATCATTGGGGCTGCTGCTGGCCGGACGGCTTATTTCAGCTGGGAACGAGGTCAGACTGTGGTGTCGCGGCGGTCAACAGGTCCACGAGCTGGTGCGCAGCGGGATCAACATTAGTTATGAGGATGAAGGAACGCCAATTAGAATTAAAAGTGATCTTTTCCATGCAGGCTTGGTGACCGGATTTACCGAGACCTATTTGCGAGAACCTGGTGGCTGCATTGTAATTACTGTTAAACAAAATGTTCTGCATCATGATTTACCTGAGATGTTGCAGCCACTTCGCAATGAGCGTCCAAGTATTGTTTGTTTTCAAAACGGGATCGGACATATAGAGTTGCTGCAAAAACTGCTCCCGGAGAGCAATATTTATGCTGCTGTTACCACGGAAGGCGCTAAAAGGAAAACATTAACAGAGGTTATTCACGCCGGGAAAGGGGAAGTATGGTTAGGGAAGGTTCCTCCAGAAGCCTCCATGAGAGCTCCTTTTACGGAGCCTCAGAACGATATTGAAGTAATTCATTTACTTGAAACACTTTCAGTTGCAGGATTCTCCGCGTTTTTGTCGAATGACATGAATACCATGATTTACCGAAAGCTCTTAATCAATGCTGTTATTAATCCACTTACTGCTCTTTGGCGCATTCCGAACGGGGAACTGCTCGCCTCCGAGGAACGCATACGGGTCATGAGAGATCTGTATAATGAAGCCATTGCAGTATATGAAGCATGCGACATTCCTTATGAAACCGATTCATGGGAGGTCATTGCTCAGGTATGCCGATCCACTTCGGGTAATACCTCATCTATGCTTGCGGACGTTCTTGCCGGAAGGGCAACAGAAATCCGCTGGATTAATGGCAGTCTTGTAGAAATGGGAGAGCGTTCCGGCCTGGCGGTTCCACTGCACCGCATTATGTGCCGACTGGTAGAGGGTATGATCGCGGAGGAGAGGTGAGGTTGCCTTGGAATTTTTGCAGAATTCGTTCGTTACATTAAGTGTTATTCCGGTTGTCCCTTTTTTGCTTGTTTATTTTATCGGAACAGGTATGAAAAAAGACAGGAGGAAGACCTTTTTTCTGGCCATGGATGTTAGCACGATTTTTTTATTGCTATCGGTGTCCGCGCTTTTTAATAACATATTCAGTACCAAATTCGGCTTTTATCTTATACTACTTATTGTATTAATATCCGCTGGACTGATTGGTGGAGCGCAAAATCGTATGAAAGGAAAAGTGGATGGTAAACGGATTTTACGGGCAGTTTGGCGGCTCAGTTTTATCGTAATGAGCACTTTTTATGTTTTGTTCATGTTCGTAGGCCTTATAAAGTACATATCACAAGCCATGTAATGTTCCGCTACTTCGGTGAAGCGTCAACGTCACAAAATTTTAAAGTTTTAAAAAAAATGTGTTTTCAGAAAACATTAGTCTAGATTTTTTTGACCACTGGTTGTATAATCATAAACCATATACCACATTCTATTTAGGGGGAACTGCTAGATGAAGAAGAGTAAAAGTCTATTGCTTATGATTGCTCTAGTTCTTGTAATCGGCACAGCGCTTGCTGGTTGCGGCGGGAACAAAGCAAACAACGGCAACACAGCCAGCCCAACCAACGCGGCAGGCAACACAAACACAGGTAGCGGCGACGAAAAACTGGCTGCTGACCAAACGCTTAGACTTAATATGAGTGCAGATGTACCGACATTTGATCCTGGTCAAGCTCAGGACAGCCAATCGAATGTGGCTCTTAAGTTAATGTATGAAGGTTTAGTGCGTATTGACAAAGACGGAAAAGAAGGCCCAGGCGTAGCTGAGAAATGGGATATTTCCGCAGACGGATTGGTTTATACCTTCCACTTGCGTGACAGCCAATGGAGCAATGGTGATCCGGTAACTGCAAATGATTTCGTATTTGCATGGAAGCGGGTTCTTGACCCAGCAACTGTTCCAGCGCCACCATATGCACAACAACTTTACTATTTAAAAAATGCAGAACAGTTCAACAAAGGTGAAATTAAAGATTTCTCTCAAGTAGGTGTTAAGGCAGTTGATGAGCACACTCTTGAAGTAACTTTGAATAACCCGACTGCATACTTCTTGAACTTGATGTCCTTCTACACCTACTTCCCGGTTCACAAATCGGTAGAAGGTAATGAGAAATGGGCAACTGATCCTAAAACAATGATTACAAACGGACCGTTTACCCTTACTAGCTGGATTACAGGTCAATCCGTTGAGTATACCAAGAACGATAAGTATTGGGATAAAGACGACATTAAATTGAATAAAATCACTGCTACTATTGTTAACGAAGCTTCTACAGAAGTTCTAAGTTACAAAAACGGCGAAATTGATCGTGCAGGCGCACCAAACGGTGACATTCCACCAGACCAAATCCCTGTATTGAAAAATGAATTGCCAGATGATTTCACACTGAAAGCTATTGCAAGCATTTACTACTATGAATTCAACACAAAAGCTGAGCCATTTGACAACGCGAAAATCCGTAAGGCATTTTCCATGGCAATCAGCCGTCAAGATATCGTAGATAAGGTAACTTTGGCTTCTCAAGTTCCAGCATTCGGTTACATTCCACCAGGTATTAAAGGTGCATCCGAAGGTAGCGAATATCGTAACGATTACAAAGATGATTTCTTCAAAGAGGACTACACAGAAGCTAAGAAATTGCTTGAAGAAGGTATGAAAGAAAAAGGATACACTACATTGCCACCAGTTACATTGATCTACAACACAAGCGAAGGTCACAAGAAGATTGCTCTTGCCATCGCTGATATGTGGAAAAAGAACCTTGGTGTTGACGTGAAAACTGAAAACCAAGAGTGGGGCGTATTCATCAAAAACCGTCAAAATGGCGATTACCAAGTAGCACGTGCTGGTTGGAACCCAGATTACAACGATCCAATGACATTCTTGGATATGTGGAAAACTGGTAATGGTAACAACGACATTAAGTTCGACAATGCAGAATACAACAAGTTGCTTGATGATGCTTATAAAGAAGTAGACAATACTAAACGTATGGAAAGCTTCCATAAAGCTGAAGAGATTTTGATTAAAGATGAAATGGGCGTTATGCCGATTTACTACTACACTCAAGTCTCGCTTCAAAAGCCATATCTCAAAGGCTTAGTTTCTCAGTATGACGGTACTGTGGATTACTCTAAAGCATATTTGTTGGAACACTAAAAGCTTGCACAAATATTATGCAGTAAAATAAGAGTGCATGTTATAAAGTCTAGGGATATATGTGGTAACACATCATATATATCCCGTTTTTTTGTGTAAGTGCAATGGTGTTTATTTCTTCCTCTTTATCCATAAACATGCATTGGACAAGGGGCTTAGTTTTTCCTACAATTGAAAAGGATTGTTTTAACTCGAAAAAGGAGGTGCGCAGTAGGAATGGTGCGTTATTTTTTAAATAAATTTTTCTACATGCTAGTATCTATTTTGATTCTAATTACTGCAACATTTTTTCTAATGAAAGCAATACCTGGCGATCCATTTATGTCTGAAAAGAAAGTTCCACCTGAAGTACAAGCCAGACTTTATCAGCAGTATGGTTTGGACCAACCAGTCTGGAAACAGTATTTGAAGTACATGGGGAATATTGCGCAGGGAGATTTAGGGATTTCTATGAAGCAATTGAACCAAGATGTAAGTGGTTTGATTGGAAAAACATTTTCTGCTTCATTAAAGTTAGGTCTAGTTGCTATTGTAGTTTCAGTTGTAATCGGTGTACTTTTGGGTATGCTTGCTGCCTTGTATCATAGGCGCCTAATTGATAATTTAGCAATGGTGATAGCGGTCTTAGGTATTGCGGTACCGGGATTTTTAGTCGCTGCTTTACTCCAGTATGTCTTCTCTTATAAATTGCATATGTTCAGAGTTATGGGTTTCACAGGACCACTGGATTATGTATTGCCTGTAGCTGCATTAAGTTTCCAGCCAATTGCGTTTATTGCTCGCTTGACACGTTCCAGTATGCTTGAAGTTTTGCATGCAGAATATATTAAGACAGCAAAAGCTAAAGGTTTAAGCTGGGCTCAAATCATGTTCAAACATGTCATTCGTAACGGAATCATGCCTGTAGTTACCTATGTTGGACCGATGACGGCTAACATTGTAACGGGTTCAGTTGTTATTGAACAAATTTTTGGTATCGGCGGAATCGGAAAACAATTCGTACAAGCTATAGGTGTTCGGGATTATACACTTATTATGGGGATTACTATTTTCTACGGAGTATTACTTATGCTTGCACGTTTTGCAACAGATATTTTGTATGTGTTTATCGATCCTCGAGTTAAACTTGTTGGAAGGAAGGAGGGTTAGTTTTGTCTGTAAATCAAACATTATCATCGCAGAGCACACAACTTAAACCGGAGGATTTTGTACAAGTTAGTACAGATAAGAAGGTTGCCGAAACAATAGAACGTGAAAGTATTTCTGCCTGGAAAGACTCCATGTATCGTTTGCGTCAAAATAAAATGGCCATGACAGCTTTAATTGCGATGATCATCATAATAATCGCAGCGATTGTTGGTCCACTTATTTCGAAATACAATTACTATTCAAATGATTTGCTGAATACTAATCAGCCTCCTTCGTCAGAGCATTGGTTTGGAACCGATGATTTAGGACGGGATATGTGGGTACGGACTTGGATGGGTGCACGTATTTCACTTATCGTTGGATTGGCAGCAGCAATGATTGACTTGTTTATCGGTGTTATATACGGTGGAATCATGGGTTATTTTGGCGGTCGTGTAGATGAGATTATGAATAAATTTTCAGAAATCCTTTATTCTATTCCGTACCTGCTTGTTACAATACTATTGCTGGTTGTTTTAGAACCTAGTTTAGGTACAATTATATTAGCGTTAACAATTACAGGCTGGATTAATATGTCTTGGATTGTTCGGGGCGAGATCATGCAACTCAAAAACCGTGAATTTGTCCTTGCTTCGCGTTCAATGGGTGCAAGCTCTGGTCGTCTATTATTCCGTCATTTGTTGCCGAATGCAGTTGGTCCGATTATCGTAACCATTACGCTTTCTGTTCCAAGTGCGATCTTTGCAGAAGCCTTTTTAAGCTTCCTCGGTTTAGGTGTTCAAGCACCAGTTTCATCACTCGGTTCTATGGTTAACGACGCTAGAACAGGCTGGATGACTTATCCTTGGCGCATGATTTTCCCTGCCGCAGCGATTAGTGTGACTATGCTTGCATTTAACATTCTAGGCGATGGTCTTCGGGATGCATTGGATCCTAAATTGAAAAAATAAGGATTTGGGGAAATCAATTTTACTAGTTTAGTGTTTTTCAGCGCAACTGTTTAAATCATGATTTCCTCTGATCTTCTCGTTAACTTAAAAAGAATTCAGAAGGGTCAAAACATCGACATTGAAATCAGTTGTCAACGTTCTGGCCAAATATCAAGCATGATCAGCATTTGAGTCCATCATAAGGTATTGGAGTGCTGAACCTGGTTGATATAAATGATGCAGGTATCCGTTGTAATCAACATTCTCACAATTCTTTCGGGTATGCGATAGTTGTTGGTTACTATCGTGTTATTTTGTGTCCTGAGTGCTGATTAAAGACGAGTAGTGTTATATGCAAGATGACAGGGAAAGTTGCTGTTTTAATTAGCGACACAGTGCCTTATTCTTTTAATCACCGATCGGCTATCTGTTCACTGTAGGTTACAGTGATAAGGTGCATACATGTGAATGGTTCGATTCCGGTGTCACAGGATTCAGTATATGCATTAGATGCTTTGCTGAAATCTGCATTTGATGGCCAAGGAGGTGCGGTTCTTATGAGTAAGAACTTAATTGAAGTAGAAGGTCTTAAAAAATATTTTAATGTAGGTAAAGGCAAGGTACTTAAGGCAGTCGATAACGTCAGCTTTAATATCCGTGAGGGAGAAACGCTAGGTATGGTAGGTGAGTCTGGTTGTGGTAAAACCACAGCAGGACGTACGGTTCTTCGTTTGTATGAGCCGACTGCCGGAAGCGTGAAATATAACGGAACTGACATCTATAAATTATCCTCAAGAAAAATGAAGGCTTTCCGTCGGGATATGCAGATGATCTTTCAGGATCCATATGCATCCCTGAATCCGCGGTTTACTGTTTCGGATATTATTGGCGAAGCATTGGACATCCATGGAATGGCTGGAAGTAGTAGCGAGCGCAAAAAACGCATTGAAGAATTATTAGATATGGTTGGTCTGAATCATGACCATGCCACCCGGTATGCTCATGAATTCTCCGGTGGACAACGACAACGGATCGGTATTGCTCGGGCGCTTGCCGTTAACCCGAAATTTATTGTTTGCGACGAGCCTATTTCTGCACTGGACGTGTCCATTCAGGCACAGGTTGTCAACCTTCTTAAAGAGCTTCAGGATCGCATTGGACTGACATACCTCTTCATTGCCCATGATCTCTCTATGGTTAAGCACATCAGTGACAGAGTTGCTGTAATGTATCTGGGGAAAATGGTAGAGCTTGCAGAAAGTGAAGAGCTTTATTCCAATCCGATACACCCATACACCAAGTCATTGTTATCTGCAATCCCTGAGCCGGACCCAGAGGTTGAGGCGAACAAGAAGCGGATTCATTTCCATGATGAATTGAAATCGCCGATTTATACGCAAGGCCAGAAGGACTCAGAGGAAGCTTCGCAATTGGTTGAAGTATCCAAAGGGCATTTTGTGTCCAAAGCGTTTGCTTAATATTAAATGAATTCAAAATCAACTCGATGATATCACGAGTATTTTGAAGTGCACCCCTTAGAATAGACATTGGATTAAACCTTCGGGTTTTCCAATGAAATCCTAAGGGGTGCATTTTTATGGTGATTAAAATTTAAGATAAGTGATTCTTTGACGAATCCCCCTCCTTTGGATACAATCAGATAGGGTTTATCACTCTGTAATTTAATTTATATATAGCAGAGATAGCAGACAGGAGGCTACAGCAATGAAGGTTGTAACGGAGCCGCTTGCGGGCGGATCTGCGCTTGCCAGGGACTATATGAACCGTTATGAGACGGTAGAACATTTATACGGTGGTGACTTCCGTAATGAAGGCAGCAGAGCGTTGCGGGCGGAATGGCTGGACAGCCACGAGGCATTGCGTGCTGACCGGGCGCAGGTGGCAGCTTGCCTGCGGAGTTATAATGAAGCACACAATCCACATGAGGCGGTAAAGTCTTCGCTTGCATTGTTGGAGAAGCCGGGGACACTGGTAATTTCCGGAGGCCAGCAAAGTGGGTTGTTCACGGGTCCGCTGCTTGTGATATATAAGGCAATGACAACCATAATAGCGGCAAGAGAAGCCGGGGAGCAATTAGGCAGACCTGTTGTTCCATTATTTTGGATTGCCGGGGAAGATCATGACTGGGATGAGGTCAATCATACCTATGTGTTGAATCGAAGCGGGGAAATCAGCAAGATCAAGATTGAGAAAACCGGAGATGTACGTTCATCGGTCAGCGATATTAAGGTTGAAGACGAAAGCTGGCAGCAAGCCGTAGCTCAACTGGATGAACTGCTGCAGGACAGCGAGTTCAAACCAGGAATTATGGAATTCATCCGTGAAGCCTCTTCTGCTTCCAATAACATGACAGACCTTTTCGCCAAGTTGATGGGTAATCTGTTTGGCAAATTTGGTCTGATTCTGCTTGATTCTGCTGATCCCTGTCTACGCAAATTGGAGCAGCCGTTTTTTGAAACGCTGATCCGTGAGAATGGAGAACTGGAGACGGCCTATCTAAATGCGGCTACGGTTATTCGTGATAGCGGGTATCAGCTTCAGGCCGATGTGGCGGAAGGCAGTGCGAATCTGTTCTATATTCATGAAGGCACACGCTTGCTGCTGCACAAGAAGGATGGTTTCTTTACGGACCGTAAAGGAACTGTATCTTTTTCAAAGGAAGCACTTCTGGATATACTTTATACCCACCCAGAGCGTTTCAGTAACAATGTGCTGACCCGCCCGTTGATGCAGGACTACCTCTTGCCTACCTTGGCTACAGTGCTGGGTCAGGGAGAGATTGCTTACTGGGCGATCCCGCATCAGGCTTTCAAGACGGTGGGGGGAGCTATGCCGCTGATTATTCCGCGGATGTCTTTCACTCTGGTGGAGGGCACGCTGCAAAAGCATATGGACAAATACGGAATCGGATTCCCTGATGTACATCAGGGACTGGACAGTAAGAGACAGGAATGGCTGACTGCGCAGGACGAGCTTCGTTTGGGAGACCGTTTTGAAGAAACGAAAGCAGCATTCAATGCGCTTTATGAGCCTTTGATTGAACAGCTCGGCACCATACAGGCCGGACTACTTAAGCTGGGAAGCAATAATAAGGACAAGATCCTCGATCAGATCTCTTTCCTGCAGGCCAAAGCTCAGGATGCTCTTGAGAAGCAGAATGAAGCGGCGCTGCGCCAGTGGGAACGGATTGAGCTGTCCCTAATGCCGCAAGGAAAGCTTCAGGAGAGAGTCTACAACATCATGTATTACTTGAACCGCTATGGACCAGATTGGCTTGATAATCTAATGGCTGTTCCTGCTGATTACAGCGGTACCCACCGCATGATATATATGTAACTTTGCATAGGTGATACGATGCAGAAGCCGTTCTGCCGGAAGCATATTCCGGCCGGGCGGTTTCTTGCGTGTTTCTGGTAATTTATACAGGGGGTAACAGGTGTCTGACAGGACCTTGGAACCATATATATAGGGACTTAGAGGCAATTTTACAATTAGGAAACAATTACCTTGGTCTGGAAAAAGGTTTTTGATTTTTAACGGCGAATCTATTATGCTTAAGTGGTGAAAAGTGGGGTAAAGTGGGGATTTGGGGAGCGGGAGTGGGAAAGCTATGTTCATGGGTGAATACCAGCATAGTATCGACGAGAAAGGCCGAATTATTATTCCGGCCAAGTTCCGTGAAATGCTCGGAACTTCCTTCGTGGCGACCCGCGGACTTGACTCCTGCCTTTTTGTTTATCCCATGGAAGAATGGGGCATCATGGAGCAAAAGCTCAAAACCCTATCGTTGATGAAATCGGATGCCCGCGCATTCAGCCGCTTTTTTTTCTCGGGAGCGACAGAATGTGTTTGGGACAAGCAGGGCAGGGTAAACTTGCCGGGCAATTTGCGGCAGTATGCCAAGCTGGACAAGGACTGTGTTATTCTAGGCGTTTCTAACCGGGTGGAGATCTGGAACAAGGAGCTTTGGGAACAGTACTTCGAACAGTCAGAAGAATCATTCAACGAGATTGCCGAGAAATTGGTCGATTTCAACTTTGATCTATAAACCACACAAATATCGAATACTGTCCTGGAGGGATGCAGCTTGTTTCATCACATCACGGTGCTTAAAGAAGAAGCGACAGAAGGGCTGCACATCAAAAAAGACGGAATCTATGTAGATTGCACGCTCGGCGGGGCAGGTCACAGCTCACTTATCGCTTCCAAACTCAGCGGAGAAGGCCGTTTGATCTGCCTGGATCAAGATGACTGGGCCCTGAATAACGCCAAGGAAAAACTGGCTGAATACGGGGATAAAGTTGTTCTTGTGAAGACGAATTTCCGCGATTTGGAATATGTGCTTAGAGATGTGCCTTTTGTCCCGAAGAAAGACGGAGTTCCCCAGGTTGACGGAATTCTCTTTGACCTTGGCGTCTCATCGCCCCAGTTCGACGAAGGGGAACGCGGCTTTAGCTACAATCACGATGCGCCGCTGGATATGCGGATGGACCAGTCGGGAATGCTGACTGCAGCGGATATTGTGAATACCTGGTCCGAACAGGAAATCGCACGCGTGCTTTTCCAATACGGGGAAGAAAAATTCTCGCGACGGATTGCCGGACGCATTGTAGCGCGGAGAGCCGAGAAGCCTATTGAGAACACTGGCGAATTAGTAGAGTTGATCAAGGAAGGTATTCCTGCGGCTGCGCGCAGAACTGGCGGACATCCTGCCAAACGGAGTTTCCAGGCCCTGCGAATTGCTGTAAATGATGAATTGGGTGCCTTTGAAGAAGGGCTGCATGGGGCGGTTCGCTGTCTGGCGCCTGAAGGAAGAGTATCCGTCATCACCTTCCACTCGTTGGAGGATCGGATTTGCAAGCAGATTCTGAGCAGTTATGTCAGCAAATGCACATGCCCACCTGATTTTCCGTTATGTGTATGCGGTGCTGAAGGCTCGCTCAAACTGATCAATCGCAAACCACGCTTGCCTTCCGAAGAAGAGCTTGAGCTTAACCCTCGTGCCCGTTCAGCGAAGCTGCGTATTGCAGAGAAATTGTAAATTACGATAAAGGAGAGTCAGAGATGGCCTATACCCGCGGCAACTTGGCAGTCCAGCCCAAAAGAAAAGAAGAAAAGAACCCACTATACCGCGAGAAGACAAAAGTAGTCACCAGGCGAATGGTGCTCCCCATGCAAGAGAAGCTGCTGTACATGCTGACTCTAAGTGTATTTGTCCTGGTAGCCGTCACCCTGATTTGGCGTTACGTTCATATTTACGATTTGAACAAGCAAGCGCAGAAGCTGGATGCTGAAATTGCCAGAGATAAGAAGCAGATCGCTACATACCAGATGGAGAAGCAGACACTGGAGCAGTTGATCCCGATAAAGGCCAAGGAGCTGGGTTTTGTCCCGCCCAATGAAGATACTACGATATTTGTTCCGAAATCAGGAACATCTACTGACGGAGATAACTAGTAAGCGATTGGCAAGATCGCAATAATAGAGTATGTGAGGTTAGGTATGATTAAAAGAATAAAACTTCGCACGCTGTTTATAGGAGGGTGTATTACCCTCTTTTTTCTTGTTTTGGTCGGAAGGGTGTTCTATATCCAGGTGCTAAACGGGGATTTCTGGCAGGAACGGGCACAAAAGCAGTGGGCGCATACTTCCACAATTAAGGCGACCCGCGGAGTGATCACCGACCGCAATGGAAGCACGCTGGCCAGCGACGTCCCTGCTTACACTGTTGTTGTGAACCCTGAGGTGATAAACACGATAGGTATTGGCGATGAGGTGATCGCCGGTCTCAAGGATCTGCTGAAGAAGCCGGAGAGTGAGCTGCGGAAGCTAGTGGAAGCCAAGGATGAGAACGGTAATTTTTTAAAGAACCGTGAAATTCGTAACGAAGGCTGGAAAATCGATCAGGATCTTTATGAGAAGGTAGTGGCTTTTCGGGATAAGCTGAAAGCAGAGCATAAGATTCAGGAGACGGGGATCGGATTTGTACGGGAGCAGAAGAGATATTATCCTAAGAATACCCTTGCAGCCCATATTCTCGGGTATACAGACCGTGACGGCAAAGCCGTTATGGGTTTCGAGAAGTATTTTGACGATCAGTTGAAAGGTAAGGACGGGCAGTTACTTTATAAGAGTGACGGTAAGGGAATCAAGCTGCCCAATGCCGAGGAATCCTATCAACCGGTAGTTAATGGAAACAATTTCAAGCTGACGATTGATAGTACCATTCAGTATTATATCGAAGAGGCGATGAAAAAGGCCGTTAACCAGTATAAGCCAAAAAGTATGACTGTCATCGCGGCAGATCCGAACACAATGGAAATTCTGGGGATGGCGAATATGCCCACCTTCAACCCTAATGCCTTTTGGGAAACTAAAGATCAAGGTGCTTTCCGGAACCATGCCATCCAATCTATTTATGAACCTGGCTCTACGTTCAAGATTGCTACACTAGCCGGGGCAGTGCAAGAGAAGCTGTTCAAGCCCGATGACACATTCATGTCTGGATCGATCCGGATCAAGGGCTACAGCAAGTCACTGCATGATATCAAAAAAGCTGGCTGGGGCCAGATCTCGTTTCTTGAAGGTGTAAAACGCTCCAGTAACGTAGCTTTCGTCAAACTAGGCTATGAAATGCTAGGACAGGATAGACTCTTAAAGTATATTGAAGATTTTGGTTTTAAAGAGAAAACAGGTATAGATTTGCCGGGGGAAGTTACGGGTAGAGTATCGCCCCAATACCCCGTTGAATTTGCCACACTGGCTTATGGTCATGGTAAGGTACAGGTAACCCCGATTGAGCAGTTAACGGCGGTTGCAGCTATTGCCAACGGCGGGAAGCTGATGGTTCCGCATGTGGTCAAGGAAGTAACCAACCCGAATACAGGACAAACTGCGGTTACTAAGCCAGAGGTTGTGCGTCAGGTGATTTCGGAGGAAAGCGCTAGGGAGACCGGGGGTTATCTGGAACAGGTGGTTGCTGACCAGACTATAGGTACTGGACGTCATGCCTATATTGAAGGCTACCGGGTAGCAGGGAAGACGGGAACGGCTATTAAGGTTGAGGGACAAGACTATGTGAAATCCAAGGTGCTTGTATCCTTTATTGGCTATGCGCCCGTGAATGATCCGAAAATTGCCGTGATCGTTATCATTGATGAGCCGAACGTCGAGGTAGGTGGCGGTACAGCGGCAGGGCCAGTGTTCAAGGAGATTGTGTCCCAGTCGCTGCAATACATGGGTGTGCCGAAGAACGTCACCAAAGATGATAAAAACAGTAAAGAACCAGTCAAAGCGGCGGCTCCAGCTCTGCGTACGGCTCCAGATCTTCAAGGGAAAACGATGAAGGAGGCCCGTGAACTTCTGCTCGCCGGTGGATATGATTTCGAGACTGTTGGCCAAGGCGCTTCTGTGGTCAGTCAGTATCCGCCTGGCGGAACGAAGCTTGCTTCAGGCCAGCGGATTTATCTGCTGAGTCAGGAGGGGGATTCGTCAGTCATTCCGGATCTGAAGGGTCAGTCCTTGCGTGATGCGCTGGAAGTGCTCAGCCTTATGAAGGTTGGCATCGTTGTACAGGGTGAAGGTTATGTAACTGAGCAAGTAGAGAGTACGAAGAATGGCAAGAAGCTTATCACTCTCAAATTAACTCCGCTCAACGAGCCAGGGGGAGATCAGGCGGCGGCCGATCCACCTCCGGACGGAGAGAATGAGGCCAAAAGCAATCCATAGGCTTGTTCTAACCCCTGTTTGTCCCGAATAGTCATGAAGGTAAGAGCTCATGTCTATTACCTGGGAAACGGGGGAGAACGGAATGAAGGTATCGAAAGTTACAAGCCGCCGAAGAATGTTGTGGACGCTGCTAGGACTGGCTTTGTTGTTTGGTTCGCTGGCGGTTCGGCTGGCTTATGTACAATTGTCTAAAGGCCAGGAACTAACTGCTAAAGCTGAGGATTCTTGGCGCCGGAATATTCCCTTTACCGCCAAGCGCGGTGAAATATTGGACCGTGAAGGTGTACCGCTGGCATATAACGTCAGTTCGCCTACGATCTACGCCATTCCTGTGCAAGTAAAAGATAAAGAGACGACAGCACAGCAGTTGGCACCCTTGCTTGGCATGACCAAGGAGAAGCTTGTGCCTATGCTGTCCCAAAAGAAAGCCTCGGTGAGACTGCAGCCCGGCGGCCGTAAAATTACGATGGAGCTTGCCGCCGAAATTCGTGATTTGAAGCTGCCGGGCATCGTTGTGGCTGAGGATAGCAAGCGCTATTACCCCTACGGTGATCTTGCAGCGCATATTCTAGGCTTTACAGGGATAGACAACCAGGGCATTACCGGAGTAGAGAGCATCTATGACAAGTTGCTGCAGGGTATTGGCGGTAATATCTCTTATCTCTCCGATGCCGGAGGGCGTTTAATGCCAGGTTCCTCCGAGAAGTATTCCAAGCCTCAGGATGGACTTAATCTGGAACTGACGATTGACAAGCAGATTCAGTCGATTATGGAACGAGAGCTGGATCAGGCAATGGTGAAGTATCAGGCTCAGGGCAGCTGGGCCATTGCCATGAATCCCAAGAATGGCGAGATTTTGGCGATGGCCAGTAGGCCGGGGTATGAACCCGGGCAATACAAGGAATATGATGCTCAGACCTATAACCGGAACTTGCCGATCTGGATGACCTACGAGCCAGGGTCTACTTTCAAGATTATTACCCTTGCGGCTGCGCTGCAGGAGGGGAAGGTTGATCTGCAGAATGATCACTTCTTTGATCCTGGTTTTATCGAAGTCGGCGGAGCGAGACTCCGCTGCTGGAAGAAAGGCGGCCATGGCAGCCAGACTTTCCTGCAGGTTGTCGAGAACTCTTGCAACCCGGGCTTCGTGGCCCTGGGTCAGCGGCTGGGTAAGGATTCATTGTTCAAATACATCCGGGATTTCGGTTTTGGGAGCAAGACGGGAATTGATTTGAACGGTGAATCGAATGGTATCTTGTTCAAGCCATCGCAGGTGGGGCCTGTCGAGCTGGCAACAACGGCGTTTGGCCAAGGTGTCTCGGTTACACCGATTCAGCAGATCACAGCAGTATCGGCAGCAATCAATGGCGGCAAGTTATATAAACCGCATGTAGCCAAAGCCTGGATTAACCCGGATACAGGGGAAACCGTCTCAGAGGTGGAGCCTGAACTGGTGCGGGAGGTTATTTCTGAGGAGACCTCAAAGAAGGTTCGGGCTGCGCTGGAGAGTGTGGTTGCCAAGGGCACTGGCCGCCCGGCTTTTATTGATGGATACCGGGTAGGTGGCAAGACAGGTACAGCCCAGAAGGTCATTAACGGCCGCTACTCTCCGACAGAGCACATCGTTTCCTTTGTCGGTTTTGCGCCAGCAGATGATCCGCAAATCGTTGTTTATACGGCGGTGGATAATCCGAAAGGCATTCAGTTCGGGGGTGTTGTCGCCGCACCAATTGTACAGAATATTTTGGAAGACTCCTTGCATTACATGAAGGTGCCGGAACGAACAGACCAGCTAGCCAAGAATTATAAATACGGGGAAACGCCAATTGTGACTGTACCTGACCTCACTGGCGCCACCGTACAGGATATTTATGAAGATCTGAATATGAACTTTACACTGGCCCGCTCCGGAACGGGCAATACCGTAATCAACCAGGCCCCCAAGCCGGGAGCCAGAGTGGAACGGGGATCCACCATCCGCATTTACATGGGTGCATCACCCGAATAACCAGCAGCGGATGAAAGTGAGAGACCCCCAGAGCGCCAGTATCAAATATGCATTCCAAGAGGTATACTACTGTATCTCTTATCCGAAAATGTAGAGTGAGGGATTACTATGAAAGTTAACGAATTGGCATCCTGTCTGGCCGTATCGCATCTATACGGGGCAGGAGATATTGAGATCAAGAATCTGCAGACAGATTCCCGCCGGGTACAACCGGGCGACTTGTTCATCTGTCTGCCCGGCCACACTGTAGACGGGCATGAGTACGCCTCACAGGCAGTGGCGAACGGGGCTGCTGCTATTGTGGCGGAACGAAGACTTGACCTTGATGTGCCGCAAATCGTAGTAGGCGACAGTCGTTTTGCGATGTCTGTACTGTCTAATGCCTTTTTTGGTTCCCCGAGCAGCCGCATGCGGATGATCGGTATCACGGGTACTAACGGTAAAACTACGACAACCTATCTTATTGAACGGATCATGGAAGATCATCAGGTGAAGACAGGACTCATTGGAACCATTCAAATGCGCTATGATGGTCAAAGTTATCCGATGTCCGGAACCACTCCCGAATCACTGGAGCTTCAGCGTTCACTGAGCGATATGGCGAACAAAGGCGTGCAATTATGCGTCATGGAAGTGTCCTCGCATGCGTTGGAACAAGGGCGTGTGAAAGGAACAGATTTCCGCACAGCGATATTTACAAATTTAACCCAGGACCATTTGGATTATCATCATACAATGGAGGAGTACCGGGCAGCCAAGGGTTTGTTCTTCTCCCGCCTGGGCAATGTCATCTCCCCTTGGAAGGAAGAGCGCAAATACGCGGTGCTGAATGCAGATGATGGGGCCAGCGCTTATTTTGCTTCCCAGACCGCTGCAGAAGTCATTACATACGGCATTGACAATGAGGCCAATGTCCGTGCTTCTCAAATCTCGATCACTGCAAAAGGAACATTTTTCCATGTTGACACGTTTAAAGGAAAGACGGACATATCGCTGCGAATGGTCGGCAAGTTCAATGTGTACAATGCGTTGGCTGCCATTACGGCCGCTCTTTTGGAGGATGTGCCGTTAGAGGAGATCAAGGCTAGTCTGGAAGCTGTTCCTGGTGTGGCCGGACGGGTGGAATCCGTGGACGAAGGTCAGGAGTTTGCGGTGATCGTGGATTATGCGCATACCCCGGATGGCCTGGAGAATGTATTGCGTGCTGTGCAGGAATTTGCGACGGGCAAAGTACTGACCGTATTCGGATGCGGCGGGGACAGAGACCGCACCAAACGTCCGCTGATGGGCAAGATCGCCGCCAAGTACAGTGATGCCATCCTTGTTACCTCTGACAATCCGCGCACCGAAGACCCACTGCTGATTCTGAAGGATATTGAAGCCGGGTTGGTGGAGGACGGGGTTGCACGGGAACGCTACGAACTGATCGCAGACCGGAGAGAAGCTATCAGGAAAGCTATTGAAATGGCAAGCCCCGGCGATGTAGTATTGATTGCGGGGAAGGGTCATGAGACCTACCAATTGATCGGCGGAGTGGTTCACGATTTCGATGATCGCGTCGTCGCTAAAGAAGTGATAAGGGGCCGAAGCTATTGATTACTAGTACACTTGAAAATATCGCCGCCATGTGCGGGGGGCAACTCTTGGCCCCTGCTGCTGCCGATATAGAGGTTACGGGAGTCGTTACGGATTCTCGCAAAATTGTGCCTGCCTGCTTGTTCGTTCCGCTGGTAGGCGAGAAGTTCGATGGACATGACTACGGTGCTGCATCGCTTGCGGCAGGGGCTGCTGGCACGCTCTGGCAGCGTGATAGGGGACCTGCTCCCGAGGGTGGGGTCATTCTCGTTGAAGATACGCTAATAGCTCTTCAGAAGCTGTCCGCTTCTTATCTGGATATCGTGAAGCCTCAGGTCGTAGCCATTACGGGTAGTAACGGTAAAACAACGACCAAGGATATCGTTACTGCCTTGTTAGAGAGCCAATATAAAGTTCATAAGACACAAGGTAATTTCAACAATCATATCGGTTTACCGCTAACGATTCTGTCGATGGCATCCGATACCGAGGTGGCCATCCTTGAGATGGGCATGAGCGGTCGGGGAGAAATTGCTCTTCTGGCTTCACTGGCCCCGCCTGATATCGCCATCATTACCAACATTGGCGAGTCCCACCTGCTGCAGCTCGGCTCTCGTAAGGAAATCGCCCGGGCGAAGCTGGAAATTGCTGAAGGCTTGAAGCCTGGCGGTCTGCTGGTCTATAACGGGGATGAGCCACTGCTTGCGGAAGTGATGGAGGAACCGGGGTTCCAGGCTCCGCAAGAGATGAGGACCTTCCGTTTCGGCCTGGCCGCAGACAATGATGATTATCCGACAGGCATGATGACTCACAGTGCGGGAATGAGCTTCACTTCTCATCTCCATGCCGATCGTGCCTTTACCCTGCCTTTGCCTGGCCGCCATAATGTGGTGAATGCTTTGGCTGCGCTGGCGGTTGCGCGTCACTTCGGCATTACGGAGGAGCATATCGAGCAGGGCCTCGGCGGACTCCGGCTGACAGGTATGAGAATTGAAGTGATCTCAGTGCCTTGCGGACTAACCCTGCTGAACGATGCCTACAACGCCAGTCCGACATCCATGCGGGCAGCGATTGATGTCATTCAAGCCATGAAGAGTAGCGGCAGCAAAATCGCTGTGCTTGGGGACATGCTGGAACTTGGGCCGGAGGAAGAACGGTATCACCGTGAAATTGGTAGCTACCTGAATGCCGAAGAGCTTGATTTTGTATTTACTTTTGGCCCTCTGTCTACACATATCGCAGAAGCTGCCACCAAGACATTCGGGCCGGACAGAGTATTCGCTTTTACAGATAAAGCGTCTCTGACTGAACTTCTGATCGCTAAAAGCACGCCAAGAGATATTGTGCTCTTCAAGGGCTCACGAGGCATGCGGCTGGAAGAAGTGCTAGGGTCACTGAATGCACATTATCAACAGACATAGAACATTGGAGGGGGTGTACCCATGGATTATCAATTATTGCTGCTTACTATCGCTGTTTCCTTTATCCTTGCGGTCATTGCCGCTCCGCTCTTCATTCCGCTGCTGCGCAGGATGAAATTCGGACAGCAGGTTCGTGACGACGGGCCTCAGAGTCATCTTAAAAAAGCGGGAACGCCTACAATGGGCGGGATCGTGATCATTGTGGCCTTTACCTTGTCTTTTCTTAAGTTTTCCGTAGTAAACTCAGATTTTTATGTCCTACTTGTGGCTGCGCTCGGCTTTGGCCTGATCGGCTTTTTGGATGATTATATCAAAATCGTCTTCAAACGTTCCCTCGGACTAACAGCGCGCCAGAAGCTGATCGGACAGCTCCTCGTGGGAGCTGTAATGTGCTACCTGTTAATTTCCGCGGGACATAGCACCAGCATCAGTGTACCAGGCACGTCCTGGAGCTTTGATTGGGGTGGCTGGTTCTACTATCCGTTCGTCATCGTCATGATGATGGCCGTCACCAATGCTGTCAATTTTACCGATGGCGTAGATGGTCTGCTGTCCGGGGTTAGTGCGATTGCCCTTGCGGCTTACGCTGTTATTGCCATGCAGACGACTTCCATTGCGGCAGGCGTATGTGCTGCGGCGATGATCGGCGCTGTGCTGGGCTTTCTGGTCTTTAACGCCCACCCGGCCAAAGTGTTCATGGGAGACACGGGGTCGTTCGGGATTGGCGGCGCCATTGGTGCCATAGCGATCGTCACGAAGAGCGAGCTGTTGTTCCTGATTATTGGCGGTGTATTTGTAGTGGAAATGCTATCCGTTGTATTGCAGGTAGCTTCCTTTAAAACCCGCGGCAAGCGTATTTTCAAAATGAGCCCAATCCATCACCACTTTGAACTCAGCGGCTGGTCGGAATGGCGGGTCGTCATCTCGTTCTGGGCGGTAAGTCTGGTGCTGGCGGCAGTAGGACTTTATATCAGCAAGGGGTTGTAGACTATGAAACATCCGGATTTGTATCGTGGAGAAGAGGTCGTCGTTCTGGGTCTTGCCAAGAGCGGCGTCCAGGTAGCCAAAGTGCTGCATGAGCGCGGCGCCGTGGTTACGGTCAATGATAAAAAGGAAAGAGAACAAAGTCCCGAAGCTTCCGAATTGGAATCTTTGGGAATTTCTGTTATATGCGGCGGGCATCCGGAAGGGTTGATTCATCCGGGCATCAAGCTGGTGGTTAAGAATCCGGGCATACCGTATTCCGTGCCTCCTGTTCAAAAAGCATTGGAGCTCGGCATAGAAGTGGTCACCGAGGTCGAAGTGGCTTACCGTCTCTGTGCCGCACCGATGATCGGTATCACCGGTTCCAACGGCAAGACGACGACAACGACCTGGGTGGGTCAGATGCTGGATGCGGCAGGTATGAATCCGATCGTAGCCGGTAACATCGGCACACCGCTCTGTCAGGCGGCACAGGAGGCCACCGAGGACAACTGGATGGTGGTTGAACTGAGCAGCTTCCAGCTCAAAGGAACGGAGACTTTCCGCCCGAAGATAGGCTGTCTGCTGAACGTAGCCGAGACGCATCTGGATTATCACGGAGATATGAAGGATTATGTGGACTCCAAAGCGAAGATTTTTGCCAATCAACTGGATAGCGATACAGCAGTGCTGAACTGGGATGACCCCGTTTGTCGCGAACTGGTGCCTTATGTAAAAGCAGAACTGCTGCCTTTCTCTATGACAGAGGAGCTGGTGCAGGGCGTCTTTGTTAGTCCATCCTATGTACCTGATGTTGAAGACGATCTGGAGCGCGTCATTCTCTACCGTAATTCGGCGGGTCAGGAGATAGAGATCGCTCCGGTAGAGTCTATCAGTCTTCTAGGACGCTTCAATGTGGGGAATGCGCTGGCAGCCAGCGCTATTGCCATAGCGGCAGGGGCTGATCCAGCTGGACTGTCAGCGGTACTGAAGTCTTTCCGTGGTGTAGAGCACCGTCTGGAGTACGTTGCAGATAAAAACGGAGCTGCTTATTATAACAATTCCAAGGCGACGAATTCCCAAGCGACTACGATGGCGCTGACCTCTCTCCGTAGACCGGTAGTGTTGATTGCTGGCGGGCTGGACCGCGGGTCTGATTATCTTGAACTGCTGCCTGTCCTGAGCAGTCGTGTTAAGGCACTTGTGGCGCTGGGAGAGACGAAGGACAAGCTGGTGAACGTGGCGAAGCTGGCAGGACTAAACGCCGTGGTGTCCGTCGATAATGGGGAGAGCGCCGCCGCCGTGCTGGAGCAGGCTGTGCGGGAGGCTTCCGCCCTGGCGGAAGAAGGAGACATCGTTCTCCTGTCACCTGCATGTGCAAGCTGGGACATGTTTACATCCTATGAAGAGCGCGGGCGTATTTTTAAAGAGGCGGTGCATAACCTTTAAGTAGGGGGGCGGATAAGCCCCTACTACGGAAGCAGAGGTGTGCTCCTCATGAATAAATCCCGTCATGCGCCGGATATTTGGCTGCTGATCCCTATTCTTGCCCTGCTGGTTATCGGCATGGTGATGGTATACAGCGCCGGATCCGTCTTGGGCTTTCGCAATTATGGAGACTCGTTTTATTTTGTCAAAAGGCAGCTGTTGTTCGCGGGTCTGGGCCTGGTGGTCATGTTCTTTACCGCCAATACGGATTATCGCGTTCTGAAGAAGTTCGCCAAACCGCTCTTGATTGTTTGTTTTGTATTACTGGTGATTGTGTTGATCCCTGGAATCGGGGTTGTGCGCGGGGGAGCGCGCAGTTGGCTGGGCATTAGCTCCTTCGGCATTCAGCCCTCGGAGTTCATGAAGATGGGCATGATCCTGTTTCTGGCCAATTGGCTGGGACGCGATGATTATGATATTTCCACCTTCACCCGTGGACTGTTGCCCCCGCTGGCACTGATTGGTACGGCCTTTGGTCTGATTATGCTCCAGCCTGACCTTGGGACGGGCACCGTCATGTTCGGCGCCGCATTGATGATGGTCTTCACAGCTGGTGCCCGGATGAAGCATCTGGTGTCACTGGGTATTGCGGGCCTGGCCGGATTTGCCGGGCTGATCGCCACGGCTCCGTATCGTTTGCAGCGGATCACAGCGTTCCTGGATCCCTGGTCCGATCCGCTCGGCGCAGGCTATCAGATTATCCAATCGCTTTACGCCATCGGTCCTGGCGGACTTGGGGGCATGGGGCTTGGAATGAGCCGCCAGAAGTACAGTTATGTACCGGAACCACAGACTGATTTTATTTTTTCCATATTGGCCGAGGAACTGGGCTTTATCGGGGGCTTGGCGGTGCTGACCTTGTTCTTAATTCTGATCTGGCGCGGGATGAGGGTGGCGATGAGCCTGCCTGACCGCTTCGGAAGCTACTTAGCCGTAGGCATCGTCTGTATGGTGGCTGTGCAGGTCGTCATCAACATCGGTGTGGTTATCGGCCTGATGCCGGTAACGGGTATTACGCTTCCGCTGATCAGCTATGGCGGGTCCTCGTTAACTCTCATGCTCACGGCACTCGGCATTCTACTGAATTTATCCCGTTATGCGAGGTGAAAGGCATGCGTATCGTATTAAGTGGCGGCGGCACGGGTGGACATATCTATCCGGCCGTCGCAGTCGCAAGGCAACTGGAAGCAGAGGACGACCAAGCTGCTTTTCTGTATATTGGCGGCACGCGCGGCCTGGAGAGCAAACTGGTTCCCCAGGAGAACATTCCGTTCAAATCTATTGATATTACCGGCTTCCGCCGTAAGCTGTCTCTGGATAACGTTAAGACCGTTATGCGTTTTCTGAAAGGAGTCAGGGCTTCCAAAGAGATGCTTAAAGAGTTCAAGCCGGATGTAGTGATCGGGACGGGCGGTTATGTCTGCGGTCCTGTCGTGTATGCCGCATCAAGACTGGGCATTCCAACATTGATTCATGAGCAGAATGCCATTCCTGGTCTGACTAACCGCTTCCTGAGCCGTTATGCAGATACAGTGGCTGTCAGCTTTGAAGGCACGGAATCCGCGTTTCCTGGTGGTAAACGGGTCATTTATACCGGCAACCCGCGGGCTACTACAGTAACCACGGCAAGCGCACAGCGCGGGTATGCATCGCTTGGTATTCCCGAAGACAGCACAGTTGTGCTGGTGGTCGGCGGCAGCCGGGGAGCCAAGGCTATTAATGATGCGATGATTGACATGGCCCCTTTTGTGGGTAAGGGTAATGGAGTTCATTACGTTTATGTGACGGGCGAGCCTTATTTTGAAGAGACCCGCAAAGCGCTGCGGCAAAAATTGGGGAGTCTCCCTAACTGGCTGCATGTGCTTCCTTATATTCACAATATGCCGGAAGTACTGGCATGCACGTCGCTGATCGTCAACCGTGCGGGCGCATCATTTCTTTCGGAGATTACGGCTTTGGGCATTCCTTCTGTACTTATACCTTCTCCTAACGTAACGAACAATCACCAGGAAGCCAATGCCAGACAGTTGGAACGCGAAGGCGCCGCCGTGGTGGTGTTGGAGAGAGAACTGAACGGGCAGGCACTGCATGGAGCCATTGCCAAGATTATTGGAGATGAGGCTGTTCGCCGTAAAATGTCTGAGTCCTCGCTGCGTTTGGGCAAAAGAGATTCTGCCGCGCTGGTCGTCAGTGAGCTGTACAAACTCGTCGGCAAGCAAAAGTAATTCCTCAGCGGCTAAAGTACAGGCCGCACGACAGTGGGAAATAAGCCTGGATTTAGGGCTGCGGTGGCGGAAAATGCCTTATTGGCAGCCACAGTCACACACCCGAGGGATTGAACATAGGATAATCCTATAATCGTGACAATCACCCAGACACTTCCGGTATTGAAATGAGGCAGGCGGGCGTTCCTGTTCATTTCACGAAGGCCCTGGTACCGGAAGTGTTTGTGGTGGGTGAGCGGTAATCTCGGAGGTGATACATTGGACAAATTGGTGATTGAGGGTGGGAGTCCCCTGTCCGGCACCATTCGGATCCATGGAGCAAAAAATGCGGCGCTGCCGATCCTGGCGGCAAGTCTGCTGGCCGAAGGAGTTCACTCACTGCATAATGTGCCGAAGCTGCTGGACACCGTGACCATGCTGGATATTTTGGACCGGCTGGGCTGCAAAAGTGTGCATGAAGACGAGAGGGTGACGATTGACACATCCTCCGTGGCTACTTCTCATGTTCCAGAGGATTTAATGCGGCAGATGAGGTCCTCGATCTTTCTGATGGGTCCGCTCCTCGCCAGGTTTGGTGAGGTGAAGATATATCAGCCTGGTGGCTGTGCTATCGGCGAACGCAAGATTGATCTTCATTTGCAGGGGCTAAAGGCGCTCGGTGCGGTGATCGAGGAAAGTAGTGGCCAGATCTCCTGCAGGGCGGAAAAGCTTACAGGAAGTGATATTCACCTAGACTACCCGAGCGTAGGGGCGACAGAGAATATTATGATGGCTGCGGCTACGGCGGAAGGCACCACAACGATAACCGGTGCGGCCAGGGAACCGGAGATACAGGATCTTCAGCATTTTTTGAACAAGATGGGAGCCCAGATCATGGGTGCAGGGACTGATACCATCACAATTCAAGGTGTGAAGAAGCTTTATCCCTGTACGTATGAGGTCATTCCGGACCGGATTGTAGCTGGAACCGTAATGATTGCAGCGGCGGCAACACGGGGGAACGTTACGTTGACACATACTAACGCAGGGCATTTGACCTCGCTCATTCATGTGCTCAAGCGCGCCGGTGTTCAAATTACAGTCTGCAATGATATAATTAATGTCAGCTGCATGGGGCGTCCCCGGGGGGTAGAGCGAATAGTGACCTCTCCATATCCTTCGTTTCCGACGGACCTCCAGTCCCAGGTGATGGTGCTGCTGTCGCTCGCCGACGGTTTTAGTGTGATCAAAGAAACCGTGTTTGAGGGTCGCTTCAAGCATGTGGAGGAAATGGCCCGTATGGGTGCGGATATTTCTATTGACCTGAACCGGGCGTTCATCCGCGGTGTGCAGAGGCTCTACGGAGCTACTGTGGAGGCAACTGACCTGCGGGCGGGGGCAGCGCTTGTGATTGCCGGCCTTGCCGCCAACGGGACGACCATTGTCGAGCAGGCGCATCACATAGACCGGGGCTATGACGGTATTGAGAAGTTGTTTCAGAAACTGGGTGCCCGTATTAGCCGCAAGGTACCTGTTCCGGGACCGATTGATTTGGCCAATTAAAGCTCCCTGTCTCCTTCGGAAGAATTGCCCGGGAAGGAGACAGGGCCTTACTACGGAGAAATGAGAATGTCTAAAACCACTGTGCCTCTATTGAAAGAGGACAAGCCCAAAAAGAAAATGAGCCGCAAGGTTACCTTTATTCTAATCCTGCTGTTCACCGCGCTGCTCGCTGTGATTTTTTTCCGTTCGTCTGCCAGCCGGATTACAGAGATAGATTTTGAGGGAAGCAAGTATTCAACGCAAGAAGAATTGCTAGCCCAAAGCGGTCTGCAGACCGGAGGACAGTTCTTTGCTGTCTCCAAGAGCGCTGTGGAGGAATCTCTGATGAAACTGGATACAGTGCAAAAAGCAACGGTAGATAAAAAGTTCCCGGGCTTAATTTCCATACACATTGAGGAGTACCCGGCGGTGGCTTATGAACTGGATCAGGATGGCAGCCTCAAGGCTATTCTCTCTAGCGGAGCAGCTGTCAAGGTAAATGAGACCGGAATTGCCGTCGAGAAGCCTATTCTGACCAATTGGAATCCATCCGATCCGTTTAAGGCAAAGCTCTCGCAGGTACTGGCTGGGATTCCTAATGAGCTGACGAGCGATATTTCTGAAATTGTACCTTCACCGACGCTGTCTTTTCCGGACAGAATCAAGCTGTACACCCGCTCCAAATTCGAGGTGATTACGGCGATTTCGCTGCTAAAGAACAAGGTGGGCTATCTTAATCAGGTCATAGAAACGGAGCAACCCGGATTGATCACGATGCTAGAGGCGGATTCCTACGTTCCATTCCAACCGGAAGACGCAGAAACAGAGGGGAAATAGGTACACAAGAGTAAATAGTCCCTACTAATAGATTTAAAAAAATGCTAAAATAGATTTTATGGGTTATGAGCTCCATCCCTCTTTTTTCTCCGGATTTTTTGGAATCTGAGCATATTTATGGATATATTTTCACTCTTTTGCTTATATTTCTTGTGTGAAATGGTCTGCTTTTTGCTTTTTAGCAGAGTCATTTGCTTCTGGGATAGCTGTATTATTATTCCACTCAAAAAATTTGTAGAAAAAAGAGGGAAAGGATTAGGTATGTTGAATATGTACAGAAGATGTTTCCCGAGAACGGGAAAGGCTTTGCAATTTACTTTGATTATAACAGGAGGTGCCATAGGGCTTGAGCAACAATGACATCATTGTTAGTTTGGACATCGGTACATCCAAAGTTCGGGCGATCATTGGTGAAGTTACCAATGGAACCTTTAATATTATTGGCGTTGGATCTGCTGATTCGGAAGGAATACGCAAAGGTGCGATTGTAGATATCGACCAGACTGTGCAATCAATCAGAAGCGCTGTAGAACATGCAGAGCAGATGGTTGGTATTCAAATATCCGAGGTCTATGTCGGGATTACCGGCAACCATATCGGCCTGCAATCCAGCCACGGTGTCGTGGCCGTTCAGAATGAAGACCGTGAGATCGGTGAAGATGATATTGATCGCGTGATCAAGGCAGCGGAGGTGCTCGCCTTGCCTCCAGAACGCGAAGTGATCGATGTTGTCGCCAAGCAATATATCGTCGATGGCCTGGAGGGCATTCAGGACCCGCGCGGGATGATAGGCGTCCGTCTGGAAGTTGACGCGACCATTATCACTGGTGCGAAGACGCCAATACATAATTTGCTGCGCTGCGTAGAGAAATCAGGATTGAAAGTTAAGGATCTTGTACTGATGTCTCTTGGCGCTGGTGGATTGGCGCTCTCTAAAGACGAGAAGTCGATGGGATCGGTCTTGGTCGATATCGGAGCAGGATCAACTACAATTGCCGTATATGAAGAGGGTTCCCTCACTGCAACCTCTACGATTCCGATCGGAGGGGAATTTGTAACCAATGATATTGCCTATGGACTTCGGACACTGACCGATCAGGCGGAGAAGGTGAAGCTGAAGTATGGCTGCGCCTGGATCGACGATGCGGCTTCGGATGTGGTCTTCAAGGTGCTGCGTATTGGCAGCAACGTGGAGAAGGAGTTCAACCAGGAGGATCTGGCGGCGATTATTGAACCGCGAGTCCAGGAAATTTTCCATCTAATCCGCAAGGAAGTGAAGCGCCTGGGTTACAGTGAGCTTCCCGGAGGTTATATACTATCGGGCGGCACTGTTTCTATGCCAGGTGTGTTAAAGGTTGCTCAAGCAGAGCTGGCGGCATCTGTACGTATAGCTGTACCCGATTATATCGGTGTGCGCGACCCCGGATTTACCGGTGGTGTCGGCATTCTGCATAATGTGGTCCGCAGATTCCGTGGACGCAGTACCGGCGGAAGCGGCAACAAGAAGACGGCGGCCCGCACGAAGCAAAGTGCCGCACCCAACCAGGATACCGCTCGGAAGCCTGGATTGGTGGAACGTCTGAAGAACATGTTCAGCGAGTTTATATAACTGTAAGACCAGATATACTTGGACCGGGCATCCAAGCACTTTTCTAGGGGGAGATGGAACAATATGTTGGAATTTGATTTTGAAATGGAGAGCTTGGCGCAAATAAAAGTCATTGGCGTGGGTGGCGGCGGAAGCAATGCGGTCAACCGGATGATTGAAAATGGCGTTCAAGGTGTCGAGTTCATTACCGTTAACACGGATGCCCAGGCGCTGCATATGGCCAAATCGGAGCATAAGCTGCAAATTGGGGATAAATTGACTCGTGGACTTGGTGCAGGAGCCAATCCAGAGGTCGGCAAAAAAGCGGCTGAGGAATCCCGTGATTTGATCTCAAATACGCTTAAGGGTGCAGACATGGTATTTGTTACCGCAGGAATGGGCGGCGGTACAGGAACAGGAGCAGCACCGGTAATTGCTGAAATTGCAAGAGAGTGTGGAGCATTGACTGTAGGCGTGGTGACACGCCCGTTTACCTTTGAAGGCAGAAAGCGTTCGAATCAAGCTGATCTTGGTATTGAAGCTTTGAAAGAAAAGGTCGATACCTTAATCGTTATCCCGAATGACCGACTTCTCGAAATCGTCGACAAGAAGACCCCGATGCTTGAAGCTTTCCGCGAAGCAGACAACGTATTGCGTCAAGCGGTACAGGGTATCTCGGATTTGATTCAGGTTCCCGGCTTAATCAACCTTGACTTTGCAGACGTGAAGACGATCATGACTGAACGTGGTTCAGCACTGATGGGCATTGGTATCGCTAACGGTGAGAACCGTGCTGCGGAAGCTGCACGCAAAGCGATTATGAGCCCGCTCCTGGAGACGTCTATTGAAGGCGCACGCGGAGTTATCATGAATATTACCGGTGGATCTAACCTTTCACTTTATGAGGTTAATGAAGCGGCAGAAATCGTCACCGAGGCATCGGACCCGGAAGTTAATATGATCTTTGGTGCGATTATCGAAGAGAGTATGAAGGATGAGATCAAAGTTACGGTTATCGCGACTGGCTTTGAACATAAGCCTTCTTCTATGGCTCCTGGTCGTCGTCCGGCAGCTCCGAGTACGAGTACCGAGCCTGCAGCGACGGATAAGAATGCTAATTTGCGTCCGTTCGGCAATCAGAATACTTCTGATCAGCTCGATATTCCAACGTTCCTCCGGAACCGTACACGTGGCAATAATGACTAAATAGATTTTAATGAGATATACGGAAGCACCGTATTGCTTTAGCTGACAGCTATGGGCAATGCGGTGTTTTTTATTGTGCCTGCTGTTATAATAACAATAACGGGAGATGACATGATGGAACTGCTCGATCCCCGGGTGGATTTTGTATTTAAACGAATTTTTGCCAGTGACAACAATAAAGATGTGTATTGGCCTTTCTTAACAGGATTTTCGCCGAGGCGGGAGAACCTGCCCTGGATGAAGTGGTACTGCTGAATCCATATACGGATAAGGATGATCCGCTGGACAAGCAATCTATCTTCGATATATGGGCCAAGACAGTAGATGGCAGAATGATTGATATTGAGAGTGTTTTTCATTTGCGTGAGGATAATAGCGGCATAGCGCTCACCCAGGATATAGAGATACACTTTCTGGAGCTGCCGAACCTGAAATTGTCCTCACCTCCCGAGCAAGAAGGTTTAGTGAACTGGCTGTTATTTCTCAAAGGTATAGACCAATCTCACTGGGAGGTGCTGAGCATGAATGAACCGGTCATGAAGAAGGCCATGGATACATTGCAGTTTTTAAGTCAGGATTCGGAGGCCCGCCGAATTTATGAAGCCCGCCAAAAATATTTGCATGATGAAGCTTCTCTTCGTGATGCAGCTGAGAATGGCTGGGAAAGAGGTTTGCAAAAGGGCATGCAAGAAGGTTTGAAAGAAGGTTTACATGAAGGACAACTAAAGGCTAAGCTGGAAATCGCCAAGAAACTGTTGGCAATGGGGTTAAACCGGTCAGAAATTCGCGAAGCTACCGGACTGAGTGACGAGGAGATTGAATCTAGTAACCCTTAACATTTAAAGTATTACAGATGCCGCGTAAGCAGACGCTTATGATTTAATATAATAATTAGCTTAGGGCCAGCCGGAAACGGCTGGTCTTTTTACGCTGCAATGGCGGTAGCTGTTCTATAACTCGACAAAAAAACCGCAAGAATGCCTCCCAAGTTTAGACAGACTTTGAATACGAGACTTTCTATACTAATCATATCGTCCAAAAAAGAGAGCCTGCTCTATTGTCCGTTTCGGGAATAGATTGCAGTCTGTAGGCAGGTGAATGTCCTGGTAGTTTATATTGACTTGATATTCGCCGCCAATTTGCTGATTGACGGAGTGCTGCTCTGGCTGACGGGCTGGCTGGTCAAGCTCAAAGTATCTTGGTGGAGGCTTGTACTATCTGCTGTGGTTGGAGCACTGTATGTGGTTATGATGTTTGTACCGGAGCTGACCTTCCTCTATACCTTCCTTATCAAGTTCGGATTGTCAGTGATTATGCTGTGGATTGCCTTTGGGTTCGGGAGCCTTCAGCGCTATCTGCGGACGATGGGCGCTTTTTATATCATCAATTTTGCGGCGGCAGGAGGAATTGTTGGCATTCACTATCTATTGCAGAGCTCAGGTGATATCTGGAATGGCATCATGTTCACCGCGGCAGGCGGGCATGCCTACAGGCTAAAAATCGGCATTTGGTTCGTTATTGCACTTCTGCCGTTGGTGCTGCTCTGCTTCAAGGCGGTACAGACTTCTAGGATGAAGCGAGAACAGCTAGAGTCTTATATCGGCGAGGTGACTGTGGAGATTGATGGTGTAACCGTTACCTGCCTTGGCCTGCTGGATACAGGCAACAGACTAAGTGATCCGTTGACTCGTATTCCAGTTATGGTCATGGAGTCGTCGCTCTGGGAGAAGCAGCTTCCAGCATCCTGGAAGGGGAGGCTGACACAGAGTAGTGCGGACCAACTTTTACTGGAGACGGACGGGCAGTCCTTTGCTTGGCAAGACAGAATTCGGCTTGTTCCTTACCGGGGAGTAAACCGAAGTGCATCGTTTATGCTCGCCCTGAAGCCTGACCTTGTGACCATAAGGCTGGATGCAGACACCTTTTGCTGTAAGCGGGTGCTAATCGGGCTGGATGGCGGGACACTTTCGGGAGACGGAGCGTACCGGGCTGTGATACATCCCGATCTGGTTGTGCGGGAAAGCGCCGAGGCGGTGCCTTCCTAATATGGGCATACGACTGACAGACATGTACGTTTCTCAAGGCCATTCTTTTACGAGCCAGGCACATCTTGAAGGAGGAACAAGAATGATCAAATGGAAGATTTCGCTGCAGCTACAATATTACCGCATGCTTTTTCTGCTGGGACTGAAAAGCCAGGAAATTTATTATATCGGCGGGAGCGAAGCTCTGCCACCCCCGTTAACACGCGAGGAGGAAGAGTTTCTGCTGCAGCGGCTGTCTAGTGGTGATGCGGCTGTACGTGCGATGCTGATTGAGCGCAACCTGCGGCTTGTCGTCTACATTGCCCGCAAATTCGAGAACACTGGGATCAACATTGAGGATCTCGTCTCTATCGGTGCGATCGGACTGATTAAGGCGGTTAACACCTTTGACCCGGAGAAAAAGATCAAACTTGCAACCTACGCTTCGCGTTGTATTGAGAATGAGATTCTGATGTATCTGCGGCGCAACAGCAAAACACGCAGCGAGGTCTCCTTCGATGAGCCGTTGAATATTGACTGGGACGGTAATGAACTGCTGCTGTCCGATGTACTGGGAACCGAGAATGATACAATTTACCGGAACATTGAAGAACAGGTGGACCGCAAGCTGTTGCAGAAGGCGCTGGAGAAGCTGAGTGAGCGGGAGCGGCTGATTATGGAGCTGAGATTTGGATTGCGCGGCGGTGAGGAGAAGACACAAAAAGATGTGGCTGATCTGCTGGGCATCTCCCAATCCTACATCTCACGTCTGGAAAAAAGAATTATCAAGCGACTGCGTAAGGAGTTCAACAAGATGGTCTGAGGTGAGATCATCAAGGAATAAAATGCCGGACCGGGGAGATAATGTACAGTAATGTTTCTCCTTGGGAGGTTAATCATCATGACCCGTAATAAAGTCGAGATTTGCGGTGTGGACACATCCAAATTGCCCGTTCTAACGAACGTTGAAATGCGTGAATTGTTCACTTCGCTGCAGCAACAGGGGGAGCGATCCGCCAGAGAGAAATTGGTTAACGGCAACCTGAGGTTGGTCCTGAGTGTAATTCAGCGGTTCAACAACCGGGGGGAATTCGTGGACGACCTGTTCCAGGTGGGGTGCATCGGGCTTATGAAAGCCATCGACAATTTTGACTTATCGCAAAATGTTAAGTTCTCCACATATGCGGTTCCCATGATCATCGGCGAGATTCGCAGATATCTGCGCGATAACAATCCGATTCGTGTCTCCAGATCGCTGCGGGATATCGCCTATAAGGCGCTGCAGGTTCGCGACAGTCTGACCAACCAGAACTCGCGGGAACCGACGATTTTCGAAATTTCGCAAGCCCTTGGCGTACCTAAAGAGGATGTTGTCTTTGCCCTAGATGCCATTCAGGATCCAGTGTCCTTGTTCGAGCCGATCTATCATGACGGCGGGGATCCGATTTATGTCATGGACCAGATCAGTGATGATAAGAATAAGGATGTCTCATGGATTGAGGAAATTGCCTTGCGGGAAGCTATGCGGAAGTTAGGCGGCCGGGAGAAGCGAATTCTATCCATGCGCTTTTTCGAAGGGAAGACTCAGATGGAAGTCGCTGATGAAATCGGCATTTCACAGGCCCAGGTCTCACGTCTGGAGAAATCTGCAATTCAGCAAATGCAGAAGCATGTTAAATCGTAATTATTGGCTTCACTAAAAATGGGATGTCCCTTCGGCCGAATTCAAGGCTTAGGGACATCCCATTTTCTATGTGCATTTCTAATCTAGAACTATCCTATGAACGCACAGGCAGCCTCGACTTGGAGTATTCCATGAATGCTCCATCTTGTCGACAGAGCTGCCTAGTGCTTCCAAATTATATTTGTCCGAGGGAGGGAGAATGGGGACAAAATAGACATGTTGCCAAGCTTAGGGATCATATATTGGACTATAGGTCTGATGGTACAGGGGTGATGAAATGAATCAGGAAACTATAGGAGCGGGCAAAAAAATGAAGATCTCTGATTTTCAGACTAAGGATGTCATCAATATCGTAGACGGTAAGCGACTGGGACAGATCAGTGACTTGGAGCTGGATCTCCGGCGGGGTGTTATTGATGCTATTGTGGTTCCCGGGTATACCCGTTTCATGGGATTGTTCGGCGGTGGTGCAGACCTGATCATTCCCTGGAGGAATATTGTGAAGATTGGATCGGATGTTGTCCTCGTGAAAATTGAAGAGAACCGGATGCCCCAGGCTGAGGAAGAACGGCAGACGATGTATTTGGAGCGGGGAGACCGGAGTGAACGGCGCATGTATTAATGATGCGTCTTTTTCTTTGGATATTCTCTTACAATCTAGGTCAAAATGCCTGGATTTTCAGAATTTGCCCTGAATCAAAGGCATTTCTTTGTGGGGAGTTTTGCCCTGTGTTACACTAAGGCGGAGGTGAGGAAATGGAACCGTTTGTACGGAGCGGGAAGGCTCCTATGCTACTGCGGCTGGAACCGTGGGCTGAGGAGCATCCGGAAATAACTGCAGGATTTACTGGCAGAGAGGGTGGGGCCGGTACGGCTCCCTATGATAGTTTTAACTGTGCATTCCATGTCGGGGATGATCCCGACAATGTTATGAATAATCGGACTATGCTGGTCGATAGTCTGGGATTTGCCCTGGAGGACTGGACCTGTGGTGAGCAAACGCATGGTGCTACAGTCGCTGTTGTTACAGAGAATGACCGTGGACGGGGTCGTCTGGATCGGGCCTCTGCTTTTCAGGCTACAGATGCAATGGTCACCAACATTCCTGGTGTACTGCTGACTTCATTCTATGCAGATTGTGTGCCGCTGTATTTCTATGATCCCATCAATTGTGCCGTAGGTCTTGCTCATGCAGGCTGGAAAGGGACTGTAGCGGAAATTGCTGCTGCCGCTGTTCAGGCCATGGAGCAAGCATATGGGAGTCGTCCGGAGGATATTCGTGCCGCCATAGGCCCTTCGATTGGTGACTGCTGTTATGAAGTCGACGATTATGTGATGAATCATATCCGGCGTCTGGAAGCGGAGTGTGGGGAGTCACCAGGGCAGGGTGAAGTGCTGTACAGTCCTTCTGCTGCAGATAGCAGTAAATGTATGCTGAACTTGAAAGAAATGAATCGACGCATTATGATAAAAGCAGGAATATTGCCGACTCATATCGAATGTACATCATGGTGTACAAGCTGTAATACAGATATTTTCTTTTCATACCGTGCGGAAAATGGGATTACAGGCAGAATGACGAGCTGGATCGGAATAAAGGAGAGTTGAAAGTTGGCTTTAACACTACAGGAGAGAATAGCCGAGGTAGAAGAGCGCATAGCACGTGCCTGCGCAACGAGCGGACGAGACCGCAAGGACGTCAAGGTAATCGCTGTTACAAAATACGTTTCCTTGGAAACGGTATCCGCTGTGCTGGAAGCAGGGCTGGAGCATATCGCCGAGAGCCGCTGGCAGAATGCTGAGCATAAGTGGTTGGCCTTGGGAGAGAAGGGAACCTGGCATTTCATCGGTCACTTGCAAACGAATAAGGTTAAGGATGTTATCGGTAAATTTCAATATATACACTCCCTGGACCGTATTTCGCTGGCCCGGGAGCTGCAGCGAAAGGCCGAGAGCATCGGACAGAAGGTCAATGTTTTTTTGCAGGTTAACATCTCGGGTGAGGATACGAAGTTTGGTTTGTCACCTGGAGATGTGCCGGGATTTTTGCAGGAAATCGCTGATCTTGACCGCGTTAACGTGATCGGACTGATGACCATGGCACCTTATGAGATGGAGCCTGAACTGACTCGCCCTGTCTTCCGTGGACTTCGAGAATTGCGTGATGAGCTGAATCGGCAGGGACTGACACCGGAGCCGATTACGGAATTGTCGATGGGAATGTCAAATGATTTTGAAGTGGCGATAGAGGAAGGAGCTACCTGGGTTCGCTTGGGTACGGTGTTGGTAGGTCACAAGGAGGGATAGGTGATGGGTGTTATGAACCGTTTTATGAGTTTTTTTGGCTTGCAGGAGGAAGAGGAGATTGTGGAGCGGGAGCAGATTTCTTCACGTGAGGAAGATGAGTACGAGCCAACCCCTGTAGAAACCCGCAAGAATCAGCGGACCAACAACGTCGTCAGCATCCACTCACAGAAAAATGTCAAGGTTGTGCTGTATGAACCGCGTTCCTATGAGGAGGCGCAGGAAATTGCCGATCATCTCCGGGCACATCGGACCGTTGTAATTAACCTGCAACGGGTGCGCAATGACCAGGCTATGCGAATTATTGATTTTCTAAGCGGAACTGTTTATGCCCTGGGTGGAGGAATATCCAAAATCGGGGGCAATATATTTATGTGCACTCCGGATACGGTTGAAATTCAAGGCTCCATCACCGAGATCCTTGGCGACGAACAAGACTATAACAGAATGAGGTGAACGGGCTTTGTACCAAGAAGTGAGCTCCATTATTGATATCCTGTTTAATATTTACTTCTACATGATCTTTATCTATATCCTGATGTCCTGGGTTCCTAGTGTCCGTGAGAACTTTATTGGGGAACTGCTGGCAAAGCTGGTCGAACCGTATTTGTCACCGTTCCGCAAGATTATTCCGCCACTTTTCGGAATGCTGGATATCTCGCCGATCGTTGCGTTGTTTGTACTCAGATGGGCGGTTTACGGCCTCAAATCTTTGCTGAGTTATGTTCTGTAACCTATGTTGAAGACAGAAATTTACGGGCATTTTCATCCCGACGAGCGGCAATTTGTGGACAGGGCCTGGGACTGGGTGACGGCTGCGGGGCAATATCATGAGAGTAAACTGACTGATTTCCTCGATCCGCGCCAAGGTCATATTCTGCATAGTCTGGTGAACCGCCATCCTGATGTCATAGTCAGATTGGAAGGTGGCCATGAAGATGCAGAGCGGTGCAGAGCCCTCATTGCTCCAGATTACCGCGAGCTGGATGGCGAAGACATGGAAATGAAAGTGTTAGCGATTACCTCCGGGGAGCAGAAATTTCTGGCTCTGGAGCATGGAGATTATATGGGCGCCATTCTGGGCCTTGGAATCAAACGAAGCAAAATCGGTGATATTCATGTGCTTGCAGATGGTTGCCATGTCGTAGTAACGGCAGATATCGCCGATTATCTCACCATGAATCTGCATGGTGTGCATAAGGTTAATGTCAGCACTGAAATCTTACCGCTTTCCTCGCTGCGTAGCAGTGAGACCAAGCTTGAAATGATGGATTTGACTGTGGCCTCCCTGCGGCTTGACGGCATTGCTGCGGATGTGACCCGTCTTAGCCGGAGCAAAATTCTTGCGCCGATCAAAAGCGGACGGGTACGGGTGAACTGGAAGGTGGAGGAGGATCCGTCCACCGCACTCAAGGAAGGCGATGTGGTATCTCTGCAAGGCTTTGGCCGTTTCAAGGTGCTGGAAGTCGGCGGCTTGACGAAAAAAGGCCGATACCGGGTTCAGGTTGGCAAATTTGTGTGAATCCCTTTGCAGGAATCTCGCTTTCCTTGTCGAAAATGATTAACTCGTGGGAAACAAACGAATTTGAAGCTGGACGCCGATAGTGTAGAAGAGGCGGACCCTAGCCGGCAGTGAGTATGAAACAGCAACTTCTGCCTAATACTTGAGTTACAATCTTGCTTCTTTGTCCGCTGCACGGCTGCAGAGGCCAGGAAGGTCCGAAATTTCTAGGAGGTGCACAGCATGCCATTAACGCCGCTCGATATACATAACAAGGAGTTTTCCCGGCGGCTCCGCGGTTATGACGAAGATGAGGTCAACGAGTTTCTGGACCAGGTCATCAAGGATTACGAAAGCGTCATTCGTGAGAACAAGGAACTGCAAAATCAGCTCCTGGCCCTTCAGGAGCGTCTGGACCACTTTGTGAACATCGAGGAGACATTGTCCAAGACGATCATCATTGCTCAGGAAGCAGCTGATGAAGTGAAGAACAACTCCAAGAAGGAATCGCAGCTGATTATCAAGGAAGCGGAGAAGAACGCTGACCGTATCATTAACGAAGCTTTATCCAAATCCCGCAGAATTTCGATTGAGACTGAAGAGCTGCGTAAGCAGGCTTCTATTTACCGGACTCGTTTCCGGACGCTGCTTGAAGCCCAGCTGGAGCTGCTCTCCCAGGATGACTGGAATGCACTTGAGAGTCGTGAGGTTACCGAGAACGCATTTTAGGTGTGTTCTGTCCGGTTGACATTTAAGCTCAAAGAGGCTATAACTAGAACATATCTTCAACCATGATTATATGTAATTCGATGAAGGGCCAAGTACGACAAGAATCTGTCCCCCAGAGAGTCGGTGATTGCTGAAAGCCGATGTTCAGACCCTGCCGGAAAATCTCCCCTTAGAAGCGACGCTGAAGCGCATTCTCGCGTGTGTAAGCCGAGCCGTCTGCCGGACGTTATACCGGACCCGCGTCATAAAGTAACGGCGCGGAACTGAGATCGTGCCTGAATACTCTCCCTCTAAGGAGGTGCTCATGCACTGAATTAGGGTGGTATCGCGAGCGTCGTCTCGCCCCTTGTGGGGCGGGATGGCGCTCGTTTTTGCGTGGGGTCATCCCCCTAAATCCCCCTTCTAAGGGGGACCCCAAGGGCCGCAGCCCTCTGGACACCCGCAAGTAAATCTCGACGGAAGAAGGTTGGCTAGCGGACAGGTGGTTTGTTCGGCGGGGGAGCGGCACTTCTTAGGCTCCCCTGGCGGGTTCGCCTGCGGGGCCTCCGCTTTGCCCCCGAGCCCCCGAGCCCGCGATCCTCCGCAGGAGGCAGCCTTGGCTCGGAAGCCAGCGACAGGCGAAGCGTCGCAAGCACTCCGCTCTGCCCCGAGCCCGCGAACCTCCGCAGGAGGCAGCCTGAGGCTCGGAAGCTAGCGAGGGGCGAAGCGTCGCAAGCAAGTCCAAAGTCTTTAAAAGTCGAGGCCGCGCAGGCGAACCCGAAGGGGAGCCTAAGAAGGGCCGGTTCTCGCGCCAACGTATCAGTTACTATTCCACCACTGCCACTCCCACCTCGAGCTCTGCTTCCGGGTGTCCAGAGGGCGGCGCCCTCTGGGGCCCTCCCTTGGCGAAGGGAGGGTTTGGGAGGGATAGAAAAAGATTGAGAAAAGTTTGAAAAAAGAACGAAAGGATTTGACCCTAAATGCAAAAAGTTGATGTCAGAGAAAAAGCGCGGGCTAGAGACGTCCGCATCTTGAAGAAATGGAGCGACGAAAATACGTTCCGCAGATCCATGGAGAACCGTGAAGGCCGCAAGAACTATGTGTTCTATGAAGGACCTCCTACAGCGAATGGTGCACCCCATATCGGGCATGTGCTGGGACGCGTAATCAAGGACTTTATCGGCCGTTACCAGACGATGAAGGGCTACCGCGTTGTTCGTAAAGCGGGCTGGGATACACACGGCCTGCCGGTTGAGCTGGGTGTTCAGAAGCAGCTCGGAATCTCCGGGAAACAAGAGATCGAGGAATACGGCATCGAGAAGTTCATCGAGAAATGTAAAGCGAGCGTCTTTGGATACGAGAAGCAATGGCGTGAATTTACGGAAGCGATCGGGTACTGGACGGATTTGGATAACCCGTACATCACCCTGAACAATACGTACATTGAGAGTGTTTGGAACATCTTGGCGACAGTGCATGAGAAGGGTCTTCTATACCGTGGGCACCGCGTTAGCCCGTACTGTCCGAGCTGCCAAACGACACTGAGCTCCCACGAAGTTGCACAAGGCTACAAGACGGTCAAAGACCTCAGTGCTACCGCCAAGTTCAAGCTGGATGACAGCGGAGAATATGTACTGGCTTGGACCACAACCCCTTGGACGCTGCCGGCGCATATGGCGTTGGCGATGAACCCGGACATGGATTACGTGCGGGTACAGCAAGAGGATGGAGTATACATCCTGGCGAAGAATCTGGTGGATGATGTGATGAAGGGTGAGCATACGATCCTTTCCACGCATAAAGGTTCCGAATTTATCGGCAAAACCTATGCGCCTCCATTCAGCTATATTCAGGCTGAGAAGCACAATGTCATTGTTGGCGCCTCTTTCGTTACAGATGCCAGCGGTACAGGGATTGTACACATGGCTCCGGCGCATGGTGAGGATGACTACAAGACTTGCCGCGAGAACGGCATCAGCTTTGTGAATGTGGTTGATGCTTCCGGTAAATATACAGATCTGATTGTTGATTTTGCCGGACGATTCGTGAAGGATTGCGATCTGGACATCGTGAAGACGTTGTCGGAGAAAGGTTTGCTCTACAGCAAGGAAAAATATGAGCACAGTTATCCGTTCTGCTGGCGCTGTGATACCCCGCTTCTGTACTATGCGACAGACAGCTGGTTCATCAGCACGACAGAGATCAAGGATCAACTCATTGCCAACAACAACGGTGTGAGCTGGTACCCTGAACACGTGCGTGATGGACGTTTTGGTAAATTCCTGGAGGAACTGGTGGACTGGAACATCAGCCGTAACCGCTATTGGGGAACGCCGCTGAATGTATGGGTCTGCCAGGACACCGGCAAGGAGTTCGCGCCGCACAGCATCGCTGAGATGAGAGCGATGGCCGTGGACGAAGTACCAGAGGATATCGAGCTGCACAAGCCGTTCGTGGACAACATCAAGCTGCGCAGTCCGTTCAGCGAGGGTGGAGTGATGGTACGTACATCGGAAGTTATCGACGTTTGGTTTGATAGCGGATCGATGCCATTTGCGCAAAGCCACTATCCATTTGAAAATGCTGACGCGTTAGATGACCAATTCCCGGCAGATATGATCTGTGAAGGAATTGACCAGACTCGTGGCTGGTTCTACAGCCTGCTGGCAGTTTCCACGTTGTTCAAGGGCGTAGCGCCTTACAAAGCGGTTATTGCTACTGGTCATATTCTTGATGAAAATGGCCAAAAAATGTCCAAATCCAAGGGCAATGTCATTGACCCATGGGAAATCATGAACGAATACGGCACCGATGCTTTCCGTTGGGCGATCCTATCCGACAGCGCACCATGGAATAATAAACGCTTCTCCCGTGGTCTGGTCGGTGAGACCAAATCCAAAATCGTGGATACACTGGTCAACACGCACGCGTTCCTGACCTTGTATGCTGGTATTGACGGTTATGATCCGGCGGATCATCCGTTCAAAGTATCCGAACACAAGCTGGACCGCTGGATTCTTTCTCGCATGAACAGCCTGATTCTGTTGGTAGATAAAGGGCTGGCTGTGAATGATTTTGTCAATACGTCAAAAGCGATTGAGAACTTCATCGACGAGCTCAGCAACTGGTACATCCGTCGTTCCCGTGACCGCTTCTGGGGCAGCGGCTTGGGCGAGGAAAAGCTGGATGCTTACCGTACGCTGACTCATGTACTGTTGACCACAGCACAGCTGATGGCGCCGTTCACACCAATGCTGTCTGAGGATATCTTCACAAACCTGGGTGGCGGCGAGAGCGTACACTTGGCGGATTATCCGGTAGCTGACGAAAGCCTGATCGACAAAGAGCTGGAGCAGGATATGGAAAGTGCTCGGGGCATCGTAGAGCTTGCACGTAACGTGCGTAACGAGACGGGCATTAAGAACCGCCAGCCGTTGTCCGAGCTGATTGTGTCGATTGATCGCAGCTTCCACGTGGCCGACTATGAAGAAATCATCAAGGATGAGATCAACATCAAGAACATTGTGGTGGAGACCAGCGATAGCGGGTTTGTTGATTTTACCTTGAAGATGAATCTGAAGGTTGCTGGTAAAAAATACGGCAAAAACATCGGCTTCCTGCAAGGCTTCCTGAAGAGCCTGGACAGTGAGGCTACACGCAAAGCTGTACAGGACGGCGTAATCGCCATCGTCTCTCCGGAAGGGGAAGAGCTGCAAATCACTGCCGATGAGCTGCTGGTGGAGAAGCAGGCTAAGCCTGGTTTCGCCTCTGCATCTGGCTATGGTATCACTGTAGCGCTGAATACCGAGATCACGCCTGAACTGGTGCAAGAAGGCTGGGTGCGGGAGATCGTACGGGCCGTGCAGGATTACCGCAAACGTCTGGATCTGCCGATCGATAAGCGCATTGCTCTGACACTGGATCTTGACGACGAACTGAAGGCGGCGGTTACTGCATTTGAGCATGTGCTACGTGAGAACGTTCTGGTTACCACTGTTGAATTAGGTGGAGCACAATCCTTTGAGACCGTGGAAGCCGGAGGCAAATCTATCGGTATTCACATCGGTGCTTAAAAATGTATCACTTGTCCGTTAATGGCATATACTAGCGTCACAAGCATAGATGAACAGTCTTCGGGCCGTCCGTCTATGCATGAAATATAGTTCCTTATATTTCGGCGCAAAATAACGAGCCCGTGCTAAAGGAAAGATATTTCCTTTGCCGGGCTCGTCTGTTTTGAGATGCCAGGAACATGGGAAGGGACGGGTGACAGTGACGGAACGAAAGGAAGACAGCAAAGGTTCAGGGCCTAGAGGGAGAATCTCCATCAAGACCTCGGACAAGATAAAGGGGCACAAGGAAACTCCAGCCGGGGATCCTCGAAATCCTGAGGAAATTCCACCGGAGGAGAAGCTAAACCTCGTCTATCGGATGACCTTTGATCTGGCACAGCAGATGGAGAAGTCTCGGATTGCCGAGTATACACAGCTGCTGTACTCTCCTTGGCGCCTAATTTGGCTGAATGTGCTCTCAGGAACGTCACGTGGAGTTGGAATTGCAGTGGGCTTCACGTTTTTTGCGGCAACGATTATTTATGTCCTTCAAGTGCTCGGGGCGCTTAATCTGCCGATTATCGGGGATTATATTGCGGATATCGTGCGGATTGTACAACATCAACTGGAACTGAAGACTTTTTAAAAGCCGTGGCCTCTGCGTTGCTCCAACCGCTTGCTTTGATCGGCTTTCTAAAGCTGTTCCAATCCCTCTTCAACCGCTGCAGCGGAGTGTATTGCTTCTTTTCCGCATAGATAATCCGCAGTTTTCTCATGAGCAGTTGATAACGCCGGTCATCTTGATGACTGAACTGATGTACTTCTTTAAAGTAATTAGGTTTCATTGTGCATACTCCTTCTGAGTTGGGTTCGTGATACACATAGACAGAAAAGAATTTATACAGGGCCAACAGATATATAGTTCAACAGAACTATTATACTAGGACATTCTGAACATTTTCTCAAAGTTTTCTTAAACAAAAAAAGAGGAGCCGGTATATAGCATCCTGCAACCGTCTCCACGCGATTTATTCTGATGTTTTTCTGTGCATAATTCATGAATAGGTTCTATTAGTCTTCTCCGTCTTCTTTGCCATGGGGGTCAAGCAGGTAACTACCCTCGCCGCTGTCCATATAATGCTGGTAGCTCCGCCCTCTAACGACAGTTACATTGTTGCCTTCGATATCGGTAGCAATGAAATTTTCCCAAGGCTCTACGAAGCCTTCGGTCTCGTCGGCCTCAATCTCCATGTCTTCATAAGCACCGATCTCATTGCTTTCTGCCATGGCCGGAGAATTGGAAGTACCCCAGCTCTCGACAATTTGCCAGGCGTCTTCGCCGTCAAAACCATTCTGCTCTTCATTCTCGTCAAGACTGGTTCGCCCAAAAGGGGGCGTGAGGAATTCCTCTTCGGCGGGACGGTTATTCGGCTTCTTTTGTTTGGGATTATGCTCTTTGCAGTAACGGGTAGCTGGGACGACGGCTAACCGCTCAAATGGAATAGGTTCACCGCCGGCAATACAGGTGCCATAGGTTCCTTCATCCATCGCCTTCAAGGCTGCATCGATATCCTCCAGCTCATGCTCGTCCCGCTCCAGCAGCGAAATGTCCATGGACCGGTGATACAGGTCGGTAGCGGCATCGCCTGGATGGTTATCGATTTCTGACAGTTCCCCGGAGTTGTCGCGCATGGATTCCTGCAGCCCGTAATGTTCATTATTTTGCAGTCTGTGGCGGATATCGGCCCGTTGCTGATGCAGATTTGCACGAAGTTCCGAGAGCTGCTCTGCTGTCAGGTGTGTCATTTGATTGTGCTCCTTTCTGATCCTGCTTCAGAACATCATTCCTTCCCCTTAGCCTGTGCGGGAGGGCTCCTTGATAGGTTGACCGGAGAGAAGGGATTTTAGCGATGGAAAATAGTCCCCAAGAGTCCCTGCACGAAAGGGTCTGCAATAGACGGGTCTTTAGGCCTGTGCTACAATATACGAGTCTTTAATCAGTATTTGACCGCGTAGACGCGGGAAAAATAAGAACGGAGTGACAACTTCTGTGGTGTATTATCTGATAGCTCTCATTGCTTTTTTGATCGACCAGGCAACCAAATATGTAATCGCTACGCGTCTGGAGCTCGGGGAACAAATTCCGGTGATTGGGAACTTCTTTCTGATTACCTCCCATCGAAACCGTGGGGCCGCTTTCGGCATTCTGGAGGGACAGCAGTGGTTCTTCATTTTGGTTACCATTGTGGTTGTTGCCGGTATCGTATGGTATCTGAATAAGGTCAAAGCGACACGCAAATTGCTGCCTACCGCATTAGGTCTCGTACTCGGTGGAGCCGTCGGCAATTTCCTGGATCGGATGTTGAACGGCGAGGTTGTCGATTTTCTGCAATTTAATTTTGGAAGCTATACCTTCCCGATCTTCAATGTCGCGGATTCCTGCATCGTTATCGGTGTGGCGCTGATTATTCTGGATTCGCTGCGTGATATGAAGGGCGGAGAAGAGATCACGGAAGTAAAGGAAACAAAGTAAGCTCACAGAAAGGAATGAATGATTTGAATAATGACGTCAATCAGCAACCGGCATCCGGCTACGAAGAAGAGAGGGACGTCACGGAGTGGACGGTCTCCGGCGAGAATGCCCGGGAGCGTATTGATAAGTATATCACCGAGGCTTGGGAGGAAGAGGTGTCCCGCTCACAGGTTCAGCTGTGGATCAACGGCGGAAATGTTACTGTGAATGGTGCAACGGTCAAAGCCAATCACAAGCTATGGGAAGGCGACGTGGTCGCTGTCACGGTACCTGAAGCGGAAGTCACGGATCTGGTTGCGGAAAATATCCCGCTGGACGTTGTGTATGAAGACAGCGATGTGATCGTTGTGAACAAGCCGCGCGGAATGGTCGTGCATCCTGCAGTAGGTCATCCCTCAGGAACACTGGTTAATGCCCTCATGTATCATTGCAAGGACTTGTCCGGCATTAACGGTGAGATCCGTCCAGGTATTGTACACCGCATTGACAAAGATACCTCTGGCCTCATTATGGCCGCGAAGAACGATGCCAGCCATGCTTCGCTGGCTGCGCAGCTGAAGGAGCACAGTGTGACCCGTCGTTATATTGCTGTAGTTCAGGGCAATCTGAGTCATGACAAGGGAACTGTAGATGCGCCAATCGGCAGAGATCCGCATGATCGCAAGCTGTACACCGTAACGGAGAAGAACAGCAAAAAATCTGTAACTCATTTTACCGTACTGGAACGGTTTGGCGATTGCACGCTTCTGGAGCTGCAACTGGAGACAGGGCGCACCCACCAGATTCGGGTACATATGAAATTCATCGGTCATCCTCTGGCTGGTGATCCGATCTATGGCCGCAGCAAAGGAACGACGATGAAAGGTCAGGCTTTGCATGCAGCTGTCCTCGGATTTGTTCACCCTTCTACTGGAGAGTATATGGAGTACAGTGCACCGCTTCCAGCAGATATGGAAGAATTATTGTTCGCTTTGCGTAGCAGATAAGTACAAATGAAGTGATAATAAATCCATGGTTTTGCATCACGGTTTACGTCATATTTATGATTAGAACTTTGAAAAAAAGCCAGGAGATGACCTTTATGAGTATTGAACAATATCAAGATACATTCATCCAGAGTAACTTTGCAGACCGCATCGGCGGTGCCAATTACGGTAAAGACACCGCGATTTATAAATTCGAGAAAATCAAACGCGCCAAGGCATCCGCGAAGCTGGATTTCCCTGACATCGAACTTATTGACATGGGTGTCGGCGAACCGGACGAAATGGCGGACGCGGGCATTGTTGCCAAGCTGGCCGAAGAAGCATCGAAGGAAGAGAACCGTGGTTATTCGGATAACGGTATTCCTGAGTTCAAGGCTGCAGCTGCACAATACTTGCACGATGTATTCAGCGTGGAAGGCATTGATCCGGTAACCGAGGTTGTGCATTCTATCGGTTCGAAGCCAGCATTGGCCATGTTGCCATCTTGCTTCATTAATCCCGGCGATATCACCATCATGACGGTTCCAGGCTATCCGGTCTTGGGCACACACACCAAATACTTGGGTGGACAAGTCTACACGGTGGAATTGAAGAAAGAAAACAAATTCCTGCCGGATCTGAACGCCATTCCTGAGGACATTGCCAAGAAAGCCAAACTGCTTTATTTGAACTATCCGAACAACCCTACGGGAGCCAGTGCGACGCCTGAGTTCTTCGCTGAGGTAGTAGTCTGGGCCAAGAAATACGATGTTGTCGTGATTCATGATGCACCGTACGCTGCCCTGACCTATGATGGTGTGAAGCCGCTCAGCTTCTTGTCTGTTCCGGGTGCTAAGGATGTCGGTGTTGAGCTGCATTCCCTGTCCAAGTCGTATAACATGACTGGTTGGAGAATTGGCTTTGTAGCCGGCAACCCGCTGATTGTCAAAGCGTTCAGCGATGTGAAGGACAACAATGACTCCGGTCAGTTTATCGCCATCCAAAAAGCTGCAGCCTATGGTCTGGCTAACCCTTCGATCACAGAAGCGATCGCGGACAAATATTCCCGCCGTCATAACCTGCTGGTAGATGCGCTGAACAGTCTCGGCTTCCAGGCCGAGAAGCCTAAAGGCTCGTTCTTCCTGTACGTGGCTGCGCCGAAAGGCGTGAAGGGCGGACGCCGTTTTGAGACTGGCGAAGATTTCTCGCAGTTCCTGATCCGTGAGAAGCTGATCTCCACCGTACCTTGGGATGATGCCGGAGCCTTTGTACGCTTCTCCGTAACCTTCGTTGCCAAAGGCGAAGAGGAAGAGCACCGCGTGATCTCTGAGATCAAACGCCGGCTCAGCGATGTTGAATTTGAATTCTAATATAGTGCATATAGCATACCCCGCAGCCGTAATGGCTGCGGGGTATTGTTTTACTCAGGAGAAAATGAAATACATATAACTGCTGGGAAAGCATCCGTTATTAAAACAACTTATTCAAAACTAATTCATCAAAACAATCAGTCCAGAAAGTGGAATCTTATTTATGTGAGCTAACGGACCGTATAGTCCTTATTTTCCGGATGAAGTTGCTCCAGGTATATGGAGTGGACTCAGACGACGTTATTTCGTTCCAAACAGAGGATTTTGAACAGGATTTGTGCCCATAAGGTCTCTGGAGTCCTTTATCTTCCTGAATGGTTGATTTTATAGCCAATAAAGCCACTGGAGTCCGTTACGAGGCAAGCACTGGTAGTATGGAAGACATTATGATGGAAAAATTGTTAGTTTATTTTTCAAAAAAGAAAAGGCCATCCTGCAAGGATGGCTCTTAAATTTACCGTTCCAGTCAACACGGGGAACAGCGTATCTCACTAATGTTAAAGTACAGAATATTCGAGCACCTTTTTATAAAGGCTTTGTCCCACACGCCATAAAGAATAGCATCATGGCATGAGCTTCCGGAGAACTAACAAAAAGGTCATAGGATTTATTTAATTCCTCAAATTCATATGAAGTAATAATGCCATGTTTATAGAAATCAGCAAAGCGGTTGATATCAAATTGTCGTTTGAAGCCTTCGATACTATGTAAATCACTATGTTGGATGATTGCATCCATATCCACGTCTATAAAGCCGGAATCGGATAGAATCCGCGGCAAGCTTCTTCCGATATTCCGGTTGCCACCTCTTGAAGCCTGTAGTTGTGACAGCTTTTTCAATATGGATGGTAAAACATCTAGTTCAGGTTGAATAGCCCCAAATACCCCGTCATCGATATCAATAATAATGAGCTTCCCGCCTGGTTTTAAGACACGGCTAAGTTCTTCCGCAGCTTGCAATGGGTTATGTAGATGAAGGAAAATTAATCGTGCAATCACAAAGTCATACTGATTATCGGGGAGTTCGGTATTGTAAATCGATGCTTTAACAAAATTAAGTCTTGATTCAGGGATATGACTTAGCCTCTGTCTAGCTTTTTCAAGCAGAATATCATCAATATCCAATGCGGTAATTTGACTCTGCGGTAATTCGTCCAGTAGTTGTTCAGTAACAAATCCGGGGCCACTTCCAACTTCCAATACCTTCATCCCATCTTGTAGTCCAAACCATTTCAGGGTGCGGTATTCTTTTTCCCACCCCATCAGAGCTTGTTCTTTTAAGCGCAACAATTCTGCGTCGGCTCCAATACTAACATTCTGAAAGTTATATGTTGATTTGCGTTCTTCCAATGATATTCCCTCCTGTTAGATTATGAGTTTAATGGAATAAAATAATCATAACATCGGTTGAAAGAAAAGCGAAAATTATTACAGCGAGGATGCTTTCACTTCGATAATAGTTTTTCAATAAACCAAGGTTTAATCAAAGGCAGAACCGTTTCAGGCTGCATCGCTTTTGTATGATCCATGTTCTCCCCGCATAAAAGATTAACATCCCAGCCAAAGTGCTTTAGTACATCTTCATTTTCCTTTAATAAGCCGCTGATATTGACAGTTACATTCCCAAAGTTCTCGCCATAAACAATGGTATCTTTGTCACCAGCGAATGTAAGCTTAGGAAAGTTTAATCCGGCTTGAATTTTGCTATCATCGAAATCTATTAAGTTTTTGTACATGGTGACAAATTGTTTGGTTTGTTTTGGATCTATTGTTACCTGTAAGTTATCCCAATCGAATTCCTCTGGACTGATATTTTCTTCGAATTGATACTTAGAGTTATCATGATTATTTAATGCTTGCTCATAAGTCTTGGTGGTTACTACCATCATTTCTTTATAGGGGCCCTCATAGGGTGGGAATCCTCCCATAACTAAACTTTCCAAACGGTTTGTTCTAATCGCCAATTGTAAGCCAATTAGAGCCAACCAGGAGTAGCCGTAATAACTAAATGTGTTAACCTTCATTTCATCAGCGATTCGTAATAAATCCTTTGAGATGTTCTCTGGTGTAAGAAGATCTGGTTGAGGATTGCGAAAAAGGTGGCCTTCATAGTCAAAGTACAACACCTGAAATTTATCAGAAAGTCCTTCCACAAAATTTCTTCCTAGTTCAGGATCTACGCCCCACAATTTCAACGTTTCAGCTTCTTGACCAAAAACAGATTTTTTAGCTATTGGTAACATAATTACTTTACTAGCAGGATCTCCAGTCAAACCTGCCTCTAATTTTGATCCATCATTTAATGTTACGATTTTGTTCAACATGATCACTCCCCACCGGATATACTAATAACATACAACATTCATGCAATAGTCCGGTTTTTCCCAGCAAAACCTTGGTATTAGTATAGAATTCGGATTTTATGTTAACGTAGCACTTTAAGGTTTTACTTTAAGATTTGGGAGTGGGGAAATGCAAAGTATATTCACACCTATACAAATTGCTAACATACTGAACGTAAGTACCACTACTTTAAGGAGATATGAAGAACAAGGATTAATCCCTGATGTACCGAGAACGGCAGGAAGCCATAGATCCTATACTCTGGTACATTTTCAGGCTTTTAGTACCATTCGATCATTATTGAAGGGATATGATATACCTGTAGTTTATGATGTCATGAGGCGAATCAAGAATTTTGATATAACGGATGCTCTTTGGCTAGTGAACCATCAGCTGTACCTGACTCAAGAAGAAAAACAGCGGGTTGAAGAAATACTGGGTATGATCAGAAATGCTGATTTCAGCCAATACAGAAATATTAAATTAATACAGCCACTGACTATTGGAAAAGCAGCTGAAATTGCTGGGGTTAACACCTCTGCTATTAGGCATTGGGAGCAGGAGGGGTTGATTTCTTCAGAACGAGACGAAGGTAATGGTTATCGAATTTTCACTATGTCTGAATTGCGGAAGATCTTAGTGATTAGCAGCTTAAGAAAAACAATATATTACACTGAAAATCTGAAAGACCTTCTAAATGACCTAGAAACACAACATTTTACAACAATAGATCGATCGTTTCAGTTAGCACTTGAAAAATTAAACGATAAGCTAATAGTACAATTAAAGGGAATAGTAGAACTAATGAAATATATAGACTACATCAAAGTGGATTAGCAATTCTGGTAAACAATCTCTTGGGTAAGGGGTGACCGGATAGAGGTCTTAAATTTTATCCGCTCATCGTATAGCCCCTTTGAAGTTCCCCATGGTAATCGGTGTACAATAGATATTCTACTTTGCCTGATAGTGAACAACAGAACTCAAGATGTTCATAAATCATGTCCGTGATAAAAGTGATTCTGCCGGGCTCCTGACGGATAGGGATCAGCTTGAATTTATACGGCACCCCATACATTATAGTAACCGTTAGATAAAGCTCTTGATTTTTAGTGGAAATGTCCAAGTGCGTATTTGTCTCGTTTTCAAGGAAATAGCAGCCGGTTAGAGCGTCTAGGCCTGTTAATGGTACCCGGACTGCAATAGGTGGTAAAGTGACCTGATCCTCAAATATTGTCTTAGCTATATCTCTGGATAAATGCGTTACAGGTGTGACATTCATATTATTTAAAAAAATGATTGTCAATTCATCGTCAACAAATCGCAGGAAATCATTAAAAAATCCACTAATATCTCCAAAATGATTCAAGCATTTTCTTCCCAGTTCATTAGAAACGACCCAACCGCAGGCATAGGACTGGAGGTGTGGGGTAAACATGTGGTTCATCAGCTCTTGACTTAGTATTTTCGCAGATTTCAAGGCCTGATCCCAAACCAATAAATCCTCCGTTGTAGAATATAATCCATACGACCCTAAAGGCAAGGACATATCGGCGTAAGCGGTATGAATCGGCTTCTCCCAGAACGAATAACCGGAAGCCATTCCTGGAATGACGTTTATCCCATCGTCGCATCCCGTATTATACATGCCTAGCGGCAGGCATATTTGTGCTTGTATATAATCTGAATACGACATCCCGGAGACATTTTCGATAATGCCCGTTAAAATTGCATAGCCAGAACTAGAATACCCAAAGCGGCTTCCAGGCTGGAATTCCAATTTCTGCTCTTTAAATGAGTCTATCAACTGATCCAGAGTCGAAGGTAATCTCATCGTACGAGGCCAAAAATCCGGGGAGCTTGTATAGTTGGGGATGCCAGCAGTATTCGTTAGGCAATGATAAATTGTAATTCCTTACAGCATATCTAACAATGAAATAAGAGAAAGACTACGTTCACATAGCTGAAAAGAGGTAAACACGGTTATTCCAAATAAATTTATAATAGTTAAGACGGTTTCTTAATTCTTCTTACGTCTAATGTTATGAACTTAATTTGAGGAGGATGAAAGTGGGTTGTTCGGATACAGAGCTGGTAAATAGGGTGTGTAAAGGAGAGGTTGATGCATTCGGTGAACTTATCAGCAAATATGCCAATGCTGTTTACGGGGTAGCTTACGGCAAATTGGGTGATTTTCACACTGCACAGGATGTTGCACAGGAGGTCTTTGTCAAGACATTCAAGAAGTTGTCCAACTTAAAGGAACCCGAAAAACTCAGCAGTTGGCTATATGCAGTTACCACAAGGGAATGCATGGACTGGTTTAGGGCTAATAAACACAAGGAAGTGTACAAATTAGCGGAACAAGTAGATACTCCGCAGCTAGAAAGCACCGAAGATACATTATTAAAGAAAGAACTTCAGAGTGAGGTATGGAACGCTCTAAACACCCTATCCGAAGCTAACCGTACAGTCACAATTCTGTACTATATTGATGGATATAAGATTAGGGAGATTAGTGATTTCCTTGGTGTATCTGTCGATGCAGTAGAGAGCAGACTTCGCAGATCAAGAACATCATTAAAAAGGGAGATGTTAAGTATGGTAAATGATAATCTCAGCGAGAACAGATTGAATGAGGAGTTTAAGAAGAAGGTATTTCAAGATGAGAGAATGCCAGAAACGCAGTTCCGGCGTGTGACTATGGGCGGAAGTGATTTTGACGACAGCGATTTGAATACAACAAGATTCTATAACATTAATCTAGAGGGCTCCAGTTTTGATGATATCAATATGAGCAAGACCGTCTTTAATAATATAAACATGCATCTTGCGAAATTTGTTGAGGTTGGATTGTGGGAGATTGAGGTGAGTAATTGTCAGATGGGAGGAGCTCATTTCCATGATATTACCAAGCACGGAGAAGGGAATCGGTTCGAAAACTGCGAATTACAGGGGAGCTCCTTCCTAAACTGTAATCTTTCAAACGTCGACATTAAAGATTGCGATATCTCAGGGCTTAAAGTTAATGGGGTGTCCATCGAAGCCCTTTTGGCGAGCTATAATAACAAATAAAACATGTAAGTTGTTTAAATACAAAGGCCATCCTGTATTCAGGATGGTCTTTGTTAATTCTTACTATAATTAAACTTTACCGAAATTCTTCCTTCAACCTTTAGTATTATGAAAATGGGATATCCATTTATATACAAAGGGGATTTTAAATGCTGAATGTATTTGATGTTGCCAAGTCACTTTTGAATCATATAGAGAAAGTTTACGCTGAAGAGATTGCGATTGTTGCTTACTACGGATCATACGCGCAGGGAACCGCGACGAAACGCTCTGACTTGGACTTCTTTTTTATACCAGCCACATCAAAAGGATATGAAGCAAGTATTCAGTTTATCATTGATGACATAAGCTTTGACTTCTGGCCGATTAGTTGGGAACGTGCGGAGAGAATGGCTTCGTTTCAAGAAGATAAAACCACGATTATCACGGATTGTAAGGTCCTCTATACTCGTTCGGATGAAGAGCGGGAAAGATTTATGAAGCTGCGGGAGACCACTTCTGTATTGCAGGCCTCTGAGAATGCGCAAAAGATGATAGAGAAGGCTGAAGCCGAGCTCCGTGATGTTTATGTGCATTTGTATAAGCTGACCAGGGCTAGAGGGTCTGGTTCTTTAGCGTTCTATAGAACAGAGGCACACGGTATTTTAACAAAGATTTTCCTAAGCCTTGCCCTGTTAAATGGGACGTATTACTCAAAAGGCTTTGGTAAAAACAAGGAAGAAATATTAAGCCTGCCGCTCAAGCCGGTTCGCTTGGAATCCTACATAGAAACGATTACACGAAGCGACGTGAACGCCCGTATTCTTGAGGCATGTGAAGGACTCGTGGCAGATACACTTGAGCTAATCATAGCGCAAAAAGAACAGCATTACAGCAACCCTGATTACCCAGATAGAATGAAAGGCTTTTATGAAGAGGAAAAGGGAGTTCTGGATAAAATCATTACCGCTTGTGAAACGAATGATTTTGATACCGCATTTTTCTCTGCTGTCCATGTACAGGATGTGGTCGCTGCCTTTTTGTTTTACGCTGAAACCGGGCATTGGCCAAGTGATTATACCACTGATTTTAAATACCAGGAGCAATACCTACAATTGGGATTCCCCGATCTGGTGTCACTTCTCCACTCACGAGATCTACCGCAATTACAAGCAGCTACTGAACATTTAAGCGCTATGCTAGAGGCTTATCTGCGAAGTAAAGGGGTCGAAATCAATCGTTTTGAGAACATTGAGCAGTTTGTAGTGTTTCTTGAGAAGAAGGAAGTAGCCAGACACAATTTCACAAAAACAAGCGGTGCGCCGGTTACCTATTCTTTCGATGAGGTTACCTTTCAGCTTCAAGAACAACACGATTTTGCATGGCTGCGGTCTCTAGGCAAAGTATTCTGCGTGTTTGATCAACAGGATTCAGGTAATATCTGTTTCGGAGTGGAGAAGGATGGGGAGAAGAAATTCGTTAAGTATGCAGGAGCCAGGCCACTAGATTTTTCGGGAAATCCTCAAGAGGCTGTGTCGCGGCTAGTTGCGGCTATTCCATTGTACGCTGCTTTAAATCATCGGCATCTTATTCAGCTCAAGGATCATTTCCGTACCGCTAACGGATACGCAGCAGTATTTGAATGGTTCGAAGGGGAGTGTCTTCATTCGCATTGGTCCTTCGCTGGTCAAGCAAAATATAACCATCCTGACTCGCCATTTTATAAATACAAGCATTTGCCCCTTGAAAAGCGCCTGGAATCCCTTGATGCCATTTTTGAATTTCATACTTTTGTTGAAGCACAAGGATATGTCGCAGTTGATTTCTACGATGGAAGTATCTTATACAATTTTTCACACGATATAACGAAAATATGTGACATTGATTTCTACAGAAAAGTCCCTGCTGTAAATGATATGGGGGAGAATTTCTGGGGTGCAACGAGATCAAAAGCTCCTGAAGAGTTCATATTAGGTGCCCCTATTAATGCACAGACCAATGTTTTCACGATGGGCGCTATTGCCTTTGGTTTGTTAGGGGGCGAAATGGATCACTCCTTCGCTAAATGGGAAGCAGGGAAACCGCTCTACGAAGTGGTTTTGCGAGCAGTTAGTGAAGATCGAGAATTGAGGTACGACAATGTCAGCACGTTCAAAGGGTTCTGGGATGAAGCGAAGGGTTTGTAAATTGCAATGATGGAACAGCATGTTTGCTAAATAACTTTGCTTAAATACAATTAAGGAGCTAGATAAGATGATAGAGCTATCTGATGAGGAGTACACTTACGTTCTGCCGCTGGTTAAGAACCAAGCGTATGAACCTGTATTTGCCTATTCCGTAATTGATCATAATCAGTCTGGTAAAGTGTTTGTGGATCGTCGTGAAAATCCTGCCAGCAGTCTTATCATCAACTCGTATGGACAGTATCTTTTGGCCGGGAGCGGTAGCGATGAGCGCTTTATGAACGATGTAGTTGAATATTTACTCAATGAACAGAACCATTCAACTTACTATGATCTTTATGTTACAACGCCGGAACTGCTAATTCTAATTAACGAAAAGCTAGCGGGGCGGACTGTTTTGTTGCACCGATCTTCTTTTACATTCGATCCATCCCGATTCCAGAATCTTGAAACTACTCTAAAAGCATTGCCCGAGCATTATATAATGAAATCAATGGATGACGCACTGTTCGACAAATATCGTAATGAAATGGACGCTTCGTATGACTCGCTATGGAATTCATCTCAACATTTTATGGAGCGAGGATTTGGTTATTGCATAATGATGAATGATCATTTCGCTAGCGTGTGCAATTCTTTTTTTGTAGGTGGAGGGTATGCGGATATTGATATCGTAACGGTGGATGAATACCAGAAGCAAGGGTTAGCAACACTTACAGGTGCAGCATTTATCGAGCATTGTTTGAAGCATGATGTAGTGCCGAACTATAATTGCGATGCAGGAAATCAACGTTCGATCCAGTTAGCGGAGAAGTTAGGATTTGTAAGAAATCATGATTTTCCAATGTTATGGTGACATCAGGACAAGACAATCATTAGTGATTATTTGGAAAAATTCAATTATTCAAACTAATAGGAAATCCTGAAACCTAACGCTATGGAGGTACGATGAAAAATAATATTGCTTTAACCAATGAGCTACTTGAGATAGCGGCACAACTTTTTAACACGAGCAGTAATGAGCTCTCTTATATAGGAGGCAGTCAGAATATCGTCTACGAGTATGAGCGGGAGGGAGCAAGCTTTATTCTGAGATTCACGCCAAGCGCCAATCGTTCAGAGAGTTTGGTCCAAAGTGAACTGGATTGGATGATGTTCCTCGCAAATGCAGGGATTGTAGTCTCCTTACCTACACTTTCGAATAAGGGACGATGGACGGAGGTCATTCATTTTCCGGGTGGGTATTACACTTGCGTGTCTTTTGAAAAAGCTCAGGGAAACAAGATCGACTACCCGGAATGTCTTCAGGATGATGAGCTGTACGAGCGGCTGGGACAGTTGACAGGCAAAATGCATGCGTTGTCTAATACATATCGCCCTAAGGAAGGTATTGCCAAAAGACAGGACTGGAACCAAAACTGGTTTCTGGAAAACATTGAACTGCTTCCTGAATCACAGGTCAGCGTTCGTGAGAGCTATTTGGCCCTGGTCAAGACTATCGGGGCTTTACCCAAAGATAATAACGGATACGGATTGATTCATGGCGACATTAATGTTGCGAATTTTAAGGTGGATGATCATGGAGTGATTACACTTTTTGATTTTGATGAAGCCCAGTATAGTTGGTTTGTAGAGGATATAGCGATCCAGATCTATTATTTGGTATATGTTTATGGCGGTGATGATGGACTGGTTTACCGAGAGGAGCAGACCAGCCGATTTATGCATCACTTTATGAAGGGTTATCGCTTAGAGCATACATTAGATGAATATTGGCTCGGGCAGATCCCGTTATTTCTAAGACTAAGAGAACTGATCGTATACATAGGCTCATTTCGAAATTGGGACGGAGATGAAACTTTCAGCAGCTCTGACAATCAATGGTTTAAGGACTGGATTGCAGAAAGTAGATTCCGGATCGAGAACGAAATTCCTATTGTAAATCTGTAGTGCCTCTTCTTCCCAAAAGCAGTTCTTGGAGTTGACAGGCCGCCGTCATTCTGTCATACTTCTGTTAAATGAATAGCGCCTTTAATTCAGTCCCGTGAGACTGGCAAGGTAACGTGAATCGAGGTTCGCGACTCTAGGAAGGTATCCGTATGACTATACGGAAGTCTTTTTATGTGCGCAGCCGTCATCTTCTTCATGTGTGGATTCCACTCCTTGCCTGTTTCAGGCAAGGAGTTTTTTGTTTTCCAAGGAACTTGAAGTGGCGTTCAAACAGAGAGGATGACAATCATGGTTACTGAAAAAAACGTCATTATGGACGAAACGGCGATTCGCCGGGCGTTATCACGAATTGCACATGAGATTTTGGAGAAGAACAAAGGTATTGAGAACTGCTTGTTAGTGGGTATTCGCACTCGAGGCGTATATTTAGCCCGCCGGATTGCTGAGCGGATCAAGGAGATTGAAGGGGTAGCCATTCCTTACGGTGAGCTGGATATCACCCATTACCGCGATGACCGTAGTGATGAGGGCAAGAGCAGCAATGAAGCGGGAGCCTCGGCGGTTGTAAGCAGTAATCTGATGTTGAATGCGGACAGTGCAGGCATCCACGATCAAAAAGTTATTCTGTGCGACGATGTGCTCTACACCGGACGGACCATCCGGGCGGCGATGGATGCCCTGATGGACTGCGGCAGGCCGCGCATGATTCAACTAGCGGTCCTTGCGGATCGCGGTCACCGTGAGCTGCCGATCCGGCCAGATTACGTCGGCAAGAACGTACCTACCTCCAAACATGAGCAAATCGAAGTGGCGCTGAAGGAATATGACGGTAAAGACGAAGTGTCCATTATTTCGCAATGGGAGGAAAAATAATCATGATGACAGCAACCAAGGTGAAGGAACGCAGCTTGCTCGGCTTAAAAGATCTGGATCGCTCAGAGATCGAACAACTGCTGGAGAGAACATCCCATTGGGATAATCAGAGTCAGAAATTAACACCCGTTCTGGAATCGCGGTTTGTGTCCAACATGTTTTTTGAGAATAGTACCCGCACCCGCTTCTCATTCGAAATGGCTGAGAAGCGCCTCGGTGCACAAGTATTGAACTTCACGGCTGCCGCTTCTAGCGTAGAGAAAGGCGAATCCATCTACGACACCGTGCGGACGCTGGAATCTATGGGGATCGACGCGGGCGTTATCCGCTTGAAGCCGGCAGGGGTGCTGGAGCAGCTTGCGGAGAAAGTAGCTATCCCGCTAATCAACGCGGGTGATGGTAACAACGAACATCCGACACAAGCGCTGCTGGATATGTATACCATGACCAAGCATTTCGGCGGTTTGAAAGGACTGAAGGTGTCGATCATCGGAGATATCCTGCACAGCCGCGTGGCTCGTTCCAACCTCTGGGGATTGACTAAGATGGGAGCACAGGTGCAGTTCTGCGCACCAGAGAATATGAAGGCTCCCGAGCTTGCGGCTTACGCGCCATATGTTTCCATGGAAGAGGCGATGCAAGCTGATGTGGTGATGATGCTGCGGGTACAGCTCGAGCGTCATGCCAGCGGAATTCTGCAGTCGGCAGAAGAATATCGCCGCCAGTTCGGCCTGACCGAAGAACGTGCTTCGAAGCTTAGTGCAGGCACGATCATCATGCATCCTGCACCGGTGAATCGGAACGTTGAGATTGATGATGCAGTGGTGGAATGCAGCCAGTCGCGCATCTTCCCGCAAATGTCCAACGGGGTACCGGTACGGATGGCTGTACTCGAAAGAGCGCTTCTCTAAAAAAAGCTAACATTAACCGATTAATAAATATACACAATGATGAATTTTTATTATATAATAACGGGGAAGCTTGCGGCAGTGGTCTGCAGGCAAAAAGGAGAATCATGACAGTGATCATTAAAAACGCCAGCGTATTGAACAAGGACGGCAAGCCGGAGCGCAAACACATAGTCATTGAGGACGGAGTGATCTCCGCTCTTATAGATGGAAATGAGGAAGTAACCGGAGCTGCTGAGATCGTTGATGCAGAAGGAAAGCTGCTGATTCCCGGCCTGATTGACATGCATGTGCATCTGCGTGAACCAGGATTCGAGCACAAGGAAACGATTGAAACGGGCAGCCGTTCGGCAGCCAAGGGCGGTTTTACCACCATCGCCTGCATGCCGAATACGCGTCCGGTGACAGACAGCCCCGAAGTGGTGCAATTGGTTAAAGACAAGGCTCGTGAAGCCGGTCTGGTAAAGGTCCTGCCTTATGCAGCAATTACGAAGAATGAGCTGGGCAGAGAGCTGACTGATTTTCCAGCGCTGAAGGAAGCCGGAGCGATTGGGTTTACTGACGACGGTGTGGGCGTGCAGAGCGCGCAAATGATGAAAGACGCCATGAAGCTGGCTGCAAAGCTGGATATGCCGGTGATTGCCCACTGTGAGGATAACTCGCTGGTGGAGGGCGGCTTTGTGGCTGAAGGAACGTTCGCAGAGAAGCACGGCCTGATCGGAATTCCGAATGAGTCGGAAGCGATCCATGTCGGCCGGGATATTTTGCTAGCGGAAGCGACTGGGGTTCACTATCATGTCTGCCACGTCAGCACAGAACAATCGGTACGTCTGATCCGTCAAGCCAAGGAGATCGGGATTAAGGTGACCGCTGAAGTATGCCCGCACCATCTGCTGCTCTCAGAAGAGGACATTCCAGGGCTGGATGCCAATTGGAAAATGAACCCGCCGCTTCGTTCGCGCCGTGACGTGGAAGCATGTATCGAAGGACTGCTGGACGGTACGCTCGATATGATCGTTACCGATCACGCTCCGCACAGCGAAGACGAGAAAGCTAAGGGGATGCAGCTTGCTCCATTCGGTATCGTAGGCTTTGAGACAGCATTCCCGCTGCTCTACACGGCTTTTGTAGACACAGGCAAATGGGACTTGTCCCTGCTGGTCCAGCGGATGACCGCTGATCCGGCTCGTGTATTCCGGTTGAACACCGGGGTATTGGAAGCCGGAGCGCCTGCAGACTTGACACTGATTGATCTGGAACAGGAGAAGGAAGTGAACCCGGCGGATTTTGCGACTAAGGGTCGGAATACTCCTTTTACCGGTTGGAAGCTTAAAGGTTGGCCGGTAAGTACCTGGGTGGATGGCAAGCTGGTCTGGAATGAGACAAACTAACTAACGAACTTTTATAATAGAAACAACAAGAAGGAGTGGAAGGGAATGCAGGCAAGATTGTTGCTGCAGGATGGCACGCTGTTTACAGGTACCGCATTTGGTGCCGAGGGCGAGAAGACAGGCGAGGTTGTATTTAACACAGGAATTACAGGATATCAAGAGGTACTGTCGGATCCTTCTTACTGCGGTCAGATCGTTACCATGACCTATCCGTTGATCGGAAACTACGGCATCACCCGCGATGATTTCGAATCGGCACGTCCGTTCGTACACGGATTTGTGGTGCGTCGTCATGAGACGGTGCCAAGTAACTGGCGCGCAGAATACAGTGTAGACGATCTGCTGAAGGAATATGGCATTCCCGGTATCAGCGGGATTGACACCCGGATGCTGACCCGCATCATTCGCCACTACGGAACGATGAAAGCAATCCTGACCACGTCCAACAAACGGGTAGAAGAACTGCAGGAAATGATGGGTGACACCAGTATAGAGGAATTGCGCAATCAGGTAGCGCGCACCTCTACACCGAACACTTACATTAGTCCTGGCAACAAGGAAAGAATCGTACTCGTTGATTACGGTGCTAAAACAGGAATTCTGCGCGAGCTTAACAACCGCGGATGTGACGTTGTAGTCGTACCGCATGATGTGACAGCAGATGAGATTCGCCGCCTGAACCCGGATGGCATTCAGTTGTCCAACGGCCCTGGGGACCCTAAGGATGTACCTTACGCGGTACAAACAATCTCTGAGCTGCTTGGCGAATATCCGATCTTCGGCATCTGCCTGGGTCACCAATTGTTTGCCCTGGCTTGTGGAGCGGATACAGAGAAGCTGAAGTTCGGTCACCGCGGCGGGAATCACCCGGTTAAGGAACTGGAGAGCGGACGTTGCTTCATCACTTCACAGAACCATGGCTACACCGTTAATGAAGACTCCATCAAGAGTACAGAGCTGGAAGTTACACATATCAACAATAACGATAAGACAGTCGAAGGACTAAAACATACCCGTTACCCTGCCTTCTCGGTGCAGTATCACCCAGAAGCAGCGCCGGGACCGCATGACAGCAGCTATTTGTTTGACCGTTTCCTGCAGATGATTGCAGAGCATAAAGCGAGCAAGCCTGTAAGCACTCGTCAGGCGCAGCTTGCAGCCAACGCCAGAATCACGGCGCAGCAGTGGGCGCCCCAGCTTGAAGCCGTGAAAGGAGCAAGATAACATGCCTAAGAATGATAAACTTAAAAAGATACTGGTGATCGGCTCCGGTCCGATCGTCATCGGCCAAGCAGCCGAGTTCGACTATGCAGGAACTCAAGCTTGCCAAGCCCTGAAAGAAGAAGGCGTTGAGGTAGTGCTGATCAACAGCAACCCGGCGACCATCATGACCGATACCAATATGGCCGACAAAGTCTATATTGAACCTATCACCCTTGAATTCGTCACCGGCATTATCCGCCAAGAACGTCCGGACGGCTTGCTGCCAACACTCGGCGGACAGACCGGTTTGAATATGGCTGTAGAACTGGCCCGTGCAGGCGTTCTGGAGCAAGAGAATGTAAAGTTGCTCGGAACGCAGCTTCACTCCATCGAAAAAGCTGAGGACCGCGACTTGTTCCGCGAACTGATGCGCGAATTGGATCAGCCAGTTCCAGAGAGCACAATCATCACTACACTGGAAGAAGCTCTGAGCTTCGCTGATGAGATCGGCTATCCGCTGATTGTCCGTCCTGCGTACACTTTGGGTGGTACAGGCGGCGGTATCTGTGATAACGAAGAGGAACTGCGTGAGACGGTTAAGGCAGGTATCCGTTACAGCCCGATCGGACAATGTCTGGTTGAGAAGAGCATCGCCGGCATGAAGGAAGTCGAATATGAAGTTATGCGCGATGCCAACGATAACTGTATCGTGGTCTGCAACATGGAGAACTTTGATCCGGTAGGTGTACATACCGGGGACAGTATCGTTGTGGCGCCGAGCCAGACGCTGTCTGACCGTGAGTACCAAATGCTGCGCAGCGCGTCGCTCAAAATTATCCGTGCGCTGAACATCGAAGGCGGCTGTAACGTACAGTTCGCGCTTGATCCGCAAAGCTATCAATACTATGTCATTGAAGTGAACCCGCGTGTTAGCCGCTCCTCGGCGCTGGCTTCCAAGGCAACCGGCTATCCGATTGCGAAGATGGCTGCCAAGATCGCCCTTGGCTATACGCTGGATGAAATCGTCAACCCGGTAACCGGACAGACTTATGCCTGCTTCGAGCCTACCCTTGACTATATCGTGAGCAAAATCCCGCGCTGGCCGTTCGACAAGTTCACGTCGGCTAACCGCAAGCTGGGCACGCAGATGAAAGCGACCGGAGAGGTTATGGCCATTGGCCGTACTTTCGAAGAGTCCATTCATAAAGCGGTTCGTTCCCTTGAAATCGGCGTTCACCGCTTCCGTCTGCCAGGGGCAGAGAAGCTGGAAGAACAGGTTCTGAGAGATCGGTTGGCAAAAGCCGATGATGAGCGTCTGTTCCTGATCGCCGAGGCATTCCGCCGCGGCTACGGATTGCAAGAGGTTCAGGATATCACTAACGTTGACTGGTGGTTCCTCTCCAAGATCGAAGGTTTGGTGAACTTCGAGAGCGTTATTCGCGGGGAAGAAAGCCTGACCGCAGAAACGTTGTATGAAGCTAAGCGTTTTGGCTTCACTGACCGGGCTATCGCCGAGATCCGTGCTGAAGGTGACCCTAACGGCAAGCAAACGAAGGAATCCGAGGTGCGGGCATTGCGTCTCAGCCAGGGGCTGAAGCCAGTGTTCAAGATGGTAGATACTTGTGCGGCTGAGTTTGAGGCTTCCACACCTTACTACTACTCTACCTATGAGACTGAGAATGAAGTGACACCTTCTGACAAGCAGAAGGTAATCGTGCTCGGCTCTGGTCCGATCCGTATCGGACAGGGGATTGAATTCGACTACTCTACTGTACACGCGGTATGGGCGATTCAGAAGGCTGGTTATGAAGCTGTAATTATCAATAACAATCCGGAGACTGTATCTACAGACTTCAACACATCGGACCGGTTGTATTTTGAACCACTGTTCTTTGAAGATGTAATGAACGTGGTAGAGCAGGAGAACCCGATTGGGGTAATCGTTCAGTTCGGTGGACAGACCGCGATCAACCTTGCGGCACCGCTGAGTGCTGCCGGGGTGAATATTCTCGGAACAAGTCTGGAAAGCATCGACGAAGCCGAGAACCGCAAGAAGTTCGAAGCCTTGCTCTCCCGTCTTGATATTGCACAGCCGAAGGGTAAGACGGTTACGACTGTCGATCAAGCGGTTGAAACCGCACAGTCGCTAGGGTATCCGGTATTGGTTCGCCCGTCTTACGTACTTGGCGGACGCGCGATGGAGATTGTCTACAACGACACCGAACTGCTGAGCTACATGGTCGAAGCTGTGAAGGTGAATCCAGAGCATCCGGTACTGATTGACCGTTACATGCTGGGTAAAGAGGTTGAGGTAGACGCCATCTGCGACGGAGAGACTGTAGTCATTCCGGGCATCATGGAGCACGTGGAACGGGCAGGGGTTCATTCCGGTGACTCTATCGCCGTCTATCCGCCGCAATATCTGGACGAAGGCTTGAAGCAGAAGATTTCCGAAATTACAATCAAGATTGCCAAGGAACTGAAGACCATTGGTCTGGTCAACATCCAGTTCGTTATCTATAAAAATGAAGTCTATGTCATCGAGGTTAACCCGCGCTCCTCGCGTACGGTTCCGTTCTTGAGCAAGGTGACCGGGATTCCTATGGCCCACCTGGCGACTAAAGTTATCCTTGGCGGCAAGCTCAAGGAAGACGGCTACCAAGAAGGACTATGGCCGGAAAGCGATTATGTATCGGTTAAAGTGCCGGTGTTCTCCTTTGCTAAGCTGCGCCGCGTAGAGCCTACACTGGGGCCGGAAATGAAATCCACCGGTGAAGTTATGGGCCGCGACAAGCTGTATGCCAAAGCGCTGTATAAAGGTCTCATCGGAGCGGGTATGAAGATCCCGGCTACGGGAGCCATTATCGTGACGGTGGCTGACAAGGACAAAGCTGAAGCGGTTGAACTGATGAAGGGCTTCCATGCGATGGGTTACAAAATCATTGCTACAGGCGGTACGGCAATCGCACTTGAAGATGCTGGCCTGAACGTGATGAACGTGAACAAGCTGGGCGAAGGGGAGCCGAACATCGTCGACTTGATCCGCAGCGGACAAGCGAACTTTGTCTTCAACACCCTGACTAAGGGTAAAACACCAGAGCGTGACGGATTCCGTATCCGCCGTGAAGCGGTAGAGAATGGCGTGGTCTGCATGACCTCCCTTGACACCGTAGCGGCGCTGCTGAGAATGCTGCAGACAATCAACTTCTCGTCGCAGTCCATGCCTGCATTTGTCGGTCAATAAAGAACTGAATAGACAGCATTGAACATGCTACTGGGACGGTTTGCGGATGATTCGCAGACCGTCCCGCCATGACCGGGCCATGAATAAGATGAATGAGGGTCCTCGTGGACAAGGTGAAACTGGATAGGAGCGGTGGTTATGGCTTACGAAAAAGAACAAGAGGTGAAGACAGATCACGATGCTGCATGGTCAGATACGGCTAAGCGGCTGATGATTGCCCTGGATTACCCGGATGTAGCGAGTGCAAGACTGCTCATGGAGAAGCTGGAAGGTATCCCATGCTATATGAAAGTAGGCATGCAGTTGTTCTATGCGGCTGGGCCGGAGTTCGTGCGGGAGCTGAAAGAACGAGGCTACTCTGTATTCCTGGATGTCAAAATGCATGATATCCCGAACACGGTAAAAGGCGGAGCAGGCAGCATTACAAGGCTGGGTGCCGATATGTTCAACGTGCATGCCGGAGGCGGCAAGGCTATGATGGCAGCTGCCCGTGAGGGCGCAGCAGCTGCGGTTAGCGCTAATCCGGAGCTTAATATGCCGGTGATTATTGCGGTAACCCAGCTGACCAGCACGAGTCAGGAAGTCATGAACGGGGAGATTGGAATCCCGGGCAATGTAGGTGACACGGTAGTTCGGTATGCCAAGCTGGCTGCGGAAGCAGGCCTGGATGGCGTTGTAGCCTCCCCGCAGGAGTCGGCGGCCATTGCGTCCGCCTGTGGCCCGGAATTTCGCACAGTGACCCCGGGTATCCGGCCAGCCGGCTCATCGATGGATGACCAGACGAGAGTCCTGACACCGGGACAAGCGATCCGCCAGGGCAGCCACTATCTAGTCATCGGCCGACCGATTACGGCAGCATCCGATCCGCGTCAAGCGGCACTAACCATTATTGAGGAGATGATTCAAGCGTGAGCCAATTTTCGAATAAAAGTGAACAAGTCGCTTCGTATTTGCTGGAGATCGGGGCGGTAAACCTGCGTCCGCAAGAGCCTTTTACCTGGACTTCCGGTATTAAGTCGCCCATCTACTGTGATAACCGTCTGACTTTATCGTATCCAGAGGTCCGTAACTATATCGCCGATGCATTTGCCGAGCTGATTAAGAGCCGTTACCCGGATGCTGAAGTGATTGCCGGAACAGCAACAGCGGGTATCCCACATGCGGCTTGGGTAGCTGACAAGCTGAATCTGCCTATGGCATATATCCGTGATAAAGCTAAGGGCCATGGCAAGCAGAACCAGATTGAGGGCCTGATTGCTCCAGGGCAAAAGGTGATCGTTATTGAGGACCTGATCTCCACTGGGGGCAGCTCCATTAAGGCCGCTCAGGCGGTTCAGGAGGCCGGTGGCGTGCCACTGGCGGTACTGGCTATTTTCAGCTATGAGCTAGATCGGGCTACACAAGCATTCGCTGATGCAGAGATTCCGCTGCTGAGCCTGTCCAATTACACCACGTTGATTGATGTTGCACTGTCGCAGAGTAAAATTGCTGCAAGTGATGTAGATCTTCTGCACTCCTGGAGAAAAGATCCTGCGGCATTTGGAGTATAAATGATGTTTTACAGTCCCTCGCCTTGGTGCGCAGGGACTTTTTTTTATATAAGAATTTATATGTTTTCGCTATAAATCATTCTTATATATCTCGCTGAAACGGATACCGTCCCTTAGCGGACGGAGAAGCCGTTCTACTTATTCCAATATAAGGGGATTCGATGAAAGATTCGTTGTTTAACTTTAAATTTGCTGTAACTTTCACAATGCTATAAACCTATATAATACATAAAGAAGGAATGGATGATTACTCCAGTAACCAGGCATTCATGACCCAATGTTTAGTATGTTCAGGAGGGATATATAGTGAAATTTAATAGGAATACAACTGACAAGAAACGAAAGGCAATCCGCCGGGTGAGTCTTGGTCTTAGCGCGGCATTGCTGCTGCCATTGGCGTCATCGAACTTACATACAGCGTGGGCAGAATCAGGGCAAGGCCATGCTCAGCAGAAAGAACGTGTGCTGCGGATCGGTAGCTTGTGGAGCGGAGAAGAGGATACCTATTTTCGCCAACAGTTTACGGATCTGTATGAATTGAAGCATCCAGAGGTCAAGCTTGAGATTGTGCCAGCTATAAACAGTAGTGACACCCGTTTCAATCCTGGCCCGCAAGCACCCGCAGGAGACAACCTGGAGAGCATTCGTAAGCTCATGGGCGGAGACAAGCCTGTGGATGTTATTGTCGGGGACAGCACGCTCATCAAGAGCCTGAGAGACCACAACATGCTCAAGCCGCTTCAGCCGCTGATTGATCGTGACCATTATGATATTAGCAATATGGCGCCGACGATGCTGGATGGTATCCGCGAGCTGGGTAACGGCAGTCTGTACGCTCTGGCACCGACCTTTAATTCCAGTGCTTTGTATTATAACAAAGCTATTTTTGACAAGGCAGGTCTACCTTATCCAACGAATGGAATGACCTGGGATGAAGTCTTCACACTGGCGACGAAGGTTGTCAATGCTTCCAAAATGGCCAAAGTGTCGGGTCATCCAGATAGCCGTGTCTACGGATTCTCCATGAGCCGTTATTCCAGCGATCCATTCTGGGACATGCTGACCTATATATCGCCGCTTCAGCTGACCATGTACGATAACAAAGGCGAGAAGATGACTGTCAACAGTCAACCATGGAAAAAAGCATGGACAACCTATAGTGAACTTGTGCATAAGGGGATTATTCCCGGGTTTGTCAGCGATGTCGGTAGTCCCGAGAGCAATGGCTTCAACCCGCTTCAGGGAGATCTATTCGCGACAGGTAAGGCTGCCATGGTTATCGGGGAGTACGGCTATGTGAAAGAATTGGCGGATATTGAGCGAAATGCCTCCAAAATCCCTAACTACAAGCTGGCGGATTGGGGCATTGTGAATGTACCTTCGCATGCGGAGAAGCCGGGGGTGTCATCCGGCACTTGGCTGGGAAATATGATGGCGATCAGTGCTAATGCGCCCGATCCAGAGGATGCCTGGGACCTGATTAAGTTCGTTAACAGCAACGAGGTGGCGAAAATCAAAGCCCATAACAACTACGAACTGACGTCCCGCATAGACTACATTATTTCCAGTCAGCCGGGTCTGGATTTGCAGCCTTTTTATACACAGAAACCACTGCCTGCTGGTGATCCCGCTATGGATCAACTGGAGGCGCAGAAGCCGGGAATTACCCAAATCAGCGATGCCGGCCGTCAGTTGTTCATCGAAGTGTATAACGGCCGCCAATCTGTGGATCGAGCACTGAAGACCTGGGAATCCCAGGGTAATAAGATGCTTGAGAAGCTGAAAAAATCCCCGGCGTCCACCTTTGATCTGGAGGATGGCTGGATGTCACAAGGTGCTGTGAGGAATTAATCACTATTTATTCCAAATAAAAGGTCCAAAGCCGCCGGGAGTTTCGGCGGCTTATTTTATGAAAACTGGGTATGATAAGCTCATGAAGGAATCCCATTATTTTGCCGACAAAGGAGCCGAATACAGCATGAACTGGATATACTTCGCCAAGTTGTTCCGGACCCGATTTCAAGCCGGATGTCTAGCCAAACGATTAGAGCAGGACGGATGGATTTATGGCTATCATGATCCACGTTTCGTGGAAATTTACCGTTCCCGTAAGGGAAAGTACGGGGTACGTTTCCTCCCTTGAGAAGTTTTTCTAAATTCTCTTGACTTAGAGGCATCATGTAATGTATATTAATTATTGTCGCTGTTTGAATTTAATGACTGACGCGGGGTGGAGCAGCCCGGTAGCTCGTCGGGCTCATAACCCGAAGGCCGCAGGTTCAAATCCTGCCCCCGCAACCAATTTTATTCATCCTCAGCACTCCTAAATACGGATATTTTAGATCCGGGCCCTTAGCTCAGTTGGTTAGAGCGGTCGGCTCATAACCGATTGGTCGGGGGTTCGAGTCCCTCAGGGCCCACTTCGCCAAAACCCTTACGTTGTAAGGGTTTTTTGCTGTTTATACACTTAGCGGAGCGAATATGCTTGAGTGTGGGAAGGCAGGAATACTACAAAATAACTATAGAACTTAAAGCTGCTAATAATATTCCAAAACTGCAGATCCTAAAAGATTAACAAAGCCCCGCGGACCATTGAGGTTCGTGGGGCACCGTAATATGTATATTTTGTGTTTTGATAACAATCAAAGGCCTATCTCTGACTTTCAATCTTGTGCAGTTTTTTTGTCAGGAGCGGCAGTTGATGCTGGGGGAGCTTTTCAGTAGGAGCTTCTGTTATCTCCACTGTGGGGAGCTGGCGTTGGATCTTCTGTAGGTTCTGCTTTCGCTTCAGCTACGACTTCCTTCGTAGGTTCTACGGTAGTTGTAGCTGACAGTGTGGACTCAGCGACCTTCTTATTTCCACCCATATTACCCATAACTCCAAAAACAAGTACCACCAGTAAGCAAAGCCACCACTTCACTCCAAAAATAATTATCACCAGTAACCAAAACCACCACTTTTTAAAAATCGACTTTTCCAATCATTCTTCCCCCTAAATCTGATAATTATTTAAAATTGATTCTATCAGATAAAAGGATGGTAATCTATGCATTTTACTAAGAATGATATATGTAAAGGGCATCTTTCGAGTAAGGTTATACCCCCTTATCTGTAGCATCGCGTAGCCATTTTGGTAGTGAACAGTTCTTCGTTAGAGCGGTCGGCTGATGTTTTTCCGCAAAGAAGTATAGATACCTATTTTTCATATGGTAATATATAACTATTGGGAAGGTGGTGATCAGGTTGTTTGAAAGGGAAAATAAAATTTCTGGTGTAATAACTTGGATAGGAATTATTAACATCGCAGCAGGATTTATTCTAGGTTTGGTATTTGGGAGAGAAAATGTTGGACTCTATAGTGACACATATGAACAAATATGGTCTGTCACTCTGTTGTATTGGGCTGCTGGTTTTGTGTCGGGGATGTTTTTCATCGGTATATCCGAGATTATAGAGCAATTACATAAAATTAATTCAAAATTAGGAAAAGAGCCAGAGGAAGACGATCTACGTTTATTAAGCGATTAAGCGGGGGAATGGAATGTTAGTAAATATCGAATGTCCTGTTGAATGTCTTGATTATGATTTATATGAGAGTAGAAGCACAGGAAAGATTTACTGTTCATTAATGTTTAACAACTTGTCTTCCCGTACCGTAAAAGGACTAAAAATTATTATTTACTGCTATGACCAATTCGGTGATCCAGTTGAGGATGAGCGGAACACATTTGAATGTAAGATTGAATTTAAAGATGGTTTACCTCCGAGCTTTAGACAATTCACGGACAAAAAGTTAGAGCTGGCAGTGGATCAAAACACCAGAAAAATAGAAGTGGATATTGTGAAAATCTTGTTTGACGATAATTCAATGTGGAACAACGATACCTCTTCATCGGAAAAGATTGAACTAGTAAAGGTAGGGGATCCCAAGCTATTGGCATTCGTACAAGCGAGAGCTGGGGATGATGCTAAATATTTGGCTAACGAGTTTGATGAGAGATGGATATGTATTTGCGGAAGATTGAATGTTGGCGATCACCTAACTTGTAAAAGATGCAGAAGAAACAAAGAGAATGTTCTGACTGATTATAAAGAAGAGGAGACAATAATCCGGAATTTGAGGGTTTTTGAAGAAGAAAAGGCAAAAAAGCAGATGGAAGAACGTGAGAAAAATGAGCAACAATTAAAAAGAAACAAAGAAAAGCAGAAAAGAATTATCAAAAATTCATCTTACATTGCCGCAATTCTTCTTGTAACAGCTGTAATCAGTTTCGGATTTTTGACTAAGTTTACTTTTTCAATAAAGAATCATCAAGCTTCAACGGATGAGAATAACAATAAGGTAACATTTGAAACTATACCCGTGGTAGAAGCAGAAAAAGAACCAGAACCGGAAAAGCAATTAGTCGAAGACTCGCTAAAGGCGGATTTAGTTGAAGAGGTTATCCATACTTCTTTTGTGTCAAACGGTGGAAACAATGGTCGGGGAGAATTTGAAGTAGAGTACCGTAAAGAAGGTGTTGTTAAAACTAAATTAATCAGCGACATCTTTGAACCTAAAAGTGTTGATATAGACCACGATGGTGTAAATGAGTTTGTGATTTCATATCGAATAGATGTGGACAATCTTAGTAATGCTCAAATGCCCTATTGGGATGATGTATATGAATTCGATGTAAACAAGGAAGATCTAGTGTTGGTTAGTAATAAATACAGTGAATATTATAAAAATAATTACATACCGTCTTTGAAAAAGAAAGTAACTGAGAGCAGTGATTTAGGAGAAAAGCAAGCGCTGTTTGTGTTAATTCAGGCTGCCAATGATTTGTTTGAGGGAAACTTTATTCCTGATGTTAATCAGGAGAAGATTGATTCTTTGGTTCAAGATCATCAAATTGTGAGTCCTTTGAAGATTGTCAAACAAGGTAATAAATTCTATATCCATGGGATAACTTTAGGGATGAATATTAAAGAAGCGATTAAACTCCTTGGTAACCCCGATGATTCATTTGAAGTGGACTCTAAAGTTGCGATATGGAATTTAAAGGATAATTTGAAACTGACTGTCGAGTATGTAATAGATACAATTGATTATCTTGACCTGGGAGAATTTGATCAATGGACCCAGGATCAAAGCATGAGTGCTTTGGGTAACCCAGCAGAAGTTGGGGAAGAGGAATATTCATATCTTACTTCGACTCAGAGGCTTAGATTCCATACGATGGTTAAATCTGGGGAATTTAGAGTACAGCTTATGGATCCTGAAATTCTTTAGGTTACTCTGGCAGCTCATTCAATTTCAATTATTGAGGTGCCAGAGTTATGTAAAATCAGTGCTTTTTCTTTTTGGTTCCACTGTTGTGATAGTGGTATTCTCCCTTTTTCAATCCCCACTTCTCGCAGTTTGTGCGGCAATAATGACCACCTTTTGAATCGGTCCGACCCGGATGGGCACTGGCTAGTGCGGGTGTAAGTAACAGAATTATCGAAAGGAACAGTGGGAGTAATACTTTTTTCACGACAAAAATCCTCCTGAATTGAATGATATTTAGATCTAGTCTATCAGAACTAGGTAAATATTACTATAATGCTGGGAGAATATTGATATTGCTTATTCGGGAATAAGGTGAAAATACTTTAACCTAGTGATATCTGCTTTGTTTTTTTACAGGAATCAGACAGACTGGTGAAAGCATATGGGTTACATAAACGCTATAGAGGTGGATGGTGAGCCCATGCTGCATAATCAGGAGTTTAAGGTATACATTATAACCTCTCGGGATATCCTGCGGTTTATTGTCATGGAGATCGTGATCGGAACGATGGCGTATTCCATAGCCATGAAGTTGTTTCATAACGTGATTTTGGCGAGTGCCGGGAGCTGGGCCGGGACAGAGGGAATCAAGCGGCTGACGGGTGTTTTAAGAGCGATAGCCAAGTAGTAATGGAGAGGCTTGTGGAAAGCCGCAAAATAAGCACCTTGCCAATAAGGCGAGGTGCTTTGATGTAGTCAGGCCTATGTATAAGTAGGATAGATATTGTATGATGTCTGTTTACAGAGTTTGTCGGTAAAACAGTTAATCGTAGATCTTCTTGTCCAAATACGTGATTAGAAGCTCTGCCAAGGCTCTCAGCTGTATGGGGTTATTCTCTTGGGCTATTGCCTCTTGGATGCGGCTGATTGTGATTTGACTGTCTTTCTCTCTGCTGGCTTCCTGATCCACCGGGGTACCGGTTATATTGTGTTGCAATGTATGGGACACGCTCTCGATCTCCGTAATCGGAACCCAGAGTGATTCTTCCTCCGTCTGTATCTTGATCATTCGGTAGGTCAAGGCTTCGGCTGTTCCCTTTAGATTCCCGCCATTCAATAAAACGAGGTTGATACGTTCGTTCTTTGCCACTGCAGCTTGCAAGTTCTGACGTACTCCTTTATTCATTAAATTGCCCCCATAAATTAGTCTGTGTCAATTATACCCATATTATGATTGGTATAACAACCGTTAGCAGGAGGCGTTTCATACACATACAGGTCTTATGGATCTTAGGGCCACACGAATCATACATGCTCCGCCGGTTGATCAACCTAGCGGAGCGTATGATTATAGAACTAAATCATCTTCCTTGGGTTCTTGCAGCAGGATGGAGAAGGTCTGAGTCTCGTGGTCCACTTCAATCGTTTCGATTCCGACAAAATCAGGCATTTCGGGGTGTACTGCATCAACATTGTATTCGGGATGGGTCAATAATAAGGCAATGACTTTAGTGGCTTCCATAAGCTCCCTCCAATGAGATCATTCCACCATGTAACGCGGGTGGGCGGTTAATAGCTTGGCGATTGTGTTATCGCTATTATCCCCGCGAGCCGGACTGAATATCATTGGAATTAATTTGCTGGGGACATTACCGCAAGCAGTTGACCTTGAAATATGCGTCTTTGTATCTGATCAATCCGCTGGACAGCCAATTCGTTCGGGACTTGAAACATAGCTGACAGGTAACGAATCGCCTCTCCACGCTGCTCCGGCAATGGCATGCGCGAGATCATAGAATAGGGCATGGAGGCATACAGAATGAAGCGGTCGGATTCATCCTCCTGATCTTGAGTGAAGATTTCGGGCATCAGCGTACGCTTCCCGGAATGGCGCAGCAGGTGGCAGAGGGCGTGAAGAAATTCCAGGCGCTGCATGCTTGATGGCAGACGATTATCAATGAACATGCTGTACATCCCGGCAGATGCCTCCACCGCCTTGCTTCTCACATCGAGATAATGGACCCAGATATTCAAGCGTTCTGAAATATACTCGATGGAGATTTGGGAAGGCTGCTTTATTTGGAGTCTGTTGTATAGATCCTCGGTCCATTTCTCCAAAACAGTCATTTGATAATATGATTTCACTTCATCCACCTCATTATAGGATCGTATGTTCGTATTTAAAAGTAAAAGAAAAGCCCGGAGGGCTTGTGAAATACAGAGAGGCGGAGAAAGCAGGTGTCTGCTTTCCGCCTGGTGTCTTTTGAAATACTTTTAAAAAGAGAACTAATGTTCTTGTTAGATTAGCATAAAACAATCAGACGCGAATATCAAGTGTTTTTCCTAAGCTCGGATGAACGCTTTGTTCAAGCATCTGCACCAGATTCTGGCTCTGAGTTTCTGCCTGGTCCTTAGCAATGCTTAATACCTGTATACCCACAGCCTGGGCCAGGGATGCCTGGCTCATTGAAGTAGATAATGCTGCAATATCCATGTCGCACCTCCCTCTATAAGCTATATCGACAAGGATATTCTTTTTTATAAGCAGGCAGGGTACACAAAAATAGCTCAGTCAAGGCCTTGATATAATTGTCACGCATTTCTTTACCTGTTGGCCCATACCTCAAGGCGGAATTTCACATATTCTGAGCTGTATTCAATATTCATCATTCTAAGGAGGAAATTTAAATGGGTGCAGGATATGGTTGCGGTTGTGGAAATGTTAGTCCGGTAAATGAAGCTCCGGTTGTCGCTCCGTGTGTAAGTCCTTTTACTTCTACAGGTGCTATTCTGGTTCTCTTCATTCTGTTGGTTATCATCACTAAAGCCTGTTTGTTCTAGGATAGCTTTATCGTACTGTCCCCCCCCTGGCCTTAGCCGGGCGGGGGTTATTTCTTTTTTCTGCGCGCAGGCCCAATTTGGCGTTTGATTCTTCCGGTATTCTGATCCACTTCGACAATGTACAATTCTTTGATCGTTCCCGATAAGGTAAACCATTCCTGCAAGGCCTCGGTTTCAGACATGGGTCCGTATAGTCTTCTTCCGCGATAACAAATATAGAACACCTGGCTCTCCGTTTATGGATAAAATTCCATTCTATTTTAAACTGAAATAGAGGATTTTAAACATTGCATCAAGAACATTTGTTCGCATATAATAAAATCAATCGTTAAATTTCGGCAGGGGGACAGACATCATGACCATCAATATTGGGGATTTCGGCATAGCAGCAAGTCAGGAACTTTGGATGAAGGGCTTACTGGAGCGACTAGAGGTGGAGTGCAGAGATATGGAGTACCGCGGTAAGCCTGAATTAACGGTGGCGCAAGGCAAGGCGATTATGGAAGATATTTTTCATTCGTTTCAGAACGGGTGCAGGATTTCCATGCATACTTGGGACCCGTTTGGCACTGAAAAATTAAGTGGCATTGTGCGGATTATGAACGTCAAACCGCTGCAAATTAAGTTAGAGTTGAACAATGGCACATTCAGGTGGGTGTGGATGGCGAATATTGTGGACACCTTTACATAATAAGACCCCGGAGGCTATCCGGGGCCGGTTCTGTCATTATTGGAACATGAACTCCACGCGAACACCGTCCGCATATCCTTCTAGCTGATTGCCAACCCAACTTCCGGCACCGCGGTTGTCACTTGGCGATATGTATTCAATATCTGCGCCTTCTCCGCCTTCCTTGCACATCGCCATTGGCCATTCGTCGCGGTCATAGCCCTTCTTGGTAGGGACGCCCTTTAGAGAGAGGCGGCGGTTGTTCTCTGCTTGCTCACGATCGATTGTGCATATGGCAGACTCGCCCTTTGCAATGGCATCCTGGATATGCTTAGCTGTCTCCGGATAACGATCCGAGGGAAAGACCAGCTGGACAATTTCAGAATCGGATGGGGATGATGGCGTGAACTGTCCGTCCTCTTCATACCAGTAAGAACCCAGAGCTAGCAGCGCAACAATGATGAGACTGCCGATTAATTTACGTAACTTCACTTCTGCTCCTCCTTTTTCTGCGCTTCAATCAGTATAGCGTATTTCCAATTATAGCGCCTGGATTTGTATATCGCTGATAAAATCGAGCAGAGAAACAGCAGATTCTAAAGACAGGCTCTCTGTCCTGTAGATTAGCCGCGTCCATGTACAGGGCCTTTTCATACTATGTACCAAAAGTACAAGGGTGGTGAGGGCTAATGGAACAAGGGGTACTTTGGCAGCTGTTAGATTCTGCATCACGGCTGGTAAACGATGTGCAGTGGCAGACGGCGTTCAGGAATTGGGTCATGACCCCGGCCAATCCGAATTTGACGGTTCCTGCCCGAAATCTTCTGAGGACGTTATATGCTTTACAAGGCACGGGGATTATTAACGGACAGCATGATTATCTCGAAAGTCCCGATGAATTCAGCAACAAGCTGAAGACGACTGGGGGACAGTATGCCGGACTTCATGGTTACGAACTGGGCGCCATTAACAACCAGAGGCCAGAACTGATCCGCAGCCAAAGAGACGGGGTGGTCGCCAGTGCAATCCGCTGGTACCAGTCCGGAGGGATTGTAGCCCTGACCTATCACGCTCATCTGCCTGGAACAGCCCCGGCCTGGTCTAATGTATCTATGAATCTGAGTAATGCAGAATTCGATAAATACGTAACGCCCGGCACTCCCCAGAATGCTGCACTGCTTGCCGATCTCGATGACGTTGCTTTGTCTTTGCGCAAGTTAGCGGATGCTGGTGTTCCTGTGTTATGGAGGCCATATCACGAGATGAACGGCGGTTGGTTCTGGTGGGGGCGCAAGAGCAAGTTCATCACACTTTGGAATTTGATGTTCGATCATTTCACGAAGACTCATAAGTTGAACAATATACTATGGGTGTGGAGCCCCAATGCAGACGGTGATGGAGTTGAAGCGCAAGAAGCTTATTACCCCGGCGGGGCGAGGGTGGATATCCTGGCACTCGATATCTATAACAGTGAATTTAAGGATGAGTTTTATAATCGGCTGTGGGATCTTGGGCGGGGCAAGCTGATTGCTATTGGGGAGAATGGCAAGCTTCCGTCACCTGCACTACTTGCCAAGTCACAGCGCAGGTGGTCTTACCTGATGACCTGGGGCAAGCTTCTTTATGAGAGCAATACGGAGTCGGCTATCAAGGATTTTATGAATGCCAGCTTCACCATCAACAGGAGTGAATATACGAAGGCGCTTGCAGTTCAGGCTTCCAAGCCTGAGGGTAGTCCGCCAGTCCCTGTCAGTGGTCTGCGGGGAGAGTATTTTAATAATATGGTTCTTAGCGGAATGCCAGCTTTAGTACGGACGGATGCCAATATTAACTTTGTCTGGAGACAAGGCTCGCCGGACCCGGCAATCGGTGTGGACTTCTTCTCTGTACGCTGGAACGGAAGGCTCAGTGCGACTTATAGTGAGGGTTACACGGTGTACTCTTCATCCGATGATGGCATTCGAATCTGGATTGACGGACAGCTGGTTATTGACAGCTGGATCAAGCAGAGTGGACAGGAGCGAAAAGGTATTGTTAATCTGATCGCTGGCAAGCTGCATGACATCAAAGTGGAGTTCTATGAGAATCAGGGTGATGCACGGGCCGTGCTGATGTGGGAGAGTCCCAGTCAGGTCAAGGAGGTCATCCCGGCGGCGGCGTTCTTTCTTCCTTAACGCAGGGCGATGTGGAATTCTGTATATAGAAGTGAACGAGGTAACAGCCCCGGAAATGATCCGGGGCTGTTTGATCTGCAACAAAGGCGTATAAGGTCAAATCTGTTCGCGATAGCTGATGTTATTAACAGTCTTCTCATCACGTACTGCTTTGCGCAGCGCATCCTTGACAGTATGGGCACCATGGATCTTGCGGAACCACAGCTCGGGCGATGAAGCATCATCGGAAAAGATCGTCAGTGTCCCGATACCGAGCATGCGATCCAGAATGGATTGGGATACTCCCAGGTCACGAATTCGGAGCAATTCAATCTCTTCGACATTTTTACCGATCAGGCCTGTCTTTACTATAATTCTCTGGCTTGTAATCGTATAAGTGGTTGTATTAAGGCCCACAAGACCCTTCAGTCGGTCGGATATGCCCGCAGGCTTTCCTTCCCATAGCTTGATTTCCTGAGCAGGCGTCAGGTCTCGCAGCGTGCGCTCGGCTGTCGGTGAAGCTCCTCCGTTCAGCGCGGTCCCACATTCTCCGCAAAATTTAGCGGCCTGCTTATATTCTGTTCCACAGGCTGTACAATAAGGCATCGAATGAACCTCCTCTCCCCATAAACATTTGTTATATTTATTATTATACTGCCTTATCCGGTCATTGGTTGCACACATAGCTATGATGTATTTTTTTGCATCTTCCCCCGATTTACATTAATTTCATTTGCACTTTACAATAACCGACATTATTCTGTTATGTGGGGGGAATGTAAACGATGAAACGAGCTTGGCTAATAGGGTTGATTGGGCTGGTTCTAATGCTCTCAGCCTGCAGCTATAATGATTCTGCTTCAACCGCGGCGCTGTCGGAGGAAGAAGTGCAGGAATCTGTGCAAAATTATTACAATGAAATGTCTAAAATTGAACAATTAGGAAAATCGTCGCGGGAGCAATTCAACAAGACGATCGCTGCGTACTCGGCTGGGACAGCTACATCCAAAGAAATGGAGAAAGCCATTGCTCAGTTCAAGGATACGGCTACTGATATTTCATCTCAGGCGAAAAAGGTTGAAATCTCCGACCGTCTGCCGGAGAAAGTTAAGAAGCTGCTGGATGAGGCCCAGATTGCTTTTCAAAGTGCCTATTCTTTAAAGGAAAAAGCTTCAAAAGGTGCCGATTCTGCTGATGTGTCCGCCGACGAATTCAACGAGCTTAATCAGAATGCAGATCTCGCGATGCTGTACGGAATCTCTAAGCTCAACGAAGCCAGAGTGGCTACTGGACTTTTGGAGCCGGACAAGGATGCTGACCCGAAGGCAGCCGCTGATTCCAAGGTGGTAACCGGAACAGATTCGGAAACTGTTAAACCATAAGATACCCTGCCCCTATGCCTGGGGATGACGATAAAAGGCGCTGCACAGCACAGCTGTGGGCGCTTTTTTTGCGTGCAGATTGTCATTTTTTCCATATTGATTAAAGGACTTGACTATGGATATAATACAAACATACGTTCGTGTTATGTGGGGTTATTAATTGAACAGAAGGAGGCCAGGCAATGGGTAAGAAGCTGGAAGGTAACGGATTATGGGAGAGCAGCCGGATGATGCTGCCGGAGCACAAGAACCGGATTATCAGCGATGAACGGGAGACGCTGCGCCGCATCCAGCCAGTACTGGATGAGCAGAAGCAGGAGGAGATTGAGAGCACCCTGGCGCTGTCACTGCGAAGTCATGTATGCGTCACGGTGATTCTGTTCGATCCGTTCGAGAATGAGGTGGTGAGCGGCTTTGTGACCTCCATTCACACCCACTCGCGGGAGATTAAGCTGCAGTGGGCGGAGGAATGGAAGTGGATTCGTGTAGACCAGATTGTGGAGGCCTATATCGTATAACAAGCTACTGCCTAGGTGTGTACCTCTGTGCTTTTTTCATAAGCGATCAAGGTTACGGTGGGGTTGCCTGTCAGTTCGGCAAGGGCAGCTTCCGCGTCCCGGATAATCGCAATCGCTTCATCCCGTTCGCTTAATGCGGCGATTTTGTAGTTGTTGGTATGGATGTCCATGACGAATCCCCTTTCACTATTGTCTAGGATGCCTATTTAGGTTGTCCTTGTGGATGGGAAACATCCAGATGGTGAGACGAGAAAAAGATGCGATATGGATCTCAGGGTAAATGAAAGTGTGAATTTCTTAGATGGAGCCCCGGACGTTGTCCGAGGGCTTTTTTTCGTGGGAAAGCGGTATGCAGAAGCATTGAAATTACAAACATCCAGGCATAGGGGTATCTGTACAAGCAGAAGAGAAAATTCGGACATCTACTATACCAGGGGGTGAATATATGCTGACTTTGGACGTGGTAAAAAGCAAATCGGCAACTGCTCTCACGGGGCTGAACCCGGCCGTACTGGCAGGAACGAATGCGCTGATCGAGCGCAGCTTCGCCAAGGGCGTGCCGATTATCATTACCCAGGGCCTGCGGACCCTTGCTCAGCAGAATGCTCTTTATGCACAGGGGAGAAGCAAGCCGGGGAATATCGTGACCAATGCGCGCGGGGGATTCAGTTATCATAATTATGGATTGGCGATTGACTTTGCACTGCTGTTGCCAGATGGCAAGGGCATCTCATGGGATATGAAGCGTGACGGAAACGGCAATAAAATCGCGGACTGGCAGGAAGTAGTGCAGGAGGCGAAACAGCTGGGTTTTGAATGGGGCGGGGACTGGACCTCCTTCAAAGATTATTCCCATCTGCAGATTGCTTATGGCCTTTCAATTGATCAATTGCGGGCAGGCCTCCGCCCGTCGGCAGAGCAGATCAAGGCTGCACTTAAGGTGATCAATGGAGGTGACAACGTGAACAAAGACGTGAAGGTAAGCATCGTCCTGAATGGTAACAAGCTCACAGACGGTGTTCTGGATACCGGCGTCACCTATGTGCCCGTGCGGGCGTTGGCGGAAGCGTTGGGTGCGAAGGTTACGTATGACGCCGCAAGCAAGACCGTGAATATTGTTACAGGATAAGCAGTTTGGGGTTGCATAGAAAATAAGGGATAAGGGGAAATTATCAGCAACCAAATTACAAGGGGGCAACATATCTTGAATAAGCTGATAACAAGCCTTATCTGTACCGCTGCACTGTCTATGACGCTGCTTGGCACCGGCTATACGGCCGAGGCTGCTGGAGTCGACGGGGTGGGGGATACCACGCGCAATACCGGCACCATTAGAAACGACGCAAACCGACTGCATCCAAATGGCAGCATGATCAATGGTACGACAGGAACGAGCAGAAGCAACAGTAACATCCTGGACAACAACGTTCGGACTGAAGATAATCACAGAGTAGCTCCGTTGTCCACGACGAACCAGAATGGTACCTATCGGGCCACCAGCACCACCAGTACCGGAAACGGGTCGAACTGGGGCTGGTTGGGACTCATCGGCCTGCTCGGTCTGGCTGGCATGAGAAATCGTACTGGAGAGCGCAGCTAAGTAGTGAAGGGGAGGCGTCGAGCGGTTACATGCATGTGAAAATAAAGCTGATTTTATTAACGTTCCTGTCCATACGGCAGGGACGTTTTTTGTTGCATGTCTGGGTTAAAGAATCATGGACCTATCTCGAAATTAGTATTTGCTTCTTGTTCTATCTGGCAACGGACCCCAGAGACGTTATTTCCTGATTCACCGACCGTTTCAGAAAATAACGGACTCCAGAGACGTTATGAGCAGAAATCCTGTGTAAAATCCACGGTTTGGGAGGAGATAGCGACACCTGAGTCCGTTACATGTTCCAGAAGCAGCTTGAGGTGCAAATAACGACGATAGGGTCCGTTAGCCCTTATGCATAAGCTTCAACCTTCATCAGCAGTGGTTTTGGCAAGCACTGATGATGAAGTTGAGCCTGATATATAAGGCTTTTATAAGGCTATTTCTCATCAACAATCGTAGATAATGGTGTTTCTGGACAGTCTAAGGAGCCTACATACGCAGGCTCCTCTTCCCATTACGTGTACAATAATGTGATGACCAGCAATTCATAAAGCACAAGGGTTAAGATCATTTCATCATTGGAATATGGACTCCGTTGTCCTCCCTGACTGCTAACCTTTAAATACATCAATCCGCCGCTGCAGCCGACAATTCTCCCCACGTACACCTGGCCATCCAAAGTTTCAATTCTAACGGATTGATTGCCATAAATCCGGCAAATATTCTGCAGTTTGTCTCGAACACTTCTTAAATTATGAATCGTGTTATTGTCCGCTCTGTATAACACTTGTTGCTGCGGATGATGATATCCTGATGGTTGAAGACTCATGAGTATTTGACCTCCGGTTACAATATCAATTTAGAATTATCGTATGCATTTGCCTAGGGAGAGGTGCGGAACTAAGGGATTAGTCTTTTTATGGAGATGCAAGGTGAGGGGTTTGAGGAAACTTACATATTTTTAGGGGTTGCATGATTGTCCAAAACATGATATTATCTATCTTGTCGCCAATAATACGAATTACTAGCTGCGCATCAGCGATTTAGTAATATCTTCATGCCGGGGTGGCGGAATTGGCAGACGCACAGGACTTAAAATCCTGCGGTAGGTGACTACCGTACCGGTTCGATCCCGGTCCTCGGCACTAGTAAAACAAGGGTTTCAGCTCATTAGAGCTGGAACCCTTGTTTATTTTTAAGGTGGTTTGCTAACCTTTTGCTAAAGCCGCTACTTTTTCGTGTGGATTCGAGGTTTTTGGGTATGCTCGGAATGATGTTTGTACCGGCTTTACGGCGAGCGATTCTTTGCTCAGAATCTGCGTTCGAGAAATCTGCCGCACCCCCGGTATGAAAGAGACTTTAGCGCAGCCCAACGCCTTCCATACTGAATAATACGGCAATTGGACAGAAATACGTGACTCTTTTTGGTAGTTCGACCTATGTGGCCTAAATTCCCGAAATAACGTAGTTACAATATATTCTCAAAAATGGTTGAGTTTAACTCAGTGTACATTGTACAATGTGTAACGAGGCTGGTGTTCATTATGACGATCATTTATGAAACTAACGAGACCTCTACCGATCATCCCCTTTTAGCGCAGTTTCTACGGCGCATCCTACCTGATAGAACCAAATCGGACAAGCCGCCGGCGTTGAAATTGATCTCAAGACTTGTTTCCCTGGCACCTACAAGAAGATTTTGTATATCACCTACTATCTGATTCTGGAAGAAAACAACTTATTCAGCCGCTTTTCGCTGATAACGCATACATAGTCATCCCTTTGCAGCAGATATTGCTTTTCAGCGAAGCAGCAAGCCAAGGATATGGGATATCAGGAGGAGAATGCCGATGATACCCTTCATTTCAGCGGATAGAACGCGGATGGGAACTATTATGGAGCGATTTCTATATGTTTGTGGGGTTTGCTTATGGTGAAGAGAATAAAACTTCGCACGTTGTTTATAGGAGGGTGTATCACCCTTTTTTTTCTTGTATTGCTCGGCAGAGTATTCTGGATTCAGGTTCTGGAGCGGGATTTCTGGCAAGCCAGGGCCGCAGGGCAATGGGCCCATACCTCGGTGATTAAAGCGGTGCGTGGCACGATCGAGGACCGCAACGGCAAGGTGCTGGCCAGCGATGTACCGGCCTACACGGTAGTGGTCAATCCGGATGCGATTTCCGCGCTCGGCATCGGGAAAGAAGTTATCAACGGTCTGCATGAGCTGCTTGGCAAGCCTGAGGATGAGCTTAAGGCGCTCGTGGAAGCCAAAGACGAGAACGGGAAGTATCTGAAGAACCGGGAGATCCGTAATGAAGGCTGGAGGATAGACCGGGAGCTACGTGACAAGGTAGACGAGTTTATTGAGAAGCTGAAGGATGAACATGACACTCTGGAGACTGGCGTCGGTTTGATTAGGGAGCAGAAGCGCTATTATCCGCAACAAACACTGGCCGCACATATTTTGGGTTATACAGACCGCGACGGCAATGCAGTGATGGGGTTCGAAAAGTATTTTGACATGCGGCTTAAGGGTGAGGATGGCAAGCTATTCTACCAGAGCGACGGCAAAGGCATCAAGCTGCCTGACTCGGAGGATGCTTACCAGCCGGTAGTCAATGGAAGTGATTTCAAGCTGACGATTGATAGCACAATCCAGTATTATATCGAACAGGCAATGCAGAAGGCCTATGCAGAATATAAGCCCAAGAGTATTACGGTAATTGCCGCGGACCCGAGGACTATGGAAATATTGGGACTGGCGAATATGCCGACTTTTAACCCGAATGAGTTCTGGAATTATGCCTCTAATCCCGGGGTATTCTTCAACCATGCTATCAAAACGAGATTTGAACCAGGCTCCACGTTCAAGATTGTACCGCTTGCCGGAGCGGTCGAGGAGAATTTGTTCGATCCGAACGCAACCTTTATGTCCGGCTCTATCCGTATCAAGGGGTACGGCAAGCCGCTGTATGACCAGAAGAGAAGTGGTTATGGCGAAATCTCCTACCTCGAAGGTGTGAAGCGTTCAAGTAACGTGGCCTTCGTCAAGCTTGGCTATGAAATGCTCGGTCCGGAAAGGCTGCTGCAATACGTGGATGATTTCGGATTTAACGATCCTACCGGTATTGACCTGCCGGGAGAAATCAGCGGACTCGTTAATCCTACACCGAACAATGCTTCTGAGAACGCGACGATCGCATTCGGACACGGCAAAGTACAGGTGACTCCCATTCAGCAGCTTACCGCTATGGCGGCCATCGCTAATGGTGGTAAGTTGATGGTACCGCACGTGGTCAAAGAGAGCACCGATCCTAATACCGGCAGGATTACCGTAACCCAGCCGCAGGTGGTGCGACAGGTTATTTCCGAGGAAAGCGCCAGTGAAACCGGCAGTTATCTGGAGCAGGTCGTTGCAGACCTGGTCCATGGAACCGGGCGTCATGCGTACATTGAAGGCTATAGGGTAGCAGGAAAGACCGGTACGGCGATTAAACCTGACGGTAAGGGCGGGTATGACCGCAACAAGGTGCACTCGTCTTTTCTTGGATACGTACCGGCTAACAATCCAAAGATTGTGGTCTATGTCGGTATTGACGAGCCTGCTAATGCGGCTGGCGGTGGTGCTGCGGCGGGACCGGTGTTTAAAGAGATCGTATCCGAAGTATTGTCATATATGGGTGTGCCAAAAGTTACAACGGGTGATAGAGGCAGTGTTTCCGTATCCGTCAAGAATGTACCTTCCGCACAGCGCTCCGCACCTGATCTGACCGGAAAAATGGTGCAGACGGCCAGGAAATTGCTGATGGATCAGGGCTTTGATTTTGAAACGGTCGGAGGCGGAAGCGAAGTGGTCAGCCAGTATCCGGAGGCGGGCACCCTGCTTGCTTCGGGACAAAAGATCTATCTGTTAAGTCAGCAGGGCGACCAGGCATCTATTCCTGACCTCCGGGGACAGTCTCTGCGTGATGCGCTGGAGGTGCTCAATCTGCTGAAGGTCAAGATTTCCGTCGAAGGCGAAGGGTATATTGCCGAGCAGACAGAATCAACCCAGAACGGCAAAAGGCTTGTACAGCTGAAGCTTAGTCCGATGGGGGCATACGGCGAGGATATTCCGGTATTTACGGCGGAAGAGGAGGCTCCGGAGGCCGGGGGTAGTGGAGGGTAGCTGGCGCTAAGCCGTTTAGCTTTTTAATTCGGCTTGTTGATTTTTGTCTTTGCGGTTAAGCGAGAGGAGCTGAAGGGCCTTTGTAAGAGTCGTTTTGCGTCTGGAATACAAAAAGCCCCCTGTAACTCGCATGGTTAAAGGATTTGAGCTCGATCAGGGTTTCAACTCATTTGAGTTGGGGCCCTTGTTTGTTTTTAGGCGGGCCTGCTAACACTGCTCAAAATACATTGTAATACCTTCTTGGTGTAATTGAAGAACCGAATGCTCTGCTTGGTTTTGAGCGGCGGGAACCTTTCCATTCTATTCATGCTGCCCTCCTGTCATATGTCCATTGAATGATAGATAATATTAATAGCTAGAGGTAAAGGTGAAGTTGGAAGTAAAGGTATATATTAGAATTAAACGTTGATAAACTTTGTATTTTAACTATAATATAGTTTGTGTATTTACAAAATTAGGAACAACGAGAAAATGGGGGAGTTTTGGTTGCTTTACAGAGGTTTTAAATGGATGGTATATTCACTTTCTTTGGTTAGTTTAGCCGCAGTAGTTGGATGTAGCAACAATTCAAATGTTGTGAAAGAAGCTGCTAAAAGTAATGTTGAAAGTAAAATTGTGGAGGATGATAGAACACCGCAAGAAATTCTAACAGTCATAAAGAGTAAAGTTGCAAAAAATGACATGGATGGTGCTGTGAAGGACTACAGAATCTTAGAACAAATAGATAAAGATTCAGTACTTCGTACAGCTCAAGCGCGTGGGTGGATTAAGACTAAGTATTTAGTATCTGGAGATATAGATGCTGCCCTCAGTATCTATGATGGAATTACGAACGAATTGATTTTGTCTGAGAAAGAAAAAATAGTAGAAGCGAAACAAATCTTAACACAAGCAACTCAACTTGAGACTGAGAAGAGATACGTAGACGCTGCCGATAGCTATAAAGAAGTATGGGCAAAATTATCTATTCCCGATGAATCATATTTCTACGGAAAATATATATCTAATACATTAGAAGGAATTAAGAGTTTGATAAGGGATGAGAAATACGAACAAGCTAACGAACTCACTAAGCAACTGTATGGTAATTCAGAAGCATCTGCACTTAGAAACTACATAAATGCAAAACAAGCTTTTATAAAAGGAGACAAGGAAAGAGCAGTTGAAATACTTGAAGTTTACTTAAGGGGATATACAGGAGATTTTTTGAAAGAAGTAGATGATTTGAAATTATCTTTAAAACCAAGAGACTACTGGTTTGAATCGGATGTTGAGTATTATCAGGTCCAAGAAGCGCTTAATAAAGTCGACCCTACAATTGGTATGTCAGTGAATGAACTAAAGAATTCAAGATGGGGGCAGCCCAAAGAAATAAATAAAACAACGACGGATTATGGTACAAGTGAACAATGGGTATATAGTGGTTTTAGATATGTTTATGTAAATGATGGGATCGTCACGGGGATTCAAGAGTAAGCGGAGTCGTGATACTGACGTTTTGGCGGAATTGGCAGACGCACAGGATTTTAAGTCCTGCAGTAGGTGACTACCGTACCAGTTCGATCCCGGTCCTCGGCATCCACGAGAAAAAACCTTGAGAAATCAAGGTTTTTTTGTTTGTGTATTCCATTATATAAACTATGAACCCTGTGGGCTGCGGAAAAGGTAGATCCAGGCGCACAGGACTCCTGCTAAATGGTCCACTTTTGAGCCATCTGTTGTTAATAAAACAAGTAGGGCGAAGGTGGATTTTTATTTTTCTCGTCTTCTGAAAACATAGCTCAGAATATCCACAATAGCTCCTGTCAAAAAGAAGGAAGCAAAGTGTAACAAATAAGCAGTCGGACGAATGACATCATCAGCTCCGATGATCCAACTTCGAAAGGACTGTTCGTAAACGACAGCGTTCAGGAAGGGATTAAAACCAATCAGCAAAATATTCTTGTCGTCGTTTCCCATGTAGTTAAGCACACAAACTAGAATGCTTACTAATGAGAACCAGAAAGTAGCTTTTCTAAAAAGGGACATATGATTCCTCCACGTTCTACAGATAATAGACATGCTTTGTTACATTTTAATATGAATATTAGAAGTATATAAATCAAAATAGTAACCTTTCTTGTAGATCTCAGCCAATTTGATGCTTTTATACATATGGAATGGTAGTATATGTATGGAGTAGAAATGTCTCATAATCCGCAAATGGATGCTGTTTTGTCACTCTGGAATAACTAATGGATCATATTGGAGTAGGATATAGGTGGTGGATTATGGATGGTAAAACCATGGCGGATAGCCTTATTTAGTTTCATCGGGATTATTGTTTTATTAGTGATAGCTGCAGCCGTATACATCCATAATATTGGGTACAACAACGTAAAACAGATGTATCGATTACAAACAACGGGTCTATCCATTGTGCAGATCGAGAGTGATGCACGCGGGTATGTACGTTATCTTACAAAGGTAGAACAACCACAGGAACTATTAAAGGCACGCATGAAAAAGGAAGGCTGGACTTATATCAGCCAGGAGGGTGCGGGTTACTTTTTTGAAAAGGATGGCCAACAGGAAATTGTGACAATGAAAAAATGGAATCATTTTTATATGATTTATGATTTGAAGCTTAAAGTGGCCAATCTTGCAGATTAAATAGATAAAGGTTAAAGCCCTCCACAATCAAGTGAGGGGTTTTGTTGATCTCAAACACAAAACAAAATTTCAAATCCATACAATTTTCGACATAAACTCTACCAATATACGTGTATTATTATGGAAAAAAGGCTGTGGTGACTATGGGCAACTCTATCGAACTGTCTGTCGCTATATGCACCAGGAACCGGCATGACGATCTGTTGAAGTGTGTGGAGTCCATCTCAAGACAAACGAACATGGAGGAGGACAGCATTGAGGTCATTATTGTGGATGATGGTGATACCGATAGAGAGTGGCTCGACCACGCCGGTAGCCTCATTAACAAGGGGAATATGTATCTTCGATACTATAAGAAAGACCCTAGTGAAGCTGGTTTGATCAAGTCTAGAGTTAAGTCTATTGAGGTTAGCAGCTACGAGACGATTATTTTCGTAGATGATGATGTTGAGCTTTCAGCTAATTATTTGGATGTTCTTAAGAAAACGCTGATTTCGTACCCGGAAGCTGTTGGAATTAGCGGCGCTGACCAAGGCTTTTCATGCTCTCTCAAAGGTAGATTCATGATGATTCTTAGTGGCCGCAGTTTGTTTTCTCCGGGAAAATACTCGTTAAGTGGATTTGCTTCAGCTATGAACTTGTGGAATATTCAGAAGAATGTTTTTCGGACAGAGTTTTTGCATGGCTGCAATATGTGCTACAGGAAAAAGTACCTTTTGGAGATCGAAGCGGTAAGCTGGCTCCAAGGATATAGTCTAGGCGAGGATTTGTATATCTCTGCTTTGGCTGGTAAACATGGCCCGATGTATGTAAATCCAGATCTGAAATTAATACACCACGGATCACCGACCTCAAGGGATAATGCCGAGCAGGTTGCTCACACGAAAATTATAAATCACTTCCATTTGCTTAAAACGAGAAATAAGGCGAATTACTTCAGGTACTTCATGCTCAGATGGACGGCCGGATTCCTCAGTATGGAGGCCAAGTTTAGTCGTAATCATGAGGCGTACCTTGGATATAAAAAAGGAAAAGAAGAACTCCGTTCACTTTTTAAAGGTGCATAGCACACGAACTTCTTTTTCCAAATAAATATTTCTAAATTGGTTTCTTATTTTTATCTGATGGAAGTATTGAATATTTCTACTACCTTTCAATTCACCCCCTCCTTAGCTCTCACATAATGAATTTTACTCCCATATCAGCACTGAATTAAATCCAATCCAGAATGAAGCATGCCGAAGATCACCACTTTATGATGCGAGTTTATTGGAAATAGCCTCTTATATGAAATGGGAATTGAATATGTAAATGGAGGGAGCCCCGGTGATTAAGTCTTTTAAAACAGATTTAAAAGCGAATCGTAGAAATCCGCAAACGCTCATGGTCTTATTTACTTATCGTTTTGGTAATTGGGTGCACTATCAGGTGAAGGGTAAGATCATAAAGAAACCGCTGTGGATACTTTATAAGGTGATGGATTTGTTCTTCGTCAGGATTCTTTCTAACGGAGAATTACATGCACAGGCCAAGATCGGGGACTATCTTCATTTGCCGCATGGTTTAAATGGGATCGTTATTAGTCACAAAGCAGTGATCGGGAGCTATGCTACGATCTTTCATCAAGTGACGATTGGGGGAAGAAACGGTCTAGGTGAGCCGGTCATTGGAGACAGAGCCTTGATCGGAGTGGGGGCTAAAATACTTGGTCCTATCTGGATTGGGAATGATGCGAATATCGGAGCGATGTCGGTAATAGTCAAGGATGTGCCTGACAATGCATCAGCGATAGGAATCCCTGCAAGAAACTTGCTTCGCAATGAACCTAAAGAAAAACATACTAGATGAAAAAGCTTTAATTCTTAGCCTATTGGTACATAGGATGTGGAAGCTACTGTTTCATATTTGATTTTCTGGTAAATATAGATGAGGTAATTATTACTTATATTAACTTTTTATCCTATTTAATATTGGTAATTTTTTCTTATGTTAGATACACTAATTAGTGTTTCATATCTAATATAAAGGAGAATTACAAAGTGAAATTAATCAAATCTTTTATTTTTTCAATCATTGCATTATCCCTGCTATTAGTTCCGTTGAGTGTAAATGCGGAAACTGTGGACAAGTGGACCACCATTGAAGCAACGATTCCTGAGTCAAAAGCGTTCTCAACTGTAGTGCAGCTTAATGATAAAGCGTATATCATTGGTGGTTCTTCGGGTGATACCTCATTCAATCAGGTCAAAATTCTTGATCTGAAAAATTTCACCTGGAGTAATGGCAAGGAAATGCCAGTAGCCCGATCAGCAGCTTCCGCTGTGGTGTATGATGGTAAAATATATGTTGTTGGAGGGTATACTGGGAATGCGTATACCTGGGGTAAAGGTGTTTCATTGAGTAGTTTACAGGTGTATGATCCGGAATTAGACACTTGGACTGCAAAAGCGAGCATGCCGCAAGCATTGGGATCGACCTCAGCAATTGTTTTGGATAACAAAATATATGTTTTCGGGGGTCTAACTACTAATATTAGGTCAGTATCATCTGTTCAGGTTTATGATCCGTTAACAGATAGTTGGTCAAATAAAAAGGATATGCAGGTAGCTAGCCACTCACAAACTTCGGTTACATATAATGGTAAGATTTATTTGATCGGAGGGCGACATATCGACAACGCTACTAATGTCTCTATTAATAGTTTTTTAGAATATGATCCTAATGCGGACTCGTGGATTACTAAGAATAATTTATCTATTGTCAGAGCGGCTCCTAATGCTGTTGTGTACTCTAATAAAATCATGGTGATTGGCGGAAATACAGGTCAGGGCGTTGGAGCAACTGAGTCAGGCACCGTGGAATCGTTTGATTTTGAAAAAAATAAATGGAACAATGAAGCCAGTCTGAATATCGCAAGGACCAGTTCTGGAGTCTTTCTGTATAAGGGGCAGATATACGTTGTTGGTGGTACTAAAAGTACAGTCTCCAATGTTCCTATTAACAGCATCGAAGTATACGGAAATCCCACTAAAGATCCCATACCCGATCCTGTTCCAGAACCGACAGGAGATCGGGCCATCCTTACAGTTACGTTAGTGACCGGGATTACCAAAGAGTATGATCTTTCCAGTGATGAGGTTAATAATTTTATTAATTGGTACGACAATAAGGACGCTGGAATTGGTCCTTCAAAATACGGGATCGATAAGCATGATAATAATAAAGGACCTTTTAACAAAAGAATAGAATATCTTATTTTTGGGAATATACTCACATTTGAAGTGAATGAATACTCAACTAAGAACTAGGGATTTAAGGGATTGAAATCTTTAATAAGCTGCTTCAGATTATTCTACTGGAGTAGCTTATTTATTTCTGTACTGGTGAATTACATCGAGTAACTTCCCCCTAATCGGACCGGAAATCAAGTCTATTGAATGCAGTCTTTATCTTTGGTCAAAACTTCTAAAAGGCAAGCCAATCAAGGGGAAGTAGCACTTTTCCGGTAAGCGTTATGGTTCTAATTCCCTTCGTTTTGTGATCCCCTTAAATTCCTCATCACTCCCTATGTGCTATAATGGGGGATAAATACAGTCATAACTGAAATATCAAGAAGGATGGTAGTGCGGATTATGGTATCGATTAAAGATGTGGCAAAACATGCGGGCGTGAGTATTTCTGCGGTCTCGAAGACGCTTAACGGGTATAGCGATGTCAGCGAAGCTACGCGGAAGAAGATTCTGCAGGCTGCGCAGGAGCTGAATTATTCACCCAATATGTTAGCTAAAAATTTGAAGCATAAGGTGACAAAGACGATTGCGCTGATCATCTCGAACTTTGAGCAGGCCAACGGTAAGGACGGCGTCATGTTCCAGATCATGAGCGGTGTCTATGCGGCGGCTACGGAGTTCAGATATGAGGTCGTGATCTATACCCGCAGTCTGTCCGAACAACAGGATAAGTCATATTGGCAATTCTGCAAGGATCATAAGATCGCGGGTGTAGTGATCTCCGGTCTGCGGACGACGGACCCTTATTTTGAGGATCTGGTCGGCAGTGATATTCCCTGCGTGGTTATTGATGCAGATACGGTTGGTCCGCACGCTGGCTCTGTAATCACAGATAATCTTACGGCTGCCCGGCAAGCGGTGAAGTACCTGATTGGCAAGGGACATCGGGAGATCGGAATGATCAATGGGCATAAATATGCTACGGTCAGTATTGTCCGGCAGCAGGGGTATCGTGAAGCGCTAGAGGAAGCGGGGATTGAATATATTCCTTCGCGTGTTGTAGAGGCCGATTATAGCGAAGAGCAGGCTTATGATCTGGCAGAATCCTACATTACGGAGAACCCGCACCTTACAGCCGTATTTGTGGCCAGTGATCTCATGGCGATTGGATTCATGAACCGGTGCCGGGAACTGGGACTACAGATTCCAGGCAATATCTCGATCCTGGGCTTTGATGATATTGTGCTGTCGAGCTATACAACACCGAAATTGTCCACGATCAGCCAGGACTTTGCCGGTATTGGATACTCCGCATTGGAGCAGGTTGTGAAGATGCTGGAAAATAATACCCCCGGATATCATAAGATTCTTCCTTTCAAAATAGTTGACAGAGAGACAATCATGCTTTTATAATAAGGTCGAAAACGTTTTCGAAATCCCTTACACAATTTGTTACACAAAGGGATCTTAATGAGTTCATCGAAATCGTTTTCGATGTTTTTTCTGAAGTTCGAAAACGATTTCGATATCGCTTACAAAGATTCCCTGAATTAGAGAGAGAATACTAGGAGAAAGAAAGGAAAATCTAACCCATGCTTAATTACAACAAGACACTACCTGATGGAGCCCCGGGGTGGGTTGTATCGGAAGACCAATTCTCAAGCTTGGCACTAGCCAAATGTGAAGCTGTAATGTCTCTTGGCAACGGCTACATGGGACTTCGTTCCGCAGCGGAGGAGTCTTATGTAGGAGAAAAACGCAATTTGTTCGTAAACGGTACATTTAACCGTTTCGATGAACTGGAAGTCAGCGAGCTGCCGAATGCGGCGGATCTAACGAAGCTGGACATTCGGATAGATGGCAAACGCTTTACTTTGGAGCAAGGTGAAGTGAAAGCGTATAGCCGCAGCTTGAATCTGCGCGACGCTGAACTGGTTCGTACCTTCATTTGGAACAACGGCGAAGGCAAGGAACTGGAATTCACATTCCGCCGTTTCGTTTCCCTGGATTCCCTGCATGTGATCGGACTGAAGATGGAAGTGAAAGTACTTCGTGGTTCGGTGAATCTGTCGGTGAGTTCCGGTATTGATGCTCAAGTCAGCAACAGCGGTAGCCAACATTTCCATGAAGGCGAAAAGCGCATCTATGACAAGACTTATCTGGAGCTGATCCAGACGACAACAGAGTCGAAGGTTGATTTTGCTATCGGAGCCTCACACCGCTTGAAGGTAGACGGTCAATTGGTTGACGTTGCGCCAGCAATGGAGATCGACCGCCGTATTGTAGCTGTTGGTTACAGCTTGAAGCTGGAAGAAGGACAGTCCCTTACATTCGAGAAGGTAGCTACTGTATACACTAGCCGCGACAAGGAATTTGGTGACAACTACAGTCTGCCAGTGATGCGGGAAGTAGCACTTGCAGCATTGAAAACAGCACAAGAGTTCGGGTACGACGCATTGTTCAGCAGCCATACTGCTGCTTGGGCTAAGGTGTGGGAGAATTACGGAATTACGATTGAGTCCAGCAATCCATTTGACCTGCTTGGTGTACGCTTCGCACACTACCACTTGGTAGTAATGACGCCAGCTCACGATAACAGAATGGGTATTGGAGCTAAAGGTTTGAGCGGCGAAGGCTATAAAGGTCACTCTTTCTGGGATACAGAAATTTTCATCCTGCCATTTTACATCTACAGCAACCCGGAAATTGCCCGTTCTTTGCTGGAATACCGCTACTTGGGACTGGAAGGCGCACGGAACAAGGCGAAGGAGAACGGTTTTGCCGGAGCGATGTATCCGTGGGAAGCAGCTTGGCCGTCTGATGGCGAAGTAACACCAGTATGGGGTGCAGTTGATATTGTGACAGGTGAGCAGACCAAGATCTGGTCCGGATTCATTGAACAGCATATTACATCCGATATAGCTTATGCGGTATGGCATTACTTCCGGTCTACTGGAGATACCGATTTCATGGAGAAATACGGCTATGAGATTATCTTCGATACAGCTATTTTCTGGGCAAGCCGCCTGGAGTGGAATGAAGCGCTCGGACGCTACGAAATTAACGAAGTTGTCGGACCAGACGAATATAAAGAGCATGTCGACAACAATGCTTTTACCAATTATATGGCTCACTTCAACATCGAACTGGCAATGGATTACTATCAGGAGCTTGAAGCTCAGAGTCCAGAACTGTTCGCCCGTTATGATGGATTGTTGAACCTGAAAGAAGCTCATAAAGTGTGGGAAAGCAAACTGAATCTGATCTATCTCCCGCAACCGAACGAGGATCTGATTATTCCGCAGGACGATACGTATCTGCAAAAGGAAATTATTGACCTGACACCATACAAGGATCAGGAAAAAGTGGGCAGTATATTCAATGACTACAACCTGGATCAGGTTGGTAACTTGCAGGTTTCGAAGCAAGCAGACATTATGATGTTATTCTTCCTACTGGAGAATAAATTCTCACCAGAAGTAAAGCGTGCCAACTACCAATACTACGAGGAAAAAACATTACATGATTCCTCGCTGTCACTGTCCACACACTCGATTCTGGCCAGCGACTTTGGTGACAAGGAACTTGCTTACCGTCTCTTCCACAGAGCGACCGAGATTGACCTCGGACCGAAGGTTCATTCCTCCGATGCAGGTATCCACTCGGCTTCACTTGGCGGAATTTGGGAATGTGCGGTAATGGGCTTCGCCGGCGTGAGAATGCTGGACGGAAAACTTCATCTGGCACCAAAACTGCCTGAGCATTGGGACCGGTTGTCCTTCCCGCTCTACTGGCAGGGTAAACGCCTTGAAGTTAACATTACCCCGCAAGAGATTTCCATTACGAATGTTACAGGTGGGTCGATTCAACTGATCGTTCACGGTAAGCAGCAAGAAGTACATGAAAGTGCTACATTTGCTAATACATCGACATTATAAGGGGAGGTCTTTCTATATGAAAAAGACAGTATCCATGAAGATTGCCAGCGTGCTCGCAGGCGTTATGCTTCTTTCGGCTTGTTCCGCAGGTAACACAAACACAGGTAACAACGAAAGCTCCGGCAATGCCGGAGGCAAAAAGGTACAGCTGACCTTTACAACTTGGGGTGACGTAACCAGCGGTTCCTCAGAGCAACAACTGGCGGATGAATTCAATGCAGCACACCCTGATATCGAAGTGAAATTCGAGCCAGTTCCAGGCGACGGCTATGCAACAAAGCTGACAACCTCTCTGGCAAGCGGTACCGCAGCGGATGTATTCCTGATTGGGGAAGGCGACTTCTACTCCTACGTGGATAAAGGTGTTGTTGAGCCACTTGACGATTATATCGGCAAGAATTCTACATTTGACCTTGCCATGTACCAAAAAGACCTGATCGATATGGAGCGCATCAACGATAAGCTGTACTACCTGCCGAAGGATTTCAATCCACTCGCGCTGTGGTACAACAAACGTATCTTTGACGAAGCAGGCGTTCCTTATCCAAGCGATGACTGGACTTGGGATGATATGTTCGCTACAGCGAAGAAGCTGACCAAGCAAGAGAACGGCAAATATACACAATTTGGTTTCAACGCAGGCACTTGGGAGTATCCGATTTACACTTACCTGTGGACTAATGGCACTGATATTGCTAATGAAGAAGGCACCAAAGCTGAAGGCTTCATGAACAGTGAGAAGACCGTTCAAGCAATGGAGAAATATGTAGCGCTGTCCAAGGGTGATGGAAGAGTATCCCCTACACCGCAAGATACACAAACCATGGGTGGTGACTCCTCCATGTTCATGACCGATAAGTTGGCCATGATGGTTACAGGTCGCTGGATTAAGTCTGATCTGGACAAATCCAATGTAGAATACGGCTCCGCGCTGATTCCTAAGGGTGCTGACGGCGAACGCGCTGGTATTATCGCAGCTGCAGGCTGGGCGATGAACTCTAAGACGAAGCATAAAGCGGAAGCTTTCGAACTGATGAAATGGTTGTCCGGTACAGACGCGCAGAAACTGCGCTCCAAGAACGGATTGGTACTGCCTGCTACTGTAGCTGAACTGGATCAAGTGAAAACTACAGAAGAGAAAGACAAACCAGTTATCGAAATGATGAACTTTGCACGCAAACCGGTTACTATGCGTTCTGCTAACGGCCCGATTTTCAAAGAGGCCTTCACTCAGGCACTTGAGAAAATCCTGCTAGGTAAGCTGGATGTGAAGAGTGCACTCGACGAAGCAGCTAAAACCGCTGATTCCAAAATCAAATAAATAAGTTTGCGGGTGGAGCACTGATCACGGTGCTTCACCTGCTTTCCATCAAGGAGGCCGTCATGAATAATACCAAATCGGAGCGCGCGGGCTATTGGTTTATCCTACCGTGGCTGCTGGGACTGGTTATTTTCACACTTGGGCCGATGATCTTTTCGCTGATCCTATCCTTCAGCAAATGGGATGTAATCACCGGCGTCGAGTCGATTCAATTTGTGGGTTTGGACAATTTCAAAGCCATTTTTCACGATGAATTGTTCTACCAGTCTTTAAAAGTAACCTTTATCTTCGCACTCGTCTCAGTGCCTCTCTTTCAAGTGGCATCCATTCTGATTGCATTACTTCTAAATATGCGTTCGCGCGGAATGAAGTTTTTCCGTCTGATTTTCTTTATGCCTTCTGTAATTCCTGCTGTCGCCACTTCCATGATGTGGGTGATGATCTTCAATCCGGAATACGGGATTCTGAACAAGGCATTGGCTTGGTTCGGTATTCAAGGACCGGCTTGGCTGCAGGATCCTAGCTACGCGCTGGGCGCCCTGATCGTAATGGGTCTATGGGGCGTGGGTAATACAATTATCATCTATCTGTCAGGTCTGCAAGGGGTACCGGAGGACTTGTACGAGGCGGGTCAACTGGATGGTGCAGGTCCGCTCCGCAAATTCTTCAGTATTACGTTGCCAATGATTACGCCGACCGTATTTTTCAACTTGATTATGGGGATTATCGGCGGATTCCAATATTTCACCCAAGCTTTCGTTATGACGAACGGTGGACCGCTGAACTCGACCCTGTTCTATAATCTCTATTTGTACAACAAAGCATTTATGGAATTTGACATGGGTTATGCGTCCGCGCTCTCCTGGATTCTGTTCCTGATCATCATGATTTTCACGCTATTGGTCATCCGCAGCTCGTCCTTCTGGGTTCACTACCAGGGCGATGATCAAAATGACTAAGGAAGGAGAAGCCAAGATGCAAAAAATACAACCTAGATTCAATCTGTCCCAACTAATTGCGCTGTTACTGCTGCTCGGTGGTTCTGCCATCGTACTGGTTCCGCTATTGTGGACGATTTCGACATCCTTGAAGACACCGGCCGAAGTGTTCGGTTCTGCCTTCTGGCCGACTAAATGGCAATGGTCCAACTATGCGGATGCCGTGACGGCGATTCCGTTTTTTAAATTCCTGGGCAATACGCTTATTATCCTTATTCCAGTCATGATCGGTACGGTGTTCACATCGGCGATCAGTGCTTACGGCTTCGCCCGCTTCAACTTCCGTGGCAAAAGAACGCTGTTCCTCGTACTGCTCGCGACAATGATGCTGCCGAGCCAAGTAACCTTGATTCCAACCTTCCTATTGTTCAAACAAGTAGGACTCACGAACTCGTTCTTACCGCTGGTCCTTCCGGCATTCTTCGGACAAAATGCGTTTAATATCTTCCTTGTACGCCAGTTTATGCGTGGAATTCCGCGTGAGCTCGATGAATCGGCTTATGTGGATGGTGCTAACCGCTGGCAGATTTTCACCCGGATTATGATGCCGTTGTCCAAAGCACCGTTGGTTGCCGTATCCATCTTCACCTTTATGGGCGTATGGAATGACTTCCAAGGTCCATTGATCTATCTGAACTCCAATGAGAAATATACACTCGCACTGGGACTTTCCATGTTCAAGGGCTTGTACAACGTAGAGTGGAACATGCTCATGGCGGCGACGATTCTCATTATGCTGCCGGCTTTGATCTTGTTCTTTATCGCGCAGAAATATTTCATCGAGGGCATTTCCATCTCCTCAGCCGTGAAAGGCTAATGAGGCTAAAGTGTTATCGTATGACCTACAGATAAGGAGATGAGTTATCTTAATGGCTAGAACTACTAGCAAGCATCCATTCAATCTATACTATAACGGTGGAGAATACGTCAAAATCTGCGGTACGCAGGACGGCTATTTTCCTGATTTCGGCCACCATGTTGCCAATGAGATGGGCGGTGTCTGGCTGCACCCGATCAAGCTGCTGGATGGCTTTTGGCTGAAGCTTACTGATAAGAAGCGAAATATTTCCGTCTGGTCCCGTGCGGATGGCTTCATAAGCGAGCCTTGGGGCAGCCGGTTCCAATATGATCATGGCCTGAGCTACATCCCGGTATCCATGGAGCGTACTCAGTTTGCTCCTGAGCATGTAAAAGGGATGACGGCTGCTTATGAAATCAAGCACTACGGTGATGAGGAATTGCAGCTACAGGTGGAACTTCTGTTCCGTACCGATCTGCGCCCGGTGTGGTACTCGGATGAGGTTGGTATTCATGATGGTGCTGCGGATGAAGCTACCGTGCTGAACCCGCGCGAAGTACTCGTGAAGGACTCCAGTCATGATTGGTACACACTGGTTGGTACCGATCTTCCTGGTGATCAAGTTGAGACTCGTCCGGATCTGTATGGACCTGAGTTTACAGCCGGAGCAGGCTGCGGTATCGCTTTCCGTACTGAACTGAGACTGGCTCCAGGTGAGAAGCACAGCTTTAATCTGTTTGTCGCTGGGTCCCACACTTCCCGTGAAGAGGTTGAGGAGACTTATCGTCATCTATCGGCTCATTATGCAGGTCTGCTGGCTGAGAAGCGTGAGGTATATAACGCGATTGCAGATCGGGCGAAGCTGACCATTGAAGGCGAAAACGAATGGAATGAAGCCTTTACCTGGGCAAAATGGAACAACCAATGGCTGATCCAAAAGGTGGATGGTATCGGACGCGCCCTGACTGCGGGTGGACCAACGTATCCATGGTGGTTCGGCTGTGACAATACGTATTCCTTGCAAGGGGTGCTGGCGATTGGTGATCCACAGCTGGCCAAGGATACACTGAACCTGTTGCTGCAAAAGTCGGAAGAAGTTAACGGCAACGGTCGTTTCATTCATGAAGTGACGACGCTTGGAGCAGTATCGAACAAGGGTAACACGCAGGAGACAGCTCATTATATTGCTTTCGTATGGGATCTGTTCCGCTGGACCGGGGATGAAGAACTGCTGCGCCGCCACTACGACTACTGTGTTAAAGGCATCGACTGGCTACTGGGTGAAATGGACCCGGATGGCGATCTGTTCCCTTCCGGATACGGCATTATCGAGATTGCCGGATTGAACATGGAACTGATCGACAGTGCAGTGTATACAGCACAGGCGCTGCGGGCTATGGCCGAAATGAGCGGTTATTTGCAAGATAGCGAAGCGCAGAACAAATATAGTGAACTGGCTCAACGCTGCGCAGATGCCGTGAACAAGTACTTCTGGCAAGAAGAAGAAGGCTTATACGCCGATGCGGTAGCTCCAGCTTCAGATGTTGCGCCAAAAGTAGACTACATGGTCTCCTTGGCAGAAGGACAAGGGATTAATGACTACCGTGAATATGTAGACGGACTCTTGGCTGCCTCCGGTGAGGATGTATCTGCTGACCGTGGCTGGTTGCTGAACAAGAACTGGGTTATTGTGACCCCGATGGAAGCTGGCATCGCTGAGCCTGATAAAGCTCGCCGGGCGCTGGACAACATGCGGAATGATACCTTCATCGGAGAATACGGAACGTACTTGTCCGGGATGTATCAGCAGGGAACAATGACGATTTCAACGGGTGTGCACGCTGTAGCGGAAGTTGCCAACGGCAACCCGGACGCAGCACTGGATCTGTTGAACCGGATGAAACGCAGTTTCTCACGCGTTATGCCGGGTTCTTTTTCCGAAATGTCACCAGATTATGGTTGTGTCGTGCAGGCTTGGACCATTTATGCTATTGCGGTACCGTTTATCCGTCACTTCTTCGGCGTAGAACCTTTTGCTGCTAATCAAGAATTGAAAATCAAACCACAATTGCCTGTTGCCTGGAACGGCAAAGCTTGCTCATTGGAACAGTTGGTAGTTGCGGATGCACAATTCGATCTTACCCTGACCCAAAACGATGGAACGCTGAAGGCGGTCATCCATAATGAGGCGGGCTGGAAAGTAACAGTAGATTGGAACGGCGAGACGGTAACTAGCAGTGAGAAACATATTGAACTTGAACTATCCGCAGGGTAACCTATAACCTATATAAAGAGAACAGAACATAGAGCTGGGAGATGGAGAATAATGAAACTGGAAGCTGTTATTTTTGACCTGGATGGTGTCATTACAGACACCGCAGAATACCATTACGTAGCTTGGAAAAAGCTTGGGGAATCCATTGGCATTCCATTCGAGCGCGAATTCAACGAGACCCTTAAGGGCATCAGCCGCGGCGAATCCCTGGAGCGGATTCTGCGTCTGGGCGGTAAGGAAAATTCCTTCACGCCTGAACAAAAGGCCGAGCTGGCCCATCAAAAGAACGAACATTACGTCTCCTTGCTGGTAGATCTTACACCGGCGGATACTTACCCTGGTATTGCAGAGCTATTGAAAGAGCTGAAAGAACAAGGCATTCCGGCTGTTATCGCTTCAGCGAGCAAAAACGCGCCGCAAATCCTGCGTTCCCTTGAGCTGGACAGTTTCTTCCAGTATGTGGTACCACCGGATTCCGTACAGCATGGCAAGCCTGCACCAGATTTGTTCCTGGCTGGAGCAGAGAAGGTCGGTGCAAATCCTGAGTTTTGTATCGGCGTCGAAGATGCTACAGCAGGCGTTGAAGCCATTAAAGCTGCTGGCATGAAGGCCGTAGGTATCGGCGAGCGTGAAAGCCTTGAAGAGGCTGGAGCCGATGTAGTGCTTCCGGATACGACTGGCCTGAGCCTGGCGTTCCTGAACAAGGTGCTGGAAGGTTAAGACCTACATCCGCAAGCTACCGGTGCTCGTCTGAGCCTGCGTGGCGGGAGAATTGATATAAGCCAGCAAGTCCCTTGGGACTTGCTGGTTTTTTGTTGTTTAAAAGTTAGTAGGAGACTCATATATTATTTTACAAATAATTCTTATTAAGCTGAGATAAACAAGAAAAATATGGTATTATACTGAAGGAGTTATTCTTCTAATGTTTTACAAGACTTGGCTTGCTAGAACTATTATAGTGATTAGCTATATAAGTGAAATTAAATATTAAACAGAAATTAGGCGCTATTTTGTTGAATTATGTTGAAGATAACTCTCTAGAAGGTGAATTTTCTGTTCCCTATAATTTAATTTAAGTCCCGTCGTATAAACAGAAAAAAATGGTTCTCCTCCCCAATTAAGAGCATTTTCGTACCTTATTTTTCTTGAATATGGGTAAATGGGTCAATTAAGAGCATTTTTGTATCTTATTTTCGAAAAATCGAGCTGAAAGGCCTATTATGGAAAATTTAAGGTACAATATTGTCGTTAATTCCCACTAAGCGGTAGCTGCAGAGTATTTAAGGTACAAAAATGCCTTTAATTACACTTTGGTATAGTTATTAATGCGTTCCATATATTATTTTTTAAATTGGAGGTTTTATTTTGCAAGGAACTTTAATAGTAATGATCGTTGCTGGATTAATATTGGGACTTCTCTTGTTCAAGTTTATTAGTCCCAACAAGCGCAAATCTAAACCATTTAACATAGAAAAAGTGACGGACTTAAAGTCAGTTACTATTGCCAATATTGATAAGATGGAGGATGGAACGGGATTTGAAATGTACCTCTATAGGCTTTTTTTAGAGTTAGGCTATACGGGCGTTTATAAAACTAAAGGGAGCCGTGATTTTGGAGCTGATGTAATTTTCACAGACCGTCATGGAATCAGAAATGTTATTCAGGCAAAACGCTATTCTGTTGATAATACAGTGGGTATCAGTGCTGTCCAAGAGGTCTATTCTAGTATGAGATATTATAAAGCTAAAAAGGCTATTGTAATTACTAGTTCTAGATTTACAGAGCCTTGTGAGACGCTGGCGGGGATTAATCATGTGAAGCTCCTGGATCGTTCAGATTTGGTAAAAATGATCGAAGCCTTCAAAAGAAATGATATAAGAGAGGCTCGAAACATTATCGAAGCGGAGCCGCGAATGATACTAGAGTCTTGGAGTGAAGCTAGTAGCAATGAACTGAATGAAATCCGTAAGGATTATAAGGCTGAGAAGCATATCAGCAAGGTAATGGGAGACTAGAATTCAATATTTACCAGGGATGGGGAATATACTGCGTACATAACAACAAGTGTTTTCGAGAAATTAGAGTGTTAAAGTATCTTATCACATTTGAAAAGAGGCGATTGTTCCATGGCATACCATCGTTCATATCAGATTATCGCAAGCTCCGCACGCAAAGACTGGTCTGAGGTTCCGGCGCTCCCGGTAGACCAATATCTTTGGCTAGACAACGGCTATGCGCCTAAAGTAGAAGTCAGATCGTATTACACCGCTGAGCGGCTGTATGTTCAATTCAAGGTGGATGAGAGTCATCCACTAGTTCGCTATCATCAGCCCAATGAGCCGGTGTATACGGATAGCTGTGTCGAATTCTTCGTACAGCCGCTGCCCGGAAGTGACGCCCGGTATTTGAATTTTGAACTGAATGCGGCAGGGACGCTACTGCTTCAGCTTGGCGAGGGACGTGACCGGAAGTATCTGGAGGATGCACCGCCTGCGCTTTTTGAGATTCAGACCTCTTATGCAGATAGGGAACAACATCCTGAAGAAAGCGGCTGGGAGCTGGAATTCTCCATTCCTTTCGATTGGCTGACGGGATTGTTCCCAGATTTCACGGTCAGTTCGGGGCAAGTCTTGCGCGGGAATTTCTACAAGTGTGGGGATGAGACAGAGTTACCCCATTATGGCTCTTGGAACAGGGTGGATTCCGCCACACCAAACTTTCATCTAAGCGCGAGCTTTGGAGAATTGGTGCTGGAATAGAATAGGATTACAGGACAACGGGTACCTTCCTAAAGAGGATGGTACCCGTTTCTTTTTTTATATGGAGTCTTGTAGGTGGCTATACCGCCTCTTCTGGGATTCTTTTGATGCTGGATTGTATTATGAGTGCTCTATTAGAACATCGATTAGGCTAAGTTCGAACTTTCCAACGCGCGTGTAATTGATTGGGACCCCGATCTTTTAGTACAAAGTTATAAAACTAAATAGACTCAATCTTAAATTCTGTATTTAACAATAAGCGCGAGGGTAGCGGAGGGCCCTATGGAATTCTGAAGAAACGCCAGTGGTCGCCTTTAAAGTCTGATTTCAACCGCTAATCTTTCTCCAATTTAGAAATCAGACTTTAACAGCGATCGTAAGAACCCTTCGAGCCCGTAGCGCCTTACGCATGAGGAGTCATTTTTTTAAGCTTGGCATTCAGCTACTATATAAGCACATAAGTTGCCCTCAAAGGACCATGAACCCCAACAACGAGCTGCATCTCAATATCGGCTGAATTGGAAGGACCGGAGATAAAATTGATGGCTGAGCCCATAGGCTCGCCTGCTTCAATTCGCCGGTTGAGATCTGCCGCTGCCTGGGTGGAACGAAGCACGAGTCTCTCTTTTTCAATAATCGCAATATAGTTAGTAGGCAGAAAGTGGAGGGAGCGGCCTTGGTCCGGGCGACTCTCTATGACTATCGTTCCTGACTCGGCCAGTGCATAATCAGCGAAGACAATAGCCGTATTGGCCGTTTCGGAGCGGAGGAGATTGTTCTCCCGTCCGGCGGCTTCTTCCCAGATGGACGAATTCGGGAAGCTTAGCCCGTAAAGTAGAAAACGGTCATCTCCAGATGTGATTACAGCGCCCCCGCCATTCGCATGGATTAGATCATTTAACGTTGTCTGCAAAATCTCTGGGTTCGACTCGATTAACTGGGTGTGGATGAAATAGCATTGCTCTTTAAGAATCTCTATCAGATCGTCGTTAGTTAGACTACCATAGCTGTCGGGAATCAACGGTCGCAGGTCGGGCCGCTGTACGTCATAGACACGTTCCCGTCCAAGCTTGGCGGCGATTGTATTTAAAAAGGACTCCTTGCCCGATATCGTCATTACTCAGCGCCTCCTTTGCGTCGATCAAGCCAGGTCCGGAAGCTGTCTTGCTGCTTGACTGGCTGACTAAGATCACGAGCGTTGATCCAGCCGCGGACTAGCCCCGGTCCTTTTATAATTCGTCCATGTCTGCTGAGCAGCCGGCTTGCCGGATTTGCAAACCGCAGGGCTTTGCCGAACAATGTCTGAGAAGACAGGAGACGGCCTGCCGTCTTCATCTGGATTCTTTCCGCGCTACCGGTTCTCTTTTCCTCCACAATTTTCTGGCGGTGCAAGATCAGCTGCTCATGAAGCGGGATTTTAACCGGACAGACATCGGTACAAGCAGCACACAAGCTGGAGGCAAAAGGAAGCTCTTTGTAGTCACCGTATCCGCCCAGTAGCGGGGTGATTACAGCGCCAATCGGACCTGGATAAATGGACCCGTAGGCATGACCGCCAATATGACGGTAGACCGGGCAGACATTAAGACAAGCGCCGCAGCGGATACACTGCAGGGCTTCGTTAAATTCGCTTCCCAGAATCTCGGAGCGGCCGTTGTCCACGACAACTAAATGGAACTCTTCGGGCCCATCCGTCTCCCCGGTAGCGGAAGGACCCATCACGGTAATATAGCTGGTCAATTTCTGCCCTACAGCACTTCGACAGAGCAGATTATCCAGTATCTCCATCTCCTCAAGCGTGGGCACGATTCGTTCCATCCCCATCACAGCGATATGCGTTTTTGGTATGGCGGCTGTAAGATCGCCGTTGCCTTCATTGGTAACCAGATTAATGGCACCCATGTTCGCGATGGCAAAGTTGCAGCCCGTAATCCCGACATCCGCTTCCAGAAACTTTTGCCGCAGCACCGTCCGGGCGTGCCTGGCGAGGTTCTCGGGACTTTCATCACCTGTATAGCCCAGCTTTTCTGTGAACACCCTTTGAATTTGCGTCCGGTCTTTATGCAGCGCGGGGGCAACTATGTGTGAAGGCGGGTCCCAATCATCGATTTGCAGAATATATTCCCCAAGATCGGTCTCGATCAGCTCGCAGCCGGCATCCATCAGGACACGGTTCATCTCAATTTCCTCGGTAACCATCGATTTGGATTTGACGATTTTTTTAGCCTTTTTTTGCATGACGATGTCCCGGATATAGCTGCTGGCTTCCTCTTTTGTTTTGGCAAAATAGACATGCCCGCCTTTTTTTTCTACGTTATCCGCCAACTGCTCCAAGTAATAATCCAGATTCTTCAGCGTATGCTGACGGATTTGCTGACCAATGGAACGCCACTGTTCCCAATCCCCAAGAGCGGTCGCAGCTGACAGACGCCTGGTCTTCAGGCTGTCCTGGGCTGAACTTACCGCGCTTCTCATGAAGTTATCCCCGAGGCCTTCTGAAGTCCGTTCGCTGAAGTCCCGTTTATCTGTTTGCAGGCTCATGTCTCGCGTCCTCCTTTGGCAGCAGCAGTAGCATGATGGTGATTCAGCACTTCTGCAATATGCATTATTTTCACGGGTTCTCCCTTACGTGACAGCCGGCCACCGATGTTAAGCAGGCATCCCATATCTGCACTGATCAGAATATCTGCTCCGGTGTCCACGACACAACCGCATTTTTCATCGACCATTTGCTCGGAGATCTCAGGCATTTTCACAGAAAAGGTTCCACCGAATCCGCAGCAATTATCGCTGTTTTTGAGCGGCTCCAGTTGAAGTCCCCTAACCTTGCCAAGCAATTGATAGGGGGTTTCCTTCTCGCCCAGCAGTCTTGTCATATGGCAGGAACGATGGTAGGTGGCGGTCCCTTTAAGCTTTGCGCCAACATCGGTAACGCCGAGCACCTTTACGATGAATTGGGTAAACTCATAAGATTTTTCTTTTAAAGCAACCGCTTTCAATTCCCAGTTGGGGTCTCCTTTAAAAATTTTCGGGTACTCATGAAACATAGCGATACAGGAGCCGGAAGGACCCACGACATAATCGGAGCTTTCAAAGGCAAGCATCATGTTCTTCATGGCAAGCTTTGAATCTTCGAGATAGCCGCTGTTATAAGTAGGTTGACCGCAGCACACCTGCGCCGCCGGATAATCGATGTCACAGCCCAGCCTCTCGAGCACTTCAACCATAGCTATTCCGACATTCGGAGTCATGAGATCCACTAAACAAGTCGAAAAAATACTGACTTTCATTCCGATCCCTCCAATTGCAACCTTGATGAGAATAGCTTAACTCAGGAAGTCAATGAAAAACAACATAAAAACAAATAAAAAAAGTGAACTTTGTTGACAATAAATATTGATAGCGTTTACACTGAAAAAGGATAAAATGGATAATCTACCTTGAGGGGGAGAGTCAGTGGAAAAGCATTTGATGTATATCGACGGCCAGTTTGTGGAATCAGAAGGCAAAGAGTGGATGGATGTAACCAATCCAGCAACAGATGAAGTCATTTCACAGGTTCCCAAAGCTACAAGGAATGATGTGGTGCGTGCCATTCACGCAGCGGAAGAAGCCCAGTTAGCCTGGGAGGAGACACCTGCGGTTGAACGAGGAAAGTACCTTCATGCCATTGCCGACGGGATTCGGGCAGAGGTTGATATCCTGGCCAGACTGATCTCCGAAGAAGTAGGTAAGACCTTGGAATTGTCCACGGTAGAGGTTAATTTTACAGCAGATTATATGGATTATATGGCAGAATGGGCACGTCGCTATGAAGGGGAAATTGTTCAGAGTGACCGTGATAATGAGAATATTTTTGTTTTTAAAAGAGCGATTGGCGTAACAACAGGCATTCTGCCTTGGAATTTTCCGTTCTTTCTTATTGCTAGAAAAATGGCACCGGCGCTGATCACCGGAAATACGATTGTCGTCAAGCCTAGTGCCGAATCTCCAAACAACGCGGTGGCTTTTGCCAAAATTGTGGATAACATCGGTCTTCCTAAGGGTGTGTTCAATCTTGTGACCGGTAAAGGCGGAGAGGTCGGCAATGAATTAGCTAGCAACCCTAAAGTCGGCATGGTCAGTCTAACGGGCAGCGTGCCAGCTGGACAAAAGGTGATGCAAGCGGCTGCTGAAAATATCATCAAGGTAAGTCTTGAGCTTGGCGGCAAAGCCCCTGCCATTGTTATGGATGACGCTGATCTGGATTTGGCAGTTAAAGCGATTGTAGACTCCCGGGTGATCAATACTGGGCAGGTCTGTAACTGTGCAGAGCGTGTCTATGTCCATGAGAAGATCAAAGACGAATTTACTACCCGTCTGGTTAAGGCGATGAGCGCAGTGAAGTATGGTGATCCGCTGAAAGACGAAGGTATTCATATGGGGCCATTGATTAACAAGGCGGCGCAAGAATCTGTGCAGCAAAAAGTAGACCGTGCAGTAGAAGAAGGTGCCAAGATCGCCTTAGGTGGTAGTAAGGTAGAGGGAACCGGCAGCTTTTTCGAACCTACCGTCATTACCGATGCTACCAATGATATGGAAATCGTGCAGGAGGAAATTTTCGGACCGGTCATCCCTATCATTTCTTTTGCTAACCTGGATGAAGCGATTGCGCTGGCCAATGACAGTGAGTTTGGACTGACCTCATCTTTATATACTCAAAATCTAAACGTAGCTATGAAAGTGATCAAGCGTCTCAAATACGGGGAAACCTATATTAACCGTGAGAATTTTGAAGCGATGCAAGGCTTCCATGCAGGCTGGCGGAAATCCGGCATCGGCGGTGCGGACGGCAAACATGGCTTGAACGAATATTTACAGACCCATGTAGTGTATCTGCAGTACGATAAATCGATCAAGTAATCAGCTGAAAATGAAATGTACAAGTAACCGATACGGTCCGGTAGGACCGTATTTGGTATGAAAAGATCAGCCAGAAACTTCTGGCTGATCTTTTTTAGCTTACTGTTGCTTTCTTGTATTCATCTTATAGTTAGCAGAAAATAAAGTCCTAACCTGCCGTTGTTTTATTCGCTTGTTGGCTATCTTGTGGTTGATCCCGATTGGAGTCAGAAAATATAGAAGATGACACCTTTGCTCTCGGCTACAGTTTGGCTGTAGAAACGCCGGATTTCGTTAAAATGCTGAAGCATGTAGGCAAAAAACTCGTCCTTATCCTCGTCTGAAACAGTGTCAGGGTCAAGAGGGTATACCTCGTCCTTGACCATGGCCGGGAAATCATACCGCAAGCAGAGCTGCGTTTCATCTAACTCAGACATAGCCTGAAGCGCTTCTGCAACCTGCCCGGCGCGTAAGGAAAACGCCCCGAATGAGCCAAAATCAATGCCTTTGTCTGACGTCAGCGGTACAACATAGCCAAGAGGGGGATCACCATCGGAAATATCTCCACAAAGCAAGTAGTGAATCGCCTCCCAGGATCTATCAATGTCCAGTCCGGGATAATCGTCTATTTTCAAATTCTTCAATGCAATGTCGCCTGCTGCGATTTGTTGCACCAGGTTGTCATCCATAGCAAAGTAATATCCACGCATTCCCATGTTCCAAGCCCTCTTTCCATTTTTAATAGTAATGACTATACTGCTTTATCAAAATGTAACATTCGGGAATTGTGAATTTCAATTTTTATTTGAGTGTACTTATCCTCAATGTTTTGGGAAGAGGGGGTGTATAGAAGTAGAAGTAACTTTGTATACAGCAAAAACAACGGGTATCTTCCTATACTGGAAAGTACCCGTTGTTGTATTCTGCGGCAAAGAGGCGCAGAAACCGCACCTTGCTGCTGACTGGTGTTCTTTTAAAATAAGATAAAATATCAGGCCCCTGTTATCCCTTGTCCCGCTGGAACTTGGTCGTTTCCCGGTCATAATGTGAAATTGAGCCGTCGAACCCGACAAGGCGGACATACCCTTCTGAGAACTTGTCAATCCGTCCAAAGCCTACCCGGGCATACATTCCGTCAGGATCGAGCTGTAAAGCAGAGACGAAGGTCTGGGATAGGGCCGCTACGAAAAAATCAATATTTTTAACCAAAGTGTGTGGCATAACGTTCTTCCTCCGTTGAAATGGTAATTCGGCTAAACCGTGTGGTGTTGCTCGTTCTAATATAATAGCATGAGTAGAGTCACTTTGTGATAAGGTAGGACATATTGGAAGACAAATGTCAGCAAGAGAAGGGGAATGTACATTGAACGATCAACTAGAGAGCGCGAAAGCATTGTTCATGGAATACTGTGGCAGTTTGCCAGATATGCACCGGGGTGGAAGGTATGCGGAGTACAAAACCTATGGCGTCGATATCGCGACAGAGAAGCTATGGTGCAAGGAAATGGTGGAGCAGCTGAGCGGAGAACTGTCCATTCGGGATTGGGAAGCAGTGTCATCGCTGAGCTTGGTCTCCAAGCATCATCAAGAGAGCAGAATTGTCGAAAATGTGATTTCTTTTGCCGCCCGCAATATGATGAGTGCCGATAGCGTGGTCCGATTGATGTTTGCTGAACACTTACTGGATATTATCCGGTTGCATAAAAAAGAAATCTCCCAAGAGCTGCTGCTGCGGGCCTGCAAGACGGCTGCCGAACTGCTTGAGGCGATTATCGCCCAGCCGCTGATCGTCGACCCCGGCCATGAACTGGCACAGCTGAAGCTGAAGGATAAACGGGGGCTGAACCAGCGGGCCAAGCAGGACATGGATTCTATTGAAGAGATTATGAATTGAACGATCCTGACAGGAGGGGATGAATCATGCGGATTAGAACAGAGACGGTAGAGGATTACCGGCAGGTATACGATTTAAATGTTGTCGCCTTTGGGAACAGAGAGGACGAATCCAGGCTGGTGGAGCGGATCAGGAAGTCGGAGGGTTTTATCCCGGAGCTGTCTATTGTGGCAATTCAGGGCGAGGGGGAGAGTGAAGCTGTCATCGGTCATGTGCTGTTGAGCAAAGCGAGTGTAATTGATGGCGACACAGAGCACCCCGTCATCGTGCTGGCTCCGGTGGCAGTTCATCCTCATGCGCAGGGGCAGGGAGTAGGTAAGGCGCTGATTAAGGAAGCCTTGCGGAGATGCCGGGAGCTGGATTACGGATTGGTGCTGCTGATCGGACATCCGGGCTATTATCCTAAGCTGGGCTTCAAATCGGCTAGACCTTATGGGTTGGAACTGAAGCAATTCGAAGTCCCTGACGATGTGTTCATGGTTCATGAGAGCATAGAGGGGCGATTGGCTGCCGTAAAGGGCGAGCTGAGGTATCCGGTTGCTTTTCTAGAGTAGGGAAGTAACGTGGGACTATATATTCTCATAAATAGCCAATTTAAAAACCCGCCCTTAAACTGGCTAAAAGAGGCGGGTAACAAACTAAAGTTTAGCTTAATTATTAGAGTTTAACTTCTACGTCCCGGCTCGGATCGCTGTATTTATAGATACCAGGGTTCAGTTCAATTTTTCCGTCAAAAGGAACATCTTTGTAGCTATCGATATTAGTTCCTGTAGATACCATACCTTTGGGTGTAATTTCAGGCACCACTTCTTTGCCATTAATACGTAACGTAGTTTGGTTAACGCCCTTGAAGCCAGGAGACTTGGAAGTCGACTCAACAATCAAATTTTCGCCTTCAGTATAGTACGTGAATTGAATTTCACAACCATCCACAGTCAGTTTGGTGAACTGCTTTTCCTGCTCAGGTTTATTTAGAGTGATCCAATTGTTAGAGGTATCACGTTTCTCAATAACAGCATCTTTTAATATAAGTTTCATTGGAACATCAGACCAGCTCTTATACCACTCCGGAGATTCAAATTGAAATAAATGCTGATAGCTTTCGGGATTGTCTCCTTTCAAATTTAACCCCCCAGTGATTGTTTTATCACCTACAACTAACTGGGCAGTTTTATAGTGAACAATTCCTTTTTTAAGCGAAACTTCTTCATCTATAAGGATTTGAATATCTAAAGGAGTAACCACCAATTGCTCTAAAGTTACACCTGTCTTTTCTTGAAATTCAGGGCTGGTATTCAGCTTCTTAGCATAAATAGCTTCACTAGCTTTTTTTCCATCGGCTTTAAAATCGAACGCCCAAGTACCCGAAATACGCTGTGCTTCTTCAATGTAACTAAAACGAAGACTAGCATCCTTCCAATCTCCTTCGGTCACATTGAATACCTGTTCAATAAACAAATCCGAACCTTCGTTAGGCATAAGGGTTGGAATGGCCGCTTTCTCTTGACCACCGATACTAACTACCAAATGTGGGTTACCACGGCCTGAGTCAGATGGTGATGCAGCGACTCTATAACGGACAATGGTTTGATTTTCAGCCTGTCGAATGGAATCGATATGAACGCTTGGATACTGTGCAGCCCCGGTAAGGATCGTATCTCCAGCTTGATGATTAGATTTTAAGGGAATATCCTTATTACGATAAAAAATGAGATTCTGTGCTTCAAACCTGTAATCTTTTTTACTATCCTTCAATGTATCAGGTGTTTCGTAAATACCAATGAGCTTCTGGGTTTCTGGATCGTATTCTAGATAACCTTGTACCTTTGATGTGGCACCGGATTCGTTAGTCATAGTATTTCGCTCTGTAGCAAATCCAATATAGTGGGTTAGGTCCATGTTTGTATCCAGAGAGATGAGCATTTTCATTGTTTCACCATCAGATACAACACCGTTCAAATTCATTGTAACTCCTGAACTGGAAGCTTTAAGATCATACTGCTGACCGATACCGTTATTTAATGCATTGGTCACACTGCGACCGCCAATTTTATTCCAATTAATCGTCACACCTGCGAATACAGGGATGCCGACAAGCAAAAAGCACGAGAATAGGATACTGATGGGAACAACTTTTATGCGATTTCCAGGGGTCCGTGAGGGTTGCAGATTAGCTTGGCGTTTATAGGCTTCTTGTTCTATGGCTGTCCACATGGAATCATAGTTTGGCTGAGGAATATGCTTATCCTTTTGAATATACTGACTCATTACTATTCATCTCCTTTAGCTGAGGTTTAGCCATACGATTTAGCAGTTGAAGTCCCTTGTTTAGTCTGGATTTTGCAGTTCCTTCAGGGATGTTCATAACTTTAGCGATCTCAGGCACAGTCAACTCGTTGATAAAACGAAGGACAACTACCATTCTGATTTTGTCAGGAAGCTTGCTGTATAGTCCTTGAAGTTCTTTTTGAGTTTCACGACGATATAAACTTTCTTCTACAGGGTTGGAAGCTTGAGATCTGGATAATAAATAATTGCGTACTTCTTTCATGAATCCGGTTTTGCGCCTTTTAAGAATACTGTTACATTCATTCGAAGCAATTCGTAAAATCCACGATTTAAGATCCCTTACCTTTGATCGATCAGCCAAGATTACTTTGACAAATACTTCTTGGCAAACATCCTCAGCATCTGCCTGATTTTTCATCAAATAGTAACAAAAATAATAGACCTGTTCTTTATAGAGTTCGAAAATTTCCCGGTCAGTCATTCTGCTGCACCCCCTTTTTTTGTTGTTCTCACCAATAAGACCGATAATAGAATGTAATCGTTCATTTTATTTATAGGATTGTCGAAACTATTTTATCGGATGGGTTAACAGAACTTGTAAGAGGGATTGCGCGGAGGAACGGTTTCTTATGATCTAGAGATCCTCACGCAAAGTAGAAATGGTCCCGCCCGTTGTTGCAGTAGCTCGGGTGGTTAACCTGACATAAGGCTGTCCAGTTACGTATGCTACAATTTCTCCAATGGGCATAATGGATGGATCAAGCGTTCATGCCGGAGTGTAGACAAGTTATAAATTGTATGGGGGGCAAAAGAATGGCCGAACCTTTGAAAGCCATGTACAATAAGGAGTTTTTGCACAGCCTCGCCGGGAAAGTACAGCGTGCCTATTCGTCGTTTGACTCGGAGGGCTTCTTCGCTGCGGCAATGGCGGAGCCGTGGGAGGAGTTGGAGCTAAAGGGGCGCATGAGGCGTATTACGCAGTCGCTAGGAGAATATCTACCCTCGCGTTATGAAGATGCACTGCGGGTTCTATATGAGATTGACAAGGATTGTGTTGGGTTCCCGTATCTGATCTTTCCCGACTTTGTCGAAGTGCATGGACAGGCCCCGGAACACTGGGAGTTGTCCATGGAGGCGCTCGAGCGGTTCACGTTAAAATCATCGGCAGAGTTCGCGGTAAGACCGTTTCTGCTGCGCGAGCCGGAGCGGATGATGGCGCAAATGCTGATCTGGTCCAGGCATGAGAACGAGCATGTCCGGCGGCTATCCAGCGAGGGTTGCCGGCCAAGACTGCCATGGGGGCAGGCGCTTCCGATGTTCAAGCGCGACCCGGCACCCGTGCTGCCTGTGTTGGAGCAGCTAAAGGCCGATCCGTCTCTCTATGTTCGCAAAAGTGTCGCCAACAATCTTAACGACATCGCGAAGGATCACCCGGCGCTGGTGCTGGAGATTGCGAAGCGCTGGAAGGGTCAGCATCCTGACACGGACTGGATCGTGCGGCATGGTTGCCGCTCCCTGATCCGTAAAGCAGATCCTGGGGTGATGGCCTTGTTCGGTTACGCCGAAGCGGATGATTCGGCGCCACTTGTGGTTTGCGCTTCCTTGACGGCCGCACCAGAAGCGCTAGGGATTGGTGACAGCAGCGAGCTGACGTACGAGCTGCGGGTCCGCGAAGGAGAGCCTGTCCGTATTCGCATCGAATATGGGATCGACTTTGTGAAAGCGAGCGGGAAGACCTCCCGCAAGCTGTTCCTCCTGTCCGACAAGACTGTCCCCGGCGGGACTAGGCTGGCGGGTACTCGCACGCACCGGTGGGCTGATCTGACGACCCGCCGTCATTATCCGGGCGAGCATCTTATTACGCTCTTGGTTAATGGACGTGAAGCTGCCACCACCCTGATTAAGCTGGAATTACCCAAAGAAGCAGAAGGAGGAGTATAGATGATTACGAATAACATGATGATCCGGTTGAAAGACCGGAGTCCCGAGAATATCGTAAAGGCAAAAGAGGTTTTGCTCAGTATGAGGGGGCAGATCGAGACTCTACGTGACCTGAGAGTGGAAATAAATATCCGTCACGAGCGATCTTCCTATGATCTGATGTTTGTAACACAATACGATTCTATGTCTGATCTTGATGCGTATATGGTACATCCCCTTCATATGGAGGTAACACAATATATCGGAAGCGTAATCGATACGGGAGCCTCTGTATGTTATGAATCGTAAATCGTAAAACCTGGATTGTTAGTGCTAAGAGCTGAGTGGTAAGTGCTAAGTGCCGTGCTAAGCACTGAACGCTAACGCTAAACGCTAACGCTAAACGCTAACGCTAAACGCTAACGCTAAACGCTAACGCTAAACGCTAACGCTAAACGCTAACGCTGAACGCTAACGCTAAACGCTAACGCTAAACGCTAACGCTAAACGCTAACGCTAAACGCTAACGCTAAACGCTAACGCTAAACGCTAACGCTAAACGCTGAACGATCATTGCTCCCAACTATGACTTTACGTCATAATCAGTGCCTGCCAAAATAACTTGGCCATAACAGTGTTATTATAACAACTTCGTTAATCTAACCTTCTGACCTGGTCAAAACAATCAGGATAGAAGAATGAGTCACGTAAGGGAACTAACGGAACGTATAGTCGTTATTTGCACATAAAGCAGCTTCTGTTACATGGAACGGACTCAGGAGACGCTATTTCCTCCTAAACCGTGGATTTTAAGCAAGTATTTCTTTAATAAGGCCACTGGAGTCCTTTATCTTCCTGAATGGTGAAATCCGTAGGCAATAAAGGCTCTGGGGTCCGTTGTTTTGTTACTTCGTTGTTTTATTGCTTTGTTTCTTCGTTGCTTAACGAAGCAAGCACTGATCTTAAGGCAGACCTTTAATTTAATAGCTATGAAGTAGGAGGTTCCCCCGATTCCGGTTAACGGCTGGGGGAGCCTCTTTACTATGGTTACACTATGTCTGCACTATGTTTGAGCTATAATCGCGTCATATTTCGACAAAATATTTATTTTTGAGACTATTAATTTTAAAAGATTATGTTATAATCGTAAACATTACGATTAAAGCAAGGGGATGTGAGCAACACTGATACGCTATCTGTTTCAGCGGCTTCTGCATATTCTTCCGGTGCTGCTCGGCATCTCCTGCATTACCTTTGCGTTGATGCACTTGACGCCAGGCGATCCCGCAGAGATTATGCTGCGGGCGGACGGCATCAAGCCTACAGCAGCGGCGATCGAGGTTACCCGCCATACACTAGGCCTCGACGGGCCGGTATACATACAGTATGGGCATTGGCTTAGCCGTGTGCTGCATCTGGATCTAGGGTCGTCTTATAGCAGTGGCCGGCCTGTTCTGACGGAGATACTGAGCCGTTTTCCCGCTACCGCGCTGTTGGCGATCTGCGGGATCATCGTCGCTTTACTGCTCGCAGTGCCGTTAGGTATCCTCTCGGCACTCTACCCGGACCGCTTGATTGACCGCTTGGGCCGGGTGTTCGCGCTGCTCAGTGTATCCATGCCGGGCTACTGGCTTAGCCTGCTGCTGATATACTATGGCGCGGTTAAGCTGAGACTCTTCCCGTTGATGGGAATGGAAGGGGGCTCCAGTCTGGTCTTGCCCTCGTTGGCGCTGGGCTTCGGCATGGCGGGTGTCTACATTAGGCTAATCCGCGCAAGTATGCTGGAAGCGTTGGGCCAGTTGTACATTAAAGCGGCCAGAGGTAGGGGTGTGCGGGAATGGTCTGTGATTGGCAGGCATGCCTTCCGCAACGCTCTGTTGCCAAGTCTTACTCTGCTAGGTGTCCAGATTAGCGGGCTGCTAGGTGGCTCGGTGATTGTGGAGACTGTATTCGCCTGGCCGGGCATCGGCCGATATGCTGTTGAGGCGATTTTTGCCAAGGATTATATCGTCATTCAGGGCTATGTATTATTGATGGCGGTTGTCGTCGTTTTGGTAAATCTGGTTGTGGATATAGGCTGTCTGCTGCTGGACCCGAGGATCAGGCTGCGCTAGAGCCGGAGAGAGGAGAAACTGCAAATGATTACTCTGCACTTGCCCAAGGGAAGTCGCGCAGCCATGGCTGGAGGCAGCATCGTATTAATATTTATTGTGATTGGAATCTTCGCTCCCTATCTGGCCCCATCCGATCCGCTGCAGATTCATATGGATCACAGACTGAGCTTGCCCTCTTGGGAGTATCCGCTCGGCACTGATCATTTGGGCCGCTGTGTCTTGTCCCGTCTGATCTATGGCACGCGTACTTCTCTATATTATGCCCTGATAGTATTAGGTGTCGTATTCGCCATCAGTATTCCTGTTGGCCTGATCGCCGGTTATGCCGGGGGAAAGCTGGATCAGCTGATTATGCGAATCATTGATGTATTGCTGGCTTTTCCCAGTCTTATTCTTGCGCTAGCGGTGACAGGGATGCTGGGGCCAGGCCCCGTGAACCTGCTGATTGCTTTTGCAGCCGTCTGGTGGACAGGTTATGCGCGGATTATCCGTGGCATGGTGCTGCAGATCAAGGAGCGCGATTTCATAATGGCGGCTAAAGCAGCAGGATCATCGCATCTACAGATTATGGTGCGGCATATTTTAACGAACGTTGCCCGTCCGATTCTTGTCTTGGCCTCCATGGAGGTAGGAACGATCATTCTGTCACTGGCCGGAATGTCCTTTCTCGGACTTGGCGCTCAGCCACCGGCACCGGAATGGGGCGTGATGCTGAATGACAGCCGAACCTATATTCAGACCGCACCACGCTTGATGCTCTTTCCCGGCCTCGTAATTTTGCTTGTCGTTGTGGGCTTTAATCTGCTGGGCGAGGGGCTGCGCAGAGCAGATGGCCGAATGCATTAATGAGTCAGGGAGAGGAGGATGACATTTGACGATAGAGACGTCCGCTATACTGCGGGTTGCGCAGTTAACTACCCGGTTCCATACACCGGGCAAGGTCATTACTGCGGTTGATAGCGTTAGCCTGGAGGTGAAGCCCGGGCAGATTGTTGCCCTGGTTGGGGAAAGCGGCAGCGGCAAAAGCGTCACGGCCATGTCGGTTCTCGGTCTGGTCGACCCGCCCGGCGTGGTGGAGCAGGGCGAGATTTGGCTCGGCGGCGTCAATCTCCGGGAATGTACGCCGCGCAGGCTTCGGGCGCTCCGGGGAAGTCAGGTGGGAGTCATCTTCCAGGACCCCATGAACGCCCTGAACCCGGTGCTGACCATTGGTGCGCAGATGATCGAGACGATCAGGCTGCACCGCCGGGTGTCCCGGGCCGAGGCGAAGGAGCTGGCCCGGGCTCAGTTGACCCGGGTCGGCCTGCAAGACCCGGATACGCTGATGACACAGTATGCGTTTCAGATCAGCGGTGGAATGTGCCAGCGGGTGATGATCGCGCTGGCGTTAGTCTCCCGGCCTCGCCTGCTTATTGCCGACGAGCCAACGACGGCGCTTGATGTAAGAGTGCAGGCCGGAATTCTGAAGGAGCTGGACCGGATCAGGGTGGAGGAGGATATTGGAATTCTCTTGATTACCCATGATTGGGGCGTTGTCGCCGAATTGGCAGATGAAGTCTATGTGATGAAATCGGGGCAGATTGTGGAGTTCGGGAATGTATTCGATATTTTCGAGAACCCCCGGCATCCCTATACCCGAGAACTTATAAACAGCAGATAACAACTAATATGGAATGGTTTAGAAAGCTCGCCGTATTTAATCATTATATGTCGTTCTGCGAATTGGAATTTGACTGCTAGATAGAGAGGAGGAGACTGCGCAATGAAACTGCTGGAGGCTGTAAGTCTTAGCAAAACCTACGGCAAAAAGCGGAGCTGGTTCACTACGCAGGCCGGGGCGATGCAGGCTGTACATAATGTGTCATTAAGTCTGGAACAAGGTGAGACCCTCGGGTTGGTTGGAGAGAGCGGCTCTGGCAAAAGCACGCTCGGCCGTTTGCTACTCGGTCTGGACAAGCCCACCTCTGGGAAGGTGATGTATCGGAGGCAGGATATCACGGGCCTCAGCCTAAAGCGGATGCGGAGTGTCCGGCACAGAATGCAGATGATTTTCCAGAATAGTCTGTCGGCCTTCAACCCGCTGTTTACCGTCGAACAGATTATCGGCGAACCGTTGAGAAATTATAGAGTGGGAACTGCTGAAGCGCGGAGGGAGAAGGTGCTGGAGAGTCTGGAGCGGGTCGGCCTATCCAGCCAGTATATAAGGAGATATCCGCATGAACTGAGCGGCGGCGAGCAGCAGCGGATTGGAATTGCCAGAGCCATCGTGCTTGGGCCGGAGCTGCTGATCTGTGACGAACCCTTTTCCAGTCTGGATGCGACCTTGCGGAGACAAATGCTGAATCTGTTGCTGGATCTGAAATCACAGCTGGGCCTATCCTATGTGTTCATTACACACGACTTGTCACTGGTCGACCGTTTCTGTGACCATGTGGCGGTAATGCACCAGGGGCAGATTGTTGAATGGCAGCGTAGTGAATGCATCCTGCAAAAAGCGGTTCACCCTTATACGCGCTCTTTGCTGGAGTCGGTACCGATCCAGGACCCTAGGTTAAGACAAGTAGCTTTATTTTGAATAGAGAAGAGGAGCAAATCATATGAGCAAGATGGAAAAGAGAAAAGATGTACGATGGAGCAAAGTATTTCTGGCTGCAGTGACAACGGCAGTCTTGGTCATTGCCGGATGCAGCAGCCACAGCGGTACTAACAAGGATAGTAGCAGCACTGCCTATGGAACTACGGCAAATGCAGTGACACAGCCTGCCAACAACACCGGTGATGACAACAAATCGATTACCGTGGCAATTGCTGCAGATCCCGGTATTGATCAATTGGACGCCGGTGCCTATAAAGGCTCAATGAATGTACATGCCATGATCTATGACGGGCTGGTGGAATACGGAGAGAAGGGCGAGATTTTGCCGGCACTGGCGGAGTCGTGGGAGATCTCGGAGGATGGCAAGGTCTATACCTTCCATTTGCGTAAGGGCGTCAAGTTCTCCGACGGTACGGATCTGAATGCAGCGGCGGTCAAGTTCTCTTTTGAGCGCTGGATAAAGGACCCGGCTAATTCCCTGAATATCGCAACGGCGATGCAGTCACTTGAAGCTGTGGATGACCTGACGATCAGAATGACATTCAATAAAGCTTACTATCCGTTCCTGACGGAGTTGTCTTTCGCAAGACCGGTCCGGATCATCAGTCCTTCCGCTGTCGAGCCTGCTGGCGATCCTAATGGAACTTTTGTTAAGGCGATTGGAACCGGGGCATGGATGGCGGAGAGTTATAAAACCGATCAGGAGGCGGTGCTCGTCAGAAACCCTTATTACTGGGGGGAGAAGCCGAAGCTGTCCAAGATTATTTTGAAGGTGATTCCAGATCCACAGTCCAGAGTGCTTGCGCTGCAGAACGGTAGCGTTGATCTTGCTGGAGGCCAGCTGGGCAAAATCCCGGTGGAGAGTCTGCCCGTCCTGCAAAAAGATTCTACGCTGAGCGTACAAGAAGCACCGGGGACGAATTCCCATTTCCTCGCTTTCAACGGTAACAACCCTGTCCTTCAGGATGTGAAAGTGCGTCAAGCGATCAATTTGGCGATCAACAAGAAGAGCATCGTTCAAGATCTTATGGGAGGAATAGGCAAGGAAGCCAAAGGATTATTCCCGCAGACCGTTCCTTATGTGACAGAAGATAATAGCACTTGGTACGGATTCGAGCCAGAGCAGGCCAAGGCGTTGTTAGCTAAAGCAGGGTATAGCGACACTGACGGTGATGGGATCGTGGATAAGGCAGGAGTTCCGCTGACACTGAATTTTGTGCTGCAGGAGTCCGAATTTCCGGAATGGAAATCCATCGGGGAGCTGATTCAGTCGGAACTTAAGGACATCGGCATTAACGTGAAGCTGCAGGTGCTGGAGCCGAATGCCTATTACGATACGCTGTGGAAAACGAAAGATTATGACCTGATCATCTATCGTACCTATGACGATGCGTACAATCCGCATGCCTTCCTCTTGTCGCTATTCCATAAGACAGGGGATGCTCCTGCTGTCGTCTGGTCCGATGCCAAGCTAGAGGCGCTGATTGACAAAGCCGTAGGTACGACCGATCTAAAAGAGCGGCAGTCTGCTTACGATAACATTTTCAAAAAGATGTACCAGGAAGCAATGTTCGCCGCCGTGTACTTCCCGGATGATATCTTTGTCGTCAATAACAGAGTGAAGAACTTCAAGCTGGGCTATACCACCTTTACTCCGGTTTTCTGGAATCAGCTGGACGTGGGTGAATAATCAATGCTTAAAGAGATTTCCAAGTATTGGACCGTCAGCTCCGAGGGCTATGACAAGGTCATCCGTGCCCAGTTCCGCAGTGCTAAAGCAGTGTCCATTTGGAAGGAGCTGTTGGAAGAAGGGTTACAAGGCAGGCAGGAACAGAGGGTGCTCGATGTGGGTACAGGCCCTGGTTTCTTCTCCCTGCTGCTGTCGCAGATGGGGCACCAGCCGACGGCAGTGGATGCTTCGCCAGGGATGATTGAACGGGCATCGGCTAATTTTGACCGCTTTGGCTACAAGGTGCCTTCATTTGTTGGGGATGCAGCTAATCTGGAGCGAATTGCCGACAACAGTTTTGACGCGGTGGTCTGCCGGGATGTGGTGTGGACTCTGCCGGAGCCGCAGAAGGCGTATGCGGAATGGCATCGGATTCTGAAGCCGGGCGGAGTGCTGATTGTTTTTGACGGGAATTATTTGTATCAGGAGAAGCGTTCTCTGTTCCATAAGCTGTGGTATGCCTTATCCTGGACGTTGATTCTATTCACGGAAAAAAGAGTCCGGCGTCGCAGCAGTCGTGATACAGCGTTGCTCGGGAGGCTGCCGTTCGTCAATGTCCTCCGGCCAGAAGCGGATGAAACGGCTCTCCAACTTGCTGGATTCAAGAGTATCCGCATTCGCCGCAACTTCATTCCGGCCCGTCGGCAACCTCTCCATCATTTGAAATATGGAGTTCAGAACGTACAACGTTTCATGATAACCGCCACAAAGGAGTAGAAATCCATGAGTATACAGCAAGAAGTAAAGACCTATTGGGAGGGCGAGGCCGAGCTATACAGTGAAGGCATTCGCCAGGAATTAAATGGTTTTCAGAGACAGGCCTGGCTGGACCTTATTCTAGAGCATGCCCCGCAGAAAGAGACCCTGAAAGTGCTGGATATCGGCTGTGGTCCCGGATTCTTCTCCGTGATCCTGTCGAGCGCGGGTCATCTCGTTACCGGGATTGACTGTACAGACAATATGCTGGAGCAAGCACGCAGTCATTCCGATCGGGAAGGTGTTACGGTTACATTCCGGAAGATGGATTCGCATGTACTGGATTTTGGTGACGATAGCTTCGATCTTCTGGTATGCCGGAACGTCACATGGAGTCTGGCTGATCCCGAGGCGGCGTATAAGGAATGGAAAAGAGTGCTGAAGCCGGGTGGGCGTCTCCTGGTCTTCGATGCCAACTGGAACCGTCATCTAGTAGATGACGAGATGAAAGAGAAGCGTGAAGGCGATTACCGCGACTATGAAGCGAAAGGCTGGGGCAGTCCGCCGCGTCACATAGACTGGGAGGAGTCCGATAGACTTAGCAGACTTCTGCCGCTGACCCGGGAATGGCGGCCGGCATGGGATGTGCGGACGCTGGAGAAGGAAGGCTTCGCCAAGGTGTACAGCAAGGAGAATCTGTCGTCCCTAGTGATGGATGAGAGGGAGCAGCTCCTGACCCGTTCCACCCCGGTTTTCATGGTGTGCGCAGAGAAATAATTCGGCTGGCAATAGGCTTAATGAATTTATCAGCTAAAGGAGTATTCTTATATAATGAACAAAAGTAGTTCTGCTGGACGGCTTCCGAGGGCCAAAGGAATAGACATGGCTACCTGCTATATGCCCAAGGAATGTGCCAGAAAAGTCCGCCACCTCGTCTTGCCTACGGTGAACCAGAAGATCGTTGAAGAGTTTATTACGATTCTCGGCATGCGTGAGACCTTCGAGGAACATGGTGTTCCTATTCCGAACAAGATTGTGATGTACGGTCCCCCAGGTACCGGGAAGACGTTGACCGCCTTTCATCTCGCGAAAATGTTGGAGCTTCCGCTCATTCTGGTCCGGCTCGATGCGCTTATTCATAGCCACTTGGGCGAGACCGGAAGCAATATCCGCAAAATTTTCGAGTATGCCAAGCAGTCGCCTTGCGTACTCTTCCTTGATGAATTTGATGCCATTGCCAGGACCCGGGAGAGCGGCGATGAAGTTAAGGAGATGGCGCGGGCAGTCAATACGCTGCTGCAATGTCTGGATGACTTTGGAGATAATAGTATCTTTGTAGCAGCCACCAATCTGGAAAAAGAGTTGGACCGCGCCATTTGGCGACGCTTTGACACCAAAATGACTTATTCTCTCCCCGATAACGAGAGCAGAGAGCAATATATCAAGCTGTTGATCGGTGAATTCGGACAAGAGGAAGGATTGGCTGAGCTCGCTTGTCAGCGGTTGACGGGTTGTAGCTTTGCCGATATCGAACAGATCATTCTGAAAGCCAAGCGCAAAGCGATTATTGCAGGCCTTCCGCTATGCTGGCAGCATGTCTCGGTCTCCTATGACGAGTATAATCCGGCTGTCCAGTAGCGTCTGAACATCATCGATAACGGTACGACAAGAAGCCTTTCCATAAAGGGGATTCCCTTTTGGAGAGGTTTCTTTTAATTGGGTTACATTTTATTGCTGAAAAAGAATACACTTTTGTGACCTTTTCCACACTCTTCCTATTATACAATGGTTAGATAGTAATTTAGTATAAAAGAACAAAGGTGGAATTGCAGTGAAGAAAACAACTCAATACAGTAAATGGGCCGCAGTGCTGCTGACCAGCGCACTCAGCCTGACCCTGACCGCGCAAGCCTTCGGCGCGCCGCTTCAAGCCGGACTGAAGCCAAGCTGGACTTCAGCGTCTCTGTTCACATCCTCGGTTCTGGTCCCGAAAGATGCAGAATCCGTTATTTATGACGTTAAGGCTGTTCCTGCGAAGAAGCAGGTATACGTACATATGGGACAGAATGTGCCGAATACCACCAGCAAGACGAAGCAACTGTGGTACGTCGATACGTTAAAAGCACTGGATGCCGATACCGGCAAGCAGAATTGGGAATATGTATTTCATGATTCCAAAGGACCTTACACAACTGCCGGCAGCTCGGTCTTTAACAACAACGGCACTGCCTATGTCTATCAGGCTTTTTCGGACAAGACCTATCGGTTGTACTCGGTGAACAGCTCTGGGAAGCTGAACTGGGTTCAATCTCTGACCGGACCATCTTCTATCTCTCTGCTGAAGGACGGCTCTATTCTGGCAGCATCTCCTGGTGCGCCGGACAGCAAGGGGATCGTTAAGACCACGCTCACCCAATTCGACGGCAGTGGCAAAGTGTCCAAACGTCAACAGCTACCAGGGACTTTGCTTACCGCCCAGGAAGACCGGATTATCCTGTCCACCAGTCCACTAGTCAAGAATAGTGCCGGTATTTGGCTGGACAAGCTGAACCCGCGCCTGGAAGTCTATGATTTGTCTTTCAAGTCGCTGTACAGCTATCAGGTACCGGCTGGTTCCAATATATACGGAGACGGCAGTCCTGGACAGATGGTATTGAAGGACGGTACGGTGGTCCTCCGGACCAACGTCAATGGAACAGGGAATAAGCTTCAGGCATTTAACTCGCAGGGTAGCGTGCTGTGGGAGCGTAGTATTCCGGGCAGTGCGCTTACTCAATCGACAGGTAACGGTTATGTCGTATTTGCCAACGGGACGATGACCCTGTATGATTTGGAGAAAAATACAGCGACTCGTACTTTTGAAGAGGAAGAAAGCAAATATACCGTAATTGCCCAAACGGGTGACGGGAAGCTAAGCCTGAACCTGAAAGATAATACGTACCTGTTGAATCCTACGTCGCTGGATGTGATTCTCTCCTTCAACAGCGGCAGTCATAATCCGCTGATGACAACCTACGGAGACAATGCTGTATATGTCTCTTCTGCGGATGGCAAGCTGACTAAATTGGCTGTAAAGGCTGGGAAATAAGCTGTTCATCTAAAATAGTAAAGAGGGGTGAAGCACCCCTCTTTTTGTTATGAAGGAGACATTTTTCTATGGTAAGCCTCGTCAAGAACTTGTTGTAGCCCTTCGGATCTCTTCTGAATAAACGTTTCCCAGAATGTCTGACCCCGCTGGCTCAATTCCTCATCCGTATAGCTTCCTTCTTCATATTTGCCCCAACAGCCATCTTCCGTAAGTTTATCCCAACCCATGTAATCAGCATAAATACGATTGTTCTGAGGAACATCCGAGCCCATAGAACTTTTCTTAACAAGATCAGGACAGAGCCACATCGCCGTGCATACAGACAGTAGGCCACCGTGCATCTCATTTAAATCTTGAAATCCGGCCGTATGTATAGCTTCTTCCCAAGCGTTATGAGTATTGTGATTTGGGGCAATTACAAGAATATGAGGGTATTTATAATTAATATGTTTAATAAAAGCCGCTTCCCAGTAGGCACCCCCATGCCCGGTACAAACTACAAACTTATTGAAATTTTGTCTTGTCAAATTGACTATTATTTCTTCTATCATTGCCGTTAAAATATTGGGGCTAACGGTCACGGTCCCTTTATAGTAGGCGTGTTCTTCTGATGTGTTGAAGGGCAGTGTAGGTAACACGTATGCATTCAATGCTTTACCGTAAGCCTCGGCGTATAGATCTGCTATAAGCGTATCCAAATGCATTGGAAGAAAAGGACCGAACTGTTCGGTAGCTCCTATGGGTATAATTACGGTGTCAGTCCCGCTGCTGGCTATCTCAGCCGTTGTGTTTGTATAATTTAGCATGTACATCTCCTGATTTGAATGGTTTTTAATTTATAATGTACCATAATGTGGATGAATTGAGATAGTAGTTTATAACACAACACCCATCTACTGTGAGTACTTAGAAAGTAATGAATATTTACCGTTCGTTCTACAAATGCTAAAATAGTCTTAGAAAGGAGCATGATTATGGCTCGTAGCAAAGAATTTGAGATTGACGACGTTCTTGAAAAAGCGATGAATCTCTTTTGGCTGCAAGGTTATGAGAAGACCTCCATGCAGGACTTAGTGACTGGGATGGGGATTCATAAGAGAAGTATGTACGATACTTTTGGAGACAAACACTCCTTATATATGAAAGCTGTGGAACGGTATGGAAGAAGCGTTGCCGAGCGCATGAAGGAGCAGGCTGAGGCACAGCCTACAGTGAAGCAGGCGATCCGTAGCTTGTTTGAGTTGGTGCTCCGGAACGACACCGGGATGCCCAAAGGCTGCTTGATGGTTAATACGGCGGTGGAACTGTCGCTGCATGATTCTGAGGCCGATTCCCTTGTACAGGATAGCTTTCTGTCCAGCGAACGGCTATTAGAAAAGCTGGTGTCAAGCGGGCAGGACAGCGGGGAAATCTCCCGACAGTTGGAGGCCCCAGCCCTGGCAGCTTATCTGCATAACGCGCTGGTAGGACTGCGAGTGATGGTCAAAACGGGGCAAGATCCCTCCAGACTGGAGCAAATCGTGGATATTACATTGACTGTTTTGGATTGAGAGAAATAGCTTCAACTAAGGAAGCGAATGAATTACAATAAGGCTTTGAGCAACTTCTTGGCGTTGAAAGGAGATTCATCAAAGTGGCTAAGCAGAAATTTTATGTAGTATGGGAAGGTAAGCAGCCTGGAGTCTATGGTACCTGGGCGGAATGTCAGGCCCAAACAGATCATTATACAGGAGCGAAATATAAATCCTATGAATCCAAAGCGGCTGCGGACGCCGCCTATAAGGCGGGCTGGAAAGGTAATTGGGGTACAGGCGCTACAGCAGGCGGAGCAAAGCCTAAACCAGGTAATTCATTTCGACGCAGCGCCGCTGTGGAGACTTCGGAGGAGATCGACTACGATAGTATTTCGGTGGATGTCGGTACCAGAGGCAATCCCGGTCCGGTAGAATATAAGGGCGTGGATACCCAGACTGGTGATGTTATCTTCTCCTGTGGTCCGATCCGAAAAGGAACGAACAATCTAGGTGAATTTTTGGCGATAGTGCATGCCCTTGCCTACTTAAAGAAGGAAGGTAGCAATCGAACGGTTTATAGTGATTCTGTTAATGCCATCAAATGGGTGAAGCAGAAGAAGGTAGCGACAACCTTGCCGCGCGATGCTTCCACGGAAGAAATCTGGCAACTGATTGATCGGGCGGTGCAATGGCTGCAGAGTAACACCTATGACAACAAGCTGCTGAAGTGGCAGACTCGTGAATGGGGCGAGATTAAGGCGGATTACGGCCGGAAGTAGCAAGGGACGTTTGCCGTAAATGACGATTCTTCTATCGTCAGTACGTTCGCGGACTTATAATAGGGTTAATACAGAGTAAACCATGTATCAAACAGGGTAGCAGGAGGAACAACTCATGTTCGGCAACGATTGGGATAAAGTATTACAAGAGGAAGTAGAAAAACCGTATTTCGATGAACTGCGCTACGCATTGGCGCGGGAGTATAAGACACAAACCGTTTATCCGCCTAAGGATCAGCTATTCTCAGCTTTGAAGCTGACACCTTATGAAGGAACACGAGTCGTCATTCTTGGACAGGATCCTTATCATGGAGAGGGACAAGCCCATGGACTTAGCTTCTCGGTGAAGCCAGGCGTACGGATTCCGCCATCGCTGCGTAATATCTATGCGGAGCTGCATGAGGATATTGGGATGCCAATTCCGACCCATGGCTACCTGAAGCACTGGGCGGAGGAAGGTGTTCTGATGCTGAATGCGGTGCTGACTGTCCGTGAGAGTCAACCTAATTCGCATAAAGGTCTGGGCTGGGAGCGTTTCACGGATGCTATTATGGAGAAACTGAATGAGAGAACCGTACCGATGGTCTTTATTCTGTGGGGGAGTCATGCTCAGAAGAAGGGGGCCTTTATCGATAAGAACCGGCATCTGGTTATCCAGTCACCGCATCCGAGTCCGCTGTCGGCGCATCGCGGGTTCTTGGGCAGCCGCCCGTTCACGCAGGCGAACCGGTTCCTGGAATCCCACGAATTGCAGGGGATTGATTGGACCATACCGAATTTGTAAGGATTCGGACACAGTGAAGGGGGTGGAGCCATGCGCCATTGGGTGGGCAGACCGGTCATAATGTATTGCGGCGAGAAGCCGTACACGATCATGAAGGGCATTCTCCGCAAATGGGACCCTTCCCTGCGGATTGCGGTAATCGGCCATCAGGAGATTGCGGTGCCTTTTCAGGATATTGTATATATCAAAGCCTTGGCGCCCAAGGAGAGAGCACTGCCCCCTGTCCTTCATGCCGTAGGGTATGTTATGCGGGAACGACAGCAGTTCGATAATGCGGTCTATTTCAAGTCGGCGGTGACCGTTTGGAAGGGCGATAAGCTGATTGCCCTCAATACCACTATTGTGTCACATACGAAAGGCTCCGTGATGCTGGAGGATGGTCAAAATCTAATGAAGGGCAATCACATCTTTGTAGTGCGCTCCTTGCGGGGCTGAGGGGAAATTAACCTCAGGCTCAAAATGTAACGATAGAATCGCTCCTAGCGGATGAAGAGGACAGGTGTTCCTTCAATCCAGCCGGGAGCGATTTTTTAATGGACAGACTCTTACATCTGTTCTTCTTTGATCAGTGGTTCCTTGGCCGAGTTAGTGTCGCCGGTTCGTTCCGTAATAATAATTCCATATAGCCGCCGTACTATAATCTTGAGAATCATGTATACCGGGAGCGCAATCAGCACACCAATAATCCCGTAAAAATCCCCGCCGATCAGCACCAGCAGTACCGTGGTTAACGGATGCACATCCAGCGACTTCCCATATACAATTGGTGAGAGCAGGTTATCCTGAATCTGCTGGGCGATTACAATCACAACCGTTGCCCAGATCGCCATCGTAGGCGATTCGATAAAACCGACGATGATGACCGGCACAGCCGAGAGCAGAGACCCGACATAGGGGATGAAATTGAGCGGAATCGCTATAACAGCCAGCAGAAGTGAGTATGGCAGGCCGATAATCAGAAATCCTATGTACAGCATTACCCCCAAAATGACATTCAGCAGGACGCGAGTCACGATAAAGTTGCTGAGGGCACCGTCGATCTCGCGTAGCATTTCTTGACCGGACTTGCGAAATCTTCGGGGAACTAGACGTAATAGAATCGGCGCCAGCTTGTGTCCGTCTTTGAGCATATAGTAGAGAATAATGGGCAACGTGGCGATGATGACGACTATGTTGGAGATGACCCCGATAAGATTACTGACAGAATTCGATACCCAGTTGATCGCATCATTCAGATAAGAGGACAGACGTGTTGCCAAGTCCGAATCTCCTGTGAAAAAGCGGGACCACACTGGATTCTGCTGCAAATCTTGGAACTGCTCTTGCAGACCATCCACAAGCTGTGGTGTGTTGTCGATGAAGGTCTGAATCTGCTCCTGCAATGTCGGCCAGACGAGCACCGAAAACAGCACGAACAGGCCAATAAAGACAAGATAAATCAGCAGGATGGAGAGCATACGGTTCAGTTTTCTTTTCTCCAGGAAATTCACCAGCGGCCGGAGCAAATAAAACATGAAGCCGGACAGCATCATGGGCACGAGCAGCAGTTTAAGAATGGAGATCAGCGGTGCGAACAAGAAGAAGACCTTTGAGCCCAAATACAAGATTAGCAAAAAAGCAATAATAGCCATGCTTGTCCGAAAATACTTGCTTTGCTGCATGGCAGCACCCCCCGATTACTTTCTATTCCTATACTTGACCCGATTCTATATTTATAAACAGAAATGGTAGGGGTAAAGCATGGGGGGATAATATAAATATCAGTTTATAAAATGTAGATAAGATGGTTCTGTGATAAATTCATATAAAATAGATAAATAATTGAGGTGTTCAGTTGCTAACTTTTTATAATTCTTTTTCATACACGGGTGAGCTAGTATTTACTTTTGGTTGTGGAATTTGTTTATTAGTCTTATCGTATTATGCAAGTAGGTTAAATAAAATAGCGAGTATTGCTTTGGTAGTGCTGGGAATTGCGATGATTGGTGCGGGATTTAATACTATCTTGGAAAAACACAATTGCATTGATTCATCAAGTGTACTACATATAGTACCTATCTTTGTAGGTTTAACGGGTATACCATTACTATCCCTTGCCTCCTTGCGATTGATCGAAGGAAAAGCAGAATTAGTAAAACTTAAACAGGTAATAAAAGTAAGCTCTTTAATGTTCATGTTTTGTATTCTGATGTTTATCGTAATCTATTTGCTAATTGTTAATAAATGAAGTTAGTCTCGTTGTTGTTACACGCTGGAACGGTGAATTCCCAGCAATCACTTAATAATATTTCTAGCCCAAGTAATATTTGTATACATATTCCCTCACAGCTTGTACACACATAAATGCTTAAATTTTATTACCTAAATAACGCTACTGTCCCTACACCAAACAGATGATAACAGTAAGACCATACTGGGCTGAAGCGGGCCGGGGATGGTCCATGACGAACGTAATTGCGATTTATTTAAAAGGGGAATTTGAACTCCCCATATATAAGGCGGAGGCGTATACTAAATATCCCTTAAGAAGGACATGTAATGTTGCTTGCTCTTGAACAAGGAGGTGGCTTAATCATCCGTTGTCACTCCATCACGGGTATAATGCACTCCAGCTAATAGGAGAACGAGTCATTTTATCTTCTTCTCCGCGGCCGGCCTTTTTGTTTAGCTACTGCCTTCTTATAAGATCTAATAATAGCCAGCGGGAGAACATCGCTTTGTCCTCCGGTCTCCTTAGTAATCTCCCTGGCTTTGACAAGCGACAAAAAGGCGAAGAAGTCGCCCAAGGCAGTAAGTCCGGCTCCAATGATGGCATAATCTTCAGCGCTCAGCTCGTTCGCCTCTACACCGTCATCCCCGGAATTTTTGGAGCTATTCCCGTTACTATTCGTGGGCATTCTCGTTCACCCGCTTTCTCTAATGTACTATAAAATATGTCGTGAGGTGCGGTAGGGAAATAGGCAATTTGGACGTAATTTAATGAGACGCAGACTTCCGGCGTAGCCAGGATAAATCGGATGAGCTCATAGACGCTTCGTCCATAAAAAAAGGTGGCGCACAGTGAATATCCTGTGCGCCACCTTTTATTTAACTTATGATTCTTGTGCCCGTTTTTGAATCTTGTAGAGACATTTGCGTCCGCCTTGTGCTAAGCAATCCGGCCGGGAAATCTCTGCCTCAAGCAGTGACTCGAATAACTGAAGCTCGCACTGGCAGGCGTGGTTGTACTGATTGGCAATCTGGGAGATCGGACAATTGTATTCCACCAGTTCGTAATCGTCCTGACCAATCTGCTTCCATTCCACCATGTAGCCATTGTCATTCTGTAGTTCGGCCAGCAATGAGACTTTCTCGTGGAAGCTCTTGTTCTCCATGACAGAAGAATAACGCTTGAACAATTTTTCTTTCCGGCGTTCAAACAGCCGTTCTACCATTTCGTCACCAGTCTCCTGCACCAATTCATCGAGCAGATCCAGAGCTACCGTGTGATATTTATTAGGAAAAAGCACATTGGAGCGCTCTGTCAAATGATAGGTCGCAGTTGGCCTACCCATAGGCTGCCGGATGGTTCGCGCTTCAATAAATCCGTCGCGCTCCAGGGCATCAATATGGCGGCGCACCGCCATGGAAGTGATGCTGAGCCGATCTGTCAGCTCTTTGGCTGTCAGCTCATCATTGGTTTTAAATAGATGTAATATCGTCTCGCGGGTGGACAAATCCTCTTTGGGTTGCACGGTCAGCTCACCGCCTTTGTCTATACCTTTATTTAGCGTGCTGCACTCGTAACTGCGGCGCATTCGTCCGAGCAGTGACCACTGTGCTCTGTTTCACAGTCCTCACAGCAAATATGCTGCAGGTGGCAAGCATCGTTGGCACAGTTGATGAATCGGTCAGCCGGCTTACCGCAGTGATGGCAGCGTCCGACAACGATATCCTCATCGGTATGATTGATTTGTACCGAAATCCGCTCATCAAACACATAGCATTTTCCGTCGAACAGTCGGCCCTGTACTTCTTCGTCTTTACCATAGGATACGATGCCGCCGTCCAGTTGGTACACCTGCTGGAAGCCCTCATTCATCATAAACCCGCTTAATTTCTCGCAGCGGATACCACCTGTACAGTAGGTCAAGATTGGTTTATCTTTAAGATCGCTCATATTCTCGCGAATCCAGTCCGGGAATTCCTTGAAGCTGTCTACCTCCGGTCGGATCGCGCCACGGAAATGACCGAGGTCATATTCGTAACCGGTACGACCGTCCAGAACGATAACATCGTCGCGCTGTAACATTTCGTGGAAGTCCTTCGGCGCGAGGTGCTCTCCGGTGATCACATTAGGGTCCAGTTCTTCCTCAACACGGAAGGTCACGAGTTCTTTTTTATAACGTACAAAGATCTTCTTGAAGGCATGACCATCAGCCTCATCGATCTTGAAGACGATATCGCTAAACAGCGGGTTCGCGCGCAAATCCTTCATGTATTGCTCAGTTTGGGCGATCGTACCGGATAGTGTTCCGTTAATGCCCTCTTCGGAGATGAGAATCCGGCCTTTTACGTCCAGCTCTTTGCAATAAGCAAGATGCTCCTGGGCGAATTGTTCTGCATCCGGCACTTTTACAAATTTATAGTAAAGCAGAATTGCATATTCCGATTGTGGATTCATTCTTTTCACCTGTCTCATTAGAATTACACTTCACGTGCTGTTTACTTTGACTACTAAGTAAATGTTTAACTATAAAAAGTATTGTAACATATTATCTAGGCTTGACAAGAGATACTCTTGAAGCAGTATGGTTTAAACGCGGATCTTGGCGAGAAAAACAGCACAATAAATATGTCAGAATCATCGCAAACATGGGGATTTATTCACTGCTTCTTGAAGAAACCATTGCGTTACTGTAAAAAAGATTATACTTAGAAAATAGATGAAGGGGAATCATGGGAGGGCTCTTGGCAGTGATTCCTTGGTTTACCTGGTTTAGAAGGAGCATGACATCATGAAATTAATCGCCAACCTCTCTCTTCAGAAAAAAATAATATTGTTAATGCTGATTTTGTACCTCCCGCTTCCGCTGCTAGGTCAATTCTGGTACGAAAAAAGCCATAAGGTCATTCGGCAAAACACCATTGAATCAAGCTATCAGCTGGTTGAACAGGTGAATAGATATGTGGACAGGTATTTTCAGGATATTGAGCATCAAATGTATCCTATCCTGGTTAATGATCTGACATTGCAATTTTTAAATGATTCTGTAAGCGGTTCCTATGATCGTTTTCTGCGTTCCAATCGCATCGAGCGAGAGCTTTTGAATCCGCTAACAAGTAACCGAGAAGGCATCCGGGGAATCTCTCTGGTCAATGGGGAGGGGAGGGCGGTATCGTCTTCCAGCTTCACATCTGCGGAGCGGAGATATAAGGAGTATAACGCCAAGATTACGAAGACCGGCGTTTTTGAAGTTATGGGGCTGGAACAGGATGAATGGAGCCCGCCCTTTTTGTCCATTGCGCTTAAATTCAACAGCACGAGTTACAGTACCAACAGCGGGCTGTTAATTATTGATTTGAAGCTGGACGAGGTGATCCAGATTGCCCGGAATGTGCGGATTGGCAAAACCGGGTACGTCTGGATTGCAGACAGCAAGGGGAGCGCGATTTACCGGCCTGGCAGTCATCCTAATGAGGGACTGTCTATTGACTATGCCAAAGCTATGGGCGATAAGCGTCAGGGGACGCTGACGATGCCTGGTGAATCGGGGGACAAGCTTGTAATGTTCTTTCATTCTAATACCACAGGTATGTCACTGTTCGCGGAGGTACCGCTTGCTGAATTGAACGAGCCTCTACTGCAGATTAGCAGAATTTCTACCATTGTATTGCTGCTGATCTTCCTGCTGATCATGATTATTGTCAGTGGGGTGATGTACATGCTGAGCAATTCACTGCTGACACTTTTGCGGCTGATGAAGCGAACTCAGCTTGGCGAGCTGGGAGTCAGAGCGCCAGAAAACCGAACTGCAGAAATAGGCAGCTTATACAGGGGCTTCAATAAGATGGTTGATGAAATTCAAAGGCTCATTGATACGGTGCACCGGGCCAAGTTGAGGGAGAAGGAGCTCGAGGTGAAGCAGAAGGAAGCACTTCTTCTAGCTATGCAGGCGCAGATCCATCCTCATTTTCTCTACAATACGCTGGAATTTATTAATGCCAGTGCCATTGTTGAGGGCAACCGAAAGATTAGCCGGATGATCGTTTCCCTCGGTGATATGTTTCGATACAGCGTAAGGAACCCGAATGAAACGGTCACGCTTGCCTTGGAGCTGGGGCATGTGTCTGCCTATCTCTCGATTCAGGCCGAACGCTATGAGAGTCTCTCCTACTTTATTCAAGTCTCTGAAAAAGCTGCAGCACAGACCTCAGCGATCAACTCTATGCTGCAGCCGATTGTTGAGAATTGCTTCAAGCATGGATTTGATAAATATAAAATCGTTCCCAATTACATTCGCATATCGGAGATGCAGGTCGCAGCCGGCTCTTTAATTTCGATTGAAGATGGGGGCGGTGGCATGCCTCCGGCTATCATGGACAACTATAATCGACTCTTTGATCTATCCGGAGATGAATTACTGGAGCTTGAAGCAGAGAACAAGCAAAAAGGGATAGGTTTGCTGAATGTACATACCAGATTGCGGCTGTTATTTGGTGAACCGTATGGACTGTTCATTTCCACTTCTGGCCCAGATGGGACATGTATCGATATATTGTTGCCTACACACATCGCGGAATTAGAGCAGGAACAACAAGGGGGCATACAGGATGTATAGAATTATTCTTGTGGATGATGAATCCATGAGCAGAAAAAGTTTGGATAAAATTCTTACTTCGGCGCATTCTCAATACCAAATTGTGGGCGAAGCCGCTAATGGGGCTGAAGCCCTGGAGCTGATACGGCTTCAACAGCCTCATCTGATCATTACAGACATCAGCATGCCCATAATGGATGGAATCGAGCTGATCCAGCGATTGCGCCAGGATGGCTACGATGGTGAGATTATCATTTTGTCAGGGTATGGGGAGTTTGAATATGCCCAGGCCGCCCTGCGCCATGGGGTAGTAGATTATCTGCTGAAGCCGCTGAAGGAGGAATTGGTTGTAGAGCTGGTTGGTCGACTGTTCGATCGCTTTGCCAACACCCGCCAGAAGGCGATGGTAAAAAATCAGCTGTTAGCACCGGTTATATCAGCTGCAGAACGAATTAGCACGGCACTCTGGGCTGCGAATGCACCGGTTCTTTCCCAGGAAACCGAAAATCTGCTTAAACTACTTGCGCATCAGGAACTTTCTTATGAGGAACGGCGCACACTTTTGGAGAACGCAGCCTCATTGATCCAGAATCAGCTGGAGGATCGGCTCTTGATCAGCCCATGGGAGATCCCATACGATGAACCAGGGTACACAACACTGGAGTCATCGTTCAGAGACTGGCTGGAACGCAAGCTGGCAGAGACACGGGACAAGCGGAATTGGGGAAGACGCAGTGCCACCCAGCAGGCGATGGACTATATTAAGCAGCATTTCTCAGATAGTGAGTTGAGCCTGGAGAAGGTGCTTGAGCCACTGGATATTTCCACGACTTATTTTTACCATCTGCTGATGGAAGAGACAGGGATGTCCTATATTGCCTACCTGACTAATGTCCGCATGGAGCACGCCAAAGCATTGCTGACAGACACTTCGCTGAAGACCTATGAGGTTGGACAACGCTGTGGCTATCCCGATTACTCCCATTTCACGAAGCGTTTCAAGCGGATGATCGGCCTTTCGCCCTCAGAATATAGAAAACGGATGCAACAATAATGTAACCGCTAACACTGAGTGATGAAAAGAACATAACGAAATGAAATCTCCATTTTTTTGCCCCAGACTATCTTCTACAATAACCATGTAGACAAGAAACACAACTATGAGGGGGAACACTGATGAGCAGAAAAGGTAGTGTCTTGGGCACGGCTATGCTGGCATCCGTAATGCTATTATCTGCCTGCGGCGGCAATTCATCCGGCAACAATAGCGGCAATACTGCTAGCGAGGGTGATAGCACAACACCGGCGGTGGAGAAGGTTAATGAGTTCGGCTGGAAGCTGCCACAGAAAACGACGCAGATTCACTTTTTCCAAGCAGAGAAAGGAAATCCGGATAAGATCAACAGGAAACAAGCAGCGTTCCATGATTATTTGTTGAAGGAATTTAATGTAGATATCCAAAGATCGTCTCTGGATGTTGATCCCAAAGAAAAATTGAATCTGATGCTGGTATCCGGTGATTACCCAGAGGTTATTGCAGCCATGGATGAATCCCAGATTTCCCAGTGGAAGGCACAGGGCAAAATCATCGATCTGGCCCCGCTGGTAGATAAATACGGACCGAATCTCAAGAAAGAGTTAGGCTCCCGTTATGAAACCTATCTTGACGCAGATGGCAAGCTGTGGGGACTTCCTCGTGGTTGGGGATATCTGCCTATTCCTGATTTTACCGCTCACATCCGTTGGGACTGGTATCAGGAGATTGGTGCTCCCGAGATCAAAACGCCTGATGATTATTACAATGTCCTGAAACAGATCGTAGCCAAGCATCCTACCAATGACAAAGGTGAGAAGAACTATGCACTGTCCTGGAATAGCGACGTCAGAATTGACAGCGCTCTCGGCTTCTGGGGCTTGAAGGATGGCTACAAAGAGGACGGGGATCACAACCTTACGCACTGGCTGAACACGGCAGAGGGCAAGGAAGGCCTGCTCTATTACAACCGTTTCTTCCGTGAGGGGCTGATGGATCCAGACGCGTTTATTAATAAATTCGACGATTGGAAAATCAAGTTCTCCAACGAGCGCATCGCCGGCCATATCGGCCCATGGTGGCAATCATGGAATGCTGGCCATGAAATCTGGCAAAAAACAGATCCGGATTACAAAGAAGACAAACGTTTCGTGCAAATGGCATTCAAAGCTCCTGACGCAGAGAAAGCTTATCTGTCCGCCAAGAATACACATGGCTGGAATTACACAGTAGTCACAGATAAAGCAAAAAATGCTGAAGAGATTATCAAGTTCCTCGATTTCACAGTTTCACCGATCGGTACACGTCTGATGGGCTGGGGCATTCCGAACCTGCCGGAATCCTATTGGAACTATGAAGGTGACGGCAAATGGTCGTTCAATGAGACACAGAAGCAAACGCTTCTGGACGGCAAGCTGGATTTTGAGAAAACAGAGACAGCGAACGGCAGCAATTCCTTCTGGCTGGCTTATCCGCAAGGTCTGCTGAGTGATGATAACAAGAGTACTGCTTGGTTCGATCAGAATTTCATCGCTGATGAGAAGTGGAAGAAGCTGATGAATGATAATGTCAAGGATACGATCTATGACAATACGGAGCAGCGTGTCAGCTTCACCAATGAGAACCCGCTGACGATCAAGAATCAGCAGGTGGAAGATCTCGTTAAAACAGGATTTGTTAAAGTCATTATGTCCCAGTCTGAGGATGAAGCATCCCGTAACTTCGATGAGCTGCGTGACAAGGCTAACAAACTGGGTCTGAAGGATCTCGAGCAGTACCGCACTGAGGAATATAAAAAGAACCTCGCGCTGGTGAAATAACAAGGAGAGATTTGGAGGGGAACCTACTATGAATTACCTCAAGCGATTTTCCCGCGAACGGCAGCTGTGGCTGTTAAGTTTGCCAATCATCCTATGGGTACTTTTGTTTGCCTATTATCCGATGTATGGCTTAGTAATCGCCTTTCAAAATTATATTCCAGGGCAATCCCTTTTCGGAAACTGGATCGGCTTTGACAATTTTGTCCGGTTCTTTAACGAACCTGACTTCTGGATGATTATTAGAAATACGCTTGTCATCAGTATGCTAAATCTGCTGATTGGCTTTCCAGCACCGATTCTGCTGGCACTGCTGCTAAGTGAAGTGAAAAGCAAGGCTTTTAAGAAAACCATTCAATCTCTGTCTTATGTACCCTACTTTATCTCATGGGTCGTGGTGGCCAGCATCCTGTTCACCCTTCTGGGAAGTGACGGTATTATCAATGAACTGCTGGTCCGCTTCGGCTGGATCGACAAACCGATTCTGTTCCTTGGCGAAGGTAAATATTTCTGGGGAATTCTGACTTCCGCCAACCTGTGGAAGGACGTCGGCTTCAGCTCGATCATTTACTTGTCTGCTATTGCCGGGATCGACAAGGAGCAGTATGAAGCTGGCAGAGTAGATGGTCTGGGACGGTTTGGGTTGGTATGGCATATTACACTACCAAACATTCGTGCCACAATTGTACTATTATTTATTCTTGCGCTAGGCGGTATTCTGAATGCGGGCTTTGAGCAGCAGCTGCTCTTGGGAAGCCCTAACACGAGGGATTATCATGAAGTCATCGATACGTATGTATACCGGTTCGGGGTTCAACTTGGTAATTACTCCTATGGTACTGCGGTCGGCTTGATGAAGAGTTTGATCGGATTAACTTTGGTCATAACAGCCAACCGCTTGTCCCGAAAATTTATGCAAACGTCTATTTTCTAGAAAGGAGAATGCATCGATGGCCTCACGATCGGTTCCTTGGTCACAACGCTTATTTGATATTGTAAATATTCTCGTCCTGTCATTATTCGGTATTGCTGTAGCCTATCCATTCTTCAATCTGCTGGCACTGTCGCTGAATGATGGTGCAGACGCGGCGCGCGGTGGTATTTACATTTTTCCACGGGTGTTCTCGTTAGATGCCTACAAGCTGTTGTTCGAGAACAGCAAGCTGCTGGAGGGCTTCGGATGGTCCGCTCTTCGTGTAGCGGTGGGTACGAGCACCAGTTTGTTCGTCACAGGTCTGCTGGCTTATATCGTCAGCGTCCGGCATTTCTCGGGACGTAAGTTCCTCCGTGTGTTGTTTCTGGTTACGATGTACTTCAACGGCGGACTGATTCCAACTTACCTGCTTATGGTGAAGCTGGGCTTAACGGATTCTTTCCATGTGTACTGGATTCCGTCTCTGATCAGCGCGTACTATATGCTGCTGATGTCTTCCTATATTTCCGAGCTTCCTGAAGCTCTGTTTGAATCTGCGAGAATTGATGGTGCTACCGAGCTGAAGATTTATATCCGGCTGGTGCTGCCAATGTCGCTTCCGGTGTTTGCAGCGATCTTTATCTATTCCGCAGTAGCACACTGGAATTCGTGGTTTGATGTGGTGCTGTATAATTCCAGCGGACATTATGACACGCTTCAGGTCTATCTGCGCCGCTTGCTTCTGGAAGTAGAAGCTTCACAGCAAATTATGGATCAGCAGCTTCTGCACCAGAAGTTCAACAGCCTGTCGCCACTAACGCTTCGTGCAGCTACAACAATCGTGGTAACAGCTCCGATCTTGCTAGTTTATCCTTTCTTGCAGAAGTACTTTATCGGCGGCTTGACGATCGGTTCGGTTAAGGGCTGATACAGCTATCACTAGGAGAGAACCCAACAGGAGGAACTATGACGAATTTGATTGACGCTCTTCTCCCCACCGTAAATGTGGTAAGCGAAGAAGATTTCTTTGAAATATCCAAGACTGTTGAGCGGACTGAGGAACATCTGTTGTTCATTGGCATTCGCTTAAAGGCGAAGCGAGACGGTATCCCGCCAGTATGTACGATTAGCTGGTCGATTCCAGCCCTCGATATCCATTCGATGTGGCATCCCGGCGTGGAGCGAAATCGGGCATTCCAGATTGATTGGGGCTCCGGTTTTAACAGTCGGAACTCTTCGCAGGCGCCTGTGACGGCCTTGTTAAATCTTGCCGGAAGAAACCGTATGACCTTTGCTTTCACCGATGTCTTGAACAAGATCGAGGTGAAGGCAGGTATTCATGAGGAGGATTCCTCCTTCCTGTGCTCACTGAAGCTCTTTGAAGAGCCTGTACCTAGCCTGGAGGTATACGAGGCGGTACTGCGGATTGATACCCGAGATATCCCGTATCATGAGGCATTAGCAGAGGTTAGCCGTTGGTGGGAGCAGCAGCCGGGTCTTGAGCCTGCTGGCGTTCCTGATGCTGCCCTGCTCCCGATGTATTCTACTTGGTATTCTTACCATCAGGAGCTGACTGATGCTGCACTTGAGGAAGAATGCCGTCTGGCCCGTGAAATCGGCTGCGATACGATTATCGTCGACGATGGCTGGCAGACAGATGATAACAACCGGGGATATGCGTTTACCGGGGACTGGGAGGTCTGTGAGACCAAGATCCCGGATATGAAAGCGCATGTGGATCGAGTTCATGATCTGGGCATGAAATATATGCTCTGGTATTCTGTACCGTTCGTCGGCCGGAAAAGCCGGGTCTGGGACATCTTTAAGGACAAGGTGCTCAAGGTAGAGGAAGGTCTGGACGCCGGCGTGCTGGATCCGCGCTTCCCTGAGGTGCGGGATTACCTCCTGCATATTTATCAGCAGGCAGTAACGGAGTGGGGTATCGACGGATTGAAGCTGGATTTTGTGGACAGCTTTCAGCCGAGAGACGGTGAACTTCCGGTAGAAGGGGGCGGCCGTGATTACCGTTCCATCCCGGAAGCTGTAGACCGGCTCTTCACCGACATCATGCAGTCGCTCAAAGCGATCAAGCCGGATATTCTGATTGAGTTCCGTCAGAGCTATATCGGACCGTTAATGCGCAAGTACGGCAACATTTTCAGAGCGGGGGATTGTCCGAACGATTCCATTCAGAACCGTGTGCGTACGCTTGATCTTCGGCTGCTGTCCGGCGATACAGCTGTACATTCCGATATGATTATGTTCAATCCGCATGAGGACACTGCTAGCTCAGCTATGCAGTTCATCAACAGTCTCTTCTCTGTGTTGCAAATTTCTGTGAGACTCGCAGAGATTGGGGAGGAGAAGCTGGCGATGCTAAGGTTCTGGACCGACTTCAGCCGGGAATACAGTGATGTGCTTCTGCGTGGAAGCTTGTCTCCGCAGCACCCGGAACTGCTGTATCCGATCGTGACGGCGAAGAAAGACAACGTTCAGGTGATTGCTTGTTATGCTGAAATGGTCATCACGCCAGAGGGAACGCCTGAGCGATTGGCGATTGTCAACGGAACTTATACTGATAATGTAGTTGTCAGATGGACGTCTGATCCTGCCGTGTATGTGGCAGTGATTAAGGACTGCCGTGGGGAAGTGACGGAACAGCTGACACTGGAATTACGGAAAGGGCTGCTGGAGGTGCCGGTGCCACGCGCAGGCGCAGCTATTTTGACCCGACTACAATCATAAAGGTGAAGAGGGAGTGCAGATATCTGCATTCCCTCTTTTTTACATTGGCTTAACAAACCGTAGCGTAGTTCTCGAAATACGACCATTGTTACCGCATTTCGATGTATTTTTTAACGTTTTTTAAAATATAATGGGAGAAAAACAGAAAGGGCCAAATCATCATTTTTACACAAAGGTGTTTAGAGTCTCTTCTTCGCGTGGTATAATGTAAACAGAACTTATCAAATTAAAGAAAGGATCAGGATACCATGTGTCCCCGAAGGACGAATCCCCAAAGGACGATTTGGAAACGTTATGATCTGTCTTATACTTAGCTTCCCTGCCGAAGATGCGCGAACCGTTAATTGACGAAGCCGCCTCTACGAGGGAAGGGAGTAGCATTATGCGAAGGAGCAATACCTCCGGTTCAACCCGTCGTAGAGGTTGGTGGGACGTCTAGCCGCCATTTACGATAAGGGGAGACCAGTATGAGGAAACACAATCACGGAGCAGAGCTTCTGCTGCGGTTGACAGTCATTTTGTTAGGAACATTGCTGCTTGCATTTACGTATTATCACATTAATTATCAGAACCATTTGACCGAGGGCGGGTTCGTAGGATTATCGCTGCTTGGTAAATATGTATTGGGCATTTCGCCTTCACTTTCTATTTTGATCCTAGACATACCAGTACTTCTGATTGCCTGGTTCTTCAAAGGAAAAGCGTTTGTCTTGAACACATGTGTCTCTGTAGGAGCGTTCACTCTCTTCTACGGACTGATGGAACATTACTCTGGATGGGTCATCAATCTGCATGATAATTTGCCGGTTGCGGCTCTGTTATCAGGAGTACTGACAGGTCTGGGAGCTGGAATGGTGCTTCGCGCAGGCGGGGCGAGCGGCGGTGACGATATTTTGTCGCTGCTGATCAGTGAATGGAAAGGAATTAAAGTTGGCACCGTATTTATTCTGATGGATGTTATCGTGCTGGCACTATCCCTCTTCTATATGCCATTGAAAGAGACGCTATACACGGTTATGGCTGTCGTTGTGGCAGGTTATGTAATTACTTTTACAACCTCTCTGGGCAAAGGAAAGCTGGCGAAAGCGCCAAAGCCGAAATTGCCAACACCGCTGGGCAACCCCCAGAATGTGCGATAATTGGAATGCAAGGCTGAATCATCAGCTAGCTATGGATATAGACTTATTAGTGAGAGACCGGTCAGAATTTCTGGCCGGTTTTTTGCTGCTGCTTCTTTTTTATGAATTTCCCTGCTTCATTGAAACCGGGTCTGCTTGCTGGCGTATATATTTTCATCAAACAGCCATGCGCTTATATCAGGTTTGATAATCTAAGGAGGAATAGCGGGATGAGTGCTCACGAGATTGATTATGCAATTATGGGCGAAGAAATACAGTGTGTGGAGGTACAGCTTGATCCCGGAGAGAGCGTCATTGCTGAAGCGGGCAGCTTCATGATGATGGACCCGGAGATTACGATGGAGACGATCTTCGGCGACGGCAGTGGCGGAGGCGGACCGAGCAGTGGTCTCATGGGCAAGCTGATGGGTGCAGGCAAACGTCTGTTGACCGGAGAAAGTCTGTTCATGACCATCTTCACACACAGCGGAGCGTATGGACGGAGAAGCGTCACCTTTGCAGCGCCGTATCCCGGCAAAATCATCCCGCTGGACCTCCAGCAATACGGCGGGAAAGTAATCTGCCAGAAGGATGCCTTTCTCTGTGCGGCTAAGGGCGTCTCGATCGGAATTGAGTTCCAGCGCAAGCTGGGCGCAGGGTTCTTCGGCGGAGAAGGCTTTATCATGCAAAAGCTGGAGGGAGACGGGCTCTCGTTCGTGCACTCCGGCGGGTATGTGATGGAGCGGACGCTGCAGCCTGGTGAGGTGCTGCGGATCGATACCGGCTGTCTGGTCGCTATGACTTCTACTGTGGATTACGACATTGAGTTTGTAAAAGGAGTAAAGTCCGCGCTGTTCGGGGGAGAAGGTCTGTTCTTCGCTACGCTGCGCGGACCCGGCAAGGTCTGGGTTCAGTCACTGCCCTTCAACCGGATGGCGGACCGCATTCTGTCTGCAGCGAGACCGGGCGGGCGCAATAAGGAAGAAGGCAGCATCCTCGGTGGCCTCGGTAATCTGCTGGACGGCCGGTAAGAAAGTTTGTGAAGCTGTGTTTATGTTGAAAAAGCGGCCTTACCGGGGATTTACGGTGAGGTCGCTCTTTTGTTTACTGACGTTATTAATGGAGGCAATCGTTTCAAATACCCATGAATACGCAGCCTTAATGTTCGTACTATTCACAATGTCAAGTGTAATCCCCCAATCCTGACGCGCCATCACTGGTGGATCTCCGCCGGGTTGATCTTCAGGGTGCAGCAGAAATCCTGAAATATACATATGAGGATCTATGTCTGCAAAAGTGCCGTATTCCACATCCTCGAGAGTAAAAAAGGCGGCGGGCTGCTTGGATTCCACGAAAAAGATGGGCAGCCTCGTCTCCCCGTACATTTTCGCATATTGGCCTTCGGCGGCTTCGCGAAGATGCTCCTTCATAATAAAGACGGCGTCGTAATGGGACGCAAGCTCAGCCCCTCTTTTCAAATCCTCAAAAGTAATCTCAGTGAAGGTCACATGCTTTTCTCTCACGATCGGCGGATCGCCAATGACCGCCAGATTTAAGCTTTGTCCTCTGTATAGCGATGTATCATCCGATTGCTGAATCATCTCAAACGTACAGCCAGCCAGCAGCACAACCAGCGATGCCAAGAACAGTATAAGTTTACTTGCTTTCATTGCATTCATATCCCTAAAGCTCCAATCCAATTATCGTTGAAACGGTATTCCATTATTTTACTTATGGTTATAGGATACCATAGAATGTAATTGCACCGTATACTAAAGAGCTGAATTTGACGTACGTCCCTGGTGCTGTATATATTAGTTGGCAGACCCCCGGTCAAGAGATCTGGGTCATTGGAGGCGCAAATTAGAATGTTTAAAATATTCATTATTGAGGATGATCAGAGCCTGGTGTCGTTGCTCCAGGACTACTTGCATAAATTCGGTTATGAGACACAGGCCGTGCATAATTTCGAGACGGTGCGCGAGCAGTTTGAGGCGTTCGCTCCGCATCTGGTGCTGTTGGATGTCAACCTGCCTAAATTCGACGGGTATTACTGGTGCCGCCAGATTCGAGGCATCTCTACCTGTCCGATTTTGTTCATTTCGGCAAGAGCGGGCAAGATGGATCAGGTGATGGCACTGGAGAACGGTGCGGATGACTATATTACGAAACCCTTCGATTATGAGATTGCTATGGCCAAAATCAAAAGTCAGCTCCGGCGCGCCTACGGTACTTTCGCGGGTAACTTTAATGAACGGAGTCTTACCGTTTCCGGACTGACGCTGGATGTGGAACGGCTGGTGCTGTCTAGGGGCAATGACCGGACGGATCTCAGTCATACGGAGGTCAAGATTTTGGACGAGCTGATGCAAAAAGCCGGAGCTATCGTCACCCGTGACCGCTTGCTGGAGAAGATATGGGATGATCAGGTGTTTGTCGATGACAACACGCTTAACGTCTACGTTACCAGGGTCCGTAAAAAACTAGCGGCGCTGGAGATCCATGACGGTCTGCAGACCGTGCGGGGTCAAGGCTACCGGCTGACACCGAACTGGGGGAATGGGGAGTGAAACTATTTTTACGGGAGCAAAAGACGTTAATCCTCGTATATCTGACCCAACTAGCTGTCATTACACTGGTGTACAGACTGGATGGAGGTAGCGCGGTCAGTGTTAGTCTATATGCTGATATCCTCAGCACTTGTCTGCTGCTTGCCTACCTCGGTTTCCGTTACATCTCCAACCGTACCTTCTACGAACGGATGACGGCACGGCCTTCCACGCTGGACGAGACAGGTGGCCCGTCGCAGGATACGCCGCTGGCTGAGAGCTTGCGCGGGCTGTTAACCCATCAATTCCGCCTCTATAAAAATGATCTGCATAGTTACCGCCACAAGCTGGAGGAGCATATTCATTTCATCAATCAATGGGTTCATGGCATGAAGACCCCTTTGTCCGTCATTCATCTGATCATTCAAGACAAGGATGGCCCACCCTTCACGGCGATCGGGGACGAGCTTGACCGTCTGAAGAAAGGACTGGAGACCGTGCTATATACAGCACGACTGGATACATTCGAGCATGATTTCTATGTGGAGCGGTTGGAGCTTCAGACAGTCCTGCGGCGGATCACTTCAGAGCAGAAGCGACTGTTCATTCGTAGCCGTGTATATCCCTCTATTATGGTAGAGGACAATATTGTTGTGACTTCGGACGAGAAATGGCTGTCCTTTGTGCTGACCCAAATCATTACAAATGCTGTCCGGTATACGGTAAAAGAGGGCGCAGTCATTCATTTAACAGGCTATATACTGAATAATAGGGTAGTACTGGATATACGTGATGAAGGGGTAGGCATTCCGCAGGGCGATCTGCCGCGGGTGTTTGACCCTTATTTTACTGGCGTAAATGGCCGGAATTTTCAAGAATCCACCGGGATGGGGCTGTACCTGGTTAAGCAGATTTGTACCAAGCTCGGTCATGAGGTAAGCATCATTTCAGAGGTAGGGAAAGGCTCTACGGTACGGATCGTATTCTAACCACCTTACAATTGTGTAAGGTAACTGTAAGTTTCACAAATAGCTGGCGCCTGAGACGTGTTTGTATAATAGAAGCATTCCAGGCCACGGAAGGAGCGGCGGCACTTGCCCATACTTGAAGTCAATAATTTATCCAAAATTTATGAGGGCCAAGTGTCCACGCACGCGCTGAATCATATCCGGTTTGCTGTGGAAAAGGGTGAATTCGTCGGTATTATGGGCCCCTCAGGAAGCGGGAAAACGACCCTGCTGAACGTCATCGCCACTATCGATCAGCCGACCTCCGGTGAGATTTCGATTGGTGGACGAGACCCTAATCTGCTCAGCAGACAAGAGAAGGCCTTGTTCCGCCGTCATGAGCTGGGTTTTGTATTCCAACAGTTCAATCTGCTCGACACGCTCACCGTGGAAGAGAACATCATTTTGCCGTTGACACTGGCCGGTGCCTCTGTTCCAGAGATGGAAAGCAGGCTGCTACAGGTGTCAGGAGCGCTTGGCATTGGGCACTTGCTCAAGAAGCGGACGTACGAAATTTCCGGCGGGCAAATGCAGCGGACGGCGATCGCCCGTGCTATGATCCACCGGCCTGCGCTGATTCTGGCCGACGAACCTACAGGCAATCTGGACTCCACAACATCGGGCGAAGTGATGGGTATGCTGGAGCAGATCAATGCTTCGGAGGGAGCGACGGTGCTGATGGCTACACATGATGCCGTGGCTGCGAGCTTTTGTCACAGGGTGATTTTTATCAAAGACGGGCGGTTCCATAGTGAGATGTACAGGGGCAGCAGCCGGGCCGCCTTCTTTCAGAATATCATTGACATGCTGTCGCTTCTGGGAGGCGCGGGCCATGACCTTTCGGCAGTTCGCTTATAGAAATGTAATTCGTAACAAGCGGAAGTATGCCGCCTATTTTGTCAGCAGCTCGTTCTCGGTAATGATCTTCTTTCTGTGCGCCCTGTTTATTTATCACCCGGCTCTGTCCAAGGATCTGATTTTCAGTACTGCAACGCAGACGATGATGGTCGCCGAAGGGTCCATTTTTTTGTTTTGCTCCCTTTTTGTACTGGTATCTGTGAGTTCGTTCCTGCAATCCCGCAAGAAGGAGTTCGGTATTCTACTGATGCATGGGATGACTAGGCGGCAGTTGCATCTGATGGTCTTTTTGGAAAATATGATGATCGGCAGCGCGGCAATTTTCACCGGTACCGGGCTGGGCTTGCTGCTTGGCAAGCTGTTCCTGATGATCGGCTCGGGCTTTCTTGGCATTCATTCGCTTTCCTTTCATCTGCCCTGGCAGGCCCCAGTGCTGACCATTTGCAGCTTTGTGCTGTTGTTTGGTCTGATCTCGCTCTGTACTTTTGCATTAACCGGCCCTGAAGATCCGATGCCGCTGTTCCAAGGGGAAAGCAAGCATGAGGAAGAACCTAAAATCTCTATAGTGCTTGTGCTGCTGTCAGCAGTTTTTCTGATCGCTGGCTACGTTATGGCCGCCACAGTGCGCGCGGCTTTGGTAGATGTCATTATGTTCCCAGTCGTGGTCATTACGGTCGTTGGAACGTATCTGTTCTATACCCAACTGAGCATCTACATTGTGAAGCTGCTGAAGAGAACCCGGCGTTTCTATTGGCATCGGATTAACCTGATCGCACTCTCTGGCCTGTCATCCCGCTGGAGAGAGAATGGACGCATGTTCTTCATTATCACGATTATTTCGGCCGTATCATTCACTTCTGTTGGTGTATTTGCTTCCATTCAGACGTTGACCCGGGAACTGAAGCTTAATTACCCGGCAGCTGTTGGCTATGTGGCAAAGGGGACGGAGGACGCGGCAGAAACAGAGCGGCACCTGGACAGCATTCGCAGGGAGCTCGCAGGCCGTGGCCTGATCTTTGATACACTTAGCATCCCTATTAAATATGCAGAGGTGGAATCGCAGACTGGGCCGGATCGGACGCGGCTGCTGCCCCTGATCTCCTACAGTCTTTATAAGCAGGCGCTGATGAAGGCTGGATTCCGTTCGTCTGAAAGGCCGCTTGAAGGTCATGACGGGCTGGTCATGATCGGCTCTCAGCGGGACCGTAGCCTGACGGGTGAACGAGTCAAGGCTACATATACACTGCGGCAGGGAAACTCAATTCGCGAGACCGGCTACACCGAGGAATTACCGATTGCGAACCATCTGCTCCCGGCGCTGGACGGCGTTGACGGGGGTGACTTTAGCGGCATTGTGGTTAACGATGAGTTGTATGCCGCTATCCGCCCCGTGCAGACTGATAGGTACACGGGATTCTATGTTGCGGATTTGCTGCAAACGGTTGGAATCGCAGCCGATCTTTCGGTCAAGGGCAAGAGGGCATACACTGCTGATTATCCCTATGCCATTGCAGTCAGCGGCACATTGTTTGAGATCCACAAGACTCTGTACAGTACAATGCTGTTCGCTTCTCTGCTTGTGGGCACCGTCTTCTTCATTGCAGCTGGAAGCTTTCTTTACTTCCGTCTGTACATGGATCTGGATTATGATCGTCTGCAATATTCCACCCTGGCCAAGATGGGATTAACGGATCGGGAACTGAACCGGATTGTGACATTCCAGCTAGCCCTGATGTTCTTTGTACCGATCGGACTGGCTATCCTGCATAGCCTATTTGCTTTTATCGCCCTGCAGCGCCTGTTCTACTTATCGATCGTGACCGAGACTGGTGCGGTGCTGGCGGTTTATTTTGTCGCGCAGGTATTGTATTTCTTCTTCATCCGGAGTCGTTACTTGCGCAATCTGAAGAAAAATTTAAGGAGGATTTAACATGGACCTGCTCATGATTATTAAAGCAATTATTCTTGGCATCGTCGAAGGTATAACCGAGTTTGCTCCCGTATCCTCTACTGGTCATATGATTATTGTGGATGATATGTGGCTGCGGTCACAGGCATTTCTGGGCCAACATACGGCAAATACATTTAAAGTAGTTATTCAGCTAGGCTCGATCCTGGCGGTTGTAGTGATTTTCTGGAAAAGATTTATTGATCTGCTGGGCTTGAAGCGGTTCAGCCGCAAAGAAATGCAGCCTGTGCCGGATGGACAGCCACAGTTGCCTGCCGGTGAAGGGCATCTAAAGCTTCGCATGGTGCTGATTGGTCTCATTCCTGCCGGAGTCCTTGGCGTACTGACGGAGAACTACATTGATGACCATCTGTTTTCGACGGCAACTGTATTGATTGGTCTCGTCATCGGTGCGGTATTTATGATTTGTGCCGATCGTTTCGCCCCAAAGAAGGTTCAGACCGAAACGGTCGATCAAGTGACATACAAGCAGGCGCTGGGCGTTGGCCTGATGCAGTGCTTCGCCCTGTGGCCGGGTTTTTCCCGCTCCGGTTCCACCATCTCCGGAGGTGTACTGCTGGGGATGAGCTACCGGGCAGCTGCTGACTTCACGTTCATTATGGCCGTGCCGGTCATGGCCGGAGCTACGCTAATCTCCCTGATCAAGAACTGGCAGTACTTTACGATGGATTCCTTGCCGTTCTTCATCGCTGGCTTCATAAGTGCCTTTGTTTTCGCGCTGATATCGATGCGTTTCTTCCTGAAACTGATCAATCGGGTCAAGCTGATGCCCTTCGCGATCTACCGAATTGTGCTGGCAGCAGTGGTGTATATTATTTTCTTCTAACTGGCTATAAGGATTCCGTATAACTGCTACACTCATAATCTATTGCGGTTTACTTGGTATTCCAGTATGATGACGTTATATTCATTCCCGAAACTGAATAACGGATACAGGTGCCTGCCGGATGCCAAGGCATACCGGATGGCTTAATAGGGAAGTTCGGTGCAAGACCGACGCGGTCCCGCCACTGTAACGGAAGAGTCTTCAGCAACCCTCGTCACTGGCAGCATATGCTGTTCGGGAAGACGGCTGGAGATGTAGACGCCGCAGCCAGGAGACCTGCCTGTTTCGACAGCACAGCTTTACCTACGGAAGATAGGACGGTGTTAGACCAGCTACCAGTATGTATAATACTAGGGCGTCTTTCCCTCTGACTTCTTACAGGGAGAGACGCCTTTTTTGGGTATAAAACATGACGCATATAGATTATTAGTGAGATAAGGGAGGAACCTAGGAATGACGCAAACAGTAAAAGTAAGTAACCTCGGGTACCCGAGAATCGGGAAAAACCGTGAATGGAAAAAGAACCTGGAGACCTTCTGGTCCGGCCAAAAAAATGAAGCTGAATTCCGTTCCGAAATGGAAAGAATCCAGCTTGAGCATTTGCAGACACAAAAAGAAGCCGGTATTGATCTGATTCCGGTCAATGATTTCACATTCTACGACCACGTGCTGGATGCAGCCGTAATGTTCGGAATTGTACCTCCACGGTATGAATACGATGGCGGAGACATCGGACTGGACCTTTACTTCGCAATGGCCCGCGGTAACGCTACAGCTACTGCATGCGAAATGACTAAATGGTTCAACACGAACTATCACTATATCGTTCCAGAGATCGGCAACCAAACGCCGCGTCTGACTGAGAACAAGCCACTTGCGGCTTATCGTTTTGCTAAAGCGCAAGCCGGTATCGAAGGCAAGCCGGTTGTCATCGGCCTTTACACCTTCCTGAAGCTGTCCAAAGGCTTCCAGCCATCTGAAACGGCTGAAATCGCGAAGCGTTTCTTGCCAGTATATGTGCAACTGCTTCAAGAGCTGAAGCAAGAAGGCGTGAAATGGGTACAAGTGGACGAGCCTGCGGTAGTAACCGGGCTTACCAATGAAGATATCAGCCTGCTTGAGACGATTTATGCAGAAATCGCTGCAGCTGTGCCTGGATTGAACATCATCCTGCAAACTTACTTCGAAGCTGCTGAACCGCTTGAAGCACTTCTTAAGCTACCTGTACAAGGTCTGGGTCTGGACTTCGTACACGATGGCGGTACAAACCTCGAATCCATCGAGCGTCTGGGCTGGCCGGAAGACAAGATTCTCGGCGTTGGTATCATCGACGGACGTAACATCTGGCGCTCCGATCTGGATGCTAAGCTGGCTCTGCTGGACAAACTGGCGACTCATGTTAGCTTGGACCGTGTGTTCCTGCAACCATCCTCCAGCTTGCTGCATGTACCGGTAACCGTAGAAGGCGAAGACAAGGTGAAATCCGTAATCAAGAACGCTCTGGCATTCGCGAACGAGAAGCTGGTTGAACTGAAGCTGATCAGCTCTGCACTGGAAAACCGTGATGCTGTTGCTGCCGAGCTGCAAGCTAGCCGCGATGCACTTGCTACCTTCCGTGCCCTGCCTGAGCGCGGCCGTGAAGATATCGCTGCAGAAGTGCGCAAGCTGGCTGAACTTCCTGCAAACCGTAACCTGCCATTCGCAGAGCGTGTGAAAGTACAACAGGAGAAATGGAATCTGCCGTTGCTGCCAACAACAACGATCGGAAGCTTCCCGCAAACACCAGAAGTTCGCCAAGCACGTCTCAAATGGCGCAAAGGGGTATGGAACCAAGAGCGTTATGATCAATATATCCGTGATCAAATCGACGAAGTCATCACTTTCCAAGAGAAGCTCGGACTGGATGTACTCGTACACGGTGAATTCGAACGTACAGACATGGTTGAATTCTTCGGTGAGAAGCTGGCTGGATACTTGTTCACTCGCAACGGCTGGGTGCAATCCTATGGTTCCCGCTGCGTGAAGCCGCCAGTAATCTATGCTGACGTTGCTTTCATCGAGCCAATGACCGTTAAAGAGAGCGTCTATGCACAATCCCGCACCAAGCTTCCGGTAAAAGGCATGCTGACTGGACCGGTAACGATCCTGAACTGGTCGTTCGTCCGCGATGACTTGAGCCGTGAAGAAGTAGCGAACCAAATCGCAATTGCACTGCGTCATGAAGTGAAGGCGTTGGAAGACGCTGGAGTTGAGATGATCCAAGTGGATGAGCCAGCGATCCGTGAAGGTCTGCCGCTGAAGCCAGAAGACCGTCAGCACTACCTGGATTGGTCGGTTAAAGCGTTCCGTATCTCCACTTACGATGTCAAAGACACAACTCAAATTCATACGCATATGTGCTATAGCGAGTTCAACAACATGATCGATTCCATTTCCGATATGGATGCTGACGTTATCTCCATTGAGACTTCCCGTAGCCATGGCGAACTGATCGTGAGCTTTGAGGAGCAAGACTACGATAAAGGCATCGGCCTTGGCGTATACGACATCCACAGCCCGCGTGTCCCAGCTGTAGAGGAAATGACAGTCAACATCGACCGCGCTCTGCGTGTACTGGAACCAGAATTGTTCTGGATCAACCCAGACTGCGGACTCAAGACCCGCGGATGGGCAGAAACCGAAAGCGCCCTGCGCAACATGGTTGAGGCCGCTGCGATCGCAAGAGCCAAGACTAGCCCAAGCAAAGTGTAAATACCGCGCTGTAAGCTATGAAATAGCAGCGGAAAAAGATAACCAGCAGATCTCCCTTCGTGGGGGGCCTGCTGGTTTTTTGTTATTGGGCACTAGAATTGGCCCGGTTCACTCAGGCCACTTTAGCTGACTTGAGTTAGGCTAAACAGGAAGTGAGCAAGAGCATACAAAAGGAGAGCAAGAGCTTAGGAAAGAGGGTGAAGCGCATATAGCAGGGGGCAAGGGCGTGGGAGGGTGAGTAAGAACATATAGTAGGTGAGCGTAGGGGAAAGATGAGTAAGAACATACAGTAGGCGAGCGTAGGGAAGGAGAGTATGGGCACAGCAGGGAGAATAAGAGCATGGAGTGGGCGAGGAACAGTTACAATCGAGTGGCGAACGAGAGGATGTGTCAGGTGAGCAGGAGCAAGCAGCAGATAAGCGAGAGAATGCGTCAGGTGAGCAGGGGCAAGCAGCAGATAAGCGAGAGATTGCGTCAGGTGAGCAGAAGCAAGCAGTAGATAAGCAAGTGCCTACTGCATGCAAACAAGATCATGCTGTAGACAAGCAAGAGCATACAGCAGTAAGCAAGGTTGTGTAGACTGCAAAGGGTGTGTCCACGTCTTCTGGCGTTTAGGACAACTTCTTTATTGTATACTTTTTTTAGCGATACACTTGATAATAATTCTCATTCTTGATAGAATAAATGAGAAAAGAAGGAACCGTGGAGGGTTCCTTCCGGGTAGGCTTACTTGCTCTCGAATGTTTTACAATCTGTTTCTTCCGCACGTGTTGGCTCCTTGGAGCTGTGGAAAGCAACAAAGATGGAATCAGCCTGACATTTGTTCTCCTCTGCCCAGTGGGTGCAGGAGTTGACTTCACAGATTACGTCTTTTGCCATAAGGGTTCACCTCCCCTTTAGTAAAATGACTGCATCGTTAAATGGAATGCACTGCTCGGCAAGGTGGAGCTTGTCCGAACAGAACCATGCCCTCATCCTAATTGGATGTTAGGGTTTTTGGTGTTATTTGTCTGTTAAGACACCGTAATTGTACCAAACAAAGTGACTGTTCGCAAACAGAAGCATCCTGATCAGGATACTTCTGTTTTTTGTTTTTTTACTAGGATTCTTTATCACTTTATGCAAAACTTTTAATAACATGCAACCTTCCAGCTTCTGGAATCGTCTGGGTAGAAAGAAGTATTCTACTAAATTATGGGGGTATGGCGATGCGAAAATGGGGGCTGTATGGGATTTGGTTTTTGATTTTGGTTATTGTCGTCACGGGTTGCGGATCGGCTGACAAGAACAGCAGTAATATGGCTGCGGATTCGGGAACGGCTAGCTCTGAAAGTAAATTTGACAGTGAGGCGCTGATACAAAAATCTGAGATGGCGGACAAGTCTATGTCTAATGTTTCTGCCGATTCGGACGCCAGCGCCGAGGGCGGATCAGGAGACGGTAGTACGGACACCGCAGGAGATTCTACAGCGTTAAATACCAGCAAGGCTGGTGCCGGATTTACAGGCAGTGACGTAGTAGCTGGATTGAACAAGAAGCTGATCTATCGCGCCAATCTGAACATGGAAGTGGATAACTACGCTAAGGCTCAGACTGAGGTTCGCAACATGGTGACGCTTGCCCAAGGCTATATTATCGAGTTCAACGAGAATATGTCTGAATATGAGCAGGGTGGCACTTTTATTATGAAGGTACCGGCATCTGGCTTCTCCTCTTTTTTGAGTAATCTTGAAAAAGTGAAGCATGCGAAACTCCAGCGTAGTATTCAGGGGCAGGATGTATCTGAAGAATATGTAGATCTTGAGTCCCGGCTGAAGGCTAAGCAAATGATGGAAGCCCAATATACCGAATTTATGAAAAAAGCGACCAAACCCGCTGACCTTGTCGCGTTTGCCAACGAACTGGGTTCCATCCAGGTGGAGATTGAACGGATCAAAGGGAGAATGCGTTACATTGACCAGAATGTTTCGTTTTCAACCGTAGAGCTACGTTTGTACCAAACGGACGAAAGCCTTGATGTGATGAAGAAAAAAGGTCAGGATCCACTTGGCACACGCGCATCCCAGGCGCTGAGCGGCAGTTTGAATGCGTTGTCCGTTACCTTTCAGTGGATTGTGGTGATCCTGGCCGGTGCCCTGCCAATATTAATCGGTGCAGCGCTTGTTCTAATTATCGTTTTTGCTTATCGTAGAAGAAGACAGCACCGGCAGAGTGAAGAATCTCAATTGATTCGGGAAGCGAACCGGCAGTCGGGGCGGACGCAAGAGAAAACGCCGGAAATCCGGCAGCCGTCACCGGAGATCAAACAGACGCAGGCGAAAGCAAACCAGACGCAGGCGAAAGCAGACCAGGCGCAGCTTAAGGTAGAGAAGTCACAATCGGAAGATGTGCAAGCGCCACAGGGCGGGGCTGATCCTGTGGATGACCGTGAGAATGGTAACCGTGATAAAAAGTAATGTATGCGGGTGAGAAATTTGTACCTGGAACGCGAACCTGCCTCATTTGTTGCTGAAGCTAAGTGGAGGTAGAAGGTACTGCGTTTGTTGAAAGAAAAAATTCGTTTAGAACAATCTGATGAGAATAACCAGAGTCGTTGTAAGCGAACAAGGCAGTCCGAGCAGACAGTGTTGAGCAACCAGAATAAGTAATTTAGAGACCAAGCAGCAAAGCAGAGTTAGTCGTTTGGGAGATCAAGCAGTAAAGCGGCTGAGGTGATTAAGCCTAGGCAGTGTTCACTTGAAAAATAACAGGACGGAGTCCCGTTATTTTGTCTTGGATCGTTAGGTTTTAGGGGATAACAGGAAAAAATCCTGCTATTTCTCCCGATTATACGATTAAATTTAAATCAGGCAGAATTAACAGGAGATAATCCTGTTATTGTGTGAATATCTGGAGAAATGTTTGAATTAACAGGAGAATTTCCAGTTAGCCGTCAGCGCGGAGCATGATCATCTTGTATCTTTTGGGTAAAAGTCAGAAGTGAGTAACGGGAATTAGTGATGAGCACTAGTAGTGGAAAATATTCACGACCAATTCCATTAAAAGCTTACACTTCAAGATCCAAAAAAGCCGTCAAGTCTCACGTATTTCGTGAGGCTTGGCGGCTCTGTCTTTGGCTTTGATATTACTGTGAGGAGCACAATAGCAGGTCAGCTATTCGTATTTAACGGTGTTGTATAAACAGCGTAGTGGCTCCTGTCTGTACTTATATGTCGAAGTCTTTAGTTGCTGCTCATTATTCAAACGCACACACGTACTCAAGCTCATTACTCAAGCTCGTACTCTAACGCGTGCTCGAACTCATACTCTTACCAATACCCATCCCCGCTAATTAAGCTTGCTGAAAAAGTACCCGGTATTCCCCGTATCCTTCTTCTTCAAGGTCTTCTTTGGGCACAAACCGCAGTGCAGCGGAGTTGATGCAGTAGCGCAGGCCGTTAGGGCCGGGGCCGTCGTTGAACACATGGCCGAGGTGAGAATCGGCTTCTTTACTGCGGACTTCCGTACGGACCATCAGGTGGCTGAGGTCGGTCTTTTCTTTGACGGAGTAATCGCGGATCGGACGGGTGAAGCTCGGCCAGCCGCAGCCGGAGTCGTATTTGTCCTCAGAGCTGAACAGCGGCTCGCCGGATACGATATCTACATAAATGCCATCCCCATGATGATCCCAGAATTCGTTGCGGAAAGGCGACTCTGTCGCATTATTCTGTGTCACTTCATATTGGAGTGGAGTCAAACGTTCTCTCAGGCTTTCCTTGTCTTCCTTATGGGACCAGTGTTGTTCGATAAAAGCATCCCGGCCGGAGCCAGTGCGGTAGCGTTTGTAATGCCCCGGGTTCTTGTGGTGATAGCCTTGATGGTATTCTTCAGCCCGATAGAACTTGGACGCTGGAAGAATAGGAGTAACAATTGGCTTGGAGAAGCGGCCGCTCTCCTGAAGCTCGGCTTTGGAAGCTTCTGCCTCAGCCCGTTGTTCCTCGGAATGGGTGAAGATCGCTGTGCCGTACGAAGTTCCACGGTCGTAGAACTGTCCGCCTTCATCGGTAGGGTCGATTTGTTGCCAGAACAGCTCTAACAGCTTGCGATATGGGAAAATATCCGGATTGAACGTAATTTGCACCGCTTCTACGTGGCCCGTAGTTTCGGAGCATACTTCTTCATAGGTAGGGTTCTCTGTATGGCCGCCGGTATAACCTGAGACTACGTCGATAATGCCCGGTAGCTCCTCAAAAGGGGATACCATGCACCAGAAGCATCCGCCTGCGAAGGTGGCTTGTTCCGTTTTGGATTCTATATGATTCTTATGAACTTCACTCATTAATATCCCTCCATTCGGATAATGCAATTAAATAGATCACAATTTAATTATAAAACAAATATGGGCCGCCTGCCAGCAGTTGCCTCCATTAAGCCCCATTTGGACGCGAGCGTAATGATAGCCCTGCTAGGCCAATCACAGCCACGTACAGCAGGACAGCAATAATAGCATTCCTTGGATTGCTCAACCCATTGCCGCCAAGATATGCGAACAGGGCGATCCCGGGGATTTTGCCTAAGCCCGATGCCAGTAGGAAGCTCCAGAAGGGCAGGCCTGCTGCTCCGGCATAAGCGTTGACCGCAGTCTGCGGGATGATTGGCAGCAGCCGGGCCAATACGACAGAAGCGAAGGGACGGCGTTCCACAGTAGCTGTGAATTTTTCAAGCGCGGGAATAGAGGCCAGATAGGCTCGGGCTCTGCCCTGGAACCAGTACTTTACGCCAATGAACATCAAGGCTGCGGCCAGGTTAGTCGCTAACCAGCAGATCACCGCACCTGCAAGACTCCCATATACATAGCCGAATAATCCGATGACAGCCTTGTAGGGCACGACCGGAAATAAGGCGAGCACAGTGGCCATTCCCACCGACAAAATCGGGTTTTGAACGTTTCGCATCCAGTCCAGGATGTCATTCCTGTAAATGAAAGCTGCGCCTATACCCGCAATATACAACAGAATCGGCAACCATTTTCTCATCTTAATATGCCCTTTCCTCCATCTCTTCATCTCATCATACTGAAAAAAATGAAATTATTGAAGCAAAGGTCATTTGTCGGGTCATCAGTTCAAGGTATAATAGCTGGAAGAGTGTATACGTGATGAACATTCAGACTTCAAAAGGGGGAGAGCTCACGACATGATAGTTCCTGATCGAAAAAGAGTTGCACTGGTCGGTGTCGGCAGTATTGCGCGTAAAGTATATCTGCCACTGCTGGCTAACCATCCACATGTGGAGGTCGCGGGAGTGTTGAGCCGTTCCGCGACAACTGTGCGAGATACGGTAGATACCTATCGTTTTCCTCAGGGCACGACTGATTTGAATGAATTACTGTCCTGGGATGTGGATGCCGTATTTGTACATAGCCCAACACCCTCCCATTATGATATCGTTATGAAATGTCTAGAACGCAGAGTCTCAGTCTATGTGGACAAGCCGCTCTCCTATGACTTGAAGGAGTCGCAGGAAATGGCCTCTTTTGCTCAGGAGCAAGGGGTTCTGCTGGCTGTAGGGTTTAACCGCCGGTACGCTCCTTTGTATATGCAAGCGAAGGCTTGGTTAGAGCAGGCGGGTGGCATCAGTCAATGTACTGCCGTTAAGCATCGAACAGAGCTTCAATCTGGCAGTAGTAGCCGGGAGACGGTGTATGATGATCTGATTCATATGCTGGATTTGCTGCTATGGCTGTGCGGCAATGACTATGAGCTGTTACGATCCATGCTGCAAAGTAACAAAGAGGGACAATTGCTGCAATCCTCGGGTCTATTGGGTTGGAGTAGTGGAGCGTCAGGGATGTTCAGTATGATCCGGGATGCCGGAACAGATCTGGAGAAGCTGGAGCTGCACGGAAACGGCAGATCAGCGGAGGTAGTGAACCTGGAGACAGCGGTACTCTATGAAAAAGGTGGCTTGCCGCGTAGCCAGGGCTTTGGTAGCTGGGATACGATACTCCAGAGAAGGGGCTTTAGCGGCGCTGTGGATGATTTTCTAAGCCATATTGACTCTCCGGAGCAATGCGGCATCGCGGCCGCAGCCGTATTGGCAAGCCACAAGCTGGCGGAAGAGCTTACGGATTGAGGAGAACAGAAAGGGGACATACATAAAATGGATGACCAGCGTAAACAAATGGAAGAACAGATTATTGAGAGTTATAAGCGTGATGAAGAAATGATGATTCTTGTTTTTGCCCAGTGGTGTGTGAACAATAAGCTGGACCCGCATGCCTTGTATTTGCAGGCTTACCCGCATCAGGAGAACAATGCAGCTCTGCACCATGCGCTCTCCTTGACCGTATCTGAGGAAGAAGCCGGATTCATTTCCAATGATACGGTGCTCGGCGTGTTGTCGCTGTATGGCAATGATGATCTGGCCTTCGTAGTCACTGAAGCGATAGCGGAACGCGCTTCTTCACAGGGTGACGGAGAGTAGTAAGAAACGGCAATTATTATGTCAGTATTAACTTTTTTTTGGCAAACGATGTTCATCGGGGTTGAAGTGTGGTAAAATTTTATATACTAACTAATAGTAAGTTTTATTAGTGAGAGGTGAAAACAATGGAACAACATCAACTGACAATGTGTCCGAGATTTGAGACGGCTTTTTCTTTCCTTGGTAAGCGGTGGAATGGACTAATTATTCAGACGTTAATGAGCGGGCCGAAACGCTTCAAGGATATTTCCGGTCTGATCCCTTCGATGAGTGACAAGATGCTGTCGGAGCGAATGAAGGATCTGGAATGCGAAGGCATTCTGGTACGCCATGTCTATCCAGAAACTCCGGTGCGGATTGAATATGAGTTGACGGACAAAGGACGGGCACTTGAGCCTGTCATGAAACAAATTTCTGTATGGGCCGAGAGCTGGGTTGAGTAGCTTGCATCCGGTCAATGACTTGTAGATAGCCTCTTTCTCCTGTATTGGAGAGGGGCTTTTTTCAACCTCTGATAGCTCAGCTATGGTATTCAGGTCTGTCCAACTATGAAATTACTTATTTACTTAAAATTGGATAGGGAATGGTTGCACAAAGTCGAGATTTGTGTAATATAATAGAAAAAACATTGCCCATACTTCGTGGGGATGATTTCCAATCGCATGTTTTGTCCTGTTGTCCGGCCTAAGTATTCTCTAGTCAGCCCGGGTACCACGTTGCTGCTTGAGATGCATGCTTTAGATTCAGCACAACTAACAGGAGGCGAGAAGATGAAGACTACCCTGTTTTCCCGGGAAATAACGTATGGAAAAAAGGATGTTGCCGAGCTGGAGGCTGCTTCGATTAAGGTGCAGCTTATTTATGACAAGACACTGTTTATGCTTCACAGCCATCTTCCTAAGTCCGTGTGGGATGCGTGGATCGGTGTGCCTTACAATATTATATCTTCCCTTTATAAGGGAGATAACGATGGTGGAACTGTTTTTCAGAAGTGGATTCAAGGTCCGTCCGGCTTTAAATGTATCGGTTGTGAACGTCACTGCCTGGAATCTACGTCACCTCCCGCTGAGATTCGTCCATCCGGCGTACAGCGGAAGTACAAATTCCACAATGGCATCAGACAAAGCATGGTACTTCAGGCTGTAATCTGGTCCATGTATGAGAATACGATATTGTTCGAACCATTTTTGGGCGAAGAGCCCTTTTTGACTGAAGAGGATCTGGAAACGATCTCCTCTTACTTCGTGCCAACCTATCTGAGCAAATTCCCTTTGCTTGAGCGCTCGAAGCCCTGTAAAGAGTATAAGGATCAGCATATTCGCGTGTACCAGGAGTGGATCTCAGCACCCGATGTGGTCCTGCAATGGGATGGCGGGCTGACGGAAGGTCGATGGATGACTGGTGTTTATATGGATCATGCCCGGTTTGCCGGACTCGGCCCTTATGTGAAGGATGCCAAAGGCAAGCGTACGTATATGCAGGCCTTTGTTCAATAAAACGTTTCAATTGCTGTGTGTTAAATCACAAGTCAAGGTTTCTGTCGGAGGTAAAGTGGAAGGGTAGACCAACCTGAACCGCCAACCGAAGGAGGAATCCACAATGATGATGAGACAACCTATGGATAGAGTTTCAGCCTCCCGGCCAACGCCGGAGAGCAGTTTGAGTAATGAAACTTGGGTAAGAGATGTAGTACTGCAATTTCCTAAATCTGCGGATTATTTTAAAGTTAATCGAATTGATTTCTGCTGCGGTGGAGATAGACCGCTTGGAGAAGCTGTCACTGAACGGGGATTGGACAAGGATGCTGTGCTTGCCGACCTGAACAAACTGCTGATGGAACATCCGGTTCTGGAAGAAGAAACAGTATGGAACTATGCTACTTCCTCTGAACTGATTCAGCATATTGTGGATAAGCATCATCATTACCTGCGTCAGGAATTGCCTCTAATCGCACAGAATGTCAACAAAGTATTTCGCGTTCATGGGGAAAACTCTCCACATTTGGCCCAGCTACACGAGCTGTTCCACAAGCTGATGGATGAACTGCTTGACCATACAGCTAAGGAAGAGGATACTCAGTTCCCTAGGCTTTTGGCATATAGTGCTGATTCGGGAGCAGCCAGCTTGACAGAATTACGTGCTGCTCTGGCTGAGCTGGAGGATGAGCATGATGCTGCAGGCGATATTTTACGACAGATTCGCAAGATTACTGAGGATTTTACACCTCCGGAACACGCGTGCACTACGTATCGATTGACCTATGCGCGCCTAGAAGAGTTAGAAGGAATGACGTTTGAACATATTCATCTGGAGAACAACATCCTTTTTCCCAGATATCATATAGAAGCAGAGTTTGCATAGAGTCCCTTCGGGGACTCTTTTTTATTCTATCAATAGGAATAATCTCCTGATTTTGCATTGAGAACATGGCTGGCTTCGGTTATCCTAAAATGAGACGAAATACGAAGTGATTACAGCCTGAGACACTACTAGCGGATGTTGTCGGGAAGATAAGGCGGTGCTGGAAATGCCCATGCTAGGGTTGGGGCGTTTGTTGCTAGGAGTGATTATTATTATGACCTTGGGGGGATGCTCCTCCGCTCTAGGTACCAAAGCGGAAGTGGTTACAGAGCCTGTGGGGCCGACATTCTCTTTAATGGTTGGCGGCAGAGAACTGGCTGACAGCACAGAAAGATTGTTGAGCGGCACTTATAGAAAAGGAATCACGATTCTTGAACTGTTGCAGGGCAGCGGTATTGCTGTATTTGCGGAAGACAGACAGAAGATTCTCGCTGTAAGCAATGTGTCCCTGGGGCCAGAAATGGAATGGGAAGTACAAATGGACGGCAAGGTAATCAGTAATACGAATTGGAAGAGCAGTCCCGTTAATTCAAGCGCACGTATTGTGATTATGGCAAAGTCGGATGCCGGAGGCAAAGACCCGGATTCAGTCTTCCTATACGTGAACGGTGGGAGTGAGCAGGAGAACCTGACACATATATACGTAATGAGCTTTACAAGTGATCTCTCTGTGAGAAGCCTGCTGAAAAGCTGCGGAATGGTTCAACTGTCGGAAGACAACCAGAGGATACAGGTGGTGAAGGGACATACACCACTGTCCAGTGAAATATGGAAATTGCGAGTAAATGGAAAAAAGCTGCTGGACAACGGGATGGACATGAAACTTCGGCCGATGGATGAGTTGGAGATTTCCTTAGGGTTGCGATAATAACAATACATAACGGCCAGATCGCCTGTTAGAAAAAGGGGGTCTGGCTATTTCATTTGCGTTCATCAGGGATTGTTATAGATAAGATGAACATAAGATTCGAACATATGCTTGTCGTCACTACGGTGGAATGTTTGGACTTCCGGTCGCTGTTGTCACCAGATTTCTTCCTTGTAAACCGCTTGTAGCGGTTGAAATCTGGCTACAGCCTATGCTTCCGGTGCTAGCTTTCCTACGGAAAGCTTTCAGGCGAGCGCTTCGCTCCTACAGTTCCAAACTTCCCCCTTTGTTCCTCCTCGCTTTTTGTTACTTTCTGTTGTGCATCTTATATAGATGGTTAGTTGCTAAATATATTGTGAAAGTATTCACAATTACTGTGACTGCAATCACAATCACGGTTCAAATTTGAAATGTATACTTTCATTATATGGAAGTAACAAGAGAGCATGCAGAAGCATTGAGGAGGTACCTAACCATGACAGCAAGCAGAGAAAAGTTGGTATTAGTCGGCAACGGGATGGCTGGAATTGGCACTGTGGAGCAGATTTTAAAGCTTGGCGGTGCGTATGAGATTACCGTGATCGGTAGTGAACCTCACCCTAATTACAACCGTATCATGCTTTCTTATGTTCTGGAAGGCAGCAAGACCACCGAGGATATTATTCTAAATAATTGGAACTGGTACAAAGACAATGGGATTACGCTGCATACGGGAACAACAGCTACGCGCATCGATACAGCATCACGCCAGATCTACACGGACAGCGGTTTGGTGATTCCGTATGACAAGGCAATCATTGCCACTGGATCAAATTCGTTCATTCTGCCGGTTCCGGGCAGCGACAAGGAGGGAGTAGTAGGCTTCCGCGATATTGCGGATTGTGAGGCTATGGTGGAGGCAGCCCAGCAGTACAACAAAGCAGCTGTAATTGGCGGGGGACTGCTCGGACTGGAAGCGGCTAAAGGGCTGGTCAATCTGGGCATGGATGTCACTGTCGTGCATCTGATGGAAGATTTGATGGAGCGCCAGCTGGATCGGAGCGCATCTTCAATGCTGCAAGCTGAACTGGAGCGCCAAGGTGTGAAGTTTGCGATGGGTATGCAGACGGTAGAGCTGACCGGCGGGCAGAGGGTAAGTGGGCTGCGCTTCAGTGATGGCAGTGAGCTGGCGGCTGATTTTGTGGTCATGGCTGTCGGGATTAAGCCGAACGTGCAGTTGGCGAGAGACAGTGGGCTTGAAGTTAACCGCGGCATTGTTGTGAATGACTATCTTCAGACCTCCGCAGTGGGAGTATATTCTGTGGGCGAGTGTACGGAGCACCGGGGTGTATGCTATGGCCTCGTCGCGCCGTTGTTTGAGCAGGGGATGGTGCTTGCGAAGCATTTGTGCAATGTAGACACGAAGCCATATGAAGGTTCCGTGGTATCGACTAAGCTGAAGATTTCCGGTGTGGATGTATTTTCTGCTGGCGAATTCATAGATACCCCCGAACATACGGTGATCTCTGCCAAAGATGAATGGAAACGAACATATAAGAAGATTTTGCTGAAAAATAATATTATCGTCGGCGCTGTTCTGTTCGGAGATGTGACAGAATCGGCCAACTTACAGAAGCTTGTGAAGCAAGGCGCGGAGATGACGGATGATATCTATGCCGAGGTTATGGGAACCGGCTGCTGCGGAAATGGGGAGGCCAAAAAGGGCTTATCTGTGGAATCTATGGCCGATGAAGAAATCGTCTGCGGCTGCAACGGTGTGACGAAGAAAGCTATTGTAGATGCGGTAACCGAGAACGGCTTCACGACGGTGGACGAGATCAAGGCCTGCACAGGCGCAACCCGTTCTTGCGGCGGCTGCAAACCTGTGGTTGAGCAGATTTTGCAATTTGTACTTGGTGACAGTTTCCAGCAAAGTGCCAAACAGGGCATTTGCACCTGTACTTCCCTGAACCGCGATGAGATCGTGGCAGAGATTCACGCCAAAGGTCTAAAAACCAGTAAAGAGGTCATGCATGTGCTGGGCTGGGCCCAGGAGGAGGGCTGCTCCAAGTGCCGTCCTGCTATTAACTATTATTTGGGTATGACTTATCCCGACACCTATGAGGATGAGAAGGAATCACGCTTTGTCAATGAGAGAATGGGAGCCAATATCCAGAAGGACGGTACCTATACTGTAATTCCGCGGATGTACGGCGGGGTGACTACACCGGAGGATTTGAAAAAAATCGCCGACGTTTCCCTCAAGTACGACGTTAAAGTGGTCAAAGTTACCGGCGGACAGCGCCTCGATCTGATTGGTGTGAAGAAGGAGGATCTGCCCAAGGTGTGGGAAGAGCTGGATATGCCGTCCGGTTATGGTTATGCAAAGTCGCTGCGTACCGTCAAGACCTGTGTGGGATCACAGTTCTGCCGCTTTGGCACCCAGGATTCTATGGGGATGGGGGCTTTGATGGAACGCAAGTACGAACGATTGGACTTCCCGGCGAAATTTAAAATGGCGGTCAACGGCTGTCCACGCAATTGCGCGGAATCCTGCACCAAGGATATCGGCATCGTCGGCAATGATGGCGGCTGGGAGGTCTTTATCGGGGGCAACGGCGGAATTAAACCGCGGATTGCGGACTCCTTCTGTAAGGTCAAGACTGATGAGGAATTGATTGAAGTATGCTCAGCCGTAATGCAGTATTACCGGGAGACTGGCAACTACCTGGAGAGAACTTCCGAATGGGTAGAGAGAATGGGACTTGAGAACATTCAGAACGTTATTCTGAACAATGAGAGTAACCGTAAGGAACTGGCGGCACGAATTGATTTTGCCCTGGCCCAGGTTAGCGATCCTTGGAAAAAAATCCTGAATGACGACAGCACCCGTTCGGCTCTGTTCGAGACCGCAAAGGTCTAGCCGTGCGCAAGCTGGCCGGAATGAGGAAGGAATAATCTTAAAGGAGCGAGAACGATGAAACTGACGAAGCAGGAATATGCGATCGGCGCAGTGCAGGATTTTCTACCACAGATCGGCCGGGTAGTTAGGGCGGGACAGACTGAGCTGGCTGTTTTCCGCACCTCTGACGGGACTTTTTATGCTGTGGAGAATCGGAGCCCTCATCCGAAGGGTGGACCGCTCGCGGAAGGAATCGTATCGGGCTATTACCTTTATGATCCCTTGTACGATTGGAAGATTGATCTGCGTTCTGGAGAGGTTCAGGCACCAGATCAGGGCAGAGTGGTGACCTATTCCGTTCAGATTGAAGAAAATCAGGTGAAGGTTAGCGTGTAGCCTGACCGGTTAAGATTCATAAGCATGGTGAACCAGAAACAGCGGGGTGAAAGTTAATGTTTGCACAAAATGTGGAGAGCATCGTTGAAGCAGCTGTTTACAAAAGGGACAAAATGAATGAAAGTCTGCCCAAGTATTTTCTGGCAGCACTACTGGCAGGGGCCTATGTAGGGATCGGCATTATCCTTATCTTTTCACTGGGAGCGCCGCTGGCAGCACTCAAGTCGCCATTTCAATCACTAATTATGGGGGCTTCCTTCGGAATCGCATTGACCCTTGTTGTCTTTGCGGGATCGGAGCTGTTTACCGGCAATAATATGTTTTTTACTGCAAGCACGCTTGCAGGCAGAACGAGCATCGGGGATACACTGAAAAACTGGGTGATCGTCTTTTTTGGCAATCTGGCGGGTGCAATAGTTCTTGCTCTTCTGATTCAAGGGACGGGGCTATTCAAGGCGGCTCCGGCGGAACATCTAATTTTCACGGCTGCTGCTAAAAAAATGAGTCTGCCGTTCTCAGAGTTGTTCTTCCGCGGCATTCTTTGTAACTGGCTGGTGTGCCTGGCGTTATGGATGTCCTCGCGGGCCAAGAGTGAGACAGCCAAGCTGGTGCTGATCTGGTGGTGTCTGTTCGCGTTCATCGCCAGCGGCTATGAGCACAGTGTAGCGAATATGACGCTGCTGAGCGTAGCGCTGCTGCTTCCAGGTCATCCCGAAACGATCTCGCTGGCAGGCTGGCTGCACAACATGATTCCTGTAACGCTCGGTAATATTATTGGCGGCGGCGTCTTTGTCGGTATGGCCTATTGGCTGATTTCACCTTTGCGCGGCGCGGGTAAGAAAATCTAGAGGCAAAGCTAAAGAGTATATTAGAGGTAAAAGCTAGAGCTAGAGATAAAACAAAAGCAAACGCAACATCAAACGTAGAGTTAAAGGGCGTCTTTTGCTGAGCACAATGCTACTCAACAAAGTTACACTTTTTAAACCAGGATGTCTCCAGCAGGTCGGGGGCTTCCTGGTTTTTGACATTTAGAGGACTGACCATGTCGTTATGGTCCTTCTAAAAGCCCCTTATTTGGCCTTTGTCATCATCGTAGACCGCCAGTACAGCCGTAAAAAAAGACGCCCCGCAAGGCGTCTTGACCACTCTATTAAGTTCCGTGAAATTTCTTGGGTCAGGTATGATTCAATGAGGTGAATAGAGGGTATTAGATTAGGGCGTTAAATTCGGCAAATTTCTCCCGGGCACATTTCGCAATGGCAAATTTCCTGAAGCATGCCCAGATCCTTGATGACGATCATGCCATTCTCATATTCCACAGCGTCTTTCTTCCGAAGATCGCTCAGCATCCGGTTCACGCTCTCACGGGTGGCACCGATCATATTAGACAGGTCTGTGTGCGTTATTTTTTTGTTAATCAGAATGTTCTCGCCGCTCTTCTCACCATAGGTGTTGCCCAGACGGATCAACGTAGAGCAGAGTGCACCCGGTTTACCATACATCATTAGATCCCGGAATTTAGTTTGTGTCAGACGATGATGAATACCCATCCATTTCATGAAGTCAATGGCAAAGTCGCAGTGCTGGCAGATGAGAATCTCCAGATCCTTGTGTTCAATGACGCCTACTTCGCTGTCTTCAATGACTTCGGCTGTAAAGCTGTGCTTCGTGCTGAAGAAAGGATCCGCTTGACCGACCATATCGCCAGCTTGGTACATATAGAGAATGAGTTCTTTACCTTCATCGGTAGATTTGGTTAATTTCACACGTCCACGTTTGATGTAAAATAGTTTATCCGAATAGTCGCCTTCCCAGAAAAGGTGTGATCCTTCAGGGACTGTACGTTCTTTCATTGTAACGAGAAGTCTGTTGAAGTTCTGCTCGGAGAAACATTTCGTATTGCCATGGGCTTCGATAGCATTGTGGTATTCCTTGATCATAATCGACATCCCCTTTATTCCCTCAGTTTTTCAGTAAATTTTAAATTAATTATACCTTGAAATTGGCCAGATATGGGTAAAAAAAAGCCCTTAAAAGTGTCGAATTTTTAACATTGTGATTATTTTCACTTCAAATGTGTGAGATTTAATATGATTTTCGCGACATTAGGAGTATAAAGGGTAACTAAGGTGCATAGCAAAACAGCCATTACCAGTATACACATATAGTGGGATTTGGTTGTTTTTTTGTTGTCTTTTTTGCAAAAGAGGTTGGTTTGTACACTGGTTTCTCATAATTTCGTATAAATGCACATAACTCTGTTACAGCCGGACATTGGCGACAATAAAGCCGGACGATATCCTAGAGTTGAGCGTCTGGAGCTCTGTGATTATAAGGGCGGGCGGACAAAACTCAGGAGAAGGAGAAATCATACATGGCTAAAGTAGCGGACAAATATCTAAAGGTGGATCCGTGGGCAATTATCGAAGAGGGCTTCGACACGGAGCGGAACCGGGTTTCCGAATCTATCTTTTCACTAGGTAACGAATACATGGGCGTACGTGGATACGCTGAAGAAGGATACAGCGGTGATAGTCTTATCGGGAGTTATTTCAACGGTTTAAATGAACAGCTGGACATCGGCAACCATTATAAAGGGATTATTCGCTCTCTGCGGTATATGGTCAATTCCGTGGACTGGCTGCATACACGTATCGCTGTAGACGGCGAACAGCTTGATTTGGCTAAGAGCAAGATTTCGGATTATGTACGTAAACTGGATTTCCGTACGGGCACCTACCGCCGGGAATTTGTATGGCATCTGGAGAATGGGAAAAGCCTGAAGCTTGTTTTCACCCGTCTTGTCAGCATGACTATGTCTCACCTTGGTTTGCAGCAAGTTGCATTTGAGCCGCTAAACTTCTCCGGAAGTGTGGATATCATTGCGGGTCTTGATTTCAATATCATTCATGAAGAGCGCGGCGTGAGCATGTGGAACCCTGTTCGCAGCGGAGAGCAAGATGGAATCTCGGCAATTTTGGCGAGCACCATAAATACCGGCAACAAGCTGTTCTCCAGCTTCACATTGAAAGCTTCCCAGCCGCTTGAAACGGCACGTGTTGAACGGGAGAAATTCATTGGACAGAGCTTCTCACTGGAATTGACCCAAGGTGAAACTGCACACTTTACGAAGTTTGCTATCAACTGCGCAGACAGCACATCCGCAAGAAGTGCCGAAGAGCTGTGGAGTGAAGGTCTGGGTCTGGCTGTGGCGTCATCGAGTCTTGAAGAGAAGGCTGTACTTGCGGAGCAAGAAGCTTACTGGAACGGAATCTGGGAGACCAGTGATATTAGTATCGAAGGCGATCCTGAGAACCAACAGGGTATCCGGTTCTGTATTTTCCAACTGTATCAGACTTACCATGGAGACCATCCCGGCTTCAATATCGGAGCCAAGGGTCTGACGGGGGAAGTATACCGCGGATTGGCCTTCTGGGATACAGAGTCCTACTGTCTTCCATTCTATATGTTCAACAATCCGAAAGCGGCCAAGAGCTTGCTGGAGTTCCGCTACAGAACGCTTCCTGAAGCTATGCAACGCGCCAAAGATGTGGATTGCGAAGGTGCTTGCTACCCGATCGCTACCATCGACGGAACGGAAAGCTGTGATCTGTGGCAGCACTCCAACCTGCAGTTGCATGTAGGTACGGCAGTATCCTTTGGTATTTGGCACTATGTCAAGAATACTGGAGACAAAGAGTTCCTATTCAGCAAAGGGGTAGAAATGCTGATCCAGATCAGCCGTTTCTATGCAACACGCGGTCAATGGGGACAACGTACTGGCGAATACGGTTATTTTGGAGTTATGGGACCAGACGAATTCCAACTGATGGTGAACAATAACTGCTATATCAACCTAATGGCTAAAAAATCCTTCGAATTTGCCCTGGAAGCGATTCAGGAAATGAAGGAAAAGGCGCCGTCCGAGTTCGCTGAATTGTCAGCTAAAGTGGAACTGCGTGAGGAAGAACTGGGCGACTGGAGCAACAAGGCAGAAAAAATGAAGATTCCTGTAGATAAGGAAACTGGAGTATATGAGGAGCATGACGGATTCTTTGATATGCCTCACATTGATATTCACTCCATTCCAGTCACTGAATTCCCGCTGTATTCGAACTGGTCGTACGATCGCCTGTACCGCTATGACATGATCAAACAGCCGGATGTGCTGATGTTCATGTTCCTGTATAGTGAGCAATTCACCAAGGAAGAGAAGCTAGCTAACTATGAATACTATGAGTCAAGATGTATCCATGAGTCTTCGTTGTCGCCATCGATTCACTCCATTCTTGCCAGCGAAATCGGCAAGCATGAGGAAGCGTACAACTTCTTCGAATTCGCAACACGTCTTGACCTGGATAACTATAACCGCAATACCCGCGAAGGACTTCACACGACCTCTATTGCTGCGGCATGGATGAACATTGTGTACGGATTTGGCGGCATGCGTTCCGACGGAGAACGCCTATCATTCCAGCCATCCCTGCCTGAGCGTTGGACATCCTACAGCTTCCAGGTAATGTACGAGGGAGTGCTGCTGAAGATTGTTGTGAGCAAGGATAACGTTAGTCTGAAAGCCATCAGCGGCGGTAGTACTGAGATTATTGTCTACGGGCAACGGATTAAAGTGGATGCCTCCGGTACGGTGCTTCCGCTGGGCGAAGGGATGATTGCAGGTTGAACTGGACAGTTAGGGAAGAGAGCTTCGACAAGAACCTGATAACGACGAACGGGAACAAATATATGACCGGCAACGGCTATATGGGTTATCGCGGCACACTTGAAGAATTCGGCAAGGAGCAGCTGTCCGCGGTGACACTGGCCGGTCTCTATGATAGAGCTGGTGAGAAATGGCGTGAGCCTGTGAACGCTCCGAATGGACTGTTCACGGTCATCTCCTGCAACGGCCAGCCGCTCAGTGTGCTTGATACCGAACCGGTATCCCACATACAAGAGCTGGATTTCCGCAGTGCAATCCACCGTCGTGAGACTGTGTACCGTACGCCTGAGGGCGGCACGGTGACCGTTACCGCCGAGCGTTTTGCAAGCATGGATAACCTGCATCTGCTTCTCAGCAAACTTACTGTCAGCAGTACAATCGATTGCCGGATTGATATTGAGACGGGAATCGACGGAGAGGTGTGGGATATCAACGGTCCTCACCTTTTCGAGAAAAAAGAATATGCCGAGGGCGATGTACTGATCTCTAGTGCGGTTTCCGGAGAATTGAACGTTCCGGTTGCTGTGGCAGAAATCGCTGATTTTGGCTTTGGAGAGCAGCAAATTGTGGATGGCCTGACCATCCGCAAGCTCTTGCTGGATGCCAAGGCAGGCGAAACCTACGAATGGCACAAGTATGTGTCGGTATACACTGGCCTTGATGCCGGTAAAGCACCGTTAGACAATGCTGTAGAGGCTGTTCAGGCGGCGGCTAAATTAGGTTATGATGAGCTGCTTGCAGCACATTGTAAGCGTTGGGAAGATCGTTGGGTGGGCAGTGATGTGATCATTGAAGGTGACGATGAAGCACAGATGGCGCTCAGATACAGCATTTATCAGCTGCTGATCATTGCCCCAACGGAATCGGAGAAGGTCTCCATTCCGGCGCGCGGTTTGTCCGGGCAAGTCTATAAGGGAGCAGTGTTCTGGGATACAGAGATGTTCATGCTTCCGTTCTTCCTTCACAGTGATCCGAGTACCGCTCGCAATCTGATGATGTACCGTATCCACACGCTGGATGGAGCCCGCCGGAAGGCAGCGGAATATGGCTTCCTTGGTGCATTCTATGCCTGGGAGAGCCAGGATACGGGTGACGATGCCTGTACCCTGTTCAACGTGAATGATGTATTCACCGGACGACCTATGCGTACTTATTTCCGGGATAAACAGGTGCATATCAGTGCGGATGTTGTCCACGGTATTTGGCAGTATGTGCAGTTTACCGGTGATGACAGCTTGCTGGTGGATGGCGGAGCAGAGGTAATCTGGGAGTGCGCCAGATTCTTCTATTCCTACGCTTTCTACAATCCAGTCAAGAAGCGTTATGAAATTCTGGATGTGACCGGACCGGATGAATATCATGAACGTGTGAACAACAACGCCTTCACGAATGCGCTGGTCAAGGAAAGTCTGGAAATTTCGTTACGGACGGCGGAATTGCTCAAAGAGAAGTATCCTGCCGAGTTTGAAAAATTGACGGCTCAGTTCGCAGACGGTCCATTCCTGACCGAGATCGGTTCGATGCTGGAGAGCTTCTATGTTCCACAGCCTGATGAAGAGACGCTTGTCATTGAACAATTTGACCGTTATCATACCCTTGAAGAAGTCACGCTGGCGGATCTGAAATCACGTGTTCTGAATAAAAACGAATATTGGGGCGGCGGCAACGGTTTGGCTACTACAACCAAAATCCTGAAGCAAGCAGACGTTGTGCTCATGATGAACCTGTTCAAGCATTCCTTCTCTAAAGAAGTCAAGAAGGCGAACTGGGAATTCTACGAGCCACGCACCGAGCATGGCTCCAGTCTCAGTCCGTGCATTTATGCGCTGGTTGCTGCTGATATCGGCTCTCCCGATTGGGGATATCCGTACTTCATGCGGACCGCTACTGTGGATTTGACCGGTGAATCGAAACAATACGTAGGCGATCTTTATATTGGCGGAACGCATCCAGCTGCGAACGGCGGTGCATGGATGGCAGCGGTACTTGGTTTTGCCGGCGTGCATTTCGATGGAGACACTGTGCATATCAAGCCTTCTTTGCCACAGAAATGGGAGGCAGTGGAGCTTCCGGTGGTACTGCGCGGAGGAACTTATACGCTGAGAATCAGCCGCGGAGAAGTAACGATTACGGCTGCAGCTGGCAACAGTAGTGCATTAAACTTTGTTGTAGATGGCGCAGAGCCACAGTTATGCCAGCCGGGCGTGGAGCTGAAACTTCAGACCGCAGGGGCTGCGGTATAGCCCGATCAGCATTGTGATGTATTTTCAGATACAATGATAACTATATGATCAACACATAGAGAGGACAGAACATCATGCTGCAAAATATGAAAGGTGCCATCTTCGATCTGGACGGTGTTATCGTAGATACGGCCAAATACCATTTCCTGGCCTGGGCAGAGCTTGCCCGTGAGCTTGGCTTTGAATTTACAGAGGCGGATAACGAACGGCTCAAGGGCGTAAGCCGGATGAGATCACTCGATATCCTGCTGGAGGTAGGCGGTCTTGATTTCCCAGAGGAAGAGAAGCTGGCGATGGCGGATAAGAAAAACCGCCTGTATGTAGAGTTCATCAACAAGCTGGATCAGTCCGAGCTGCTGCCTGGCGTGAAGGAATATCTTACAGGTCTTAGAGAACGCGGTGTTGGTATCGCGCTTGGTTCAGCAAGCAAGAATGCCATGTTCATTCTTGACAAGCTGAACATTACGGAATTGTTCGATGCTGTAGTTGATGGCAACAAAGTGTCTAACGCTAAGCCTGACCCTGAAGTGTTCCTCACCGGGGCTGTAGAGCTTAAATTGCAGCCGGAGGAATGCATTGTGTTTGAAGACGCAGAAGCGGGTGTGGAAGCAGGAAAAGCGGCAGGAATGAAGGTAGTCGGAATCGGCAAGCCAGAAATCCTTAAGGAAGCGGATCTTGTTGTTGCCGGATTGCATGAACTCCTCTAACTTGATAGACTGATGTCATTGTGAGGGAATTCCCTCATAATGACAAGTCTATGAAGGAAGATTGAGGGATGAGAAATGGAGACCATTCTTTTATGGCCTGACGGTGCTCCCGGAGCTGTAGGTACTAGTGACGAGGATTGTCCGGCTATTACACCTTATCTTGTCGAAGGGGACGGCAATGCCGCAGTTGTGATTTGCCCCGGTGGTGCTTACGGGATGCGTGCAGATCATGAGGGGGAACCGATAGCTATCTGGCTCAACAGCCTGGGCATTTCAGCCTTTGTGTTGCGCTACCGCGTAGCGCCCTACCAATATCCAAATGCATTTCTGGATGCCAAGCGGGCGATGCGTACAGTGCGCTTGCACGCTGAGAAATTCAGGATTGATCCCACCCGAATCGGGATTCTTGGATTCTCTGCAGGGGGTCACTTGGCCTCTACGGCTGGCGTGTTGTTTGACAAGGGCAATGCAGAGGATATTGATCCGGTGGAACGGGTGTCCAGCCGTCCGGATCTTATGATTCTATGTTATCCGGTAATTTCTATGGATGATCAGGTGGTACATAAAGGGTCCAAGGACAATTTACTGGGTTCTTCCCCGCAAGGTGATTTGGTGGATCTAATGAGCAGCGATCTGCAAGTAGGAACGGACACACCGCCGACCTTTCTGTGGCATACGTCGGATGACGAAGGCGTGTCGGCTGAGAACAGCCTTCTTTTCGCCGCAGCTCTGAGACGTCATGGTATTCCGTTCGATCTGCATGTCTATGCACACGGAAGACATGGCCTAGGCTTGGCTACGGAGGAACAGCATACTAGTGGCTGGACGGAGACTTGCGCTTCATGGCTTGACTTAAATGGATATACGCAATAATAATGTACTAATACGTGTTCAGAGAAGACTGGAGCCGTTCTGACGGGCTGTTCCAGTCTTTTTTTGTGCTGTAGCTGTATAACTGAGATTTTCAAATATCCTCCAAAAGTTAACGGATAACTGAAAATTTAGCAGTCCACTTTCGCTGGCTGGATCATGGCGTAGCTTTTATTTTGTCTTTAGTAGAAAAATAGATACAAATACTCCTAAAAAACTTTAGAATAGACATATATGACGCATATAGCGTTTGTTATAGTATGAAGCTGGAGGTGTGCCTTATGTGGTCAAGACTTGTTAAGCCACTTGTGAAACTGAACGTCAAGCAGCAGTTAATCCTGCTCTTCCTGATTATGATCTCTCCCATTCTGATTCTGAACAGCTACGGCAATTTGAAGGCCGAGGGCATTCTCAAGCGTCATGTTACGAATGCATATGTGGAGCTGAATAAACAGAACTTTACGATTATTAACCGAGATATTGAGACCGTTAACAAAATCACCACCACCATCATTCAGAACCCGCTGATTCAACAGCTGAGTACAAAAACCAATGAAATTGTGATGGATTCGTTCAAGCGTTATGAGGCTATAGAAAAGCTGCTGCTCAGCTACTCTCAGGGTACCGGCAAGGATGATGTTGTTTATTACTCGCTCTATGTATACGATCCGGAGGATAAATATTTCTTTGCCCCGAACTTTCCGCAGGTCAAGAAGGCGGGAGTTTATTTTTTCTCCAAGGAAGAGGAGCCTAGTTGGTTCCAATCGGCGGTGCAGCAGAAAGGGCGGGGCTATCTGCAGTTTATGGACAGACTCAGCGCCCAAGCCGAGAATAACAAGACACTAACCTATGTCAGGGCGGTCAACAACATTTACCGGGGAGAAGGGACCATTGGCGTATTGGTCGTGACCAAAATGGAGTCCAAAATCAGTGAATCGCTGAAATCGATATCCCTGCCTGACGGTGAGATCTACCTCACAGATATGAATAATCTTGTACTTGCTTCTACGATTAACAATTTAGGTGACCATATTGAACTGCCGGAAGGGGCAGAGGAGGGAGATCCGGAAGGTATCGTGGATGTTATCACCAATGATTTTATTTATGTGGTCAATAACAACCATGCCCTGGGTCAGAAGCTTGTCTACAAGGTTCCTGTAAAAGCGCTTTTACAGCAGCAAAATGAGATGAAGAGGGTCATACAATATATCACCATCGCCTATGCGGTATTCGGGCTGATCATTATTACATATTTCTGGCGTTCCCTGATGACGCCTTTGCAAAAGCTAGCCTTTTTCGTGCGTAAATACGAACCTGGCAATCGTGTCCCAGAGACGCCAAGGTGGGGCAGCAATGACGAGGTCAGCGTGCTAATCACTTCCACGTATGACATGGCCCGAAGGCTTAATGGCCTGATTACTTACAAGTATAAAATGGAACTGAAGCAGAAAGAATCGCAGCTGCAGTTGCTTTACCAACAAATCAATCCCCATCTGCTATATAATACACTTGAGAGCATATATTGGAAAATATCACTTGAAGGTAATGCGGAATCTGCCGAGATGGTCAAGCAGCTGTCCAAGCTGATGAAGATTAGTCTCAGTCGTGGCAGAGAGTTGATTACACTGGAGGAAGAACTGGAACATGCCTCTGCTTATATCAAGCTCCAGCAGCACCGGTATGATTATGTTTTTCGGGTTGAGATGAATATTGATCCGGATATTAAGAGCAACTTGATTCCGAAGATCACTTTGCAGCCGTTGATCGAGAATGCCATCATTCATGGGGTGAAGAATATGGGAGAAGACGGCGAGATTATTATTACAGCCTGGATGGAGGAGGATTACATCCTTATCTCCATAGAAGATAACGGTTACAAAGAAGTTGATTTTGAGGCAATTATGTGGATTCTCGATGAAGAAAATCCAAATCCGACCAGCGGATATGGCATCCGCAATGTCAACCAGCGTATACATCTGCATTTTGGCCCTGAATATGGCATTAGTTACGCTGCCCGCGCAGGTGGTGGTACCCAGGTAGTAGTGAAGCTGCCGAAATCAGAGAATCACGAATAAAAGGAGATCAACGATATGTTTAATATTTTAGTAGTGGATGATGAGCCGTTGATTGTTAAAGGACTGAGCAGCCTGCTTGCTTCATCCGGCTTGGAAATCGATCATATTTATACAGCAAACAGCGGTTTTGAGGCGCTAGATTGCATTCGAATGGAAGATATCGACCTGCTGGTCACGGATATCCAGATGGGCGCCATGAGCGGCATTGATCTGATGCAGCATGCGAAACTGACCAAGCCTTGGGTACAAACCATTGTCATCTCAGCGCATGAGACGTTTCAGTATGCCCAAATGGCCGTACGGCTAGGAGCCAAGGATTATTTGATCAAGCCCTTGAACAGCGAGCAGTTCCTGGACTCTGTACGTAATGTGCTGCTGAAGCTGGATAAGCCTTCACCGGAGCTGGATACGTTCATGTCCGGTATCAGCGAGAGCTTTCGCTTAGAAGAGACGCAGCCGGAATACAGTCAACTGTTGACTGAATTGCTGGCGAATCCGGATAAGGTGCTGGCTGACCCGCGCAGTCTGCAAAAAATCGATGCCCTTAACCTTCAGGGACCTTTCTTTTCGGTTATCAAGATCAAGCTTCCGTTGTCTGAACCGGGATCAGAGAAGAAATATTGCGCCAATGATAAGCGCCTCTTATGTTATGCAGCCTTGAATATTGCCAAGGAACTTATGGATCAGGAGTGGAACTCTATTGCTTTTTACTCTCCAGAGGGAGAAATAACGATCATTATCCAGTGGGATGAGAAAAGCTATGAAGAATCTTCCTCGGGCCAGATTAACCGGTTAGATGTTCTGGGTCGCAGTTTGCATTTTAATATTCATAAATATCTGCATCTGCACGCGGTTATCGGGATTAGCCAGATTCTGAAGGGACTGCCGTTTATGAATGTGCTGAACCGGCAGGCTTCAAAGGCTATTCTCTGGAACAAGGAGCATAGCGACCACTATGTGTTCTACTATGGTGATTTTAACTGGAATAATTACGCAATAGATCCTTCTGCTGAAGAACTACATACGCGAAGCAACCTCATCGTCCAGAAAGCGAAGGAATACATCGACGAGAATTATGCGCAAAAAGGTCTGACCATTCACGAGGTGGCGAAGAAAAATCATGTAAGTCCCAACTATCTGAGCTACCTGTTCAAGAAGAATACAGGCTTTAATCTGTGGGAGTATGTGATTAAGCTGCGGATGGAGGAAAGCCGGGAAATGATCCTGAATACGGATCTGCGAAGATATGAAATTGCAGAGCGGGTAGGCTATGAATCACCGGAACATTTTAGCAAAATATTTAAAAAATACTATGGAATTAGCCCCAGCGAATTGAAGAAGTAAGAACAGTCATTACTTCGATAGATATACACATGTTCAGTACAAGCCTGATTTTCTACAATTTAAGGTAGGAAGCATTTTGCGAAAAAATGCCGAACGAACCAAAGGAATGAGGGAGCTTGATGAACCAAACTGCAGTAGTAAACGAAAACCCGGGGGCACAGATGGAGCGTAAATCGTCCACGCCACAACGGAATGGCCGCTGGAAGAAAAACTTCTGGGGCTACATGTTCCTTGTACCCGCATTTGTAATTTTCATCCTATTCATGTGGGTTCCCATTTTGAAGGGCTTAGTGTACAGCTTTTATCACGTCGATTTCGTTTCAGGCAATACTTTTGTGGGCTTTGACAACTATGCCAGAGCACTTACAGATCCCGATGTATTAACGGCTGTAAAGAATACCCTCTATTACATGGCATTGTGTTTTGTCCTCGGATTTTGGGTTCCAATCGCCTTCGCGATTGCGATCTCGGAGCTCCGCAGATTCGGAGGCTTTGTGCGGGTAGCTGCTTACTTGCCTTTTGTCGTACCAGGCGTCGTGTTGTACGGACTATGGAGATGGCTGTACGATCCGGTTGGACCAATCAATGCGTTACTTGGCACTTTTGGAATCGACCAAATTGCGTTTTTGACTGACACCAGGTGGTCTATGATTTCACTCGTCTTTATGGAGACCTGGCAGCAATTCGGTTCAGGGATGCTAATATATCTGGCAGCAGTGCTGAGCATTCCGCGTGACTGGTATGAAGCGGCAGAAATTGACGGTGCTGGTGTATGGGCACGTATTCGTCATATTACATTGCCTTCTATGCGTAATCTGATCATTCTGATGCTTATTTTGCAGGTTATCGGCACTTCGCAAGGGTACCAGTCACAGATGGCTTTGCTTGATGGTGGACCTAACAACACCACGTTGACCTATGCGCTCCTGATGGTTAAATACGCGTTTACAAAACTTGATTATGGAACGGCTACTGCACTAGGCATGCTTATGTTCATCGTCCTGGGCGGTTTGGGCGTCTTACAGTTCAAGCTCAACAAGGAGGACAACTAAGATGAAAAGTGGAGATAGAGGTATATTATCGGAACACGATCTTAAGCAGACCAGTAATAAAATCGTATATGGAATAATGGTTTTGGTTATATGTGCCATGGTGTTCAGCATGTTGTATCCTATACTCATGATGATGTTTAACGGACTCAAGTCCAATACAGAAGTGAACACGTTCCCGCCGCACTTTTTCCCGCAGGAATGGCATTTTGACAACCTGAAGCAAGCAATGAACTATATTGATCTGTTTTCATACCTAAGAAACACTATCTATATCTTTGTGGGTAACATGTTAATGACCCTGGTAGTGTTGGGGATGGCGTCGTTTAGTATCTCCCGGATGAATGTACCTTATAAGAAAGCTATTTATTTCTTCTTCCTGATGACCCTGTTCATTCCGGCGAGCAGTTATATGGTTCCAAACTTTGTCAACTTGAAGGAACTGGGCTTGCTGAACCAATACGCAGCTTTCTGGCTGCCAGCAGGTGCGAATACATTCTATTTCCTGTTGCTCAAGAACTTCTTTGACGGTATTCACCCTGAAATCTTCGAAGCTGCCCGGATCGACGGAGCCTCGGAGCCAAGAAGCTTCTTCTCCATCGCAGTACCGCTGTCGGTTCCGATTTTCGCAACACTTGCCATCTTTATCTTCTCCACAGCATGGAATGACTGGTTCTGGCCGTCACTCGTTATGCATAGTGATGACAAGTACACATTGGCAACAGCGATCTATAAGTATGTTATTAGCGTTAAGGCACTCAATACCAATATCAAGTTTGCGATTCTTTTCCTTGTCAGCTTGCCGCCAATTGTCGTATTCTTGATCTTCCAGAAGTTCATTATGCGCGGTGTGGCTTTATCCGCTGTCAAAGGTTAAATTTAATGTCTGATTCTACTACCAATCGTAAACTTACACATAAAAGGAATATAAATGCACCTCGTTTGTAAACGATTTCTCTTTTATGATCAATGTGTAAGATAATTATGAAATTGAAAAGGGGAGTTTCAATGCGCAAGTATTCCACTATGCTACTAAGCCTCCTAATGGCCGGTTCGTTGCTTTCCGCTTGTGGCGGTAACAACGGTAATACAGCCAGCGACAAGGGCGGGGATGCAACTACAGCCCCAACGAATGCTGCAACAGACAATTCGAGCGGCACCGATGCAGCAGCTAAGGATGACATTACCCAAAGAAAAGTTACAATCAAGATTCACTATCCGACACCTGACCTTACAGAAATCAGAGCTCAGGAAGATGACAAAATTAAGCGTTTCCAAGCTGAATATCCAAATGTTGAAATCCTTAAGGATGACTGGCAGTACAACGTAAATGAAATCGGCATCAAAATGGCTGCCAACGAGGCACCAACGTTCTTCAATACCTTTGCTACAGAAGCTAAGTTCCTGGTTGAAAAGGGCTGGGTAGCTGATATCACAGATCTTTGGAACAACTATGAACACAAAGATGAAATTAACCCTGTCTTGCAGAATCAGTTCATCATTGATGGCAAAGTGTACGGCGTAACACAAAAAGGTTATGTCACCACTACAATGATCAACAAAAAGCTGCTTGATGAAAAAGGTGTAGCTGTTCCTCCACTTGACTGGACTTGGGACGATATGCTGAACACTGCCAAGGGCGCAGCTGATACTAAAAAAGGTATCTCTGGTATTGCTCCAATGGGTAAAGGTAATGAAGCTGGCTGGAACTGGACCAACTTCCTGTTCGAAGCAGGCGGAGAAATTCAAAATATTGACGGCGGTAAAGTTGTAGCTACATTCAACTCCGACGCTGGTGTGAAAGCACTGGACTTCTATAAGCAGCTTAGATGGGAAGCTAATGCTATTCCTCAAGACTGGGCACTTGGCTGGGGCGATGCTGTAGGCGCGTTCCAACAAAGCCGTACTGCAATGGTTATGGCCGGTTCTGACGGCGTTATCGAGCAAGCCCTGAACCAAGGTGGTTTGAAACCTGAAGAGGTGTTGACGTACCCAATGCCTGCAGCTGAAAAAGGCGGCAAGCACACAGGCGTACTTGGTGGCGACTATCTCGTAATCAACCCGAATGCAACGAAAGACGAGCAAGAAATGGCTTTCCGTTACATCACATTCGACTACTTCTCTGAAAAGGGTCTGGATGCACTTGATGCGGTAATCAAGCAACGTGAAGCAGACGGTAAATTCTTCATTCCGCCGCTTCTTGACTACTTCTCCGCTGATTCTGAATTCGGTAAGAAGACTAAAGCTGTCTATGATAAGTATACAAACGTCTACCAATACAATCCGGAAATCATGAACCTGCTGGACGGTAAGCCAGAAGCTCAGTACAATACTCAGGACTACTATGCAACAATGTCCAATGTCATTCAAGAGCTGTTCTCCAAAAAAGGAACGGATTCCAAAGCTCAGCTTGATGCTGCTGCTAAAACAGTCCAAGAGAAATTCTTCGACGGAATCAAAGTTCAATAATCAGACTTCAGCATAATTGCTGTAACTGAATAGCACGAACAAAGGGATGTCCCAGAAACCATGTGAATGGTGAGGGGCATCCCTTCGTATTATAGGATCAACGAGAGAGTACTGGTTGATCTTTTTTAATAGCCGTTTTTTGTTAGGTAGGTTTGAGATTGAAAAAGCGAGCAGGATTGGCACTGAGCGGGGAAGAGGGATTGTGAACCTTCTGTGATTCATGGAGTGTTGAATGAAGAGCAAGAGGTTTCTTTTTAGTTATAAATAACAAGGAATAGGCTGGGTAAAAGCCTAAAATCAGGGGAATTAAACGATTTTTTAAATAAAATATGGTTAAAATACCTGAATATGATTGAATGTAAGCGCTTTGAAACATGTCAAAAAAACTTTATACTTTGTGAAAGATTTCACTATACAAGACGAAAAGTATGTGATAATATGAACATGTAGAGAAAAACAACTCAAAAATTGACAGGAGGACGAGGGACATGGCAGTTAAAAATGAAGTGCCCGCCCAAGTGAAGCAACCAACAGCTGAGGAATATATTCAGACTTTGGTAGATAAAGCCAAGAAGGCTCAAGAAGCGTACATGCAGCTGGATCAAGAGCAAGTCAACACAATCGTTCATGCAATGGCGCTGGCAGGACTCGACAAGCACATGTATCTGGCGAAACTGGCCGTAGAAGAAACAGGTCGCGGAGTCTATGAAGACAAAATTACGAAGAACATTTTCGCAACAGAATATATCTGGCACGGAATTAAATATGACAAAACCGTAGGGGTCATCGAAGACAACTCCTACGAAAGTTTCCAAAAGATCGCCGAACCGGTCGGCATCGTTATGGGTATCACACCGGTAACCAATCCAACATCCACCACGATGTTTAAAGCTTTGATCGCCGCAAAGACACGTAACCCTATTATATTCGGTTTTCATCCATCTGCGCAAGAGTGTAGTGCAGCATCCGCCAAAATTCTACATGACGCAGCAGTGAAAGCTGGCGCTCCTGAGAACTGTATCCAATGGATCGAATTGCCGACGATGGACAAAACCAACGCTTTGATGAACAACCCTGACGTTGCACTGATTCTGGCAACAGGCGGATCGGCGATGGTTAAAGCAGCTTATAGCTGTGGTAAACCGGCTCTGGGTGTAGGCCCTGGTAACGTGCCTGCCTTTATCGAGAAGAGTGCTGATATCGACCAAGCGGTAACTGACATCATTCTTTCCAAGACATTCGATAACGGTATGATTTGCGCATCTGAGCAAGCTGTTATTATTGAAGAAGCTATCTTCGACCAAGTGAAGAAGAAAATGATTGCGAACGGCTGTTACTTTGTTAACAAAGAAGAAGCTGGCAAGCTGACTTCCGGCGCAATGAACGTTGAAAAATGTGCAGTGAATCCGGCAATTGTTGGCCAATCTGCAACGAAGATCGCGGAAATGTGCGGAATTCAAGTTCCAGCAGGCACTAAAATTCTGGTAGCTGAACTTGAAGGTGTAGGTACAAAATTCCCGCTGTCTGCAGAGAAGCTTAGCCCGGTACTGGCTTGCTATAAAGTTAAAAATGCTGATCAAGGTATCGAACGTGCTGCCGAGATCGTTGAGTTCGGAGGCATGGGCCATAGCTCGGCTATCCATTCCAACAATGAAGAAGTGATCATGAAATTCTCGAACCGTTTGCAAACCGGACGTATTCTGGTAAACTCGCCATCAACACACGGTGCCATCGGCGATATTTACAACACTAATATCCCTTCGCTGACCCTGGGCTGCGGATCTTACGGACGCAACTCGGTATCGCAAAACGTGACTGCCATCAATCTGATCAACGTGAAAAGGGTGAATCGTCGTACCGTGAATATGCAATGGTTTAAAGTACCCGACAAGATCTATTTCGAAAAAGGTGCAACTCAATACCTTGCCAAAATGCCTGATATTACACGTGTTGCGATTATCACTGACCCTATGATGGTGAAGCTGGGTTATGTGGAAAGAGTTGAACACTACCTGCGTCAACGTCAAACACCAGTAGCCATCGAAGTGTTCTCGGAAGTAGAACCAGATCCATCGACAACTACAGTGGAAAAAGGTACAGCTATGATGAACAGATTCCAGCCGGACTGCATCATTGCACTTGGCGGCGGTTCCCCTATGGACGCAGCTAAAGGTATGTGGTTGTTCTATGAACACCCAGACGCTGACTTTAACGGTCTGAAACAAAAATTCATGGATATCCGTAAACGGGTCTACAAGTTCCCTAAACTGGGTAACAAAGCTAAATTCGTTGCCATTCCTACCACTTCGGGTACGGGTTCGGAAGTTACTTCTTTCGCGGTTATCACGGATAAAACAACTGAAAAACACACCAAATATCCTTTGGCTGACTATGAGCTCACACCTGATGTAGCTATCATTGATCCAGAGTTCGTATACAGCTTGCCAAAAACTGCTGTTGCTGATACAGGTATGGACGTTTTGACCCATGCGATTGAAGCCTATGTCTCGGTTATGGCTAGTGACTACTCCGATGGTCTGGCCATCAAAGCTATCCAGCTCGTATTCCAATACCTGGAGAAATCGGCACTGGAAGCTGATCCACTGGCCCGTGAGAAAATGCACAATGCTTCAACGCTTGCTGGTATGGCGTTTGCCAACGCGTTCCTGGGCATTAACCACAGCTTGGCGCACAAATGGGGCGGTCAATATCACACGGCTCATGGTCGCACCAATGCGATTCTTATGCCACACGTTATCCGCTACAATGCCAAGAAACCAACGAAGTTTGCTTCGTTCCCTAAGTATTCGCACTTCGTTGCTGATGAGCGCTATGCAGAAATCGCCCGTATTTTGGGACTGCCAGCTCGTACCACTGAAGAAGGGGTTACCAGCTTGATCAATGCTATCCGCGACATGAACAAGAAGCTGGGTATTGAGGAGTCGTTCCAACAGCTGGGCTTTGATCCTAAGGATTTCGAATCGCGTGTTGACTATCTGGCTGACCGTGCATTCGAAGACCAATGTACAACTGCCAATCCAAAAATGCCGCTTGTCAGCGAGCTTGCAGACGTATACCGCAATGCTTTCTACGGAAAATTTGACAACTAATACCAAGGATTTAAGCTAAGAATTCTGTTCCTTTAGAAACTGGATGCAAGTGACAAATATCACCGAAAAGGTGATATTTGTCACAGTCCTTTTTCAGAAAATAAACTAAAATATTTATATAAACAAACAACGATCCCAGTTGTAAAATCACTTTTGTGAATTTTATAACAACCATTAGATGGGGTCGCGAGACACGGGATTAACCTTCAAGCCCGCGATCTCTACAATACTATAAATATAGATGGAGGGATTTAGCATGTCGGTGATTGAAAAAGATGTACAAGAAGTGAAGTCGGGTTGGCGCGGTTTTACAAAAGGTAAATGGTCCAGAAAAGTTAACGTGAATGACTTTATTGAGAAGAATATTACCCCTTACCTGGGCAAGGAAGATTTCCTCGCCGGAGCTACTGAGAACACCAAAGAGCTGTGGAAAATTGTTTCTGAAATGACTAAACGGGAAATTGCCAACGGCGGTGTGCTTGATGTAGATGTGAACACTGTATCTACGATCGTCTCGCACAATCCTGGTTACATTGACAAAGACAAGGAGCAAATTGTCGGCGTTCAGACAGATGCGCCTTTCAAACGTTCCATCCAACCGTTCGGTGGTATTAAAATGATGATCGATGCCTGCAACGCATACGGATTTGAACTTCCGCAAGGCATTGTCGACATGTTCACGAACATTCGCAAAACGCATAACCAAGGCGTATTTGATGCATATACAGATGAAATGAGAGCAGCGCGCAGAGCGGGTATCATTACCGGTCTTCCTGATGCTTACGGCCGTGGCCGGATCATTGGTGACTATCGCCGCGTAGCGCTTTACGGAATTGATTTCTTGGTCAACGAAAAGAAACAAGATCTCAAGAATCTTGAAGTAGATGCCATGAGCGAATCCGTAATTCGTCTTCGGGAAGAGGTCTCCGAACAGATCCGCGCACTGGGTGAACTGAAGAAGATGGCAGCTATGCACGGCTTTGATATCTCCAAGCCAGCTAACACTGCCAAAGAAGCTTTCCAATGGGTGTACTTCGGATATCTTGCAGCAATCAAAGAACAAAACGGTGCGGCAATGTCCCTTGGACGCGTATCCTCTTTCCTTGATATCTATGTTGAGCGCGATATCGCAGAAGGTATTTTGACCGAAGAACAAGCACAAGAGTTAACAGACCATTTTGTAATGAAATTGCGTATCGTTAAATTCCTGCGCACACCTGACTATAATGAACTGTTCAGTGGTGACCCTACCTGGGTTACAGAATCCATTGGCGGTATGTCCGTAGATGGTACAACACGCGTTACTAAGAACAGCTTCCGTTTCCTGCACACCCTGTACAACCTGGGACCTGCACCGGAACCGAACTTGACTGTACTGTGGTCCGAGAAATTGCCTGAAGGCTTCAAGAAATATTGTGCCAAGGTATCCATCGAGACCAGTTCCATTCAATACGAGAATGATGATCTGATGCGTCCGATCTATGGCGATGACTACGGTATTGCATGTTGTGTATCTGCAATGCGCATTGGTAAACAAATGCAATTCTTCGGCGCACGTGCCAACCTGGCAAAAGCACTGTTGTATGCTATCAATGGTGGTGTTGATGAAAAATCCGGCGTGCAAGTTGGACCTGAGCTTCCGCGCATCACTTCCGATGTTCTTGATTATGAAGAAGTAATGAAACGTTTCAAACCAATGATGGAGTGGCTGGCTAAGCTGTACATGAACACGCTGAACGTCATTCACTACATGCACGATAAATATTCCTACGAGCGTATTGAAATGGCTTTGCATGACCGCGATATTCTGCGGACCATGGCTTGTGGTATCGCCGGTTTGTCTGTTGCAGCCGACTCCCTGAGCGCCATCAAATATGCCAAGGTTAGACCGGTACGTAACGAACAAGGTATTGCCATTGATTTTGAAATCGAAGGTGAATTCCCTTGCTACGGTAACAATGACGATGCCGTAGACAGCATCGCGGTAGATTTGGTTGAATCCTTCATGACAATGATTCGCAAAAACACAACTTACCGTGATTCCTTGCCGACACAATCGGTACTGACCATCACTTCTAACGTTGTGTATGGTAAGAAGACAGGTACTACACCTGACGGACGTAAAAAAGGCGAGCCATTCGCACCGGGTGCTAACCCAATGCACGGCCGTGATAAGAAGGGCGCCCTGGCATCCCTGAGCTCTGTTGCCAAACTGCCTTACGAGGATAGCCTGGACGGAATCTCCAACACCTTCTCCATCGTGCCTAAGGCATTGGGTAAGGAAGAAGAAGGCCGTAAATCCAACCTGGTATCCATGCTTGACGGATACTTCGGCAGCAAGGGTCACCACCTGAACGTCAACGTGTTCGCCCGCGAACAGTTGATGGATGCTATGGAACATCCAGAGAACTACCCACAATTGACCATTCGTGTATCCGGCTATGCAGTTAACTTCATCAAGCTGACCCGCGAACAACAATTGGATGTAATCAACCGTACGTTCCATGGTTCGATGTAAGACGATAACGAAATTGCTTTGGCTTTAGCTATATCATTATGATACTCGCAAGGAGATGCCGCCCTTGTCACAAGGGCGGTAAAATCTTGTTCTCAATTGGTTAAAATTTTAAATTTCGGGACCGCGATTTTAGGTGACAACAGTCTTTAAGGACAGGGACCTTCTTCGGAAGGAGAGGCTGTGGTCAGTCGTGGAGAAAGGATGACTCCTAATGATTAAAGGTCGCATACACTCCTTGGAAACCTTTGGAACCGTTGACGGGCCTGGCATTCGATTTGTTTTGTTCATGCAAGGCTGTCTGTTGAAATGCCAATATTGTCATAATCCAGATACATGGGCATTGGATGAGGGCAAGGAAATGAGCCTGGAAGAGGTTCTGGCTGAGATAGAACCTTACTTGAACTATTACCGTACGTCCGGAGGTGGCTTGACCGTATCCGGCGGAGAGCCAACGCTACAGGCCCATTTCGTCAAGCAACTGTTCACGGAAGTGAAGAAACGCTGGAATCTGCACACCACACTGGATAGCAATGGCTACAATGAAGGTGATAAGATTAATGATCTGCTGGATGTAACAGATCTGGTGATGCTCGATCTTAAGCATATTGATGACGAAGCCCATATCAAACTGACGGGCAAATCCAATGAGCGGACACTGAAGCTCGCACGCTGGTTGTCAGATCATGATCGCAAAATGTGGATCCGGCACGTCTATGTTCCTGGCATTCATGACCGGGAAGAGGATCTGTTGAATCTTGGTCGCTTCATCGGCAGCCTGAATGGGGTAGAGAAGTTCGAGATCCTGCCATACCACCAGATGGGCGTATACAAGTGGGAAATGTTAGGCAAGGCTTACGAGCTTGAGGGTGTTCCCAGCCCAACTGAAGAGGAAGTACAGCGGGCTTACAGACTGGTTGAAGAAGGTCGCAAGCAAGTCGAACTGGTATAATATCTTGTCATAAGAACATAAGAACATAAGAAGCCGTCCCAAAATAGCTGCTGCTAAAGGGGCGGCTTCTGTTATGATATAAGAATAATCCGTTTACAAATTGATTAGAAAAGAATCGATTGTTTTGATTTATGTTAAAATACATAACATAATAACGGTTTATCATACATAAAAGCACTTATTCTTCATTGTTTTTAGATGATTTTTGATTTTAAAATTAGCCTTTACAAAGATATATGTTATATATACTAACGTTAAAAGTTAAAAAATAACAATGATTTCGCTTACATTAGACAATTTTATCCCTACTGTAGATGAATCTTAACCTTACGTTAACAATCACCTTTTTTTATAATAGAAACTGTAAACGAAAACATTAAATAGGGAGGGTCACAAAAATGAAAAAAAGTATGACTTTGCTGTTGTCCCTGATTTTCGTAAGCTCTGCGCTGCTTGCCGGTTGTGGAGGAAATAACAACACTAGCACTACCAATGGTGAGGGCAACAAAACTGGAACGAACACGGTGGAAGCTACAAACGCACCTGCTACTGAGGAACCGGTAAGTGAGGAGCCGTTCGAAATGACGATCCGTCACACCCAAGTAGGGGCAGACAAACAAAAACGTTTGGCTATTTTGGAGGATGTAGTTAAGAAGGTAGAAGGGGATGTTCCTGGTTTAACCTTTAAGCTGGACGGCGTTGAATCAGACGTGAACCGCAAAGAAAAACTTCGTGGTGAAATGGCGGCAGGCAATCCACCGCAGGTATTCGATCTGTTCGGTAGCCCTGACTCCAAGATTTATGCAAAAGAAAACAAGCTTCTTGATCTGACGCCTATTCTGGAAGAATTGGGCATCAAAGATAAGTTCTCCAACCTTGATCCGTTTACTTATGAAGGAAAGATCTACGGATTGCCAATCGGCGGTTCCGGTGAAGGATTCTTCTATAACAAAGAGTACTACAACAGCAAGGGCTGGAAGGCCCCTACGACTTTTGCCGAGCTGGAACAACAACTGGCAGATATCAAAGCTGACGGCAAAGTGCCATTGGCTGCTGCCTCCAAAGCAGGTTGGGTACCGTTGATGTTGGCTAACCACTTGTGGTCCCGTTATGCTGGACCGGAAGTTACTGCTAAGTTCGCTACTGGCGAAGCTAAATGGACAGATCCGCAAGTCGTTGCCGGCTTTGCTAAGTACAAAGACTGGGTAGACAAAGGTTACTTCAAAAAAGGCGAACTGGGCTTCGAATATGCTGAATATACAACACAATTCACAAGTGGTGAAGCCATCCTGTTGTATGACGGAACATGGAAATCTTCCGTATTCAAACCAGGTCAATCTGGTGAAGGCCTGATCGGCAAAGTTGGATTCTTCAATATTCCTCCGGTTGAGGGCGGCGCGGGTGACCAAACAGCTCTGATGCGCGATGTGAACAATGGTTACGGCTTCTCTGCAGCAGTAGCTAATGATCCTCGTCAGTTGGCTGCAGTGAAGTCCTTTATCAAGAATCTGTTTAATGAAGAAATGCAGCTTCGCGGACTTGTAGAAGATGGCGTGCTGCCTGCAATGAAGATTGACCAAAACGTATTGAATGAGAATATTACAGATGATCTGATGAGCGAGATCGTAGCTGTACTGAACAACTCCCAATCCTCATTCCCAGCCTTTGACTCTCTTGTGCAAGCGGATGTAACGACCGAGATCAGTAACATTCAAATTCAAAAGCTGATCGGCGGACAAACCACACCTGAGAAGATGGGCGAAGCGCTGCAAAAGGTTCAGGAAGAAGCCAACGCAGCAGTGGAATAAGAAGCAGGAAACTGAATGTACCCTGGCGCTTGTTCCAGGGTACATTTTTTAAAATACTTCCTTAAATCGTTCTCTGATGTCTAAGCAATTGGAGGTAGCCATGAATAAAGCATTGAGAAACCCTGTGGTTTTTACGCTGTTTGTTGTTCCTGCTTTAATTCTGTTCCTGATGTTCTTCATTTATCCGATCTTTAGTTCCATCTATTACAGCTTTACCAGTTGGAATGGTGTATCAGCGACAGTGAAATACACTGGGTTTAGTAATTATACGAAGGCTTTTGGGGATGAAAGATTCTGGATTTCGGTGAAAAACAACGGATGGTTCATTCTGTTCTCCGTGTTTATCCAAGTTCCTTTGATCGTGATCTTCTCTCTTTTGATCGCAAATGTCAAAAAGCTGAAGGGTCTGTATAAGACAGCAGTATTTATGCCATCGATTATGTCAACGGCTGTTATCGGCATCCTGTGGGGCTTTATCTACGAGCCAAACATCGGACTCTTTAACAAACTGCTGAGTTTGGTCGGAATCAACCCGGTATACTGGTTGTCGGATGAGCGGTTCGCGATGCTGTCCATCCTGATCACCAATGCGTGGCAGTGGACCGGATTTTATATTGTCATGGTGCTGGCGGCTATTCTGTCTATTCCAGGCGAACTGGATGAAGCTGCGGCAATTGATGGCGCGACCCGTTTCCAGCGGGCGACCCGGATTACTCTTCCTTTGATTGTCCCTATTATTTCAGTAGTCATCATGCTGTCCATCGCGGGTGCGATGAAGGCGGCAGATATCGTTATCGTCATGACGAAGGGCGGACCAGCAGGTTCCACCGAGGTTATGGCAACTTATATGATTAAATATGCGATTACCAACTTCAAGTATGGGTACGGCAATGCCATCGCTGTTCTGATCTTTGCGTTCACCCTGGTGGTTACAGTTCTTTATCAAGTGCTTATTGCCCGGCGTACAGAAAGGGTGGAATACTAATGCGCACCCTGAAAAAGAGTCTGCCCCATGTGATCCTGCTGGGTTATCTGCTGGTCATCCTGTTTCCTTTCCTGTTCGTGCTGTTCTCGTCTGTGAAAAAGGATAACAACGCGATTGCTCTCAATCCTTTTGGTATTCCGAAAGAATTTGTTTTCAATAACTATGTTGAGGCATGGGTTAACGCCAAAATAAGCACGTATTTCTTCAACAGCTTGTACATTTCTGTGTTATCATCCGTCGTATCCATCCTGCTAGCCTCGATGTTCGCGTTTGCAATCACGCGCATGCGTCAGGGCAAATGGAATACGATATTGTTCTCTTTGGTTCTGGTAGGGATGCTGATTCCGAACAACGCGCTGATGCTGCCGATCTACAACATTGTACGTAAGCTTGGCATCTTGAACACGCATTGGGCGCTGATCATCCCATATATTGCCAATGCAATTCCATTTACGATCATTATTTTGGCTGCTTTTATGCGATCTTTGCCCTCGGAAATTGAGGAAGCAGCCGTTATGGATGGCTTGAATGCCCCTGGTATCTTTGCTAGAATTATTGTACCTCTAACGGTTCCCGCTATGGTTACAGTATTCATTGTGAATTTCCTAGGAAATTGGAATGAATTCTTGCTAGCCAACTACTTCCTTTCCAATGATGAGCTGCGTACGCTTCCAGTGGGCATGGTTCAATTCCGTGATCAATATCAGATGAACTATGCACAGATGTCGGCGGGGATTGTCTACAGCGTATTGCCAGTGGTTGTTATCTATGCGATTTTGCAGGAGAAAATCATTGAAGGCGTTACAGCGGGTAGTGTGAAAGGATAATCCCTTAGGGTCAGGAGCATGGCCGATGAATTTGCGCTATAAACTCTTTACGGCATTTGTGGGCCTGATTATCATTCCCCTATTTATACTTGGCATGATTATGTTCTTCGTGACTTATAATTCTATTGAGAAAAAATATAGCCAGCAGTCGGAATATTCCCTGAAGGCGATCAGCTACAGTATTTCTAATGTCTTCAAAGACATGGACAATGTAACAGACAACGGAATTGCCACCTCAGTATTCCATATGGCACTAAGTGCCGATGATCCTTCCAAACAGGATCTGACGGATGCCGAGCAACTGAGCCTGAATGCCAGCCAGCGCAATTTCCGGAGTCTGTTATACAATCATCCTTCTATTAGTTATGCGTTTCTATACAATTTCAATGGAAAAGGCAGTTCGGAGATTGTCTCGGTTTTCACCAAAGAGAATTTCCGCACGATGCCTTATGAAAAGTTCAAAGAGAGCGATCTGTACAAGCAAGTCATGACGCTCAATGGTGTGCCCAAATGGCTGGCTCCTCACGAATACCCGGAACTTACGGGGACTGAACCCGTGTTTACGCAAATTCGGCTCGTGAAGGAGCTAAGCTTTTTTCAGAATATCGGCATACTGGTTGTTCAAATTAAAAACTGGGAGTTCGAGTCGATCTTCCGCAATTTGAAGATAGGCGACAGCGATCAGAATGTTTCCTTCATGCTGGTCAATGATGACGGTATGATCCTGTTTGATCCGGATCGCAAGCTGGATGGACAAAACTTTGAATCTTTTACCACTAAACAAGTAGCCTTCAAAAAAGGATTTCAGAGCTTTAAAACCGAGTTCGACGGCGAGAAGAGTATTCTCTCTGTCTATCACCTGAAGGATTATCCATGGAGTCTTGTATCCGTGACCTCTTGGGAGACATTATCCCGTGAAGTCACAGTGTTCGCACGCTGGTTCGTGATCGTCGTATTTATCTGTTTCTTGGCTGCCGTTTTCTTCAACCTGTTCTTCATGAACCGAATTACCGGGGCAATTGCGGTCATTGTCCGTTTCATGCGCCGTGTGGAAGACGGAGATTTGACTACCCGTGTTGAGGAAAAAGGGAACGATGAGCTGACTCTGCTAGCGAAGGGATTCAACGATCTGATGAATAAGATCAATGGTCTGTTCAACAGAATTCAGGTCGAGCAGCGTCGCAAGAATCAGGCGGAGATGAGAGTGCTGCAGGCGCAGATTAAGCCTCATTTCTTGTTTAATACCCTTGAGTCAATCAATGTGCTCGCGGTGCAGAATGAGGGGCGAAAAGTAAGCGAAATGGTCTACAGGCTGGCCAGCATTTTACGGATCAGCATTCAGGGCAGGGATGAAATTACCGTTGAGGAAGAGACGAAACATCTGCGCCATTATTTGGATATCCAAAAGTTCCGTTTTGAGGATCTATTCGACTATGAGATCGACATTCCAGATGAGCTGATGAGCTGCGGGATACTGAAGCTTACGTTACAGCCGCTTGTGGAGAACAGTATTCAACACGGTTTTGAAGGGATTGATTATACAGGCAAGCTGATCATCCAGGGATGGGAAGAACGGGGGAATCTGATCCTGAGAATCTCAGACAATGGTATAGGCATGACACCGGCTCAGCTATCGCTATTCCAGTACATGGTGAACGAAAATGCGGAGCAGGAGGTCATTGACAAGCCGGAGCAGCGAATGAATCATGAGCGACGGGGACTTGGCGTCCGCAGCGTGGCCGACCGTATCCGTATTGAATACGGTGACTTATACGGTGTCTTTATCTGCTCCAGCCCGGGACTTGGAACGATCATACAATGCGTCATACCTAAATACGAGCAGGGGGAAGATCATTATGCTAAAAGTATTATTGGTTGACGATGAGGCGCCGATTCTCAATAATTTGAACCGTGTGCTGCCCTGGGAGGAAATGGGCATGACTGTATCGGGCATGGCCCGCAGCGGGATGGATGCCTTGCGTATCGCCGAGGAGGAGCATCCCGATCTTGTGCTGTGTGACATCCGCATGCCCGTCATGGACGGTCTGACGTTCGTTGGTAAGCTGCGCGAGCTTGGCAATGAGTGCGAGGTACTGCTGCTCACCGGCTACCAGGAATTTGATTATGCTCGTGAAGCGATCCGGCTAGGAGTGAGGGAGTACATCTGCAAGCCGATACACTATGAGGAGCTAGGCAACAAGGTGCGTGAGATCGGGGCCCACATTCGCAGCAGAAAGTACAAAGATAAATTGTTCAATAGTCTACCTTTGTTCCAGGAAGTGCCGGAAAACGGAAGCGAGAACTCGAAAAAATCATCGGATCAGCTCATGAATATGGCGGTTCAGTACATTACAGAAAAGTTGAGTTCCGACATCGGCATTGAAGAAGTGGCTGGTAAGCTTGGCATAAGCAGTAGTTACTTCTGTTTGCTGTTCAAGAATCGCTTCTCCATGACATTTGTCGAATATGTGACGCAGCAGCGAGTGGATGCCGCCAAGTTCATGTTGGCCCACAGCGAGAAGAGCATTGCGGTGATTGGTTCGGGTGTCGGCTATCAGGAACGGCGTTATTTCACCAAAGTATTCCAGAAACAGACGGGAATGTCGCCCAAGGAATACCGGGAAGCCTGGAAGCGTAGCGCCGAGTAAGCATTTGGTATAGCTCCCAAGTAATTTAAGCCCTATAAAAAATGCGCAATGGCATACTATGGACACCTTCATGGATCATGGTTTTCGATTCAGGGAGGTGTTTTCCCATGTTTATGGAAGCTGGCGTTAATCTTTTCTTTACATTTCTGAAACTTTTTAAGGCCTGATGCGTCTAATACTATGTTTTGTTAAAAAAGTACGTGGCAGATTTGACCGCCGTCCTTATGGATGGCTGCATTTTTGCAGGGAATGTGGTTGCTGTACATCTAACAAGATCGTAGTGCGCTAATATTCCATCAAATAGGAGCAGAAGGAGTTATACAATGAATTTTAGAAAAATCGCATTAGTTGCTGTACTGGCCGTTTCCCAGGTCGCTGCAGCCGTTCCGGCATTTGCGTCCTCTGTGAGTGGTACGGTAGTCGGCACAGTTGGTGCCGCTGTCCCGGATGCTACGCCACAGAACACCGTCAATCCGACGCAAGCAACAGACGCATTGCCGCATCAGCCAGAGGCCACAGAACAGCCTCTTAACACCGGAGCGCCTGAAGCAGATCAAGCTTCACCCACGCCACCGCCAAGTGACCTGCCTGTAACGACAGAGACACCTGTATCCACAACGTTGCCAACAGCAACACCAGTACCGAGTGCAACTCCGACGCCAACCGTTACCCCGGGCTCAGGCACACAGCCTATTCCCACTGGTGGTCCCAATCAGCTTATTCTGATGATGAATAGTAACAAGATGTATGTCAATGGCGTTCAATATCTGGCTAACCAGCCAATGGCCGTCAAGAATGGTGTATCCTATGTATCAATCCGCGCCATGGTGGAGCGGGTAGGGGTCAAATTCATTTTTGACAACAAAACAAAGGAAACAGTCGTAACTAAAGGTACTGACGTTATGCGTTTCAAGACGGACAGCAATGTCTATACCGTTAACGGCAAGAAGGTAACGATGAAAGGTCCAGCTTACCTGTTCAATGGTACCTTTATGATTCCGCTAACTTCCATTACTGCGGCACTTGGTATTCCTTATACCGTAGATAATGTGCAAAAAAGTGTCACTCTGACACTGGATACAAAGCCTAAAGCTTCCTTCACGGTTCAGCCGACCGAGATCTACGCTGGCCAGCCGGTAGCTTTTACTACAACCAGCTCTTCCCCGAATGGTACAGCCATCGTTGAAGAACGTTGGGAAGGCAAGCAGGATATATATGATCAACCAGGCTTCTATACCGTTAGCTACTCCGTTAGGGACGCGAATGGAGAATGGAGTAATCCTTACTCTGTAACCATTAATGTCCTGCAGCCTAACCAGCCGCCGGTAGCCAACTTCACGACAGATAAAGATGAATATAAAATGGGTGAGCCAGTGGTTATTACTGACCACAGCTACGATCCTGAAGGCGAAGAACTGACGGCCGAATGGTCGAATCGCGCACTTGCCTATTTCAACCCGGGTCCAATCTCCATTCAATTGAAGGTTACGGACAAACACGGACTCAGCGGAACTTTTGAAAAGACGATTAATATTACTAATGATCAGATGTATACACAAGACGAAGTAGCCAAGTTGTTCACCCCGCCGGGTGATGTTCTGACTATCGATGGTGGTTCCATCCCAAGCTATCCTAATTTGGCGTACAACACCTCTTCCGAGCCATACACACTGATCCGCAGTAACAGCCCTGAGACAGTAAACACTGAAGGCGTATTGTACCGCGAGACGGCTCTTGGTGCGACACGTTTCCTGGTTCACCATAAGAACAACATGAGCACAAGACAGAAAGTGTATATCATTGCAACTAATAACAATCCGGTACCAGCGACGATTACGACTCAATTTGTCGGATTTGCCGGTCCGGCAGCATCACCGGAGTACACGGGCAAAATTTCTGTCATGAAGTATTATAATTCTATTGTGACTGGTGCGAACTACAGCACGATCACACTTCAACCGGGACAAAGCGTTCCGATCCTGACGGATACTAGCAAAGTCGCTATGAAGCCGGGTGACATCATCTCACTGAGTGCTGACCTGATGAGCGATTATGCCATCCAATATAACGTAATCATGATCGAGCAGACCAAGGATCCGTTGACTACATTGCCGCTGCTGCCTATCCTTGACCGCGACGGCGTGCACAACCGTGGTACGTATCCTGATTCTACCCGCATCATCGACGTACCTGATGTAGTAGGAACAGTACCATCCAGACTTGTTCTGGGTGACAACAAGAACGATTTGAACCTTATCGGTGTGGATCCTATGAATGGCACCGAAGCTTCCAACGCGGGGAACTTTGGCGTATTGTACAAAATCAAGATTGATCGGGTAGCTCCAAACACACTGATTACTTTCAACCCGCGCGGAGGAAACTACCTTGGTTCTGTTCTTGTAAATGGTGTGATTGTGAATCTGGCGAATAAAGGAAGCTTGTCGAATTCTGACATGAACGCAGTGCTCTTCCGTACCGGTGAATATGAGGGCTCGGTTGAGATGCTCTTCACCGTTGCATCCGGAAGTAATCTTCCTGTAAACTTTGTCTTCACTCCGCTTCCAGCTAAAAAGTAAGGATATTTACAGTTTAAAGCACTTATAAATAAATTTTCTTATCCATCCCGAGGGCGTTCAGCTATTGAACATGCCTCGGGTTTTTTAATGAATTGAATACATATGGACTGATATTTGATTAGGCAAGGGTGGAGCTTCATTGACGGAGCATATATTTTGGGGCATTATAAAGAGAGTGTTATTGAAATGAACAATTATTATGGGAGATGAGCGTATGCTGTCGACAGATCAAATATTGGAAGTCATGTCGGGGCAGGGACTGCGAATCACCGATCAGCGCAAAACGCTTGCCAAGTTATTCGGCGAGAATACAGGATATTTGTCAGCGAAGGATGTCTATGATCATATGGGTCGCAAGTATAGCGGTCTCAGCTTTGATACCGTCTACCGTAACCTCCGGGTCATGGAGGAGCTGGGTGTGCTTGAGCAGGTCGTCTTTGAAGATGGCGTGAAGTTCAAAGCAAGCTGCGTACACGATCATCATCACCATCATATGATTTGCCTTCAATGCATGAAGACTTATCCAATCCATTTCTGTCCGATGAATTTGACTGATACGCCGGACCAGTTCCGGGTCGTCAAGCATAAATTTGAGGTGTTCGGTTACTGCAAAGATTGTGAAGAGACCCGGGAAGAAGAGTCAGCGCCGGCAAGTCTTAGTAAAGCAGGACATTAAGATGGGAGTCGGACGCAGAACGATTCAGGCGCCAATCCGGGTATACCGCAAGTATATTTCTCCGATTAAGCCGGCTACTTGCCGATTTTACCCGACCTGTTCAGCCTATGCACTGGAAGCGATAGAAGTTCACGGCCCCTTAAAGGGTTCATGGCTGGCTGCGAAGCGGATAGCCCGCTGCCATCCGTTTCATCCGGGAGGTTTGGACCCTGTCCCTCCGCTAAAGGAAGAGAACCCAGAGGGAGGAACGTCCCAGGTTACTTGACATGACGGCGTCTTTTTGGGTATATTTTGGATAATAACTTGATTTCCGAGGAACGGATGAGTAGATCGGGATACCTGTACAGAGAACCGGGGAAGCTGAGAACCGGCAGGAGACGCCAGATTGAATATGGTCCGGGAGGAACTGTGTTCGAGCGAAGAACCGCATGACTGGGTTCACGTAAGATAACGGCGTGTTCCAGCGTTAATGGGCAGTTCCCGGCAAGGGAACTGGAGAAGCCTGTTCTCTGTGAGGAGACAGGGAATTTTGGGTGGTAACGCGTGAGTTTACTCTCGCCCCATATAGGGGGCGGGAGTTTTTTGTTTTTTATGGAGAAGAAAGGGTGACGACAATTGAGCGACAAGAAAACTTTTTATCTGACAACACCAATCTATTATCCGAGTGACAAGCTGCATATCGGGCATGCCTACTCAACGGTAGCTGGAGATGCTATGGCCCGCTATAAGCGCCTGCGTGGCTACGAGGTTCATTACTTGACTGGTACAGATGAGCATGGGCAGAAGATTGAGCAAAAGGCCGGAGAAGCTGGCAAGACCCCGCAGCAGTTCGTTGACGATATTGTTGTTGGCATCAAGGACCTGTGGCGCAAGCTGGACATTTCCAATGATGATTTCATTCGTACAACAGAAGAACGCCACAAAACTGTCGTTCAGGATATTTTTGACCGGTTGCTGAAGCAAGGCGACATTTACAAAGGGGAGTACGAAGGCTGGTACAGCATTCCTGACGAGACGTTCTACACCGAGACGCAACTCGTTGATGTGGAGCGCGATGGCAATGGTGTCATTGTTAGCGCGAAAAGCCCGGACAGTGGTCATGCGGTAGAGCTGGTCAAGGAAGAAAGCTACTTCTTCCGGATGAGCAAATATGCGGACCGTCTGCTGAAATATTATGAGGAGAACCCGGAGTTTATTTTGCCGGAATCCCGTAAGAATGAGATGATTAACAACTTTATCAAGCCGGGTCTGGAAGATTTGGCAGTGTCCCGTACGACCTTCGACTGGGGCGTTAAGGTTAAAGGTGATCCGAAGCATGTGGTGTATGTATGGATTGACGCGCTCACCAACTACATTACTGCACTGGGCTATGGCTCGGAAGACCGTAGTCTGTACGATAAATACTGGCCTGCAGATGTGCACATCGTGGGTAAAGAGATCGTCCGTTTCCACACCATTTACTGGCCGATTATTCTGATGGCACTGGGTGAGCCGCTGCCGAAGAAGGTTTTTGCGCATGGCTGGCTGTTGATGAAGGATGGAAAAATGTCCAAATCGAAGGGTAATGTCGTAGACCCGGTAACCCTGATTGACCGCTACGGTCTGGATGCCCTGCGCTACTATCTGTTGCGCGAAGTGCCATTCGGCTCTGACGGCACATTTACACCGGAAAGCTTTGTAGACCGCGTTAACTACGATCTGGCAAACGACTTAGGTAACTTGTTGAACCGTACAGGTGCAATGGTTGAGAAATATTTTGATGGTGTGCTTCCGGATTATGAGGGTAACGTAACAGCATTCGACGGCGAATTGCAGGCTGCGGCGCAGAGTACGTATGCCAAAGTAGAAGAAGCGATGGAAAAAATGGAGTTCTCCGTAGCACTGACTGCCATTGGGGCGTTCATCAGCCGGACGAACAAGTATATCGATGAGACGCAGCCTTGGGTGCTTGCCAAGGATGAGAGCAGAACTGCGGAGCTGGCTTCCGTGATGAGACATCTTGTTGAAGGTTTGCGGACGGCGTCCATTCTGCTGCAGCCATTCCTTACTGGCGCACCAGCGAAGATTTGGGAGCAGCTGGGTATTGCGTCAGGCGAGCTGACTACATGGAATAGTGGTAAGACATTTGGCCTGATTCCGGCCGGCACGAAGCTGGTGAAGGGTAATCCGATCTTCCCGCGTCTCGATGTGGAACAAGAGGTGGCTTACATCGCTGAGGCGATGGGCGGAGGCAAGGCAGCAGCGGCTCAACAGGCTGAAGCGACTCCTGCAGTAGAAGCTTCCGAGGTGGAAGAAGAGCACAAGGAAGAAATCGGCATTGACGATTTCGCCAAGGCAGAGCTGCGGGTGGCACAAGTCATCGCCGCTGAGCCAGTGAAGAAAGCTGACAAGCTGCTGAAGCTCCAACTGGATCTTGGTTACGAGCAACGCCAGGTGGTATCGGGAATTGCTAAATTCTACACGCCTGAAGAGCTGGTAGGGCAAAAGGTGATCTGTATCGTGAACCTGAAGCCGGTTAAGCTGCGTGGTGAGTTGTCGCAGGGTATGATTTTGGCAGCTTCCAAAGGCGATCAGCTGACGCTTGCTACGGTACCGGACAGCATGCCTAACGGAGCGATTGTGAAATAAGACGGGACATTTTTTAAAAAGTGATTTAGAGTAGTGCAGAGCAGCAATTTGGAATAATGCCAGAGTACTGCCGAGCACAACAGAGTACATTAAAAAGGGAACATTCTCACAGCTATGAGAGCTGAGGGGGTGTTCCTTTTTGTATATACGATGAGAAAGAAAAAGAAAAGGAAAAGGAAAAGGAATAGTAAGACTATGCTTCGGCAACAGCGGTATTCTATTATCTGCTATAGAAGGGCAAGCTAAAGGAAGAGAAAACACAAGTCAAATACCAAATCAACATTAGGGGTAAAGAGGATAAAGAGTTGACTTATCGTAACCATTACTATTATAATTCGCATAGTAAATATTACGATCTGAGGAGTCGATAGTTATTATGGTTTCACGCATGTCACGCAAAGGGTGGTTCATGGCAGCCCTGATGCTGGTTCTGGTACTCGCCGGATGCGGCGCTAAGAGTGGTGGAAATATTGTGGAGGGCAAGGTAAACGTGGTCACCACATTTTATCCTATATATGAATTTGCCAAAGAAATTGGCGGGGATGACGTCCATGCCATTAATCTGCTGCCAGTCGGTGTAGAACCGCATGACTGGACGCCTCGCAGTCAGGATATTATTAATACTTCTAAAGCGCAGCTGTTTTTGTATAATGGTGCCGGGCTGGAAGGCTGGGTGCCGAACTTCCTGAAGGGGCTGGATCGTGGAAGTAAAGTGCAGGCGGTGGAAGTGAGCCAAGGCATTAATTTGATCAAAACCAATGAAGATGACGGTCATAACCATGGCGGCAGCGGTAATGCCGATCATGAGAGTGTAGCAGAGGATCATGGTGCGGAGAGTGGAAATACGGGCGGAGATAGCCTGCACACGGACCCGCATACTTGGGTAAGTCCGAAGTCGGCGCTCATTATGGCCGGAAATATTAAAAATAGTCTGCAAACCGCTGACCCTGAGCATAAAGATGCCTACGAGGAGCGTTACAATAAGCTCGCAGAGCGTCTCAAGGCACTTGACACCAAGTTCGAAACCGAACTTGCCAAGGTACCGGGCAAAGAAATCGTGGTTTCCCATCAGGCCTTCGGCTATCTGGCTCGTGATTACGGTCTCGATCAGCATGCGATTATGGGCTTGTCACCGGATGCAGAGCCACGCGGGCAGGATATGGTTGCGCTGGCGAAACTGGTGAAGGATGAAGGGATTAAGTATATTTTCTTCGAGGAACTGGTCTCCGATCGACTTGCCAAAACACTGGCAAATGAAGCAGGAGTATCGACGCTTGTGCTGAATCCGGTAGAGGGGCTGACTCAGGAACAGGAGAAAAATAACGATAATTATTTCACTCTGATGGAGAAAAATTTGCAAAATCTAATTCTAGCCTTACAATAATAAGGAAAGTATACGTGAAAGGTGGTACTATGCATGCAACCGGTATCCCTGGACTGTCATCAACATATGATTGAGATACAGGATCTTTCCTTTTCCTATGGAGAGCAAAAAGTTATATCCGGACTTAGCTATACTGTAAAAGAGCGTGATTTTCTCGGCATCATTGGCTCCAATGGCGCTGGTAAAACCACGTTGATGAAAATGATCGTCGGCCTGCTGCCTCCGAGTAGCGGCGATATCAAGTTGTTCGGCCAATCCGTGCGCAAGTTTAAGGACTGGGAGCGGATCGGCTATGTGCCGCAGAAAAATGCGTTTAACCCGTTGTTCCCGGCTACCGTGCGTGAAGTGGTGCTGTCTGGCCTCTATAACAACAAAAACCTGATTCGTAGAGTATCCAAAGCACAGCACCGGCAGTGTGATGATGCACTCGAAGTGATGCGTATACAGGATATTGCGGATAAAAGAGTGGGTCAGCTCTCCGGCGGTCAGCAGCAGCGTGTGTTCCTGGCGCGGGCGCTGATCAATCACCCGGATCTGCTGATTTTGGACGAGCCTACCGTTGGGATCGACGCCGAGACGCAGGCCGGATTCTTCGACCTGATCACGCATATGCATGCTCATCATCATATGACCTTCCTGATGGTGTCCCATGATATTGATATGATCCGTAATTATTTGGGGCAGGAGCCTGTCCAGCGTAACGGTAAAATCAATTTCTACTCCCGCCACTCTCATGATGTGCAGGATTGTGTCGAGGATAATCTTCAGCACACACTTGGTTGATGGAGATCGAGTACATGAGAATAACGGGATTTTTTCCCGGTAATCTGATTCATTCTTTGGTCAGTGTTAGAATAACTGGATAAGTTCCTGTTATTTCTCGGCTATTGAGCTCTAATCCGTTTAAAATGCTAGATTAACAGGAACAATTCCAGCTAATTTGAGAAAAAGGAGCTATCCTTCTTAAATAACTGGAGTTTTTCCAGTTATGCTCCCAGGTTTTTTAGTATTGATGAGGCGTCGACAGTATAACGTTAGTTGCCTTCATATGTTTGCCTTGTGGTTATCCATGGTGAAACATGGGTTAACCAAAGCATTAGATCTTGTGGTTATCCATAGTCAAACATAGGATAACCAGAGTATTAGATCTTGTGGTTATCCATGGTCAAACATAGGATAACCAAGCATTAGATCTTGTGGTTATCCATGGTGAAACATAGGATAACCAAAGCATTAGATCTTGAGGTTATCCATGGTGAAACATAGGATAACCAAAGCATTAGATCTTGAGGTTATCCATAGTCAAACATAGGATAACCAAAGCATTAGATCCTGTGGTTATCCATAGTCAAACATGGGATAACCAAGCGCATTGGATCTTACAGTTATCCATTGTATAACATAGGATAACATCAGGTCTTTGCCCTTGCCTTTGACCTTATATCTTGAACTTGTCAGTAGATCTTTCAAGTCCCTAAGTCCCGTCCACCGTAAAGTGTGTCCCGTCAGGGACGAAAGCGATCATGCGCCAAACGGTCCTAGACACAGCCCCCCTCCCGCCTACGTCAGTTGCACTTAGCGGTGTCCAGAGGGTGCAGCCCTTTGGGGCCCTCCCTTCGGGAAGGGAGGGTTTGGGAGGGATCGAAAAAAAAGGAGAATTGATTTTGGAAATTCTATTCAGCGATTTTTTCCAGCGGGCGCTTGCGGGCGGTCTGCTGATTGGTATTACTGCGCCGCTTATAGGCGTTTTTCTTGTTCTTAGACGTCTGTCGATGATCGGGGACACGCTGGCGCATGTCACGATTGCCGGTGTGGCATTGGGCTTCTTGGCGGGATTTTATCCGCTGGGAGCAGGACTGATTTTTGCCGTTGCCGCCTCCTTTGCCATTGAGAAGCTCCGCAAGGCTTACAAAAGCTATGCCGAGTTGTCCATAGCCATCATCATGTCAGGCGGTGTAGCGCTGGCTTCGCTTTTCTTCACACTGGGGAAAGGGTACAATGCAGATGTTATGAGCTATCTGTTCGGTAGCATCTATACGCTCGATAATACGGACTTGCTCGTCGTTGGACTGGTTACGATAGCAGTTGTAGTTGTGGTTGCGCTATTCTTCAAAGAGTTCTTCCTACTCAGCTTTGAAGAGGATGCTGCGAGCGTCAGCGGACTGCCGGTGAAGCTGTTGAACATGTTAATAACGATCCTGACCGCACTGGTAATCAGCACAGCAATCAAAATCGTTGGTTCCCTGCTGGTATCCGCGCTGCTGACCATACCAGTAGCCATTAGCCTGCTGTTATCGCGCAGCTTTAAATCATCGGTTATTGTTTCGGTGGTTATCGCAGAAATTGCGGTAGTGGGTGGCCTTGTTGTAGCCGGAATCTGGAATCTTGCGCCAGGGGCTACGATTGTCCTGTTACTTATTGCGATGCTGGCTCTGACGCTGATCGGGAAGAAGGGCCTACCAACATAAACAGGGGATACGCAGGTAGTCCCGTGTAGGCAGAAGTTGGGCGTGTGGACGCAACAATGAATATGTGTGAACGTAACAAAGAACGTGTAAGCGGACGTTGAACGTGTGAATGCAACATTGAACGCCCTAACGTAACATTGAATGTGTGAACGCAACAAAAAAAAGGTGTGAGCTGAGCATTTTAACATATACAACGGGAAATCATAAGTCGCCGCACTGAAGAAGGTTTTGGGAAGAGACATTAATCGGGAAGGAGCACTGCTGCTTTGTCCAACATTAATGCAGGAATAGCTTTTGCTGCGGGTCTGGCCTCATTTATCTCTCCATGCTGCCTGCCTCTTTATCCTTCGTATTTGTCTTACATAACCGGATTATCTGTTCAGCAATTGAAGAGCGGCGGCAACACCAAAGAGGTCCGTTTCCGGACCTTGAGTCATACTTTGGCTTTTATCCTTGGGTTTTCTGCGGTTTTTTACACATTGGGTTTTGGTGCGGGGTTGTTCGGACAGTTCTTTAACGGCCAGCGGGATCTGATTCGCCAGTTATCGGCAATCCTTATTATTGTTATGGGGCTGTTTTTGCTCGGTATTTTTCAGCCGCAATTTCTGATGCGTGAACGAAAGCTGAATCTCAAATGGAAGCCGGCAGGCTATGCCGGATCTTTTATCTTCGGCATTGGATTTTCTGCCGGCTGGTCACCGTGTATTGGCCCGATTCTAACAGCCATCATTGCGCTATCAGCCAGTGATCCTGGCACGTGGTTTACGCTTATTACTGCATATAGTATCGGGTTCGCTTTACCTTTCTTTGCGCTGGCTTTCTTCCTAGGCGGAGCCAGACGCATTCTGAAGTACTCCAATGTGCTGATGAAGATCGGTGGCGTTCTGATGGTGCTTATGGGCCTGTTGCTCTTTACGGATCAGATGTTCCGCATCACGATTTGGTTGCAGAACATTACACCTGAATGGCTGAAGTTTTAGGCTGAGCCACTCTGGAATTAATATGGGACAATGGCTGTGATTCTTCCTATTTAGAAGATGCTGCCAACGCAGCTTGTTTCATCAGGTGAAATAATCAATCTTACCTTCTGGAAAATGCTCGAAAATCCGCTCTGTGATGAATTCCCGCAGGGCGGTTTGTTGTTCATCGGGGTAGACGTATTTGTTCTGGCCCCAACGGCCCCATTTCTTTTTCCGTTTCTCAATGTCCATCTCCAGCTTCGACTTCGGATAGCGCTTCTCAATGACCGTCTTGGCCGTCTTGGTAAAGCGATGTTGAATCATTTCAAAGGTCAAGCCTTTACCCGCTTCAGGAGGTAGCGCTTCTGCGAGCTTGGACAGCAGCTCTGCGTAGCCCTCCTGCCAGCCGTCATGCCAGATAATAGGGGCAATGATGAAGCCCAGAGGGTAGCCGGCCCTAGCGATCTTACCGGCAGCCTCTATACGTTCCTCGAACCGGGCGGTGGCCGGCTCGAAATTTTTGATGACATAATCGGCGTTGACACTGAAGCGGATACGCGTATGGCCGTTATGCTGAAGCTTTAGCAGGGAGTCCACATGCTGATACTTAGTCACAAAACGCAGCCGGCCCAGCGGCTCTTTTGCCATGAAATTAATTAGTTCCTCCAGGGAACCTGTAATATGCTCCAGACCCAGCGGATCAGAGGTACAGGCGGCTTCGAACGTTGTGATCTCTGGTGAGCGCTCTTCGATATATTTTTTAGCAGCATCCATCACATCATCTGTATTGACGTATACCCGAATGTAAGGCTTGGCCCCAAGGGTAGTTTGAAGATAGCAATAATGGCAGTGCCCCATACAACCGGTCGCGATGGGAATAGCATAATCGGCAGAAGGCTTGGACTGGTCGAAGGTCAGTGTTTTGCGCAAGCCGACGACAAGTGTTCTTTTGGCGATTTTATATTGCTCGGATTCCGTTTCGCCTGGAAGATTGGTGATACGATTATGCGATGTTGTCATACGGTAAGGGATGTTATTGCTCTTGACCCATTCCATAATCCGCTCCCCTTTGGGGTAATTCAGGGCATTCGGCTCGAAAAAAACAAGCTCGGGCATGAAGGGGGCTGTTGGTCTTTTTTGCCGCCTGACTGCAGGGCGTTTCGGTGTCACGGTTGACATGAATACACGCTCCTTCATATAGGGGATGTCCTTAGTGTGCGGGTTTAGCGGTCATTGAAACCGTGGTAATCCTGTGCAATTTGGTCCGCAAAATGTGGCGGGACTTGCCAAGGAGCGGGAGAAACATGTATCATTGTTAGAGCAAGGTTTGGCCTTATGCGCCACGCTCATTATAGAAAAGAGGTAAAGTTGAATGCCAACACCCAGCATGGAGGATTATTTGGAGCGCATATACAAGCTCATCGATGAGAAGGGATATGCGCGGGTCTCGGATATCGCCGAGGGATTGGAAGTCCACCCTTCATCTGTGACCAAGATGATCCAAAAACTGGATAAGGACGAATATCTCATCTATGAGAAATATCGTGGGCTTGTCCTGACCAATAAAGGAAAAAAAGTGGGAAAACGACTGGTTGACCGCCACCAGCTTCTGGAGCAATTTCTTGAACTGATTGGTGTGCAGCAGGAGAATATCTATAAGGATGTTGAAGGCATCGAGCATCACTTGAGCTGGGACTCCATCACGCGTATTGAGACACTGGTGGAATATTTCCGGCGGGACCAGGAGCGGGTGCAGACGCTTTATAATATTCATGATGAACTGGTTAGCGATTCTTAGAAAAAGGGACCCGGATGTTTCTTTTCTACGAATTTACCGCAACCTTTCCCAGTTTTTTACGTCAAAACGGATACCGTCCTTTTTAGGACGACTCCGTTTTTTTGTTTTTTTACCACACTTTTTGAATTTGGGGAGGAATTATGAAATACCGTAAATGGATGCTTGGACTACTGGTAATCATCTTGAGTCTGCCGCTGTTTTCTGTAGGGGTACGAGCGGCGGGGGTTCAGATTACGATTGAACTGGACGGGCAGGCGCTGGTTAGTGATGTGCCACCTTATATTACACCGAAGAATGTGACTATGGTGCCCATCAGCGTTATCAGTAAAGGACTGAGCGCAGGTGTTGAATGGAACCAGAGCAGCAAGACTGCTACGATCACGCAAGGGGACACGGTAATCAAGCTGACCAGCGGCCAGAAGAACGCTCTGGTGAATGGAACGGCAGTAACTCTTGACACCACCGTAGAGGTGAAGCAGGGCCGGGTAATGGTACCGCTGCGTTTTGTCAGTGAACAGCTCGGGTTGCAGGTGATATGGGATCAAGCAACGAAGCATATCTCCTTGTATACAGGGGCAGAACCGCCGCAATCGGCAGGTCCGCAGCAGCCGACACCATCGACTGCACCTACCTCTACACCAGCACCTACGGCGACGCCAGCACCAACAGTAACACCAACAACGACGCCAACACCAACGTCGACGCCAGCGGTACCGACAGTGCCCCTTCCTGGGGCGGGAGTTAACAAAGCGATGAAAGGTGCATGGATTTCCTCTGTCTTCAATCTGGATTGGCCATCGGTGTCTTCCGCCGGGAAAATCGATAAGCAGAAGCAGGAATTCGATAATCTACTGGACAAGCTGAAGGCAGTGGGCTTCAATGCGGTTTTTGTGCAGGTTAGACCGTCTGCAGACAGCTTGTATCCGTCGTCCCTGGTGCCATGGTCGAAGGTGTTGACCGGAACGCAGGGCAAGGATCCGGGCTACGACCCGCTCGCATATATGGTCAGCGCAGCTCACGCACGCGGTATGCAATTTCATGCTTGGTTCAACCCGTTCCGGGCTACCACGGATGCGTCTACTACAGGCCTCGCCAGCAATCATGTCGCTAAAGCCCATCCTGAATGGATTGTGAATGCCGGAGGCAAGCTGTACATAAATCCAGGGGTACCTGAGGCGCGTCAGCATATTATTGACACGGTAATGGAGGTCGTCAATGGCTATAACATTGATGGCGTTCATCTGGATGATTATTTCTATCCGTCGAATACTACCTTTGCTGATGATGGAACCTTCAAGACCTATAACGCCAAGGGAATCGTATCTAAGGATGACTGGCGCCGGGACAACATCAATGATTTCGTTCGTCAGCTTGGATCACAGATTCACAGCGCTAAGCCAGCAGTATCGTATGGCATCAGTCCATTCGGCGTCTGGCGCAACATCAAGATGGATAGCACAGGCTCAGACACCACAGCAGGCGTAACCGCCTATGACAGCATGTATGCCGATGTGCGGACATGGGTCAAGCAGGGCTGGATCGACTATGTCGCTCCACAGATTTACTGGAGCCTGTCCTTCAATGCTGCACGGTATGACAAGCTGGTCGATTGGTGGGTGAATGAAGTAGCGAACACTAAGGTGAAGCTCTACATCGGCCTGGCAGCCTATAAAGTTGGGGCCAGCGACCAAAGCGCGGAATGGCAGAGCGGCCAGCAGATCATCAATCAATTGAAATATAACGAGAAGTATAATGAAGTGGCGGGAAGCATTATGTTCCGCGCCAATGATATTGTGGTCAGAGATCCATTTGGGCTTTCAAGCCTACTCACATTTTATTTTAAGCCCTGATCCTTTAGTTATCCCTTATAGTTCATGAATTTACCCCCGTGTTCATAGATAAGCAGTAGGATCTATGGGAACGGGGGGTATTTCTATGGTTATGGCCATAAATGCTGTATTTGAAGGCGGGGGAGGCGTTCTTCAAGAGTTGGCGGCCGCACTGAAGTGCAGACTTATTGAAAAAGGCATCCCACAAGTTAAACGTGGAGATGCCTTTTTACATTAATGATATTTGGGGAGGTGATCATCGTTCTTGCCTTTGCTGCCTTCGATGACCTGGAATGGATAGCTTTTACGTTTACCGGGCGAGGCCTGGCTCTTGCGGGTGCCAGCTACCTTGGCCATCGTTTTCTGGGAAGGCTTTACCTTGATCTTCGATCCACGTGGACTTCCGCTAAAGGCACGTTTTTTGAAGAAATAATAGATCACAGCGATCAAGAGAACCGGGATAATCAGTTCAGATAAAGCCCCCCAATCACTATCGATGATCGAGTACACCAGTCCGAATGCTGCCAGCAGTATTGCACTCCAAAAAATCAAAGCATGCCTGTTCATAGGCCACTCATCCTTTCGCCGGATCCAATATGCCTGACACACTTGCTCCTGCATAACCCTTTGCTTCGATCTCTGCGTCCAACTCCCGCATGCGGTTGAAGGAAGCGATAGATACCTCTACCTGTTCGTCTTTAGGCTCTTTCGTTGTGAGCAATTGAAGCCACAGACCCGGATAGCCCAGGTACTTCAGTCCCGGTACGTCGCGTACCGCGTTTGTTCCCTTCAATACTTCAAAGGAGACTCCGATCACGACTGGCAGCAATATAATCCGCTGAATTACACGTTCCCACAGACTATCCCATGGAACTACAGAGTAGATAATTACGCCAAGCACAATGGTCAGCATCATGAAGCTGCTTCCGCAGCGGTAATGCAGGCGGCTGTACTTCTGTACGTTGCGCACGGTCAATTCCTCACCAGCTTCAAAAGCGCTGATTACCTTATGCTCCGCGCCGTGATATTGGAAGAGCCGCTTGATAACCGGTGTCTGGGAGATCGCCCATAGATATACCAGCAGCAGAATCAGCTTAATGGCACCTTCTATGATGTTGTGCAAAACATAGTTGTCGAATACATTTTTAAATAAAAAACTTTCAAGAAATACCGGTACGAGGGTAAAAATCACCTTACCAAAAATAAAAGAAAGAATACCCATGACAGCGACGCCAAAGATCATTCCAAGACTCCAGCCCTCTTCCTTATCCTTCTTCTTGGGTTTGGCGTCTTCTTCTGGATCTACCTCATCCTCGGCATAAGATTCTGCGGAATAGTTCAGGTGTTTGGAGCCCTTGGCACTGGCATCTATAATACTGACAAGGCCGCGAAGCAGCGGAATCTTGCGGAGTTTGACGACCCAGCTTTTGTCGCTTTTCGGCACCTCCAAAAATGTGATTTCCTGATTCTTGCGCCGTACGGCTGTTACGTTGACATGCTTTCCGCCGAACATGACGCCTTCAATGACGGCTTGGCCGCCGTAGCTTGGAGTTTCCTGGGACAACCCATTCACCTTCCCGTTTGTAATATATTTGTATATCCCTCATTGTAACTAATTTTTACGGACATTACTAGTTGGATCGGCTTTTGCTGTACATACTATCCATTAGAGAGAGGATAAGGATGTTTAGGCCGTATTAAACCAATGAGGAAAGGGTGTACAGCCAAGATGAGCAAGTCGCAACAACAGAGAACAGTGCATACAAATCCGTTTGTGTTTGCTTTGGAGCTCGGCTTTTTTGCCGGATTGTTCTGGGGAGGTGCCCGCTGGATCATGTATACACTACACTTTACCAAAGTCATTCCCGCATTTTTGGCAGAGCCTTTCTTTAAGCATGGGTTCTTGCTGAAGCCAGCCGGTCATCTGATCGGGTACTTGTCCTTTATTCTCCTGTCGGTGATCGCTACCCTGATTTATGTATTCGTGTTCCGCTGGTTAAAGGGCCCGTGGCCGGGGATGATTTATGGTGCACTCTGGTGGGCAGGCATCTTTCTGGCGGGTTCCTGGCTTTTCCTGTTGCAGCGTCCATTCCGGCTGCCATGGAATTCGGTGATCAGTGAATTTTGCGTTTTTTTACTCTGGGGACTGTTTATCGGCTATACCGTTGCGATGGAGTACACGGATGAGCGCAAGCGGGAGCGGAAAAGCATACTTACTTAAACGCCTCAAAAAAACTTCTCAAGGGCATAACCCTATGTTAAAATACAATGTGGCTATTTTGAGAGGAGAATGAAAATGGGCAACAAGCGTGTCTCCAAGCTGCGCAAGGCTTTGCTGGATCAAGGTTTGGATGCGATCTTAATTACCAGCGACATCAACCGCCGCTATTTGAGCGGATTTACCGGGTCATCGGGATATGTACTCGTCACAGGCGATGAAGCATATTTGCTGACAGACTTCAGGTATATGACACAGGCAGCGGATCAATCAAACGGATTAAAAGTGGTAGAGCACGCTTCCAAGTTTCTAGATACAGTACGTGAATTGCTGCCAGCAGGCAACAATGTGCGTATTGGCTTTGAACAGGATCAAGTGGCTTACAGTGCTTATACAGCTTATGCGGAAGCCTTAAAGCCGGCTGAGCTGGTTCCGGTATCCAAGGCTGTTGAGAACCTGCGTACCTACAAGGATGAAGAAGAGTTGGCTGTCATGAGACGGGCCGGCGCGCTCGCGGATGATACTTTCCGCCATATTCTGAATGTGATCAAACCGGGCATGACCGAACGTGATGTGGATCTGGAAATGGAATTCTACATGCGTACTCATGGAGCAACATCGTCGTCCTTTGATACGATCGTCGCTTCCGGTGAACGTTCGTCGATGCCGCATGGTGTGGCGAGCAGTCGTGTGATTAAGGGTAACGAGTTCATAACTTTGGACTTCGGTGCTCTGCTTGACGGCTACTGCTCCGACCTGACGCGGACCATTGCGCTAGGATCGCCTGATCCGAAGCTGAAAGAGATTTATGATATTGTGCTGGAGGCTCAGCTACATACGCTGGCAAATATCAAACCGGGTATGACCGGACGTGAATGCGACGCACTGGCGCGTGATATCATTACGCGTTATGGATACGGCGAGCAGTTCGGACACAGCACCGGCCATGGCCTTGGCATGGAAGTGCATGAATGGCCACGCCTCTCCAAGCTCAGTGATGAGATTATGGAGCCAGGCATGGTAGTTACCGTAGAGCCGGGAATTTATCTGCCGGGTCTCGGCGGCGTGCGCATTGAAGATGATGTAGTGATTACGGAAAGCGGCATTTCGCTGCTGACGCACTCGTCCAAAGAATACACCATTTTGTAAGTTGGCTTTAAGCCCATGAGTAGCTTTCGAACGGGAAGACTATATTTTCTCATTAGGGTTCCATTATAATTATTGATTTCAGGAGGGGTATTTGTGATTTCAGTTAACGATTTCAAAACAGGTTTGACCGTAGAGGTGGACGGAGATATCTTCACCGTTCTTGATTTCCAGCATGTTAAGCCAGGTAAAGGTGCGGCATTCGTACGCTCCAAGCTTAAAAACCTGCGTAACGGTAACACCGTTGAGCGTACTTTCCGTGCAGGCGAAACTATCGGCCGCGCGATCATCGAAAACCGTGGTGTACAGTACCTGTATGCCAGCGGTTCGGAGCACGCATTCATGGACAACGAAACTTACGATCAATTCGAACTGTCCAGCAAGCAGCTTGAATGGGAACTTAACTTCCTGAAAGAAAACATGACTGTGAACATTGTAAGCTACCAAGGCGAGATCCTTGGGATCAACCTGCCTACCAGCGTAGAGCTGAAGGTTGCTGAAACTGAGCCAGGCGTGAAAGGTAACACCGCTCAAGGTGCTACTAAATCTGCTAAGCTTGAGACTGGCCACACTGTACAAGTGCCTCTGTTCATCAACGAAGGCGATGTTCTTCTGATCGATACCCGCGAAGGTAAATACATCTCCCGCGCGTAGTCGTAAGGCAAGAGTGTTCCATATCAGACTTTATTGCGTACAAGCCCCCCGCATTAGCGGCGGGGCTTGTACGTGTTTGGGTTTCCCGAACAATCATTTTCCTGTTAAAATTGCCCTGTGAGGGGCCTGATTCCGGACAATCCAAGAATTGCCCGGATATTTTTTTGTGAAACCATTAACGCATAACACTAATTTCGTATTATACTGATTTAAAGCGGGAAACTGAAAGCAAGATACTACATAGACCGAAATAGGGAGTGAATGGGACTTTGTCACTTTATGTTATGAAATTCGGGGGCAGCTCCGTCGGCGACATTGAACGTATGAAGCGGGTCGCAGGACGTATTGCACAGAAGCAGGATGAGGGCCACCGCTGTGTTGTAGTTGTATCCGCCATGGGTGATACGACAGATGATTTAATTGATCAGGCGAAGGAATTGAACGCTCAGCCACCAGCTCGTGAAATGGATATGCTGATGACTACGGGGGAGCAGATCTCTGTCGCTCTGTTGTCTATTGCGCTGAATGGAATTGGCCGGGACGCTGTGTCCTATACAGGCTGGCAGGCTGGATTCCGTACGGATGAGACGCACGGACGCGCTCGCATTAACGAAATTTTGCCTGGCCGCGTGCTGGAGTCTCTGGAGAAGAACCAGATTGTCATCGTTGCCGGATTCCAGGGGATGACTGTGGACGGTGAGATCACCACGCTGGGTCGCGGTGGTTCAGACACAACGGCCGTTGCACTTGCAGCTGCGATCAAAGCAGATGTGTGTGAAATCTACACCGATGTCGACGGGATCTACTCAACTGACCCGCGGATCGTGAAGACTGCGCGCAAACTGAAGGAAATCTCTTACGACGAGATGCTGGAGCTCGCCAATCTGGGCGCTGCTGTTCTGCATCCGCGTGCCGTGGAGTATGCCAAACGTCATCAAGTCAAGCTGGTCGTCAGATCAAGCTTTAACCATAATGAAGGTACTGTTGTGAAGGAGGAAACAAGCATGGAGCAGGGAGTAGTGGTAAGCGGTATTGCCTACGATAAGAACGTGGCACGGATCAGCATTTTGGGAGTGCCTGATGTGCCGGGCGTACTCGCACAAGTCTTCGGCAAGCTGGCCGGAGAAGGCATCGATGTGGATATTATTGTACAGAGCGGCGTGCAAGGGGAGCAAGCTGATTTCTCCTTTACTGTCTCGCTGGATGATCTGGATCGTGCCAAGGGAGTAATCAAGGAGCTGCACAGCGCACTGCCTTACCGTGAAGTGACCTCCGAGGATAATCTTATTAAAGTATCCATTGTCGGCGCTGGCATGGTCAGCCATCCTGGAGTGGCGGCTCAAATGTTCGAGGTAATCTCCAATCAGGGCGTTAGCATCAAGATGGTAAGCACGTCCGAGATCAAGGTATCCTGTGTCATTGAATCCGGCAATCTGCAAAATATCATTCAGGCGCTTCACACCGCCTATAATTTAGATACCACTGAGCAAGCTTTTGTTGGCGGACCACAAGACCGCCGTTAAGTTATTCGTGAGCACACAAACAGGGATGTCAGCAGCCATTACGGCTGTCGGCATCCCTGTTTTTTTGCGAAAAAGAAAACGCATTATCTCCGTTGCCTGAATGCTCTTTGGGAAACCTGGAAAGTGTGCATAAATCTACCGGATAAGCATGTGTTTTAAAGGGTAGTCCAAGATAATCAACTCTCTCAGTCATATGATACAAGCAGGAGGTGAAAAACTTATGACTATTCAATTTATTGATTTGAGAGTCTCCAATCAAGCTGCGTCTGATTCGACACCGGTCACTATTCCTCTAGCTGCCACGCCCTTTGTATTCGGTGATATTGGGATTCAGACCGCCGGGGTGTTGCCGGAGAATCATGGCAATGTTCGTGTGCTCTTGTCAGGTTTTGTGAAAACGGAAAATAATCCACAGTTCAATACCAACACTATTAATGTCCGCAGAAACGGCACAGTTATTTTTACAACGACTTTTGGGGTGGCACTCAGCAGAGAAAATGAAATGATTGGATTTAATGCGGTTGATGTACCCCCGGCTGTGGATGTTGCAACAGGACAGATTCAGTATACCTGCGAAATTTTCACTAATGCTGCTGTTACAGACAACTTGAACAACGTTCAGGCGAGAAATTTCAGTGGAACAGCGGCCGCTGGCAATTTCACAGGTTAGAAGACTTCCCGAAGTCTATAACAAATAAGGCCTGCACGATAGTGACTTGTGAAAAAAGTCTCTTCCTGCAGGCCATTTATATTCATTTTGAGAGAAAAGATAGGGTGCTATTACTAGCTGAGTCTTCTGAACCGGCCAAGAATCTCTACCGTCTCCAGCACATTGACGAAAGCTTTCGGATCGGTCTCCAGGATCGTCTTCCTAAGCTCTGACAGCTCATAACGGGTTGTGACCGTCATCAGCATGGTATTTCCCTCGTGGCTGTAGCCACCTTCCGCATTCACCACGGTAACCCCATGTGGCAGGAGTGTGAGCCGATTCAGCATCTTCTCCCGTTCCTTGGTGACGATGAAGCAGGTCAGTTTGACGTGGCGGATATGTATCATATCCACGACCCGGCTCTTGACGAAGATGCATAGCATGGCATACAGGGCCGAATCCCAGCTTTTGAAGAAGCCAAGACTCAGAATCACGATTCCGTCCATTACGAACAGGATCGACCCCATCGGAATATCGTGCTTACGGGTAATAATAGAGCCAAGAATATCAAAGCCCCCGGATGAACCGCCCACTCGCAGCGCAAAGCCAACACCGCAGGCAATAATCACCCCGCCAAAAATACTGGCCAGAATCGGATCTTTGGTCAATCTTACCACCGGAATAATCGTCATAAACCAGGTTGTAGCCACCACCGAGAGCATGCTTAGACAGATATACTTCTTCCCCACAGCGACAAAGCCCCACACTAGAATCGGTAAATTCATTGCAAAATAAATTATAGAGATATATTTCGGATTGGTTAGATATCCCACTACGGACGCTGCCCCGGCTATTCCTCCGCTTAATAGCTGGTGCGGAATCAGAAACAGACGCAGCCCGCTGGCGACCAAAAAGGCCGAAATAATAATAATTGCTACTTCTCGCGCCTGCTTCACAGCAGCAGCTCCACTTAGTCCTGCCCATAAATTCCGAACGTACATACGATATCCCCTCTTTTTTTCTTATGTAAAAAAATAAATTTATCATACTGATGATATTTTCTTATCAAAATGATCACTATGATTTGTTTCACAGTCTTCCCCTTAATCTTCCCTTTCTTTCCTGTCTAATCCGGGCCCGTCCCGCATATCCATGAATAATGGCTGGAAGTAGAGAATTCAAAGGGAGCAAGAGTGTTTTTAATATTGTCAGAAGGAGATGAGCGGATTTGGACAAGTATGTAAGCTGGATGGCTGTGTTGAGAATGCTGTCCGGCAGTGCCGAGATTATAGCTGCGCTGCTTATGCTGAGGCTTAATCAGGTGGATAAGGCGTTGGCTGTCAATTCTACACTGGCTTTAGTTGGACCCACTATATTGATTCTGACCACGGCTATTGGACTTACCGGTATGGCACAGGAACTGTCTTGGGGCAAGCTGGGCTGGATTGGCTGCGGTGTTGCCTTTCTCTTAATTGGAATTCTAAAAAAATGATAGATGATAGTCATATTTGACCGGTACAAGCATAAATATGAACTAAAGCAGAAGAAGTAGAGGACAACTTGGGGGTAGCTTGTATGGCAAATGACTGGCTTCACTTATTCCCTGAAAAAGTAAGAATGCTGCTAAAAAGCCTTCCTTTGCAACTTTTATCAGCGGTAGAGGAAATCCGGGTCCGCGAAGGCCGGCCGCTCGAAATCAACTATTCCGGGAAGTACCACTTTCTAAGCGCCGATGGTAGGCTCACACAAAAGCCGGAGGAAGCTTATCGGCCGGATCGTGAGGATAGCCACCGGCTGTTGGATCTGATCAGCAACCACTCCTTGTATACGATGGAAGAAGAGCTGCGGAAGGGGTTCATTACGATTCCTGGAGGCCATCGGATTGGACTGGCCGGACGAACTGTATTGAGCGGGGGCGGTGTCGAACATCTGCGCGACATCACCGGATTCAATGTACGTATTGCACGTGAAGTGCCGGGTGTGGCTGACGGTGTGCTTCCTTATCTGCTGGACAAAGGTCGGCTGCGGGTGCTGCATACGCTGATCCTTTCGCCGCCCCAGCATGGCAAGACCACACTGCTGCGCGATCTCGCCAGACAGATCTCCGGCGGCAGCCAGAACAGGCAAGGCGGGAGCCGGCAAGGTCTCAAAGTGGGTATCGTCGATGAACGATCTGAGATTGCAGGAAGCAGACGGGGGATACCTGCCTTTGATGTAGGCCCACGCACTGACATTTTGGACGGCTGCCCCAAAGCGGAAGGAATGATGATGATGATTCGATCGCTCTCCCCAGACGTCATTATTGCCGACGAGATCGGGCGTCCCGAGGATGCCGATGCGGTAACTGAAGCACTGCATGCAGGCATCACGGTCGTGGCTTCCGCGCACGGTAAGGAAGTGGCCGAGCTGGCCCGCAGACCGGGGCTGGGCAGTCTGCTCGAACACAGGATGTTCGAGCGCTATGTGATTCTCCACCGCAGTGAGGCGGGATTATCCTTCCGCGTTCTGGACAGTCAGAAGCGCGCGCTGCTTCCCGGCGCACCGGGAGAGCGGACAGGCGGTGAACGCCATGCTTAAACTGTTCGGCGCCGTGCTGGTCGTGCTAGCCGGTACATTGGCCGGGTTCCAGCGGGCCAGGCAGTATGCCGATCGTCCCCGGAACATCCGTAGCCTGATCGCCGCCCTGCAGCGGCTGGAGACCGAGATCATGTACGGCTTCACGCCGCTGCCGGAAGCGCTGCGGCGGATTGGACAGCAGTGCAAGGAGCCGCTGAGAGCCTTGTTTGTCCAAGCTGCGGAGGAAATGTCTCCGCCGCATGATCGCAGCGCCGAGGAGGCCTTCGGCCGGGCTATGGAGGCTCACTGGAAGGCCGCAGCGCTGAAGGGCGCGGAGAAAGAAGTTATAAGGCAGCTAAGCTGTACGCTTGGCACCAGCGACAGGTCGAACCAGAGCAACCATATCGCGCTGGCTTTGCAGCAATTAAAGCAGGAAGAGACGGCGGCCAGAGAAGATCAGGGCAAATACGAAACTATGAGCAAAAGCCTGGGTCTGCTGCTTGGAGCATTGATCGTCATTTTGATCTTTTAGCGAGGTGCCAGGAATGAATATTGAAGTGAATGCCATCTTCCAAATTGCCGGCATTGGCATCATCATCGCCATGATTCATACCGTGCTGAAGCAGATGGGCAAAGAGGATATCGCCCATTGGGTCACAGTCATCGGGTTCGTCGTCGTGCTGTTCATGGTCATCCGCATGCTGGACGGACTGCTCCAGGAAATCAAAACGATCTTTCTTTTTCAATAGGCGCGGCGTGTCATGGAGATCATTCAAGTTGTAGGGATCGGGCTCATGTCGACCATATTGATACTCGTCCTGAAGGAACAGAAGCCGATGTTCGCCTTCCTGCTCACAGCTGCCACAGGAGTTCTGATCTTTCTGCTCCTGATTGGCAAAATTGGGATGGTCCTCTCCACGCTGGAGCGGATCGCCGAATCCTCCGGGATGGAAATGATCTACCTGAAGACCATCTTCAAAATTATCGGGATTTCCTACATTGCCGAATTTGGCGCCCAGGTGGTGCGTGATGCAGGCCAGGAATCGATTGCCTCAAAGATTGAGCTGGCTGGAAAAATACTGATCATGGTGCTGGCCGTGCCCATTATCAGCATTATTATTGAAACGGTCATGAAGCTTTTGCCCGCATAGGGTCTTAAATAACTACGAACGCGAAAGAGGAACAGGGAGGAGAAGCCATGTCGGAGCGCCGCAAGTTTCGCCCTCCGCCGTTCAAAATCATACTGCTTCTGCTCCCCTGCCTCGTGATGCTGTGGTGTGCCGGGAGCGCCGCTGCTTCGCCAGTGCCTACTCCAGCAGGAAGCTCATCGCCGGTGGATCAATGGGTGAAAAGCCAGGTAGAGAGCCTTCCCAAAGATAAAGTGGACAAATACTGGGATCAGCTGATGAAGGATTACGGCGGATTTTTCCCGGACGGGGCCACCCCTACCCTCATGGATATGCTGCTGCCAGGTGACAAGGGACTCAGCATGAAAGGGGTGCTGTCAGGTCTGGGGGCGTACATGTGGCACGAGGTACTGTATAACGGCAAGCTCCTCGTCACCATTGTCATGATCAGTGTGATGAGCATGATCCTGGAGACGCTGCAGACCGCTTTTGAACGTAAAACCGTCAGTAAAGTCGCGTATACCCTCTGTTATATGGTAGTGCTCGTCATTGCCGTTAACAGTTTCAATATTGCTATCGGTTATGCCAAGGATGCGATCGACAGGATGATTGATTTCATGATGGCGATGATTCCTCTGCTCTTCGCGCTTCTCGCTTCCATGGGGAATATCATCACGGTCTCGGTCACTCATCCACTAATTGTGTTCATGATCCATACGGTCGGCACCTTGATTCACACCATGGTTTTCCCGCTGCTATTCTTCTCGGCCGTGCTGCATCTGGTCAGCTCGTTGTCCGAGAAATACAAGCTTACCCAACTGGCCAATCTGCTGCGCAATATCGGTGCCGGGCTGCTGGGGGTACTGCTGACTGTGTTTCTGGGCGTCATATCCGTCAGGGGCATTACCAGCTCGGTCACTGACGGGGTTACGATCAGGGCTGCAAAGTATATAACGGGAAATTTTGTTCCGGTCATCGGTAAAATGTTCGCGGATGCCACGGACACCGTCATTTCTGCTTCACTGCTGGTGAAGAACGCCATTGGATTGTCGGGAGTTATCATTATTTTGTTCCTCTGTGCGTTTCCGGCAATCAAAATCCTGGTGCTTGCACTCATCTACAATGTTGCTGCCGCTGTTATGCAGCCGCTCGGCGAGACACCAATCGTAACCTGTCTGCAGACGATTGGAAAAAGTATGGTGTATGTGTTCGCCGCCTTGGCTGCAGTCTCGCTGATGTTCTTCCTGGCCGTCACGATTATGCTGACCGCAGGCAATGTCACGGTAATGATGAGGTGAGTGCAGGCGGTGCTTCTGAAGCCGGATTGCAGCAGAGGATTCCGGGATGCAGCATCAGCAGCACATTTTTGGGAGGGAGACGATGACTTGGTTAAGCGATTGGCTGCGTGAGATCATCCTTGTAGTACTGCTGGCGGCTTTCGTGGAGCTGCTGCTTCCTAGCAAGTCCATGGAGCGTTATGCCAGACTGGTGCTCAGCCTGTTGATCCTGCTCACCCTGTTGAACCCCGTCGTCTCCTTGCTGAAGGGAGACGCTGCTAAGGAGCTTAGCTTGGCGATGAGTCAGCAAGAGAAGACAGGCGGAATGTTCACAAGCACTGGCAAGGGGACGGATTCGCTGGAAAAGATTCTGGCGGACGGACAGAAGTTAGCCCAAGGCCGTCAGGAGCAGAGTCTCAAGCTGGCGGCTGAGGAAGTAGCCGGACAGATGCGAGATCAGATCGCAAGTGAAATGGGCGTCCGGGGTGTCCGTGTAACTGTCTCGCTGGCGATGGGCAAGCCGCCTGGGGGAAGCGGTGGAGACGTCCCGGTGATCTCTGGCGTAACGGTAGCGCTGCCTGCATCCCAATCCCCTTCAGGGGGGGAGGGAGGTGCTTCCGGCGCAGCGGTCTCCCAGCCGATTGTCATCGCCCCTGTGGAAGCTGTAGAGGTGTCTATAGGGGGAACACCAAGCGCAGCGCCAGCCCAAACCGGGCACAAGGGAGTAAAGGGCAGTGTCGACGATAGCGGGGAGTCAAAGGAAGAAGCAAAGTTAATCACTCAGCTGCTGAAACAAAAATGGGATCTCGATCCGGAGGTCATCCACATACAAGATCAAAGCGCAGGCGACACAAAGCTGTGAGGCCAAGCACCGACAATATGCCAAACAATGAAGGAGGGATACAGGGATGGGCAACTGGTTGAAAAAGCTGGAACAGTGGGCCGGGGGCGGACAGGGAAGCCCGAAGCGGAGCCATACGTTCCGCTGGCTGATTATTCTGGGCTTATTGGGCGCGGCGATCATGCTGTTTAATTCTTTTGTGAATGTGAAGAAGATCGACAGCGAGAATACAGGGCGGGAGCCGCCCGGCTCCGGTAGTTCACAGGCGACTATCCAGCAGGCTGATCCGGCGGTCAGCAATTCTTTTTCCGGCATAGAACAGGCTATGGAAGACCGCACCAAGGAAATTCTGGAGAAAATCGTCGGTGTGGGGACAGTGGATATTATGGTCACCGTTGATTCTACCGAGGAAATCGTCGTGCAACGAGATGTCAAAGACTCTCAGCAGAGCAGTGAAGAGACGGATGCCAACGGGGGAAAGCGTCATACGACGCAGTACACAAGAGACGGCGAGATCGTAACGTACACCCAGTCCGGGGATCAGACCCCGATCATAACGAAGCGGGTTAAACCCCAGGTGCGCGGTGTGCTGGTAGTGGCCAAAGGAGCAGAGAACAAGGTTGTCCGCGGCTTGATTGAACAGGCAGTTCAGAAGGGTCTAAATGTACCGAACTACAGGATCTCCGTAGTGCCGCGCAAGCAGGAATAGAAGAAGGAAAGCATAAAAGGAGGAATAAGGAATGAACGGCAAAAGACAAACGATTTGGTTAGTATCGATGCTCAGCTTGATGGTGGTCTTATCCGCGTATTATTTATTCACAGAAGACTCTGGTGCTTCAGTTCCGAAGGAGACGGCGGGCAGCATGCAGGTGGATGGCACAGCTAAGGGAACCTCCGCAAATAATGTTCTTGATAAAGGCTTCGAGGTCAATGAAGTGGTGACCCAAGGTGATGTTACCGGCGATGCAGATGCTACCGCTCAGACAACTGCACAAGACCCTGCAACATTAGATGACAGCGCAGCAGCAACTACTGAGGACAGCAGCAAAGCTGCCGATAACAGTAACAATGCAGCGGCCAGCACCGGTACTTCAGATAAGACAGCCGATAAATCAGCTGCTGGGGATAAGAAATCTGACGGTAACAAAGTAACTGCTGACAGCAAGAACGGCAGCGACAAGAGTACCGATAAGAAAACCGCAGTAGCAGATGAGAAAACACCAGCCAAGAAAGATGCCGATGTCCTGGACGAAGTCGCGTCTCAAAGTGTCTCTGCAAGCAGTTTATTCAACAATTACATGTACGAGCGTGAGCAAAATAATCAGAAGCAATACCGCGATCTGATGGCTCTGATCAACGATATGGATAAGACGCCAGCTGAGAATGCTGTAGCTCAAGAACAGTTGCATGCGCTGGAAGACAAAGAGTCCAAAATCACTAACATCGAAGAGCAGCTTCAACAAAAATATGGCGAGGCCATCGTCAAGGAAGACAGTAACAATTTCTACAAAGTGATCGTTCAGAGTGACAAGCTGGATGTGAAGCAGGCGGTGAGCATTGTAGACCTGGTCATGAAGGAACTTAGTGTCACTCAGGACAAGGTCAGCGTGCAATACGTCTCCCAGCAGTAAACGATGAGAAAAAACAAAGAAAATAGCGAAAGAGCTCGGGTTATCCCGGGCTCTTTCCATTTCTAGCGTTTATGATATAATACTTAAAGTTATCTTGTCCGCGAAGAAGAGCGGTTTCGAGAGAAAGCTGAAGGAGTGAACTGATTTTATGTTCAAATTAAGCGAAATTAAGGAATTGATTAAATTGCTGGACCAGACATCCTCCGTACATGAGCTGGAGATTGACAGCGAAGGAATGAAACTGGCTATCCGCAAACCGAAACGCCCTGAGGCCGACGGAACAGCGGTTCCTTATGCCTATCCTCTGACGCAGCCTGTTCTGCAACAGCCTGTTCCGCAGCAACCAGCGGTCCAGCCAACTGTAATTGAGACACCTGTTCAGGTACAGACTCCGTCTACTCCTGCAGAAAGCACATTACATACAATCGTGTCTCCGATGGTCGGTACCTTCTATAGTGCCGCATCTCCTGAAACGCCGTCGTTTGTATCTGTCGGCGACCGTGTCAATGCCAAGACAACAGTATGCATTATCGAAGCTATGAAGCTGATGAATGAACTGGAAGCGGAAGTGAAAGGCGAAATCGTATCCGTTCTGGTCGAGAACGGCCAGCTTGTGGAATACGGCCAGCCGCTGTTCTTGGTTAAACCGGAATAATATGCCGTAAATCATGCGGAGCTAAGGCTCCGCAATACTTTTGGGAGGAAACGCATGAACATTCAAAAAGTGCTGATTGCCAACCGTGGAGAAATAGCGGTCCGCATTATCCGGGCCTGTCGTGAACTCGGCATTTCCACCGTGGCGGTCTATTCCGAGCCCGACAGGGACTCACTGCATGTCCGTCTGGCAGATGAGGCCTACTGCATTGGACCGATGCCATCCAAGGACAGCTATCTGAACTTTACTAATATTATGAGTGTTGCCACGTTGACCGAATGCGATGCTATCCATCCGGGATACGGATTTCTCGCGGAGAACGCTGATTTTGCGGAGATTTGCGAGTCTTGCAATATTACCTTTATCGGGCCTTCCCCGGAAGCGATTACGCGTATGGGTGACAAGGCTGTGGCGAAAGACACCATGAAGCAGGCCGGAGTTCCGGTTATCCCGGGTTCTGATGGCCTTGTGGGTGATGTAGAGGAAGCTGTAACGCTGGGCCGTGAGATCGGGTATCCGATCATCGTTAAGGCAACAGCGGGCGGTGGAGGCAAGGGCATCCGGATTGCTGAGGATGAAGAATCCTTGGTGAAGCAGATTACTGCAGCCCAGCAGGAAGCACAGAAAGCCTTCGGTAACGCCGGAGTCTATCTGGAGAAATTCCTGACGGGAATGAAGCATGTCGAAATACAGATTATTGCTGATAAGCATGGCAATGTTGTCCATCTGGGCGAACGGGACTGCTCTGTGCAGCGCCGCCGTCAGAAATTGGTGGAGGAAGCGCCTTGCGCCGTACTGACACCGGAAATTCGTGAGGCCATGGGTGATGCGGCCGTACGTGCGGCGCTTGCCGTGAACTATTCCGGAGCAGGTACACTGGAATTTCTGCTAGGTCCGGATGGTAATTTCTACTTCATGGAAATGAATACCCGGATTCAAGTTGAACACCCGGTTACAGAAATGGTTACCGGTGTTGACCTTATCAAAGAAATGATCTCCGTAGCTGAAGGCAATCCGCTTTCCTTCAAGCAAGAGGATATTGTCATTAACGGCTGGTCCATTGAATGCCGGATCAATGCCGAAGATCCTGAGAAGAATTTCATGCCTTCACCGGGCAAAATCGGCTTTTATCTGCCACCGGGTGGTCTTGGCGTTCGCGTAGACAGTGGCGCTTATCCCGGGTATACCATTTCGCCATTCTATGATTCCATGATTGCAAAGCTGATTGTCTGGGCACCGACCCGCCAGGAAGCTATTGCGAAGATGAAGCGCGCTCTGGGCGAGTTCGCGGTGGAAGGTATTCATACGACGATTCCGTTCCATCAAAAACTGCTTGAACATCCTGTGTTCTTGGACGGGAATTTTGACATTAAATTCCTGGAAGAGTATGAAGTTTAGGACGACTTTGCTTTGTTTGTCATAAAGTTCGCCAAATGATATAGTATGTTTAATAAGAGACGTGCTTTAAGCTTGAAATCATGAACAACATGTTGAAAGGTGTGAAGGCTAAGATGAGTACATTGCCGACGGAATTCGAACGGACGGAAATCGGTGAAATCCAAATTGCCCCGGAAGTAATCGAGGTAATCGCAGGTTTGGCTACAGTAGAAGTTAAAGGTGTAGCCGGTATGAGCGGTGGATTTGCTGGAGGAATTGTGGAGCTTCTCGGACGCAAGAACCTGTCCAAAGGTGTGAAGGTAGAGGTTGGTCAACGCGAGGCAGCGGTGGATGTATCCGTAATCATCGAGTACGGCAACCGTCTTCCTGAAGTGGCGGCGGAGATTCAGCGCAATGTTAAGCGTTCCATCGAGACCATGACTGGGCTTACCGTTGTGGAAGTCAATGTTCATATTCATGATGTGCAGTTCAAGAGCACCACTGTAGAAAAGAACGAGGATGTCGAAGCCGTGCTTCGCGTGAAATAATAGCCACCCGTTCTTCTATAAACCCCCGACAGCAACGTCGAGGGTTTACTCTAATTTAAGGAGGTTATGAGACTCGTGGCAAAAATTTTGGACAGGCTTCTGCTGTTCATCTACAGCCTTAGCATCGGAATATTATCTGTAATTGCCATCCTCCTCTTGAGCGGAGCCATCCCCAGAACGGTGGAGATTAAGGATGGGCCGGCAGTTTACATTGTTGCGATCACGATCTCAGTGATCCTGTTCTTGCTCAGCATTCGTTTCTTCTATATCTCCATGCGACGCGACCGGGCAACTTTGCCTTCGGTGGATCAGCGCACAGAGTATGGGGATATCCAGATCTCCATGGAAACGATTGAGAACCTCAGTCTCAAGGCTGCCGGTAAGGTGAAAGGCATCCGCGATCTGAAGTCGCGTATCCGCGTCTCTCAGGCGGGTCTGGAAATCATGATCCGCGCGGTAGTGGACGGAGAGCATTCGCTCCCGCTGCTGACCACGGAAGTTCAGCGTCAGGTGCATGATTTCGTGCAGGAAACGACTGGCATACCGGTCGCGGATGTGTCCGTATATATTGCCAACCTGTCACAGTCTCCAAGCTTCAAAAGTCGAGTGGAATAGAGGTGGGTTTCCCCTATGTCCTGGAGAGAAGTATGGGAAAGTCACGGGGGTAGGATCGCCGGAGTCTCCTTCGGGGTCATTCTCGGTTTGATTTATTTGATTAGTGGTTTTTGGGATATGCTGTTCTTTGCACTGGTAGTGTTCATCGGATATACGCTTGGCAAAAGGAAGGACGATCACGCGCAGTCTCCTATGGTTAGATGGCAGGAGCTGGTAGAGTGGTTGTCTGGACGCTGGCGTCCTTTCAAATGAACCGCGATAGTCTTTCTCCCGAAGCAGGAATTGCAGGTCTGTTGATGTTCGTTGCCCCGGAAGAAAGATCACGCGGTTTTTTTGTGGAGAGAAGGCTCTTGTCGCAGTTGCGATAATATCTGTGTCCTATATAGGGATAGAATGTGCTGAATTTGGGCTTAAAATAAAGATATGCGAAACAAGATTTTAGGAGGAACACATGAAGAGACGTTTAGCTAGAGAAATTATTGTACAAAGCCTGTACCAAATGGAAATGAATGATGTGGACAGTGCTGAGGCGGTAGAAATGCTGCTGGAAGAAGCTTCGGAGGAGAATGAGACGGAACGTGTAATTACCGATGAGATTGAACTGAAGCACTATGTAGTAGACCATGTGAATGGCGTTTGGGAGCACAAGGTAGCGATCGATGACATGCTGGAATATTACTTGAAGGGCTGGCAAATGAGCCGTCTGTCGCGTGTGGACCGCCAAATTTTGCGTCTGGCGACTTTTGAAATGGTATTCGCAAGCGATGTTCCTGCCAAGGTCTCCGTCAACGAAGCCATTGATCTGGCCAAGCATTTCGGTACCGAGGATTCCGGCAAGTTCGTCAACGGGGTACTGGGTAAGATGATTCAGGAATTGGACACGCTCAAAGCGGATCATCTTCAATAATTGATTAAACGTTGAGGAAGCTAATTTAGCAAGAAACAGGTGAATGTATGATTTAGGAGCATTATCGTATGCTAAAATGTTCTACCTCGGTCTTAGAGAAGTGAATCTTTTAGATTAAGTGCGGTTATTGCTCTTAATGTACATTACACATCGGAATTCCCAACTTTTAAGGTGGAATATTGCCTTTGTTCCGAAACTCAGCATTGCAAGCTCAGGTTTTGAAAGCACGCCATGTTTTGCGTAGAGCTATTAACTTTTTTTAAATAAATTAAGCTGGAATTAGGAGTTATCTTTAGAATCAGGAAAGAACTTTAATGTTGACCTCTGATTTTGACTTGAGCCCCAAAACAGGTTCAATTTATAATATAAAATCAATCAAAGCCTACCAAAGAGGAGAGATTTTCATGACAGCAGCAATCATCAGTGGTAAACAAGTATCCGACGAAATTCGCATCGACATTGCCCGGGAGGTTGCTGGGCTCGTGGAACGCGGGGTTAAGCCAGGCCTTGCCGTTGTGCTTGTAGGGGAAGATCCAGCATCGCAAGTATATGTTCGCAATAAGGAGAAATCCTGCATTAGCTTAGGCTTCCATTCCGAAGTACATAGACTGGATGCCTCGACTTCACAGGAAGATCTGTTGGCACTGGTAGAACAGTTGAATCAACGTGATGACATTGACGGAATTCTTGTGCAATTGCCATTGCCGGGACATATCGAAGAAAAAGCCGTTATTGATGCGATTGCTGTGGAAAAGGATGTTGACGGTTTCCATCCGGTGAATGTGGGTAATCTGGTTATTGGCGATGATAGCCTTCTTCCATGTACACCTGCTGGTGTCATAGAGTTGATCAAGCGTACAGGAACCGAGATTTCCGGTAAGCATGCTGTGGTTATCGGTCGCAGTAATATTGTTGGCAAGCCGGTATCCCTGCTGTTGCAACGTGAGAATGCTACAGTTACTATGTGCCATTCCCGCACAGCTAACATTGCAGAGCTCAGCCGTCAGGCTGATATCTTGGTAGTCGCGATTGGACGTGCTAATTTCATTGATGCATCCTTTGTGAAGCCGGGCGCTATCGTCATTGATGTTGGTATGAACCGTTTGGACTCTGGCAAACTTGCCGGTGATGTTGACTATGAAAGCGCGAAAGAAGTTGCTGGCCATATTACACCCGTACCGGGCGGCGTGGGCCCTATGACGATTACGATGCTGATGGGGAATACGCTGATTGCAGCGAAACGCCGTCACGGACTGGAATAGGTAGGAATCATGGCGGCAGAGCGGCAAGTCTATTCCATTAAGGAACTTAACCGTTACATCCGCATGAAGCTGGACTCGGATCATCTTCTGTCGGATGTATGGATACGTGGTGAAATCTCCAACTTTACACATCACGGCAGCGGACATATGTATTTCACACTGAAGGACGAGAGCAGCCGTATCAAGGCGATCATGTTCGCGTCCCACAATCAGCGTTTACCCTTTGTGCCAAAGGAAGGCTCCCGGGTTATTGCCAGAGGCAACGTGACTGTATATGAGCGGGATGGGCAATACCAGTTCTATGCAACGCACATGCAGCCGGATGGCATTGGCAGTCTGTATCTTGCTTATGAACAGCTGAAGGCAAAGCTGGAGCAAGAGGGGGTGTTCGCGGCGGAACGCAAGTCTCCACTACCAAGGCTGCCTCGCTGCATCGGGGTCATAACTTCCCCGACCGGCGCAGCCGTGCGGGACATTATGATCACACTTCAGCGGAGATACCCGCAAGCCGCAGTTGTGCTGTACCCGGTGACGGTGCAGGGAAAAGGCGCTGCGCCTTCCATCGTAAAGGCGATCAAGACACTGAACGCTATGGGTGAAGCAGACGTCTTGATCGTTGGCCGCGGTGGTGGCTCCCTGGAGGAGCTCTGGGCGTTCAACGAGGAGATCGTCGCCCGTGCGATTGCGGCATCGGATATCCCGGTTATCTCGGCCGTTGGCCACGAGACCGATTTCACGATCGCCGACTTCGCCGCCGATCTCCGGGCGGCGACGCCTACAGCGGCGGCGGAACTGGCGGTGCCGCATTCCGCCGAGCTGGCGGCGCAGCTTCGCCAGCAGCAGCGCAGGCTGCGCCAGGGGCTGCAGCGGCGCGCCCAGCGCGGGCGCGAGCGGCTGGCTTCGCTGCAGCGGTCGCCGGTGCTGGTCAACCCGCGCCGGTATCTGCTGCAGCATACGCAGCAGCTCGACATGCTGCGCCAGCGCCTTTCCAGCGCGGCGGATGCGCGCCTGCGGCGCGCGCGCGAGCGTGAAGCGGTGCTGCGGCACAGCCTGCAGCGCTTCCATCCGCGTGATGGCGTGGTCGCCGCCAGGCAGCGCGCCGAAGGCTTGCGCCGCGAACTGATCGGCGCCATAGGGGCACGGCTGCGGGACAAGCGCTCGAGCTTTGTGGCGGAGATGCGCCACCTCGACGCGCTAAGCCCGCTCAAAGTCATGTCGAGAGGCTACAGCCTCGTCTACGATGAAGGACAACAGCACTTGGTCAAGTCGCTTAACGATGTAGCGCTCGGTGACCTTGTGGTGGTCAAGCTGAATGATGGTGAACTGAATTGCCAGGTATGGGGAATGAAGGAGGATGGCAAAGACGATGACAAAGGAAGCGGAACTGGATTTTGAAGGAGCGATGGACCGTCTGGAGGAAATCGTGCGGGAGCTTGAGCACGGCGATGTCCCCCTGGAAAAGGCCATCGATTTATTTCAGCAGGGGATGAAGCTGTCCCAGCTGTGCGGTAACAAGCTTGAGCAGGTAGAACGCAAGATTGAGATGATAGTAGAAGAAGACGGCGAACTGCGCAAGAAGCCGTTTGGCGGTCTGGAAGGGGTCGGCGATGAGTCCTTTTGACAGCAGTCCTGAAGGGAACGCCGGGGAGCCCCTGCGGGAACCCATTGAGTCCTACATTGCGATAATTAATGATCTGGTCACTACAGAATTGGAGACCACCATCCCAGAAGCATGGTTTGTCCCCGATAACTTGCATAAGGCGATGCAGTATTCGCTGATGGCCGGGGGCAAACGCCTGCGGCCACTGCTTGTCGTCGCGGCTTGTGAAGCACTGGGTGGATCTCGAACTGCAGCGCTGCCTGTGGCCGCAGCCATCGAAATGGTACATACGTATTCACTGGTGCATGACGACCTGCCAGCCATGGACAATGATGATTACCGGCGCGGCAAGTTAACGAATCACAAGGTGTTTGGCGAAGCGACAGCCATTTTGGCCGGAGACGCACTACTGACCCACGCGTTCTACAGTATTGTACAAGCTACGCGGCGCCATGGTATTCCGGCGGAGAGCTCGCTTGCCATTGTAGAGGAATTGGCTGAAATGGCCGGTCCCCGCGGAATGGTCGGCGGTCAAGTGGCCGACATGGAGGGTGAGCAAGGCTTGACCAACTTAGAGCAGCTTCGCTACATCCATGAACACAAGACTGGCGATCTGTTTATTTTCTCGCTCTTGGCCGGAGGACGGATCGCGGGCGCAGATGAGCAGCAGTTGGCTGCCCTACGGGAGTTTGGAACAAATATTGGACTGGCCTTTCAGGTTCAGGACGATATTCTGGATCTGATCGGCGACGAAGGCAAGCTCGGCAAAAAAACAGGCAGTGACATCGAGCAGCAAAAAGTCACTTATCCTTTTTTTATCGGGATTGAGGCTTCGAAATCCGAGGTGGAGCGATTGACGCTGGCAGCCCGGAAAGCCGTGCTGGGCGGCGGTTTCACCGACTCCAGCAGGCTGCTGGAGATCGCCGATTATCTCATGAAGCGGGATCATTAGAATCAAATACGGAAACGGCTGTACTTCGACAGCCGTTTCGTTTGTGTTATAATGGGATTTATATATTTTACAACAACTAGGAAAGCGGGGAATACACGTGCTGCTTCCACAAATAAATGAGCCTGCGCAGTTGAAAATGCTATCAATCGAAGAACTCGGTGTTCTTGCGGAGGAAATTCGTCATTTCCTGATTGAAAAGCTGTCTGTAACCGGAGGGCATCTTGCATCTAACTTGGGAGTCGTGGAGCTCACGCTGGCCCTGCATTACTGCTATGATAGTCCCTGGGACAAAATGATATACGACGTTGGGCATCAGGCTTATGTCCACAAAATATTGACTGGTCGCAAGGATCGCTTCGATTCGCTGCGCAAGCACGAGGGGCTCTGCGGATTCGTCAAGCGATCTGAGAGTGAGCATGATGTCTGGGAAGCCGGACATAGCAGCACCTCGTTGTCAGCAGCCATGGGCATGGCGATGGCCCGGGATTTGAAAGGCGAAGACAACAAGGTGATCGCAGTAATCGGCGACGGAGCTTTGACAGGCGGTATGGCTTTTGAAGCACTGAATCATATTGGACACGAAAAGCGTAAACTAATGGTAATTCTGAACGACAATGAAATGTCCATTGCGCCGAATGTCGGAGCGATGCACAATTATTTGAGCAAGATCCGTTCAGACCGCCACTACTTGCGCGCTAAAGACGAAGTTGAAGGACTGCTCAAGAAAATCCCTGCCATCGGGGACCGCCTCGCCAAGACGGCGGAGTGGGTGAAGGACAGCCTTAAATATATGATGGTTCCTGGTGTTCTCTTTGAAGAGCTGGGCTTTACTTATCTTGGACCTGTAGATGGCCACGATCTGGAGAAAGTGATCGAAGCTTTCCACCAGGCCGATAATGTCAACGGCCCTGTGCTTGTGCATGTGCTTACTACGAAGGGTAAGGGCTACAAGCCAGCGGAAGCCGACTCTTATAAATGGCACGGGATTTCTCCTTATAAGATCGAATCCGGCCAGGTGCTTAAAGCGGTCGGCAATCCGATGTACACCGAAGTATTTGGCAAAACGCTAATCGAGCTGGGCCGTGAGGATAAACGTCTGGTTGCCGTTACGCCTGCAATGCCAGGCGGATCTGGACTGTTCCCGTTTGCCAAGGAATTCCCGGACCGGATGATTGATGTCGGCATTGCTGAACAGCATGCTGCTACTCTTTGTGCTGCATTGGCGATGGAGGGTATGAAGCCGGTATTCGCGGTCTATTCCACCTTTATGCAGCGGGCCTATGACCAGATTGTGCATGATATTTGCCGTCATAATGCTAATGTCATGTTCGCGATCGACCGGGCCGGCTTTGTCGGCGCCGATGGGGAGACACATCAAGGGGTGTATGATATTGCCTTTATGCGCCATATTCCGAACATCGTGCTGATGATGCCTAAGGATGAGAATGAGCTGCGCCATATGATGAAGACGGCGATAGAGTATAATGACGGCCCGATTGCTTATCGTTATCCACGGATCAATGGCACGGGTGTTTCTCTTGATGAAGAGCTGCACACCATACCGATTGGTACCTGGGAACGGGTGCGTCCGGGAGATGAATACGCGGTTGTAGCCTGTGGACCAATGATCCAGCTTGCAGAGGAAGCAGCAGAGCTGCTGAAGCGTGAAGGTATTCAGGTTGGCGTGGTCAATGCGCGTTTCCTGAAACCGATGGACAACTCGATGCTGCTGGACCTCGCTCATGCCGGAACAAGCATGGTCGTACTGGAAGAAGCAAGTCAAGCCGGCAGCTTGGGCAGCGCTGTGCTGGAATTCTACGCGGAGCATGAACTATACGATGTCAGAGTTCACCCAATGGGTGTGCCGGACATTTTCGTGGAGCATGGTTCGATCAAAGATCAGCGCCAGGTTGCGGGACTTACCGTTGAAGCACTGTGCAAACGTATCAAGTCGATGATCGCTCTGCGCGCCTTTTCTTACAAGAACACTTCGTCTTCCTGAGAAGACCGGAAGCTGCAATTGCATCCTTTGTACAATGGGAGATGACCATGGAACACCGTAAAGAACGGATAGATGTACTGCTCGTGGAGCAGGGGTATTTTGAAAGTCGTGAAAAAGCCAAGGCCGCCATTATGGCTGGCCTAATTCTCGCGGATGAAGAGCGGATCGAGAAGCCGGGCATGAAGGTGCCGCGCGAATCCGTGCTGAAGGTCAAAGGGGCTGTCCATCCTTATGTTAGCAGAGGTGGATTGAAGCTGGAGAAAGCGCTCCGTACCTTTGGGATTGATCTTACCGGACGGAATATGCTGGATATTGGTTCTTCCACCGGAGGGTTTACGGACTGTGCGTTGCAGAATGGTGCCAGTCATGTCTATGCCATTGATGTCGGCTACAACCAGTTGGACTGGTCGCTGCGCAACGATGAACGGGTGAGTGTTATGGAGCGGACCAACTTCCGTTATATGACGCCCCCGGACCTTAAGGGGCCAGTGCCCGATTTTGCCAGCATCGATGTATCATTCATTTCCCTCAAAATCATTCTCCCTCCGCTGATGGCGCTGTTGAATCGTCCGGCAGATATTGCCGCGCTGATCAAGCCGCAGTTTGAAGCAGGCCGGGAGAAGGTTGGGAAGTCGGGCGTAGTTCGTGAGCCTGCTGTACATAAGGAAGTGCTGGTCAATGTGCTTTCGATGGCAGCCGGACTGGGCTATAGTCTTCAGAACCTGACTTTCTCGCCGATTACTGGCGGTGAGGGCAATGTGGAGTTCCTGGCTCACTGGCGGCTTGAGCCGGTTAGCGAGTCTGCGGCAGTGGAAGTCGGAGAACCATCTGCAATTGTGGAAGCTTCGTCTGCTGACGTCAGCTTTGCTGTGCTGGCCGATAAGGTCATCAAGGAGGCTAACGCCACATTTAGTGTCAATACAACTCATGGAAACTCACGACGGTGAGTTTCTTTTGTCATTGGGGAGGATTTTGCAGGGGGACGCGCGAATAAATCTCCGAGGTGATGGATATGGCAGGTAGCTCTGACAAGATCGTCATGACGGTGATTGGGATCGCGGTTGCCATTGGCTTGTTATACAGATTGTATGTATGGCTGGAGGGCTCTCCGCGTTCATTAATAAAAGATAAGATTCCGATAAATAAGGATATTCTCCCGCACCCGGCCATCGATTATCTGGAAGAGGCTGGGTACGAGGTGATTGGCGGCAAATTGAAGATTCCTCTGTCATTCCGGGTCAATGGAGCGGCGATGTACAGCAGGATATTTATCGATTATGTTGCCGCCAAAGAGGACGGGTCCTTCTATATGGTGATTCTTGCCCGCCCCCGCAAGCCGCTGGATTTCACCGGCAGCGGGCTGCGTGATTATTTGCTGCCTTATCTGCTGATCTACCCCGAATGCAGCGGTGTGCTGTATGTCAATATGGCGGCTGCGGCAATCCATGTGATTGAGCTCGGTAAAGACGATGGTGAATCCAATTAAGCTTAATTTTTTAAATACGGGAGGCAACAATGAAGGGACAACGACATATCAAGATTCGTGAAATTATTACGCAAAAGGAAATAGAAACACAGGACGAGCTAGTTGAAGCACTGCGCGACGCCGGTTTTCAGGTAACCCAGGCTACGGTGTCTCGTGATATCAAGGAACTCCTGCTGATCAAGGTGCCGATGGATGACGGCAGATATAAATATTCACTTCCAACAGACCAGCGTTATAATCCGGTTCAGAAGCTCAAGCGCGTGCTGGTGGACAACTTCGTACAGATTGATTTTTCCGGTAATCTGGTTGTAATGAAGTGTTTGCCCGGTACGGCAAATTCCGTCGCCGCTTTGATCGACAATATTGATTGGCCGCAGATTATGGGAACCATTTCCGGGGATGACACCATCCTCATTATTTGCCGCCAGCCCGAAGACAGCAAAACGGTGATTTCGCAGATTATGGGTTATATTTCGTAATCGTAAAGCATTAATCAACAGCCAATGGCATGACTTTTCGGAGGTGTTTCTTTTCGTGTTAGAAACGTTATCAATCCGCAATTTGGCCGTCGTGGAGGCGGTGGATGTTCATTTTTTCCCTGGATTTCATGTGCTTACCGGTGAGACCGGTGCAGGTAAATCCATTATTATTGATGCGCTGGGGCTGATTGCAGGCGGACGCGGGTCCGGTGATTCCATTCGTTACGGATGTGAGAAGGCGGAGATGGAAGCCTTGTTTAGTCTGCCCAGCAGTCATCCGGTGTGGGAAACGCTGGACAGACTGGGCATCGGGGCACAGAAGGAGGAGCACCTCATCATCCGGCGTGAGATCACCTTGCAGGGCAAGAGTACATCACGTGTGAACGGACAGATGGTCAACCTCAGCATGCTGCGGGAAATAGGGGAACAATTGGTCAACATCCACGGCCAGCACGAGCATCAGAATCTGCTGAAGGCGGAACGCCATCTCGGATTGCTGGATACTTACGGCGATGCGATTATTGGGCCGCTTAAAGCGGTGTATCAGGAGCGGTATACCGCTTTTGCTAAGGTGGAAAGAGAACTACGGGAATTACAGGAATCCAGTCAAAAGGCATACCAGATGCTGGATTTGTATCGTTTTCAACTGGAGGAGATTTCTTCGGCGGCCTTAAAACCGGGAGAAGATGAATTACTTTCCGAAGAAAGGGTCAAACTATCCCACAGTGAGAAAATGATGGATTCCGTATCAGGTGCATACGAACTGCTGTATGATCGTCAGGGACTGGAATCGATTGGAAAAGTCATTTCAAGGCTGGAAGATGCCGTTCGTTATGATGAAAAAGGCTTGAAGAGCATTCTGGAGCAGCTGCAGTCTTCCTATTATCAATTGGAGGATGCGGCCTTTCAGCTTCGCGACTACCGTGAAGATATCGAATTCAACCCACAGCGGTTGGAGGATATCGAGAACCGGTTGGACCTGATTACCGGCTTGCGCCGCAAGTATGGGGACAGTGTAGAGCAGATTCTGGCTTATTATGAACAAATTCATCGGGAAACCGATTTATTGGAGAATAAGGACGAGTATCTTGAGAAATTGACTGCGAAGCGAGATGAGCTGCTTGCAGTTTTAATGGATGCAGCTGTTGAGCTAACCGAGGCAAGACGGATCTGTGCGGACGATCTGGCAACCCAGGTGGAAGGCGAATTGAAGGATCTGCAGATGGAGCGGACCTCACTCAAAGTCAGATTGGAGACGCTCGAGGACCCACGGGGTATTGAATATCAAGGCCAGCGTATTCGCTTAACGAGACAAGGGATCGACAGTGCGGAGTTCATGATCTCCCCAAACCCCGGGGAGCCACTGCGCCCACTCGGCAAAATCGCCTCTGGCGGTGAGCTGTCGCGGATTATGCTGGCGATGAAGAGTATTTTTGCCCGGACCGACGCCATTCCTGTACTGATCTTTGACGAGGTGGATACCGGTGTAAGCGGCCGTGCAGCACAGTCCATAGCAGATAAGCTGTTTAAGCTGTCTTCTTCCTGCCAGGTGTTCTCCATTACTCACTTACCACAGGTTGCTTGCATGGCCGATCATCAGTACCTGATCCGTAAAAAGGTGGAGGATGAGCGGACCATGACCGAGGTAGAAGCCCTGACCGAGGATGGACGGGTAAAGGAGCTGGCCCGGATGTTGGGTGGCGTGGAAATTACCGAAAAGACACTGCATCATGCGCAGGAAATGCTTAATCTGGCGGGGGCCAGCAAGGCTGCGCAGGGTAAGCGGGACAATGATTGACAGTAATAAAAGCCTGGGGGCAAGGTTATCTTATAGGTACGCAATTGGCGACCACCTTTTTCGTCAAGCGAAAGAAGCAAAAGGGAGCGTGACAGCCATTGAAGCCGAACCTCAGGAAGTTAATGCCCGGCCTTTTACTTGCCTTCTTTCTCAGTTTATCAGGCATAACGGGACCCGTCACAAGCTTTGCCTCTTCACCAGAGCGTGAGCCTAACCAGGCCAAAATGGTGCAGAAGGGAATTGATCCGGAGCTAAAGGTTATTCCGGGGGGACAGACGATTGGTGTGAAGGTCAAATCTGCAGGCGTGCTGGTTGTCGGGCATCACATGGTCCAGACTGCACAGGCCTCCAAGATTTCACCTGGCGAGAACAGCGGGCTGCTGCCCGGAGATCTGATGACCTCGATTGACGGTGTGAAGCTGGATGAAGTGTCCAAGGTAGCCAAGCTTGTGGAGCGTGCCGGTAAAGCAGGCGAATTCCTCAATATTGTGTTTAAACGGGGCGGCAAAGAGCATACCGCCAAGCTCAAACCCGCCTACGACCGTAATGACAAGGTGTGGCGCCTTGGACTTTACATCCGGGATTCAGCAGCAGGGGTAGGTACCCTGACCTTTTATGCTCCCCAGCAAGGAGTGTATGGTGCACTCGGGCATGTCATCACCGACATGAACACAGGGACACCCATTGTTGTCGGCAGCGGCCATATTGTGCAGTCCAGTGTAACCTCGATTTCCAAGAGCCAGGACGGCGATCCCGGTGAGAAAAGAGCTCATTTTCTCAAGGAAAGCCAGGTTCTCGGAAACGTGGAGAGCAATACGGATTTTGGCATCTTCGGCAAAATGGATCGTAACCCGGAACACAGCCTCTACAAAGAGCCGATTCCGATTGCACTGAGCAATGATGTGAAAGAAGGACCGGCGCAGATCCTGACCGTTGTAGACGGCCAGCAGGTGGAGCGTTTCGATGTGGAGATCATTCATGTAGCTAAACAGCAGGTTCCAGCCACGAAAGGTTTGATTCTGCGGATCACCGATCCTCGTCTGCTCGACAAGACCGGCGGGATTGTACAAGGAATGAGTGGTAGCCCTATTGTGCAGGAAGGCCGTCTGATCGGTGCAGTCACCCATGTATTCGTGAACGACCCTAAATCCGGCTACGGCTGCTTTATCGAATGGATGCTTAGGGACTCCGGAGTAGCCAGTCAACAAAATAGCTTCCCACAATATCTTAAGGCCATCTAGCCTTAAGATTTTTTGTCGAAGCTGACCGAACTACATCGAACCTTGCAATAAAATATTTAATTATAATCTAACCCCGAAAAAAAATAAAGAAAAATAATTTTCGACAGAAGGAAATTCAATCCAGATGTCGAAAACGTAAGGGAGAGAAGACAAAATTGTTATTTTCGAATAGCAGGTATAAATAAGGAGGAAGCAGCCAGTGCAGAATATTGAAATATTGTTGGCCGATGATAACCGGGAATTTACGAACTTGCTAGCCGAATACATTACAGAACAGGAAGACATGACTGTAACGGGCATCGCGTACAATGGGGAAGAAGTGCTGCATATGCTTAGCGAAACACGTAAAGTTCCCGATGTCCTTATTCTTGATATTATTATGCCTCATTTGGACGGACTGGGTGTGCTTGAGCGTCTACGCGAAATGGACCTGAATCCGCAGCCCAAGATCATTATGCTGACGGCTTTCGGGCAGGAGAACATTACTCAAAGAGCTGTGCAGCTGGGGGCATCTTATTATATTTTGAAACCGTTCGATATGGAAGTTCTTGCGAACCGGGTGCGTCAGTTGGTGGGAGTCCAATCTAATATTACCTCTTCCTCTTCTTCCGGTATGTCGGGCTTCACGGCTTCAAGATCTAATGTGGTGCCATTATCCAAAGGTAAGAACCTGGATGCTAACATCACCTCCATCATCCATGAGATCGGCGTACCAGCCCATATCAAGGGATATCAGTACCTGCGTGAGGCGATCACCATGGTGTACAACAACATCGAAATCCTGGGTGCCATCACCAAAACGCTCTATCCGGCCATCGCTGAAAAGTTCAAAACCACACCTTCCCGCGTTGAACGCGCCATCCGCCACGCCATCGAAGTGGCCTGGACCCGTGGTAACATTGACAGCATCAGCCACCTGTTTGGCTATACCATTAATATCTCCAAATCCAAGCCTACTAACTCGGAATTTATTGCGATGGTAGCTGACAAGCTGCGCATTGAGCATAAGGTGTCTTGAAAGGGTAAGGAGGAGTGAGGGGTAAGGGATTGTGGGTGTTGGAAGGGTGTTTACAGGTAACATAAAGATACCGATAAATATCCGAAATGGCATGTTCAAAACCGATAAATGTTTTTAAGAAAATCTATTACTAACCGCTGTTTATTGGGTTCTTAAAATCCAACGAATGGCGGTTTTTTGTTGTGATGGACTTCGATTTTCAAGTGGACAATTTCATGTTATTTGTTCCTCTAAAAATTGTTCAACTTCTTTTGGAGATTTTAAGATAATGATTACCCTTTCTTTAGCCAAATTTTCTAAACTTATTAAAATTCCTGGTTTTTTAGTACGCATATTGTTCTTGGAAGATCAAGAAAGATAATTGTATCAGCTGCATTAAGTTTTATCTACATTGTTCCGCTATAATTCCCGTCAATAATCCATTTTTGCTTCTTAACCAAATCATTTTGCACTATTATTTGTTCATCTTTTGGTACACTAACCCAATTAGGCTTCCAAAAAAGCGAATCGAGATGATATACATCTATCATTAACTTTGCTCCTAATTGCTTCGCTAAAGTTGATTTTCCAGAGCCTCCTGAACCGATAATTGCAATTTTATTCATATAACACCTCCTGATGTGGTCAAAACTGTTCCACTGGAATTAAAACCTTCAATAATGCTTCTCTCAAAGTAATTTAAATAGAAAAATAAAGAAACTCTATTAGACGCTTCAAATAGCACAATGTTAGAGTTAAGTATGTAAAAAAATCAAACTAATTACATGTGAATTATAATTATTTACCGTGCATGATTCCAACGTTATATCCGCAACAGCAGATCAGCAGAATAAATTTAGGAAAAGGACGGAGGGTTAACAACTATGATCATTGATTTTCGTATGAAGGCGCCGATTCCCAAATGGGAGAAGCTGTTTGCAGACGGCAAGGACGTTGTTAGAGACAGCAGCAAGCTGCGCAACGTCGTCTCAGTACCTTCAAACACTCTTGATGAGGTGATTGGGGAACTCGACCTTCACGGCATAGATTACGCGGTCATAATGGGACGTGGCAATGAGCTGGGCTCCTCGAATGAGGAGCTTGCAGATTTTCTGAGAAGTCCCCTGTCCACACGCTTCATTGGCTTTATTGGTGTAGATACGCCCTACGTCGACGAAGCAGTAAGAACGATTGAAACCTACGCCGCTACGGGGCTGTTCCGCGGGGTGGCTCTCAACGCATCCGTGTTGCTGCCGCATTTACCAGTAGGCGATCCTGCTTGGGACCCTATTTTCATAGCCTGCGCAAAACATAAGTTGCCGCTTGCGCTGACGCTGAGTGTTTATCTGGGTGTGACTGGACCACGGCAGAACTATGATTTCGCTAGACCTAGCCAACTGGTTAGAGCTGCTCAGGCGTTCCCGGATTTAAACTTTATTATCAACCACGGAGCTTGGCCATTCGTCAATGAAGCAATCGGCACCGCTTCTTACCTGTGTAATATTTATATATTGCCTGACCTGTTTGTTCGATTCCCGGACGGAGAAAAGTATCTGGAAGCTGCGAATTTCCATTTATCGAACCAAATCCTGTATGGAAGTAATTATCCCAATGTTCCGTATGAATTCACACTAGATAAAGTGAAGAATTGGAACTGGGATGAGGGGGTACAGCAGAAGTTTTTTTATGAAAATGCTGCTAAACTGCTGGGATTGCCTGTTCATGAGTAGCAATTGACGCCATGCAGAACAAGTTTGTGTTTAGTGCTTATGTAATTATTTCAGGAGTGGTGTCATCAGGTTCGAAATAGTAAAGTAGCTTGGATGTTTTCTAAGAGATAAGTAATAACTAGTAGTATATCTAACAAGTGAATCAACTAGTAATAAGGAGGAGTGAGGGGTACGAGATTTTAATGATTGGATAAATATCACATTCAGTATATAAAATCGATAAACTTTTTCCATCTCACCCGATAAACTATTTTGGTTTATTGGGTTTTGTTTTGTGGGGAAAAGAGATGGAGGAATAAGATGAATTTATCGGATCTGGAATTTTTCCTGGAGGATTCTTTTAGCCTATTGTTAGAACAAAATTTATCACGAAAAATGATTAGCTCTTATGAACATTCATTGAAATTATTCATTGCTTATTTGAAAAACAAACATGATGTGGATTAAGTGAAGGAAGTTCGAGTAGGACATAAGGATCGGTGAATGTTTGAGTTTTTTTGTTGATGATATCGATCTTGAAAATAAAATGATCCTTGTGACTAGAACGAAAGGTCAATAAAAGAAAGCTATGTCTACCTCTCAAATTTGATGCAAAGAGAACTAAAAAGATCGAATATAGGGAAACCCTGTTACTTTTCCCAACTACAAAAGGAATAGATTCATGCATCCAATCGAAAGGCCTTGCTTCATCAGCGGGGCTAAATATGTCTAAGGCTAGTTCCGGGAATTAGCGTGGGAAAATGGCGCTCAGCAAGCGCGGTCCCCTCGCCTCCGTCAGTTTCTCTATGACATGACGATGTGTATGGTTATGGCCAATCCGGAAGTTAGAGTCCTGCACCGCATTAATGTAGATTTGAAAAAGCTCAAGAAAATGAAATCTATTATAAATCTATTTAGTAAAGTGGTCCGAATGCTTGTTAACCTGGCCAACAGCAGTGAAGTTCTTTGTTCAGTTAAGACATAGGTGTGAAAATCGTTAGGGGCGACATGAAGACGTGCAACAATAAGAGTATTAATTCATATGAAATTATTGTTTCCTTAGTATAGGAATGAAAAAAGAAAATATAAAATACTATTACAAAATAAGACAATTAATTCTATTTTATGCAGACTATAAAGATATATTATATGTAATAAATAGGAAAATAATCTCATGTTTTGTGATAAATGGAATGATAAACTTAACTTAGAGTGCGGCGCCACACTAGGTTCATATCATAATTAAGGAGATATAATTTTATGAAAAAAGTAGTTTCATTTTTTTGTGCTTTAGCCATTGCTCTACTCGCAATACCATCGAGTAGCTTTGCCTATACGTATTCAGATAACGGGAAACCCTTCACAGATAAAAATTTCACATATTATACGATACTATCAGCCAATTATATTGGCCCAGCAAAAGCCGCTATGGCAGACTGGGCATACGCTGTGAACGCTAGTTATACACAGACTACTAATGCTTCTTACGAGATCCATTTTGCGGACAATGACTATGGAAATACGGATTGGAATGCAACGACAAGCCATCATCGTGTTAATTTCAGTAGCTATGATTACATGGATGAAGTTAAAGCTAATAGGTACTGGATGGGAAGTATGAGTGCGGTTCAACGTGAAGGTGTTTTCGGGCATGAACTTGGTCATGTATTTGGTCTAGGACACACAACTAATACCTATACATTGATGTGTACTTCTTTAGATGGTAGACAAGTTGTAACGCCACAACTTGATGACATCAATGGTGTTAATTCATTATATTAAATTGGAGGTTATTATGCTAAATATCATAAAGAAGAGTGCTTTGATACTTTTTGCACTTCTGTTAGTGGTAGGAACCACATATTTTATAACTGATTTAAATCAGACAAGTGCTGAATATGCTAAGCCTATAGTCGCAAATAATACAGAAAAACTTGATGAAAATAATAATGAATCCAATGAAACTGAGATAGTTGTTTATCACGGAGATTTAGCTTTTAACTATACTACCGTTCAAGATATAACGTATGACTCTGATAGTATTTATGAAGTTTCTGTTACCAATACAAACTCATTTGAGTACAAAGACATTGTGTTTACTTTATCTGAAGCGAGTGTAAATAATCTTTTCAAGGGCGAAGATATCAGTACTGTTAAAATACTTGAAACAGGAGGAACTCTTAATAACGTCGAATATCTATTTGAAGAAGGCGGTGTACTAAAGCCTGGAGATACAGCAATCGTTTATTTAAAAAAATATATTGGTCCAATTCCTGAAGCACAAGGTGCATACGTTATTTCGGGAGTCTACCAAGGCAAATTTGATATGGATAAATCCACAAAGAAACTCACACCTGCCGCCACTGAACAGGAGGAATTAAGTGAAGTGCAATGGCTTTCTGACTTGAATTTAGAGTAATGATAATAATCTATGATAGAGCACGTTATTTGTGCTCTGTCATAATTTTTTTTGTTCAATATATAATTTAGTAGGGGGTGAGTATGTGAAAATACTAAAGTCTCTTATATTACTATTCTTAACTTTAATTTTCGTAGTTGGTTGTTCAAATTCAATGAATTCAAAAGATGCAATAAAAAAGGGATACGTAGTTTATGTAAATTCAGAAATTTTTAATAGTGAATACCTTGATGACTTTGTAAAAGATTTCAATAATAAGGTAGAAACAGAAGTTAAATTGGCGAAGTATACAGATGAAGGAGACCCAATCTTTCATAGCCTTGTGTATAGAGACAATCAAATTGTATATACGTATGACAGTAGATCAGACAATAATGGTAAAAAAGAAAAACTGAATACGACTTGCTCAAGCCTAATAAATAAGGACAATATTTATTATTTGAGTGGTTGCGCTAACGGAGAAATTGGTCAAAGATTTAGAGCTAGACAAGAATAAGATATTAATTTTTAGAAATCTGAGTTTTGGCAACTTTTTATATGGTGTTTTATGCCTTCTTTGTTGTCCGAATCTTGTTGACATTAATAATACAGGAGATTACCTCAGCAGCTTGTGCTATAGCAAGTAAACTGAATAATGAAACAGCGTATGAGGTGATATGCGACCTTTATATGACGGAAGCGACATAAGGGGATGAGTGCAGTTATTTGTCACTTGTCCTTTTTATATTGTCCAAATACATATAAGAGGATGATTTATTATTGAGTAAGGTTAAACAATTGGTGAGCCGAGCACCATACAATCAGGAGTGAATTTTGCAACGTACTGCAGACTGCTATTGGTTATTTGGCTTCATGCATGATCCCATAGAATTCATGATTTGGAGAATGCAAGCATGAGCAAGCAGAATATTCAAGCCTTTCAGGAAACGCACGAAAGGTTGTTCCAAGCAATTCAAAGTTTTGCGAGGGGAATTGAAATGAAAGCGCGAAGCTACGAACAATCATCATGCTTCGCACCAGATCGCGCTTGGAATTAATAGCTTACTTCTCCCAATCCTCATCTGTCAGCCGGTGAAGCAGTAGCGTGTTATACTGCAGCAGAGCGAGGAAAATCAATCCCCCAAAGGCAAATAAATCTCAATAACACTCTCTTCTTGTTCCGGAGAACCCATATCCGCCCAGTATTCAAAATCAAACATTCGGTCACCAGCGATATCCGCTTCACGGATGGCATCATACGTTTCGCCGATTTGCGATTCGGGGCCTGTATGGGTGATCTTGGCGTAGGTTCCTGCCGGTAGGGTATGGCTAATGAATCCATCGTTCAACGTGCTGAATTCGCTGACTGCTACCGCAACGATGCTTTCGAAAGGGACATCCGGTGTCCATTCGACGTCCGGATATACTTGGACCAGGTATATGCCGTTATCGTCTAATTGATTGGCGATTTCATGACGTCTGGCTATAAGTGGTTCGCGTAAATTTACGACAACTTCATTTTCCAAGTCTTGATTTAACGACGCTGTTGCGGCATATCCCACAAGTTTGGTTTCATTACGCTGTATTTGTACTGATTTTATCGACACGAATAACACAGCTCCTTTTACTTTTTCGTGCAGATCCAAAGACTGCCTCTACCAAATTATACCTGGTTAGTGGGGAGAGTTCAAAAACAGAACTACTTATGCTGTATTTCTATCCTTATCATTGGGCTCGCTTTCTTTAGGTGAACCTTTCTTCCGTTTCCCTGGGACAAGTAGAATCACAAAGAATAACAGCGGTAAACCGAGGCAGAAGATGAGATCGAACCAGGGATAGTAAAAGAGCAGAATCTGGTTGTAGATGGTGATGTTGGGCGTACTGGAGATCGTGCACACAATGATAATCATGCTGAGCGGGATGGTGAGCATCCGGCTCTCCTTCAGGCGCAGCAATTGGGCCAGTCCGTTCGTTAAGGCAAAGAAGATCATAGTGGATTTGAAGAACACGGTAATAATCCATAAAAAGGTCAGGATTACTTCAAGGCGTTCAAGGAATTTCCCAATGGTGATTTTTTGTGCCAGTACAAAGGCCGGATAATATTTGGTCTCCATGAGCATGGGACCGAGCACCAATACACATAAACTGACCACGATGAGCAAAATGAGTCCGCCAATGGCGTAGCCCGTCAGGATGGGCTTTGTCAGCTTGGTATTGCTGTGTACATGCTGGGTCAGCATCAGAATAAATACGATTTCCGTAAAAGCCTGAGTGAACGCAGGGAACATCCCTTTCAATACAGGTCCCATTCCATGGGGTAGAATCGGTTTTGCATTGGTGGTCTCAATCTGTGGCATCAGAAAAAATACCAGACATAGAAACAATATCAGAAACACCGGAAAAAGCAGCTCACCCATCCGGGCAAAAGCCTCGATTCCGTATCGGTAAGCAATAATAATAACCGCGCTAAACAATAGCAGTATCGCACTGACAGGTGTTTCGGGCATCATCTGTGTCGTCATGAATTGACTCATTTCACTCATGAGCGTGAGGGAACACATGAAGAATTGGAATAAAATCAGCAGCGTAATGATGCTACCTGTAACAATGCCGAATTTATTCTGAACAGCAGTAATAAGACTCTTTCCTTTTAGCCGGTTAGCAATTCCTGCGAACAGAACCCCGACTCCCAGCCCGATTATGCAGGAGAGCAGCATGGAAATCCAGGAATCTTGTTTGGCATAATAGGCAATCATAGTCGGCAGAACTAGAATAGAGTCACCGATAATTCCGAGTATGATCAGAATGGTGAACTGACGCGCTGATATTTTTTCCATGGCGTTTGTCTGCATGTGTTTCCTTTCTCCCGTACAGCGCTGGAATAGCTACGAGAAGTTGATTTTCACAAGCTGAAGTAGATTGGGGAGCGGGGCGTCCAATACCAGAGCTATATATATTGCCGTTCCTGTAAACAGCAGTACAAGAAATACGACAAGCTCCCACTTCCGTTTTCTATGCAGTAGTCCCGGTATTTCCAGTCCAAGGGCCACCACAGCCAATGCTAGCACCCCAATGACTGAAGCCATAGTCTCCCTCCCTTACTCATGATTCCAGGGTCGTATTGCCGGTTGTTCCGGTTTTGCGTATTAACATTTCGATTTTGTAACGGACTTTGGTCTTAGATAAGAAATCTTCAATCCAGCTTTCTTTGATGGTATCCCAGTAGTGGGGATGGCTCTTGGCAATGACTTCTCCGAAGCCCAGAAAATCGGATTTCATTTTCTTGGAACGATGGACTGCCGCTTCGGCATTGCTGCGGATGATTTCAACAGCCTGATTCTGCAATTGGGTAATAGTATCAGGGTCCATCAAATTAATATCACGACATGATTTTTGATTGATACTTCCTTCGGATCGTATAGATATCGTCATCTCCGGTATTCCGTCGATAATTTTGGACTCTACTTTCGATTTGGAGGAGGTGACTTCAATTCCTGTGTAGAAAGTTGGGCCACATGGAATTTCAATAGAGGTGCTCTCCAATTTATTGGTAATGTCGGTATAGCCCTTGCTCTCCTGCTGGTTCAACCATCCGATCAACTTATCCCCTTTGAATGCTGCGATACCGTTGTACCGAAAACGACTGTGTGGGAGAAATGTTTCAAGGTTGCTTTTTGCTTCGGCCTGTTGCAGATTGCCGATCAGCTTGATTCCGGTCAAAGTCAAATCAACACCGTTACTGGATAATTTCTTCATCACGTCATCCATCGTAACAGATACTGTAGGTGCCCAATTTTTCTCCGATGTCTCTAGAGAATGAAGCATGCTGTAGGTAGGAAGTTTCTCAAGCGGGGTATATAGCTTCAGAATATTCTCCGCCTTTGTTTCACGGGCAACTACCACATTGAAATCCATGCGATGTTCATTGTCACGAAGCGCATTATCTACGAAATCGCTGATCCCTCTTTTCGCAAGTTCCTCACCGATGACATAGAATTGCAGATGTCCCATATACACTTTACGTGGCGCCTCTGCCGTCAAGAAACGGGCGGCTTCTAGCAATGTTTTACCCCTGCCTTGAAACAAGGTGGTTGGCGGACGATCTCCACCTCTTTTTTGCGCAGATATTTCACTTGGGTTGACCACCTGGAAGGAGACAAGAAATTCATCATCTACCCAGTCAAACCCGATTCCCAGCACAATCAGAAGTTCGTTCAACTCGCGTCTGCTCCAGCAGCCGGTCAACGAGAGGAAACAGAGCATAACGATCATTAATTTTATAATGGTGACTTTACATTTATCCATGTTTACGTAACCTTTCCTTGCCTCTTCCCACCGTAGTTTCAGAACGTCTGAACATTAGCCACCTTGGCATCCGCAGCAGGGAGTCCTGCATTTCTACTTCCCGGTAGGGGGAAATGGGCGACAGGTAGGGCTCTCCAAAGGAACGAAGCGCACAAAGATGGAGCAATAATACGAAGATGGCCATAAATATACCAAGAAGACCAAAGCTCGCGGCTACAATCATGAAAAGAAATCGCAAAATTCGGATAGGAATCGACATGCTGTATGCAGGAATTGTGAATGTGGAGATCGCTGTGACAGCAACGACAATTACCATTGCGGCGGACACAATCCCGGCTTCTACTGCAGCTTGACCAATGACAAGTGTACCGACCACGGATACCGCTTGTCCGGTGGCCTTGGGCATACGCAGGCCGGCTTCACGCAATATCTCGAAGGTCACTTCCATAATAGTTGCTTCGACAAACGCGGGAAAAGGTACGCCCTCACGCTGCGCGGCCAGACTGATTAGTAGGGGAGCCGGAAGCATGTCACGGTGAAACGTCGTAATGGCTATATAAAGGGACGGGAATAGCAGGGAAATGAAGAATCCAATGAAGCGTAAAAGGCGCAGCAAGCTCGCATAGACGGATCGCTGGTAATAATCCTCCGGGGATTGGAAGAATGTGATCATCTGAGTAGGGACAAGCAGCGCATTGGGGGTTCCGTCCACCAGAATTGCGACTTTCCCTTCCAGTAATTGGGCGGCGACGTTATCAGGAAGCTCCGTATTATAAACGGTGGGAAAAAGTGAGTATTTGCCATCCTCTATCAATTCCTCAATATAGCCGCTGTCAAGGATGCTGTCGATCTCAATGGATTGTAAACGTGATCTGGTCATTTCAATGACAGAAGGCTTGGCAACGCCGTTGATGTACATCATCGTAACATCGGTTTGTGTCGCAGATCCGATAGCGTACGTCTCCAACCAAAGTCGGGGATCTTTTATTTTTCTTCTTACCAATGCGGTATTGGTGCGCAGCGTCTCGTTGAAGCTTTCTCTCGGTCCGCGTATCGATGTCTGATTGCTGGACTCCCCGATTTCACGACCCTTCCATTGCCGGATATCGGCACAATAGGCAAAATCAGAGCCATCCAGCACAATAATGGCCTCACCAGACAGCAAACTTTTATACAAGGAGCCGAATTCTGTCACGGTTTGAATCGAACCTATGCCGATCAGAAGCTCTCTGGCTAACAAGGCCGGGCCATCGTCGTGGTCCTTAGTGGCCTCGTTATTACGTAAGCTAATGCCTCTCATATTTCCGATTAGTACATCAGTTAGATATTGATTAATGATAGCCGAATCTGACATTCCATCCACATAGATGATCGCCGCCGCTGCTTTTTCCGTATGTTCATAACAAACCATGCGAATAACAACGTCATCGCTTTCTCCCAAATCAAGCCGAATCCGTTTTGTATTGGAATCAATCTCTGTATAGATCGGAATTTTCGCATATTCAGGCATGCTTTGAGACTCATTTTTGTGGTGCATAAAGGCGGACGATTTTCTCTGCATGAACAGAACCTTCTCTCTCCGGTGCACATTTCTTTCCTATTATGACCAGTGCCAAAAAAGTCTATGCACAGCGAAAAAGAGGCTCCGTAGAACCGTAATGACATCGTTAGAAATGTATCACCTAGCCTCCGTATTTTGAAATTAGATTTACATAAAGTCCCAAGTTCAATATACTTTAATCAGGTGGGAGTTCTAATGGTATGGAGGGAGGACGAAGTTTGAAGTACCTTTTAAGAATTCTCGGTATTCTGTTTTCATTAGCCACCATTGCACTGGCTCTGTATTTATCAATTAATGATTATAATCCGGCTGATCAAGCCATGCGTACATGGTCGATGATAACGATGTGTGGTGCAGTGATATTTAATGGGGCATACTTTTATACAAGAAGAAAAGATAACCGGGGATTAATATCGTTGATTGTTGGAATAATAATCTTAGTAGTGGTCGTTTTCAAATTTCCTTTCTAAATGACAAGCAAGCCGAAGAATTTGGACGGGGCAAAGCTCATGTAATATTTGGATAAAATCTTCTCTGAGCGAACCCTTTACCATCCCTTGTCCTGATGTGTTATGATTAGAGATAGGATCGTACTGAAAGAAATGAATCTGTTGCCCTTTCTTACAGCCATCTATTTTAAGTTGAATCAGAGCATACATTACCAATGGGGAAGAGAAAAGGGGATACGCTATTGAAGATTACCATGAAATTCACCAGCAAAGGAAAGGCAGCCATTGAATACTTTAACAACGAGGAACTGCTGGAGATCTTTACGAGATATATCAGAACTCTAACTAAAAAGTATGATATTGAAGTAGACATACCTGCGGAGAGCAACACAAACATCGTTGGAGATGGTGTGCTGACTGCGTTGGCTAAGAACGTTAACTGTGATGCAGATACCTTCTTTAAAGAGCTGGGCCGTGATGTTAAAGTCCCTTTGAAGAAAAGAATTGGCGTCAAATTAGACAATGTCTTTAAGACAGAGATTGTTGAATAATATTGCAATGAGCAATATGAATTGAAAAAGAAACCAGGCATCGCCCGAGCGGGGGTGCCTGGTTTTTTATGTTCAGGGCTGCTGAACAACGAATTGTTGTTCTTAAATAACTGTCGGTGGCAGCAGTGACGACGCTTGAACCCAGATCATACGTGTGCTACTTAAGTATCAAAGTGTAATTAACGGCATTTTCGTACCTTAAATCCTCTGCAGCTAAGGGTTAGCGGAGATTAAGTGCAATATTGTACCTTAAATTTTCCAAAATCCCCCGTTCAGCGCGCTTTTCCTGAAAATAAGATACAATAATGACCTTATTTCCCTCATTTAACTATATTGAAGGAAAATAAGGTACAAAAATGCTGTTAGTCTGGGAGAGAGCCCCTCTTGTTCACTGTTAAGACGACTGGTGAAGGACTGGTGAAGGGAATATTCTGCTTCTAGACTTTAGAGACCTTATGATTTGTGTTTACACGCATAGAGAAGGTTTCTGCGGCTCAGGACATTTTCAATAATATCGATAAATTCTGGAGAGGCCTTGGCTTCGATGGCCAATTCATAAATATCTATCAATTGTTCGTCGGATAGCATATCGAGTGATGAAGGGCGCGGAATGGGATGAAAATGATAATTCATAGGATTCCTCCAAAGAGTAGTAAGAATAGGATCAGGACCCTGATATAAATGGTACCATTTGCCATTGAATCCGTCTCCTGCCATTCGCGCTGCGAATTTATCTTTACTTATTATAGGCTTTAAGCGATAATTAACTTTTTGTGTAAAATATGTATTCGAAAACGGAAAACGGCGACCTATCCCACATGAGGACAGTATCGCCGTTTTTGTTTTTTAATCCCGAGTTTTGTTGCGGTCATACAGATACTTTTTGATTCGGGCTTCGTTTGATTCCGAGACGTTAGTGAAATACTCCCCTTGATTGAAAAAAACGATCTTCCGTTCGGAATCATAACCGTCAATATTGTTGATGTTCACGACGTTGCTGCGGTCCAGACGTTCAAAGCCCTTGCTACCATAAGCGGCGAAAAGATCGGAAAGAGTGGTGGGGAGAACAAATTCGCCTTCTTTCGTATGGACGAATATCGTATTTTTGTAATTGGAGAAATACAATATTTCTTCCTCCAGAATTTCCTGGGAGGAACCGTCATTTAGCAAGACACGCATGTTTTCCCCGTCCTTGTTCGACTACTTCCGCAGTTCTTTTGGAGCTTCTGGACTGTGTAGTCCAATCTTCAAGACGGATGCAAAAAAACGGGCAGATCCGGAAAGCGTTGAAGAGGCGAGTTTAGCTGCAGTTTTCTTCATGATTTTATCCTCCTTTTCCAAGGTATTATTGTTAAGGACTGGGCTAAGAAAGCAAGTCCGATAACAGCAGAGCCAATGAAGAAGTTCAGAGAAACCAGGATTATTGAGAATTTTTTTAGCATGGGATACCACTGAGGCTGTATTTGGGCATTTTTGTCCGGGTTTGGTGCGAACAAAAACATGATTAGCAAGCTTACGCTGTTGATGATCCAAACTAGGTTGCTTTCAAGGGTGATCAAATAAGGAGTTAGGGTACATAGTAAAATCGTGAAAATATTGCAGGCTGTTGCCGTTTTAAGATGAAACCCGCCAGAGAGAAATCGTAATGAAGAAAAGCATAGTATAAAGATTATGGATTCATTTAAGTTACCTAGTAACCAGCCCAGCATAAAAGTACCGAGAAAAATTACCATAGTATTCAAAATAATATTTAAAGCATATTGCATGACTTCAATAGAGGATGTTTCTTCTGGATTGGTATGTTTTATCAAACTGGCAATTTTGTACGCTAATTTATTCATATCGTATCTCCAAAATTCTTTTTTCTTGAGAGATATAAATAACCGTATAGAATGATTGCATAGAACAGCGGCATCAAACGAAAGTATGGAGATGAACTATCGAAAAGGTAAAGCATTAGTACGACTACAGTAATAGAGGGGAACGACAAAGCAAACAGTATCTTTTCACTGTGACTTATATTTATTTTTCCATCGGGTTTATCAGGAACAAAATCAAAACCTTTTCTTCTCTTACCTATATAAAAAGCTATAGAAAAAACTAAAAGAGCGGATAAGCATTGTAGGAAATATATTCTTAAGGAATTGGTAGGAATATGAAGTGTAGAAATGAATGTTCTATTCAGGACTAAATACACAAGGGATTGAATAAGCATATAGGTTTGATAGGCCATACCCGTCATGATTGCGGCATAGAAGATATGAATACGAAATAATTGCCACAAAAAGCAAAAAACTAATAAGTATTGTACTAAAATATCAATTTCAGCCAAACCATATACAATTCGAATAGTATAAGAGAAAAAGGCCATGATAAAGCCTGCGAATATAATTTCTTTTACATACAAATCAATTTTAAAAACCTTAAATGCGAAATAGAATAATGTAGAACTCTCTATAACAGAAAAAATCATGAATAGCACAAAATCCAACATGCTGACACATCCCGGTAATCAGACTAATAAATCCTTAATCTACCAAACAGTATACAGAATATGCTAAAATACAACAACGATAAATGACACTTTCCGGCAAAAAATTCTTAAAAATGTATTTGATAGAGACGAGGAGGGTTAACATTGAGTTTGTTGCGTAGCATACTGGATTTCTTTATTCCAAGGGAACGCTTTTTGCTGTATTCCACATTCGATCAAATGCAATATCTCAAGGTTAAGAATCATCTGCTTGCTGAAGGTATACCGCATCGTTCCAAGATTGATGGGGGAAGCGCAGGCTTGAACCAGCGCACTAGGGCCGGAGGACGACCCAATCCTAAATATGAGCTATATGTCCGGAAGGAAGATGAGCACAGGGCACTGCAGGGAATACGCTGACTTTAATAAAAAAAGCATTCCAACCGATGAACCGGTTCGGAATGCTTTTATCGTTACAAGGGGGGATTCTTGTGGCATCTGCGGCACACGGGATAGTATGCTTCATTGCCGCCGATCAGAATCTGCTTGCCGCTGTAGACGGGTTTACCGTTCTCTACGCGGAGGGCCATGGTTGCTTTGCGTTCACAGAACCAGCAGATCGTCTTCATCTCCTCAATTTTGTCCGCATAGATCAGCATATATTTACTACCTTCGAAGAGGTTGTTCTGAAAATCATTTTTGAGCCCGAACGCCATCACCGGAATATCCAGCTCATCGACAATCCGCACAAGCTGCAAAATGCTGTCCTTATTCAAAAACTGGCATTCGTCAATCAATACACAGTGGGGCTTGGGCAGATTTCTGCTGACAATCCCGAAGATATCGGTGTTATCATCAATCGGAATGGCTTGTTTACGAAGTCCGATGCGTGAGGTGATATAGCCCACTTCGTCCCGGTCATCAATGGAGGGTGTAAACATCAGCACCGATTTTCCCTGCTCCTCGTAGTTATGTGCGACTTTCAATATCTCTATGGATTTTCCACTGTTCATTGCCCCGTATCTAAAAAACAACTGTGCCACGTCCATCTATCCTTTCGTTGGTACCCGCTTGATTATGATCCCGAAAATTGCGACCTTAACAGAGTATCATATTCAGCCCCGGAGAAGCCAGTGTCAATAATGCGTTCTACAGTCTTCTTGCGCTCAGGTTGTCGTAAAGATCATTCTGACAGGATATGCTATAATTAATTCTATTGCAGTGAAACATGAGTTCGTATATCAGGCACGGTTTCTAGCGTGTGAAGAAGGGAGGGAATGGCATGGCTGAGCAATACGATGACTACAAGGAACGGATAGCGGCACTCGAAGCGAGCGGGGATTTATCCGAGGCGGCTAAGCGTCTTTTGGAAGAGATGCTAGGTGATCTGGCCGAGAGTAATCGCAGTAACAAGGCATTGAGACGGGTGATTTTGAAAACAGGCCAGTCATCCACGATGTCTACCCGCTTGCGGGAAGCATTGTATGAATAAGCAGAATAACGGGTAATGGAATATTACGGAGGAAATGCTTATGGACATAATTTTTTCTTTTCTCAAAAAATACAGAGTTGCCTCCATTGCTGCACTGGTCATGATGGTCATTGAGCTAGCTGTGGAATTGTCCCAGCCCCTCCTGATTTCCAAAATTATTGATGACGGAATCAGGGAGCAGAAGGCATCGGTGGTGTGGCTATGGGGTGGAGTGCTCATTGGTAGCGCAGTCCTGGCATTTATAGCTGGTGTACTTAGTTCTTTTCTCGCTTCACATGCCAGTCAGAGCTTTGCCTTCGATCTGCGGGATCGGTTGTATGAGAAGGTACAAGGCTTCACGTATGAAGTGTTTAACCGCTTTGCCACCTCGTCGCTGATTACCCGTCTGACCGTTGATGTGTCCCAGCTACAGGATACGGTGTTCATGAGCCTGCGTTTTATGACCCGGGTTCCGCTCGTAGTATTGGGCAGTGTGATTATGGCGCTGGTCGTGCATTTTAAGCTGGGCCTGCTGTTGGCAGTAACATTGCCCATTCTGATCGTTTTTTTATATTGGGTGATGAAAAAAGCCTCGGCGCTGTTCCGTAAGGTTCAGAACCGGCTTGACGGCGTAAACAGTGTTATTCAGGAAAATCTGACAGGTATTCGCCTGATTCGGGTTTTTGTACGGATGGGCCATGAGATTGGCCGTTTTGCTAACTTTAGCGGTAATTTGATGAAAACAACGATATCTGCACTTCGTCTTACAGAGACTACGATGCCCTTCATTCTATTGATTGTAAATGCTGCAATTGTGGCTGTTCTATGGTTCGGGCGTGTGGATATTTCTACAGGAAGTGCCACCTTGGGAGAGACAGTTGCAGTTATCAATTATTCACTGCGGACGATCGGAGCATTATCCGCACTGTCTTGGATTGTGGTGACCTTCTCCCGCGCCCGCGCGTCCTCACAGCGGATTGGGGAGGTCATGGCCGCCGGTAACCCGCCCTCGGACGGGACGGCAGGAGCGTTGGGCTTTTCAGCACATGCGACACCAAACCCAGGGAATGCTAATGATTCCACTGCAGCAATCAACGGCAGTGTTGTTTTCGACGGAGTGAGCTTCCGCTATCCTGGCAGCGAGATCGCTGTGCTGGAGGATGTGTCGTTTGCGGTGCAGCCAGGGCAACGAGTGGCTATTATGGGCGCTACCGGTTCCGGAAAATCCTCGCTCGTTGGACTGATCCCCCGTCTCTATGAAGAGAGTGGCGGGATGATCACAGTGGATGGAGTGAACTCCGCCAAACTGGATCTCAATAAGCTTCGCGGCGCGATCGGTTATGTTCCACAGGAAGTGCTGCTCTTCAGCGGCACGGTGCGGGAGAACATCGCCTGGGGCAATGAGCATGCCACTCAGGAGGAGATTGAGCAGGCGGCGGCAGCGGCCCAGATTCATGAGACGATTGCTAATTTGCCGAAGGGGTACGATACGCTGCTGGGACAACGGGGCGTTAATCTGTCCGGCGGTCAGAAGCAGCGGCTTACGATTGCCAGGGCACTTGTCCGCAAGCCGGCCATACTGATTCTTGATGATAGCACAAGTGCGCTGGACGCGGTGACCGAAGGCTTGCTGCTTCAGGCTTTGAAGGAAATGTCCTGTACAACATTCCTGATTACTCAGAAGATCAGCTCTACAGTATCTGCAGATTTGATTCTGCTATTGGATGAAGGTCGTTTGATTGGGCGCGGCTCACATGCTGAGCTGATGGCCAGCTCGAAGCTGTACCGGACCATTCTTGAATCACAGACAGGGGAGGCGGAGCAACATGTTGAAAGCCTTACTTGAAGCGTTCCGCCATCCGAAGCCGGACATCGAACTGGGGGCGGGGAGCGGATTCGGGACACCTTCCGGACGCAAGCCCAAGGGTAAAGCCAAGGACTGGTCCGGTACGCTGAAACGGCTCTGGAGCTACCTTGCTGTGCGCAAAGCCAAGCTGGGACTGGTGTTGTTTATGGTAATCCTCAGCTCGGGCTTGTCGCTGCTAGGTCCTTACATGATCGGGATGGCGGTGGACGATTATCTGGAAGGCGCAGGGGGCCGGTCCTGGGGAATCTTCCTCGGCGCACTGTCGCTAGTATATATCCTCTATTCACTAACCTCTTGGCTGCAAAATATCTGGATGATCGAGGTGGCTCAGGAGACGATCTACCGGATGCGAACCGAACTGTTCGCTTATCTCCACAGGCTGCCAATCTCGTTTTTTAACCGCAGACAGCAGGGCGAGATTATGAGCCGTCTGACCAATGATATCGAGAATGTCAGCTCTACGTTAAACAGCTCGGCGATCCAGATTTTTTCCAGTGTACTTACACTGGTGGGAACAGTGGTCGTTATGCTGTGGCTTAGCCCGCTGCTTACCCTGTTAACGTTTATTGTGGTGCCATTAATGCTGTTTGGCATGCGCTGGATTACGCGGCGCACAGGTCCGCTCTTCAAGGAACGGCAGCGCAATATGGGTGAACTGAACGGCTACATTGAAGAAACCTTGTCCGGCCAACGGATTATTAAGGCCTTCTCCCAGGAAACCAGAGTGATCCAGGGCTTCCGTGAACGAAATAACCGGATCATGCTCTCCGGGTACTGGGCACAGTCGATCTCCGGCTTCATTCCGAAGCTGATGAACGGGCTCAACAACCTGAGCTTCGCCATTGTCGCCGGAGTCGGCGGATTGCTGGCAATCCATGGCTCCATCTCGGTTGGGGTTATTCTCGTATTTGTGGAATACACCCGCCAATTCACCCGGCCGCTTAACGATTTGGCGAACCAGTGGAATACACTGCTATCCGCTGTGGCTGGGGCTGAACGGGTATTTGAGGTGCTGGACGAGGAGACTGAGGCCAGCGATGAAGGAGCGGCTATCGCACTGGAGCATGTAGCAGGGGCCGTTCAATTCAGCGAGGTGGCTTTTTCCTATGACGGAGAAGGTGATACGCTGCAGAATATCAGCTTCGAGGCGAAGCCCGGCGAGATGATTGCCTTGGTGGGGCCGACAGGTGCTGGAAAAACAACACTAATTGGCCTGTTATCCCGCTTCTACGATCCGAGCGAAGGCCGGATTATGATAGACGGCAGGGATATCACCTCGATCAAGCGCGAGAGTCTGCGCGGGCATATGGCTTTTGTTTTGCAGGATTCCTTCCTCTTCAAGGGCAGCATCCGGGACAATATCCGCTACGGTAAGCTGGATGCTACCGATGAGGAAGTCGAGCAGGCAGCGAAGCTGGCCAATGCGCATTCCTTCATCATGCGGATGCCTGGCGGTTATGATCGAATGCTGTCTGCAGATGGCAGTGGAATCAGTCAAGGGCAGAAGCAACTGCTGGCGATTGCGAGAGCCATTCTGGCCGACCCGGCCATGCTTATCCTGGATGAAGCGACGAGCAGCATCGATACGGTGACAGAGGTCAAAATTCAGGAAGGCTTGCAGGCGCTGATGAAGGGCAGAACCAGCTTTGTCATCGCCCACCGCTTGAACACGATTCGTGCAGCGGACCGTATTCTTGTCTTGCGGGGCGGCAGGTTGATCCAGCAAGGCTCCCATGAGAAGCTGCTACAGGAAGAGGGACTGTACCAGGAACTGGTACAGGGTCAGCGTAAAGCAGCTGTTAACTGACCTAGGACATCATCGGCCAAAAGTCCAAACATCCACCGTAGGGCCGCCCGAGTCTTATGTTGTGACTTAAGTCCGGATCTTAAGTTCGGTTCTTAAGTTCGTATCTCAAGTACGTCATATAGAGCAACAAAAGAGGCTCTCCGAAGGCGCATTTGCGTAGTCACGGGGAGCCTCTTATTTGATGTGCTAACGTTTGGGAGTTTTTTGAGAAAACAAATATGTGGAACGCATTGAAATAATGATTTACGAAGAGAGACTAACGAAGTTTGGCTAACGAACTGCAATTAACGGCATTTTTGTACCTTAAATACTCTGTAGCTAAGGCTTAGTGGGAATTAAGTGCAATATTGTACCTTAAATCTTCCAGAATACCCCGTTTAGCGTGCTTTTTTGAAAATTAAGATACAATAATGCCCTTATGTCCTTCTTTTCCCTAAATTGAAGAAAAATAAGATACAAAAATGCACTTAATTGCGAGGTGGACCATTTTCCACTGTTAAGACAACTTGTAAAGGGGATGGGAGATTTGCATATTAAAGCCTTACCTTCACTAGAAACGCCTGACCTTTTGTATGTATCCTAATTTCGCTTGAAAAATTCAAGAAATATAGGATGAAAAAATGCTGCTAGTTGGATAAGTGAGCCATGTTTCACGGTGTTGTTTCTTCAGCCTTCTGCTTCTCCCGAAAACGGGGGCCGACGTAATTGCGTTTGCGGTCACGGGTGAGAATCCAGCCGCCGAGGAAAGTCATGCCTGCTGCGAACAGCACCAGTCCCCCGCCAAAATGAAGCCAGGCGAATACCGGAGTAACACTATCATCTCCATGCATGGAGTAATAGTCGAAGATATCATCCTTCATCATGAGAAAGCCCTTCATGGCGACAAGGCCGGGAATTACAAGGATAAGGATGGCAATAAAGCGTGAAATGAGCAGTCTCATAAGTGTCTCCTACCCTTCTAGGCGCTGTAAGTTCAACATTATGATAACGCTTCAATCTGTAAAAGTCCATTGACATATGACGAATATACATTTTGTAATAGGCTAAAAAGGGAGTACAATGTAGTAGATTAACATTCAAAGCTAAGTGTAATGACTGGAGGATACATATCATGACAATTTCATGCGACGTGGCAGTGCTAGGTGGGGGAACCGGGGGTTATGTGGCCGCAATCCGTGCTGCACAATTGGGGAAATCTGTTGTCGTCATCGAAATGGACAAACTGGGCGGAACCTGCCTGCATCGTGGCTGTATTCCAAGCAAGTCGCTCTTGCGCAGCGCCGAAGTGTACGCGGAAGTACAGGAGAGCGAAAGCTACGGCATTGAGACTAATGGCGTAAAGCTTGTATTCCCAAAAGTACAGCAGCGTAAGGAATCCGTAGTCGATCAACTTCATCAAGGCGTACAGTATCTGATGCGCAAAAATAAAATACAAGTCATCAAAGGGAAAGGGCGCGTCACTGGCCCTTCTATTTTTTCTCCACGCAGTGGTGCCGTGGCGGTGGAGCTGGAAGATGGCGAGATGGAGACCGTTGTCTCAGAGCATCTCGTTATCGCTACCGGTTCCCGTCCGCGTGTTCTGCCAGGACTTCAGCCTGACGGCAAGATGATCCTCAGCAGTGAAGAAGCCTTGACGCTGGAAGAGCTCCCTGCTTCGATGATCATCGTCGGCGGCGGAGTTATTGGTGTAGAATGGGCTTCCATGCTGGCTGATTTCGGTGTGGACGTGACAGTGGTGGAGGCCGCAAACCAGCTTCTGCCGCAGGAAGATGAGGAAGTGGCACGTGAACTGCAGCGCCTTCTGAAGAAAAGAGGCGTTAAGATTCTGACAGGTACGACTGTGGATGCAGAGAGCTTTAGCAGCAGCGGGGATACGCTGTCCATCGAAGCAACTAAAGGTGAGCAGCGGCAGGTTCTGACAGCAGAGAAGCTGCTCGTATCCGTAGGACGGGTAGCCAATGTGGAGAATATTGGTCTAGAGAACACAGACATCCGCGTAGAGAAGGGTGTTATCTCCGTCAACGCCAACATGCAAACTAGCGAACCGCATATCTATGCGATCGGTGACTGCATTGGCGGATTGCAGCTGGCCCATGCGGCAAGCCATGAAGGCATCCGGGCCGTGAATCATCTAGCCGGGGAGCTGCTTCATCCGTATCATCCCCACCTTGTTCCCCGCTGTGTGTACACACGGCCTGAGGTTGCAAGTGTCGGTTATACGGAAAAGGAAGCTAAGGCTTTAGGGCATGATGTTGTCACTGGCAAGTTTCCTTTCTCGGCCATTGGCAAAGCTATTGTATATGGCCTGCAAGACGGGTTCGTAAAGGTTGTGGCTGATCGCAGCAGCCGTGACATTCTGGGTGTGCAGATGATCGGGCCGCATGTGACCGATCTGATCGGGGAAGCGGCGCTGGCCCAGCTGCTGGACGCGACGCCATGGGAAGTCGGCGAGGCGATCCATGCGCATCCGACGTTGTCGGAGATCGTGGGCGAAGCCATGTTGGCAGTGGATGGTAAAGCAATTGGCTTGTAAAATGGGCTGCGAGGGACTTGAGGGACAGCAGAGAATGGGTTCTGCTGCCCAAACGGCTTCAAAAGGGCTGTCAAACGTTTATTTCCGGCTTTTCTTTTTGAGTAAGTTGGGATTATAATAGACTCAAGCCAAGTCTTAGTACCTGGTTTTAAGATCAGGGTATAGGTGGTCCTAAAACAGTCTAAGATTTGAGGCTACATGAACAAGCGTATGCTTCCAAAGCCGTTTCGTATGAAGGAGCTGAAAGAAGTTGCGCTTACCAAACTTTAGGAGGTACCTCACTTATGGAATTGCAAGGTACTGTAGAAACGGTTAACCGACATAAGCAGCTTGGACTCAGCGACGGCCAGGTCATTGATATGTACAGATATATGCAGCTCTCTCGCAAATACGATGAGCGCAGCCTGCTGTTGCAGCGCGCCGGGAAGATCAACTTCCATGTCTCTGGTATCGGCCAGGAGGCGGCTCAGGTTGCAGCCGCTTTTGCGCTAGACCGGCAGAACGATTATTTTTTGCCATATTACCGTGATTATGCTTTTGTGCTCTCAGTAGGAATGACGGTGCGTGAATTGATGTTGTCTGTATTCGCTAAGGCGGAAGACCCCAATAGTGGTGGCCGGCAGATGCCGGGTCATTTCGGCAGCAAACGCCTGCGGATCGTGACCGGCTCAAGTCCGGTAACGACTCAGGTACCACATGCGGTTGGCTTTGCGCTGGCTGCGAAGATGCAGAAGAAGCCGTTTGTTTCTTTTGTTACCTTTGGTGAAGGCTCCAGTAACCAGGGGGATTTTCATGAAGCGTGCAACTTTGCTGGGGTCAACAAGCTTCCGGTTATTATTATGTGCGAGAACAACCAGTACGCCATCTCCATTCCAGCCCACCGCCAGCTTGGCGGGAAGGTCAGCGACCGCGCGTTAGGTTACGGATTCCCGGGTATTCGTGTTGACGGTAATGATCCGCTGGAAGTATATCGAGTGGTGAAGGAAGCCCGCGAACGTGCGCTGGCGGGTGAAGGTCCTACCTTGATTGAAGCGATGATGTATCGTCTCGGACCACACTCGACTTCTGACAACGATCTGGCTTACCGGACGAAGGAAGAGGTTGACGAGAACTGGAAAAAGGACGGCGTAGCCCGTTTCCGCGATTATTTGACAGCTCTGGGACTGTGGAGTGAGGAGCAGGAACGCGATCTCGTTGCAGAGTACAATCTGGAGCTGAAAGAAGCTATTGAATACGCCGACAATGCACCGTTCCCGAAACCGGAAGAAACGCTGCTGCATGTGTACAGCGATTCCCAGTCACAAGGAGGGGTATAAGCGATGGCTATGATGGAATATATTGACGCTATTCGGCTGGCGATGAAGGAAGAGATGGAGCGCGATGACTCCGTGTTCGTACTGGGTGAGGATGTAGGCGTGAAGGGCGGCGTGTTCACGACGACCAAGGGCCTTCAGGAACAGTTCGGTGAAGAGCGTGTGCTGGATACACCACTTGCGGAATCCGCGATTGCCGGGGTTGCCATCGGTGCAGCCATGTATGGTATGAAGCCGATTGCCGAGATGCAGTATTCAGATTTCATGCTGCCAGCCACCAACCAAATTATTAGTGAAGCGGCTAAAATCCGTTACCGTTCCAATAATGATTGGGACTGTCCATTGGTGATCCGTGCGCCTATCGGCGGCGGTATCTTCGGGGGGTTGTACCATTCACAGTGTGCTGAATCCATTTTCTTCGGTACACCAGGCCTGAAGATTGTAGCTCCTTATTCGGCCTATGATGCCAAAGGACTGCTGAAGGCCGCTGTACGTGACCCTGATCCGGTATTGTTCTTCGAACATAAGAAATGCTACAAGCTGATAAAAGGGGACGTTCCTGAGGGTGACTACACAGTGCCGATCGGCGAAGCGAACCTGCTGCGCGAAGGTAGCGATATTACGGTTATCGGCTATAGCCTCCCAATGCATTTTGCCATGCAGGCAGCGGAAGAGCTGGAACGTGAGGAGGGTATCACAGCGCATATCCTTGATCTGCGCACGTTGCAGCCACTTGATACCGCTGCGATTATCGCAGCAGTTCGTCAAACGGGCAAAGTGCTGATCGTCCATGAAGACAATAAATTTGGCGGTGTAGGCGGCGAGGTTGCAGCCATTATTGCCGAGCATTGCCTGTTCGACCTGGATGCGCCAATCTTCAGACTCTGTGGTCCCGATGTACCTGCCATGCCAATCAGCCCGCCAATGGAGAAATTCTTCATGCTTAGCAAGGATAAAGTGAAGGCGGAGATGCTTCGCCTGGCGCAATACTAACATTTATTAGTCTTTGCGGAGCGAATGCTTTCGAAGCGAGTTTTACTGCGGAGTAGCCCCAGGGAGTATACCTCCGTAAAACTAAGAGTATGCTTCCGAAGCGAGTTTTACTGCGGAGTAACTCTAGGAAGCATGGCTCCGTAAAACTAAGAGTATGCTTTCGAAGCGAGTTTTACTGCGGAGTAACTCTAGGAAGCACGGCTCCGTAAAACTTTTAAGGAGTGAAATTATGTCTGACAATCAAAAGTTGACCGACGTGGTTATGCCCCAGCTCGCGGAATCGCTTGTGTCGGCAACCATCGGCAAATGGCTGAAGAAACCGGGTGATCCGGTTGAGCAGTATGAGCCGTTGTGTGAACTTATTACGGATAAAGTAAACGCTGAGCTGCCATCCACTGTTGATGGAATTATGGGCGAGCTTCTGGCTGAGGAAGGCCAGACGATTGGTGTGGGAGAAGTGATTTGTCGTATCGCTGTACCTGTATCGCCTTCTGAAGCGGCTTCAGCCGCGGCTAGCGCTGCTTCGCAACCTATAGCTGCTGCGGGAGTACCGGCATCACCAGTGGCTCCGACTGCTAGCAGACCTGCGCTTTCTGCTTCATCTGCGGATGCTCCGATGCGTGCCCGCTATTCCCCAGCTGTTCAGACGCTGGCAGCGGAGCATAACATTGATTTAACTGCGGTTACTGGTACAGGAATGGGCGGACGCATCACCCGCAAAGATGTGCTGTCGTATTTGGAAGCTGGAGGTGCCGCTACTGCTGGGCAAAATGCACCACAAGCATCAGCTCCTACTCCTTCACAGGCACCAACATATGCACAGTCGCCAACACCTACAGTTCCATTTGCACCGCCGATGGCAGAAGGTGCATCCGCATCGCATGAGCCAGTCCGCCATTCTGGACTGCATCTGAGTGAATCTCCGCGTATTCCGTCGGTTGAAATTGAAGGGGCACAAAATGGCGCTTCCGAATACTTGATCGATGTCACACCGATCCGCAATACCATTGCGACCAGAATGCGCCAGAGTGTGTCAGAAATTCCACATGCCTGGACCATGATTGAAGTGGATGTTACAAATCTCGTGGCTTTGCGCAACAAGCTGAAGGATGATTTCAAGCGCAAGGAAGGTATCAATCTGACTTACCTGGCGTTTATGATGAAAGCAGTGGTTAGTGCAATTAAGGATTATCCGATCATGAACTCGGTCTGGGCCGTTAACAAAATCATCGTGAAGCGCGATATTAACATCTCGCTGGCCGTCGGCACGGAAGACTCCGTAATGACTCCGGTGATTAAGAAGGCCGATCAGAAGAATATCGCTGGTCTGGCTCGCGAAATTGACGAACTGGCTCAGAAGACACGGGAGGGCAAGCTGCGTCTCGACGACATGCAAGGCGGAACCTTTACCGTCAACAATACCGGCTCATTTGGTTCGATTTTGTCTTATCCAATAATTAACTATCCGCAGGCGGCAATCCTGACCTTTGAATCCATCGTGAAAAAGCCCGTTGTCATCAACGACATGATTGCCGTGCGTTCTATGGCGAACATCTGTCTGTCGCTGGATCACCGGATTCTTGACGGTGTGATTTGTGGACGCTTCTTGCAGCGTGTAAAAGATAATATTGAAGGCTATACGCCGGAGACGAAGCTTTACTGATCCATACCCGGCCCATCACAGGATACAGAGACTCACTAAAGGGGACCTGACGCATGGAGAACTTGAATGACCACAGGCTGCGTATTTCCTATGCACCATTGATGGAGTATGGTGCAGCCTGGGAGCTGCAGAAGGAGCTTGTGCAAGGGATTGATCGCGGAGTGCAGCCGGAGCAGTTGATCCTTTTGCAGCACCCTCCTACCTACACCATCGGATCGCAGAATCATCCTGAGCACCTTCTTCTGGACAGCGTACAGCTGCAGGAACAAGGCATTGCTTTGTTTGAAATCGACCGTGGTGGGGATATTACATATCATGGTCCTGGACAACTGGTCGGTTATCCGCTGTTGAAGCTGGGGGAACAGGGCAGAGTAGATCTTCATGGTTATTTGCGAACTTTGGAGGCGGTAATTATTGATTATCTTGCCTCCCATGGCATTGTGGGCAGCCGCAAGCCGGAATATACTGGGGTTTGGGTAGGCGATGAGAAAATTTGCGCGATCGGTGTGAAGTTTAATAAAAGCAAGCACCGCAGGGGCTTTATTACCAGCCACGGCTTTGCTTTTAACATTTCTGCCGGAATTGCCCGTCAAGGCTTTCAGGGCATTGTTCCATGCGGCATTACGGAGTACGGGGTAACCTCCCTGGAGGAATGCGTTGGCCGCGTAATGGATGTTGAGGAAGTTGCACAGTCGCTAATTCCTTATTTTCTGCAGCATTTTCCTTTTGATAGTGAAGCCATATCGTCCTGGAATGAACATTAAGTGTGATGGGTCCGGGAAAATGGCAAGTCCAAATAGCGGCCGGGAGAACCCTGGCCGCTATTATTATCGTTGCCTGTGCAGGAAACTAGCCGGCAAGGAAGGGCTCGATGACAACCAGCAAGGTGGATGCGATCATAGCGATCAGCATAACGTAGATAATGATGCGGAACCATTTTTGACGTTGCATGAGTGACTCCTTTTGAATTAGTTTAAGTTATGAACATATCACAATTACAAACTATTGTAACGTATCCGTGAAAGAGAGGGAAGTCCAGTGATTGTACAGGACCGATTGATACAGGAATTTATGGAGCTTGTCCGTGTGGACAGCGAGACGGGAAATGAACGGGAAATCGCCGATGTGTTGACGAGCAAGTTCAAAGCACTGGGTCTGGAGGTTGTCGAAGATGACTCCCAGGAGCGGACAGGACATGGAGCAGGCAATTTGTTTGTAACGTGGCCTGCAGTGCAAGGGGTTACGGCGCCTAAGCTGCTGTTTACCTGCCACATGGACACAGTGGTGCCCGGCAAAGGAATTAAGCCAACCCTGCATGAAGACGGCTGGATTACAAGTGACGGAAGCACGATTCTGGGTGCTGATGATAAAGCCGGATTAGCAGCACTTTTTGAAGCGATCCGGGTAATCCAAGAGCAAGGTCTGCCGCATGGTCAGATTCAATTTGTTATCACAGCGGGTGAGGAGTCCGGTTTGCTGGGCGCTCGAGCTATGGACCCTAAGCATCTGGACGCTGAGATTGGCTTTGCGCTGGACTCCAATGGTGAAGTAGGCGCGATTGCGGTGTCTGCACCGACTCAGGCGAGAATTACAATGCAAATCTACGGAAAGTCGGCGCATGCCGGGGTCAATCCGGAGGATGGCATCAGTGCCATTCAGGTGGCGAGCAAAGCAATCTCGGCGATGAAGCTCGGTCGAATTGACAACGAAACTACTGCCAACATCGGCAAATTCGCCGGCGGTGGCCCGACGAATGTTGTCTGTGACCATGTGCAGCTCGATGCGGAAGCCCGCAGTATTGTGCAGGAGAAGGTGGACCGGCAGATCGAATCCATGCGCGAAGTGCTTGAGACAACCGTTCGTGAACACGGCGCGGAATGTGAATTCCGCAGCGAAGTGATCTATCCGGCGTTCAGCTTCAACCAGCATGATCCCGTTGTGCAGCTTGCTGACCGTGCGATCACCTCGCTTGGCCTGACAACCCGCCTATTCGCTTCCGGCGGTGGCAGCGATGCCAATGTGTTCAATGGTCTGAAGGTGCCGACAGTCAATCTAGCCATTGGTTACGAGCATATTCACACGACCCAAGAGCGGATCAAGGCTGCGGATATCGCTAAAGCCGCCGAACTGGTGGTTGCGATCATTCAGGAAAACATTAAGGGATAGGCTGACCGCGGTCTCTCCTCTGCGCTTAACTAAAAGAGCTGTTATCTGACCGGCATTGTGCCAGTTCAGGTAGCAGCTCTTTTTGCGAGGGAGTAGGGACAGACAGCTAGATGCAAGCGTAAGGTGATGAGGTAATTGTGAATTACGAGAAAGATGTGAGTGGTGGAGCTGAATTACAAATCATTCAAATTGATTGTTCCTCAGGACGTTTATGCTATATTAAATTTCAAACAAAAAAACGGTGGTGATTTTTGTGGAATCCTTAAACGGAAGAAAAATGAAATCCGACAATATATCGAGCGACATTTATACGATTTATGAACAGTTGACAGAAAAACTCCTGCGCCTTTTGCCAGAACCGCAGAAGGCAGACACAGCCTTGGATGGATTGGTACTACTCCGGCGAGACGTTCCGACTCAGGATGAAAGCAATATATATAGACCAGTAATTGGCCTGATTGTTCAAGGCCGCAAAAGGACGATCTTCGGAAATGGGGAAATGGAGTACGGTGAAGGAGAGTTTATGGTCTCCGGCGTAGACATGCCCTGTATTAACAGCGAAATAGAAGCCTCCCCGCAAGCCCCTTTTTTGTCTTTGAGCCTGCCTTTGGATCTTTCTCAAATTGCCCAATTAGCTACCGAGGTTCCGCTTGATGGCAAAGTGGATACGAATGACCATTGGGGAATCTGCTCCGCCACATCAACGCTGGAAATCGCAGGCTGTTTTCTACGCCTAATCAGTTTGTTGGAGAACCCGGAACGAATACCGATTCTCGCGCCTCTGATTATAAGGGAGATTCATTATCACTTGATAATCGGTCCCCTTGGCGGGTGTCTACGCGCGATTGGTACTCAGGGCACTCCTATTAATCGGGTAGCTCAGGCTATCACTTGGCTGCGCAATCATTTTCAGGAACCTCTGTTAATCGAGAATCTGGCGAATCAGGTCCATATGTCTGAATCCACCTTCAATCGCCATTTCCGGAAAGTGACTTCATACAGCCCTTTGCGATTCCAAAAGCGCCTGCGTCTATACGAAGCACAACGACTGATGCTGTTCGATAATCTGGATGCGACTACCGCTTCCTTCAAAGTTGGCTATGAAAGCCCGACTCAATTTAGCCGGGAATACAAACGCGAGTTCGGTGAGCCTCCGCATCGGGATATCAGCCGGATGAGGGCCGCTGGCATGCTTCTTGATTAGTAGTATATAACTCGCCGCTTGGCGGCGAGTTCACTTCCAAATCCCTCTAAAACAAAGTGTGAAATCGGAATCAGAATGGGCGAATTAGGCAATAATCTGCCCGGATCGTGTAGTGTATTTCTACGTTCAAAGTTCTATTCTTAACTAAGAGTTCAGAACGCTCCATACAAACCCCTGAAAAGAAAATAGGGAGACGGAAGTGTTGTGAGCTTTGATTTTACACAATCCAATTAGAGAGGGAATGAATGTATGAAACCAATGATTATTTGTCATATGGAATCGACAGTCGATGGCAGGCTTGATGTTACACGTTACAGCAAACCGTTCGATGGAAAGAGCAGTGATGAAGTTCTGGATATCTATTTTCAGATCGCTGAGCAAGTGGGGGGTGAAGCCACAATTCTTGGGCGCGTAACACTACAGGAGTTTCTTTCACTAAAGACTTTTGAGCATAGCGACGAACCGCCCACGAAGGACCGTAACCCTTTTGTCGGTAAAAGAAATGGCAAACGCACGTTCATCGTAACAGACCCTGGCGGCAAAGTGATGTACGATGAACAATCAGATTATTGCTTTATAGCCCTACTTAGCGAACAAGTTTCGGATCGTTATCTAGAGCATCTGCGTGACTGGAATGTCTCTTACTTGTTTAGTGGAGCTGACGGTAAAGATATGACGAAGGCCATGGAGATACTTGGGAATGATTTTGGCTTCAAGAAGTTAAGGCTTGAAGGAGGCGGAATTATTAATGGTAATTTCCTGAAAGCTGGTCTTCTCGATGAGCTGAGCCTTCTAATATATCCGGGGATCGATGGCCTCTCCGGTATGCCTTCTATTTTCGAATACAATGGAAAAGGGGAAGAGCTGCCGGCAGCCGGACAAGCGTTAGAACTGACCTCGGTAAAACAATTGAACGATGGTATGGTTTGGTTATATTACAAATTTCATAAAATTGATAATTGAATTGTTGTATAAAACAAATTGAGCTACCGGTCTATCGTTGAGTCAAGCCCGGTGGTGCTGTCTCGTTCCATAACAAACGTAAAGCTCGTACAGGCAGGATATTATGACTTTCCTACGTATTACGAGCTCTATGCAAATTGCACTTATGCGGTTGAACGCCGTATACCCAACGGTACATACGGTCGTGTGAGAAGTTGGCTACTCAGTTAATGGGTAGCCTCCTACTCCATTATTCCATCCCGATATACATTAGGAGTAAGAAAAAAAGACGATTGATCAGGGAGCCACCGTATATCAACCTCATTTTGAAACCGTGACGTCCGAAAAAGCAAATGCGAGCAAAACTAAATACCTGAATACATACATAAAAGAGTAGGAGGGGCAGATAATCCCCATCCCTACACCACCGTACATGAAGGTACGCATACGGCGGTTCCAAGAGGTTAAGCACGCTCCATAATAACGTGAAAGCACACGTTTCAGCCCTCTCGCTTCCCAGTAGGAAGTCAGAGGGCATTATTTTTGTTCCGAGGTAATTGCGGATTACGAGAAGAGATGAAATAGTTACGATTACCCCGAAGTGGTGTAGTCACTGGGGTAGAATTCGGGGGTGGGGGAGCTGCATTTTAAATGGAATAACTGGAAAAAGTCCCGCTAATTTCTGCAGAATCGTTACATTACAAAAAATAACAGGATTTGCTCCTGTTATTTCAGATCCAAGCCTAGTTTGTTAGTTGAAACCTCTGGAATAGCGGGAATTTTTCCCGTTAATCAGTTCCGAATGCGCAAAAGAGTTGAATTAACGGGAAGAAATCCAGTTACGTACCTCAGTAACTATCGATGTCCAGTCCATGTGCAGTCCATGTGCTGACTATCTGCTATCTATGTGTTATCCATGAGCCGTAAATGTCGCCATCGGTGTTGATGTCTTTGAAGTTATTTATAAGAAGTTTATTTAGCCTTTTGATAAATTAAGAGGCTATTTACCCAGCCTTAGAAGAGCGGACCCGCGCTTCATCATGCAGAGAGAGGACGTAAGCCAGCGGCATATCCCTTCCGTACCGATCGATCCATTCGGCCAGCATGGCCTTAATTTGCGCTGGTGATCCTGCCATCATGACGGCGGCTGAGCTTGTACGGCTGAAGAACTTGTTCATTGTCCGTTACCTTCTTTCCTGATAAGTTTGCTATAATACACCGTATGCAGAACAGAGACAAAGGAGACCAGAATGTGATGGAAAATCAAAAAAGACACAGCAATCCGGCCCTGGATGAAGTAACCTTGTCCACTCAGCCGATTTTTGATGGGAAGATTATTACCCTGCAGGTGGATACGGTCCAACTGCCGGATGGAAATACTGCGACCCGTGAGGTCGTGAAGCATCCTGGCGCTGTTGCAGTGCTGGCACTGAACAATAACAAGCTGCTGGTGGTGGAACAGTACCGGCAGCCGATGCTTCGGACCGAGGTCGAGATTCCGGCAGGCAAGCTGGACCCGGGTGAAGATCCACTGACGGCAGCGCACCGGGAGTTACAAGAAGAGACAGGCTTTCATAGCGGCGATCTGAAGCATCTGAAGTCGTTCTACACTTCACCTGGCTTTGCTGACGAAATCATTCATCTGTATGTCACAGAGAATGCTCAGGTTGGAGAGATGGCTTTGGATGAGGATGAGTTTCTGGAGGTATCGGAGCTGACACTGGAGGAAGCGTATCAATATATTGCGGACGGACGTATTGCCGACGCCAAAACGATGATGGCCGTGTACGCCTGGCATCTGTATACGCTGACCGGACAATGGCACTAACACCGGAACTAAAGACCTATTATGGTGACCTGCATGTCCATATCGGGAGGACTTCGGAAGGTCAGCCTGTCAAAATAAGCGGTAGCCGCAATCTCACTTTTGCGAATATTGCCAAGGAGGCCGCTGAACGCAAGGGCATCGAACTGATCGGAATCATCGATTGCCACTCTCCGGGTGTGCAGCGTGACATTCGGAGTGCACTGGACTCGGGCGAGATGACGGAGGCCGAAGGTGGAGGGATCGCTTACCGCGGGACCACCATCCTGCTGGGTTCAGAGATCGAAATTCGTGAGCCGGGGCGAAAAGAGTGTCATGTCTTGGCTTTTATGCCAGACATAGAGACCATGGCGGATTTTAGCCACTGGATGAGCCATCACATGACCAATGTGAATCTCAGCTCTCAGCGTTTGTATACACCGGCTCAGGTGCTGCAGGACGAGATTTACGAACGGGGCGGAATCTTGATTCCGGCCCATATTTTCACACCGCACAAAGGATTATATGGATGTTCTGCCGAGCGGATGGCCGACATTTTTGATTTGGAGCGTATTGCGGCCGTGGAGCTGGGGCTGAGCGCGGACTCGGAGATGGCTGGTTATCTATCGGAGCTAGACCCGTACACCTTTCTGACCAACTCTGACGCTCACTCTCTGGGCAAAATCGGCCGGGAGTATAACGCACTGGAGCTGGCCAATCCCTCGTTTGCAGAGCTGCGTCTGGCCTTGGAACGGAAGGATGGGCGAAGCGTGAGCGCCAATTATGGGCTTAACCCGCGGCTCGGTAAGTACCACCGGACGTACTGCGCCGGCTGCGGCAGCATCATTGATGAAGCCTATGCCACCTCAGAGCGCTGTCCTTACTGCGGGAGTCTCAAACTGGTGAAAGGTGTGCTGGATCGAGTTATGGACATTGCCGACCGCCAGACACCGCAGGTGCCAGAATATCGGCCGCCGTACCATTATCAGGTGCCGCTTGAATTTATTCCGGGGCTTGGCAAAGCCAAGATGAAGCTTCTGCTGGACGCGTTCGGGACGGAGATGAATATTTTGCATGCCGCCCGGGAGGACGAGATCGCCGCAGTGGCGGGGACTGATTTGGCGTCAAGCATTGTCGCTGCCCGCTCGGGTACACTTGCATTGTCAGCAGGTGGCGGAGGAACCTACGGCAAGGTCGTCCGGGAAGGCAAGTAGCTTAGGTACGCGGGTACCCCCGGATCTATCACAGCCTAAGGACAAGTCATAGAAGTGGATGTTGTCTCATATGGTGTAACATACACCAGAAAGGAGCACATCCCGATGCGTAATTTAAGGCTGATGATGAAGGAGCAGACGCCTCTTTATATTTTTGTCGCCGTATTGTTTCTAGTAGGGGTGGTCTTCGGCGCTCTGATTGTGAGTGCGTTGACGATGGACCAGCAGCAGGAACTGGGTGACTATCTGGGGAACTTCTTTGTCACCGTAGACCAGCAAGGGCTGCCGGGCGCACAGGAGTCGTTCTGGAATATCGCTGCCCTACATCTCAAATGGGTGGGTCTGATCTGGATTCTGGGCTTGTCCGTCATCGGCCTGCCGGGCATTCTCATTCTTGATTTTCTCAAAGGGGTGCTGATTGGTTTCACTGTAGGCTGCCTGGTGAGTCAATACTCCTGGCATGGTCTATTGTTCGCACTGGTCTCGGTGGCACCGCACAACTTGGTGCTGATCCCGGTCCTGTTGGTAACCAGTGCCGCCGCGATTGCCTTCTCCCTTTTAATGATCAGGAGCAGAGTGCTAGGCCGGACCCGGACGCCGATTACCCGTCCTTTTGCCATGTACACCTTGCTGTCCTTTGTTATGGCCCTGCTGATTCTAGGCGTTGCTTCCTTTGAGAGCTGGGTCACCCCTGTGATGATGCGCTGGGTCACTCCATCGCTCGTACAAGCCCTGTCGCTATTAACTGTTCATTAAAACCGTTTGACTTCTCAAAGCGACTCCCCCTATAATAAAAGAAGTGGTTTGAAGCCCGGTGTGGTTAATTTTCCAAGGGGGAGGGAGACAGGTGGAAGCCCGGATAGATAAAATCAAGCAACAGCTACAATCCCAAGGATACAAGCTTACACCCCAACGGGAAGCGACCTTAAGAGTGCTGCTGGAGAATGAAGAGGATCATCTAAGCGCTGAGGACGTGTTCATGCTCGTCAAGGAGAAGGCTCCCGAGATCGGTCTGGCGACTGTATATCGTACCCTGGAACTGCTCAGCGAGCTTCATGTCGTAGAGAAGATTAACTTCGGTGACGGCGTAGCAAGATACGACCTGCGCACAGATACGGCGAAGCATCATCATCACCATCTAATCTGCGTGCAATGCGGCAGTATGGACGAGATCCGTGAGGATTGGTTGGGTCCGTTAGAAGAGCGCCTGGAGAAAGAGTACAATTTCTCAGTGCTTGATCACAGACTTGACTTTCATGGGATATGTCATCGCTGCAAGGACAAGAACAATACGGACGGCGAGCCGTCCTAAGCAAGATTATAGATGAAGAGTTACCGCACAAAGCTCTCCCACGGCTAGATGGCCGGGGAGAGCTTTTTGAATGAATGTGCCGGTTTTCTCGAATCAGGTGTAAGATACATAACGTTCCATTCCATCGCATAAGTTGAAGGACGGGCCTATTTTGTTGGGTCATAGAAGGCCTGATTCTTGTTAATAGCGTGGAGGGGGAATATTTGTGATTGTTTCTTTGCCCAAAACGGTGCGGCGGATGTATTTTCTGCTTATGTTTGTGCTGCTGAGCTATTTGCTTTATCATGTCATGAGCTTCATTGGCGAGTGGATCAACCCGATGGAGCAACAAGATATCCCGGAGGGCACCGCGGTCCGGGCCTTTCATGATGCCTACTATGGCAGTGAAGGAATGAAAGCGGGGGAGCGCCTGCGTTATTATTACTGGTACGGCGAGTAAGAGCGACCGAATGAAAGCAGGAAATAGGTTGAACCATGTCGAATGAAGCTAAGGTGAGCTTGGGCATAATCTGGCTGAGTCCTTCCTGATAGCATCATTTGAAAGTCATGCCAAGGATAGGCAGACTGCCACAAGCGTAGCTGCGTTAGACAGGAGCGTGAATGAGATGAGGTCACACTTGCAGCCCTTTATGCTTTATTTGTCCAGGGATAAAGGTTTGTCAGCGAATACGCTGGAATCCTACGGGCGGGATGTGTCGCAATTTCTGGATTTTGCGGAAGGGCGGGGCGCAGCATCACTGGATGAGATCAGAAAGCCGCTGGTTATGCTATATCTCGGCTCACTGGGCGCGGCAGGCAAGGCTGCCTCGACAGTGAACCGGAATACAGTGTCGCTCCGCGCTTTTTTTCATTACTTAATGAAGGAACAATTGATGTTTCAGGACCCGACGCTGGAGATGGAATCCATCAAGCCGGATAAGAAGCCGCCGATGATACTGACAGTGGCGGAGATTGAGAAGCTGCTGGCAGCGCCTGATCAGAGTACCCCTCAGGGAATGCGTGATAAAGCTATGCTGGAGTTACTCTACGCAACAGGGATCCGTGTGTCCGAGTTGATCTCTCTGGATGTCGGCGATGTGCATACCGGCATGAAATTTGCCCGCTGCACAGGAACCTCCGGTAAGGAGCGAGTGGTCCCTATTGGCGTGATCGCTGCGGAGGCAGTAGCGGTGTATACTGCCGATATGCGGGACAAGCTGCTCCGGCATCATCGGGAGGAGCCGGCATTATTCTTGAACAGTTTGGGTGGACGCTTGACCCGGCAGGGCTTCTGGAAGGTCATCAAGAAATATGCGCGTGAAGCCCATATTGAGCAAGACATTACGCCACACACCCTGCGTCATTCCTTCGCAGCCCATCTGCTGGAGGGTGGTGCGGATCTGCGCTCCGTGCAGCAGATGCTTGGACATGCAGATATTTCGACGACTCAAATCTATAGCGGCATAGCCCGCAAGAATATGAAGGAAGTCTATGAGCAGCATCATCCAAGAGCATTGGGACAAGAGGCCAAAGATGCTTTTTATGAGTAATATGGGTATGATGGAATCATACTGAAAAGATAGGCCTTCCGGGAAGAGCCGGCGGCCCTCTTTTCACGAAGAACGGATACAGTCCTTATAGTGGCGGTACAACCGTTTCTTCCTGTTGGATAGAGCAATCAAATCAGTCAGATAACGAAGGAGTGAGACGGTCATGTCCTCATTTAAACGGATTGGCTTTATAGTTCTTGACAGTGTAGGGATCGGCGAAGCGCCGGATGCAGCAGGCTTTGGCGATGCTGGTTCCCATACGCTTGGACATATTTTGGAACGGGTGCCTGGCTTGAAGCTGCCTAATCTGCAGAAGCTTGGGTTAGCTAACATCGCTCCGCTTCCACCGCTTGCACCAGTAGAGGCACCGACCGGATATTACGGTAAAATGCAAGAGGTATCTGTAGGCAAGGACACCATGACTGGCCACTGGGAGCTGATGGGACTCAAGATTGAGGTGCCGTTCAATGTGTATCCGGATGGCTTCCCGGCAGAGCTGATCGAGAAATTCGAGCAGGCAACTGGCCGCAAGGTGATCGGGAACAAGCCAGCCTCTGGTACTGATATTCTGGTGGAGTACGGGGAAGAGCAGATGAAGACAGGGGCTTGGATTGTTTACACCTCGGCAGACAGCGTGTTCCAGCTTGCCGCACATGAGGATATCATTCCGCTTGAGGAGCTGTACGCAGCTTGCAAAATCGCCCGTGAGTTGACCATGGCTCCCGAGTTCTCCGTAGGCCGTGTAATTGCCCGCCCATATGTGGGTGAGCCAGGGAATTTTGTCCGTACGCCGAATCGCCACGACTATGCGGTGAAACCACCAGAGCCGACCGTGATGAATGCGCTCGAGGATATTGGCAAGGATGTCATCGCCGTAGGCAAGATCAACGATATTTTCACAGGAGAAGGGGTTACCGCTTCTTATCCGACGAAGAGCAACGAGCATGGGATTGAGGTTACTATCGAAGAGCTGCGCAAACCATTCAATGGATTGCTGTTCACCAATCTCGTAGATTTCGACTCCCTGTACGGACATCGCCGCGACCCGGAAGGTTACGGACGGGCGCTTGAGGTGTTCGACAAAGCATTGCCAGAGATTATTGCTACACTGGGCGAGGATGACCTGCTGATTATTTCGGCCGACCACGGTAATGATCCGATTCATGCCGGAACGGACCATACCCGTGAGTATGTACCGCTGCTTATTTACAGTCCAGCGCTGACAGCTCCGGGCAGTCTGGGCATTCGCCATACCTTCTCTGATGTTGCGGCGACCATTGCTGATAATTTCGGGGCCAAGGCACCGAAGTATGGGACAAGCTTCCTGGCAGAATTGCAATAGAAACAAAAGATTACAACTGCTTTACCAACTTCAAGGGGGAAATGACAATGACCGTAGTTAGCCAAAATCAGATTCAAGAAACCGCAATTTACATTAAGGAAAAAAGCACGGTAGCACCAGAAATCGGTTTGATTCTCGGTTCGGGTCTTGGCGTACTGGCTGACCTGATCAAAGACGGGATCTCGATTCCGTATAATGAAATTCCACACTTCCCGGTGTCCACAGTAGAAGGACATGAGGGAGAGCTGCTGATCGGTACGATCGAAGGCCGCCGTGTAGTAATGATGAAGGGTCGCTTCCACATGTATGAAGGGTATGGACCGGAAACAACAGCATTCCCGGTACGTGTGATGAAGGAGCTTGGTGTAACCAGCTTGCTGGTGACTAATGCTGCGGGCGGAGTGAATACGGAATACGCGCCAGGCGATCTGATGCTGCTCACCGACCACCTGAACCTCACTGGACGCAACCCGCTAATCGGGCCGAACGACTCAGCACTTGGCGTACGCTTCCCGGATATGTCAACCGCATATAGCCCACGCCTCATCAAGGTAGCCAAAGAAGCGGCTGCAGCACAGAACTTCGAGTTCAAGGAAGGCGTATATGCCGGAGTTCTCGGACCTTGCTATGAGACGCCAGCAGAGATCAGAATGCTGCGCGCGCTTGGTGCTGATGCCGTGGGTATGTCCACTGTATCTGAGACGATTGTTGCCCGTCATGCAGGTATTGAAGTGCTGGGCATTTCCTGTATCACCAATATGGCGGCCGGAATTCTCGATCAGCCACTTGATCATGGCGAAGTTATGGAGACAGCTGAGCGCGTACGCGAGAGCTTCTTGAAGCTGGTACTGGGCTTTATTCCAAACATGTAGTCACAAGCTACATCTGTGGACTTTATTATCTATCCCGCATTCCAAGTGGAGGTTACAGGATGAGAGCAGTAGACATTATTCAGAAGAAAAGAGATGGCGGCGAGCTTAGCAGCGAAGAGATTGCATATCTGATTCAAGGCTACAGCCGTGGCGATATCCCGGATTATCAGATTTCGGCTTGGGCGATGGCGGTATACTTCCAAGGGATGAATGCCCGGGAGACCGGAGATTTGACGCTGGAGATGGCCAAGTCTGGTGATCAGGTAGATCTTAGTCCGATCGCAGGAATCAAGGTAGACAAGCACTCCACTGGTGGTGTCGGCGATAAGACGACGGTAGTTCTGGCACCGCTTGTTGCAGCTGCAGGTGTACCCGTTGCGAAAATGTCGGGGCGCGGCCTCGGCCATACCGGCGGGACCATCGACAAGCTGGAGTCCATCTCCGGCTTCTCTGTGGAGATGGACCGCGAGCGCTTCTTCGCCCAGGTCGGCGAAATCGGCGCCGCTGTCATCGGCCAGTCGGGCAATATTACGCCTGCCGACAAGAAGCTGTATGCGCTCCGTGACGTCACTGCTACGGTAGAGTCCATTCCGCTCATCGCGAGCTCCGTCATGAGCAAGAAGATCGCCGCTGGAGCCGATGCCATCGTGCTCGATGTCAAGACCGGCAGCGGAGCCTTCATGAAGACGCTGGATGATTCCATTGCGCTGGCACAGGCTATGGTTGATATCGGTACACATCTCGGTCGCAACACGGTAGCGGTCATCAGCGACATGGACCAGCCACTGGGCTATGGCATCGGCAACGCGCTGGAGATCAAGGAGGGCATCGAGACCCTCAAGGGCCAAGGTCCGAAGGATCTGGAAGAAGTCAGCCTGATCCTGGGCAGTCATATGCTGGTGCTGGGCGGCAAGGCGCGCGACGAGGCTGAAGCACGGGCCATTTTAAAGTCTCACATCGCGGACGGTACGGCGCTGGAGAAATTCAAGCAGATGGTGGTGGCGCAAAGCGGAGATGTGACGCAGATTGAATCCCCGGACAAGCTCCCGGCAGCGAAACGCCTGATCGAAGTTAAGGCTGCTGCTGCAGGGTATGTGGACGGCATTCAGGCTGAGGAAATCGGCATTGCTGCCATGCTGCTCGGCGCTGGACGTGAGACGAAGGAATCGGTGATCGACCTTGCAGTCGGCATTTACCTGACCAAGAAGGTTGGCGATGCTGTGGCGGCTGGCGAGACGCTTGCGGTTCTGCATGTCAACGATGCTGCAGAAGACAAAGTAGCTGAAGCTGAGAGCAAGGTTATCGAAGCTTACCGGATCTCTTCCAGCCCGGTGGTACCACCGCCGCTTGTCTATGCTCTGGTCACTAAAGACGGCGTCACACGGTATTAAGAGGTACTGTTGTACCTATGCCTATAGGGAAAATGAACGATAGCAGCTTTTGGGTTAATACTCTGGGTCATCCGGTCAACGGATGGCCCATTTTTTTATGGAATGGTGACGTTCGCTCTAGGTCCTCAGCATGAAAGTTTCAGGAAATAATCATTTAAAATTGAAATGATCACTTCTCTCCCCTATACTATTTTCTCAAAAGAGACTATATCTGTGAGGAGCTGGAGCGCGTATGGAGAAAAGGCGGGAGCTGTGGATTGACGCGGCCAAAGGCCTAAGTATTATTTTTGTCGTGATGGGACATTCGGGTGATGCCTTCGCCAATCATTATTTGTCCTGGTTTCGGATGCCGTTGTTCTTCTTGCTGAGCGGAATGGTATTCAAGCCGGTGGACCCGGCACGCTACATTGGGTGGGCAGTGAAACGGACCAAGGGGCTGATGACGCCCTATCTTGCCTACGGATTACTCATTACGACTGTACTGCTCTTGTTTACACTTAATTTAAAGGGGTTTGCCGAAAATATCGCCAGACTGCTCTACGGAGGTCTGTCACTTACCGGTCCCTACGGTGTGTTTTGGTTCATTACCTGCCTGTTGTTTACACAACTGATCTTCGGGTACATTACCCGTTTCCGCGGCATGACCCAATTCCTCCTGATCGCCTCGTGTTATCTGCTTGCCCATGTGATTTCTATGACTTCCCTGAAGAACTTCAATCTCCCTTGGAACATCGATGTGTCCTTGCTGGCGATTACTTATTATGCCCTCGGGTACTATGGGAAAAAGGCGATTCCGACCATCATTGGACGTTTGGTCATTGTTCCGTTCATCATACTGGCTAGCGCAGCCGCGTTCTATTTGGACCATGCCGGGGTAATCAGCTACAGTCTGAATATGAAATACAAGCAATATGATGCGCTGCTGCTGGATCTGGTCATTCCGCTAGTCATTTCGTTGACGATTTGTGCCTTGGTGTTCTGGCTCTCGAAACTGCTGCCGCTGAAATGGCTGGGAGATCTGGGACGTAATACGATTGCGATTATGTATCTGCATTTGCCGATCAATTATGGTCTGAAGTATTTGCTGGGGACGGAATATGGACTGGTGCCGTTCACGCTGGTGGGAGTGGTCATTCCGCTAATTCTGGCTATGGTGATTGTCCGGTTCCCAGTGCTGTCGAGACTCTATCTCGGCCACAGTGGCAAAAGCCGCCCTGGTGTAAGCTACAGTGAACGCGGAGCGGCCCAGAATGCCGTTAGCACCGAATCCATTTCATAAATCTATAAGTGAGCGTCTAATCATTGATATCTAGTTGTATTTACATCTACCAAAACATTTTCAATTTGGGGAGGAAAACGTATTGAAACCAACGGAGTCGAACGTAACAGCTTTAGGTTCAGCATTTGACCGAACATACAATAGTAAAAGCGACATACCTGAAGAATTAGACGCTTCTGTGGAAACAGATTCAGAACAAAATGGGGCTAGTTTAACTTCCTTAGTATCAGCTTTTGGTAGGGCGTATCATAGCAGGTATGATTCACCGAAAGTGGTAGATGATTTTATTGTAAATAAGTTGATTTCCAAAGAGGAATTTTCAGCTATGAGTAAAAATTTGATTGACGGTATACAATTTTTTAATAAAGATATCGGAGAAAAGTTTAAAGATGAACCAGATCAAATTTTAAAATGGATTACACAAGTTCAGGTATCTTCAATACCTCTAGCGCGCTCTGCCTATTGTGAAAAAGTATTACTTAATGAAGTGAAGTCTGGCCTAAAGCAGTATGTCATCTTAGGCGCTGGCCTGGATACTTTCGCACTCCGGTTTCCGGAATTACAAAGCAGTTTAAAGATCTTTGAAATTGATCATCCGGATACACAAGTGTTAAAGAAAAAAAAGCTGGCAGCTGCTGAATTCGACATCCCTGATCATCTTTATTTTGTACCAATGGACTTTACTACTGAATTTTCTCATCAGAGCTTAGTAAAGGAAGGATTTGAAAACGAGAAAACGTTCTTTAGCCTGTTGGGTGTCACATACTATTTATCAAAAGAAGAGAACGCTTCCTTGATACAACATTTTTTTGCAAATGTCCCATCAGGTAGTTCTATTGTGTTTGATTATGCAACTGAAAAACTTTTTGAAGAAAAGGGAATGTCTAATCGGGTGGAAAACCTGGTGAAATTTGCTGAAGCAAGCGGGGAACCGATGAAATCAGGATTTACATATGATGAAATTACAAGCATATTGGAAAAGTCAGGATTACAAATTAAAGAGCATCTATCACCTGAAATGATGAACAAACTCCTATTTAAGAATAGGACGGATTATTTGTCTGCATTCGAGACAGTACATTATATTCATGCTGTAAAAAAATAGTTTTCTGCCGGAAAATAATTCGGATTTTTTCCCTGCAAAATGGAATATTAATGTCCCTTTCTGACGAAACTGGAACACAGTACCTGTGAAATGAAGGTTAACGTTCAGGAGGGGACTTTTGTGAGAAAACAACGTTGGACAGCTCTGCTGCTAGCATTCTGTATCAGTACCGCGGCCCTGGGTCCGGCCTCAGGTGTTTTTGCGGAGGAAAAAAGTAAGGCGAAGGGCAGCGCAGCTGCCGCTGTTGACCTGGCGCCAGGAGCGCGTTCCGCCATCCTGATGGATGCGGGTACCGGTACAGTGATCTATGAGAAGAACAGCCATGACAAGCTGCCACCGGCCAGCATCACCAAGATTATGACGATGCTGCTGACGGTAGAAGCGCTGGATGATGGCCGGCTGAAGCTTGATGACAAGGTTCGGACAAGTGAATACGCGGCGTCGATGGGTGGCTCGCAGATTTTTCTGGAGCCGGGTGAAGAAATGACGGTGGATGAGATGCTGAAAGGCATCGCTATGGCCTCCGGCAATGATGCTTCTGTGGCGATGGCGGAGAAGCTGGCCGGCTCGGAGAGTGCCTTTGTCGATATGATGAACAAGCGGGCGGAGGAACTGGGACTGAAGGATACCCATTTCGCCAACTGTAATGGACTTCCGGCGACTAATCATTATTCCTCAGCCCATGACATCGCCGTGATGAGCCGGGAACTGCTGAAGCATGAGCGGATTATTAAATATACCGGCTCCTATCAGGATTATCTGCGCAAGGATTCGTCTAAGCCGTTCTGGCTCGTGAACACGAACAAACTGGTCCGCTTCTACACCGGAGCAGACGGTCTGAAGACCGGCTACACCTCGGAGGCTAAATTCTGCCTGTCCGCTACAGCTGCTAGAGATGGGTTGCGTGCTGTGGCCGTTGTGCTAGGCGAGCCGAACACGAAGACCCGTAACAGCGAGGTGTCTGGCATGTTCGACTACCTGTTCTCGCAGTATAAACTGCATACGATCCACAAGGCTGGTGACACCATCGCTACGCTTAACATTGAGAAGGGCGAGAAGAAGACGTTGCCGATTACAGCTAAGGATGCCTACAGTGTTTTGCTGAAAAAAGGTGTCACTCAGGAGGGGATCCGTCACGAGTTGGTGCTGCCGGAGAGTATTAAAGCGCCTGTTGCTGAAGGACAGACTGTCGGTAAGCTGGTCGTATACCAAGGTACTAGTGTGATCAAGGAATATGAACTGAAGGCTGACGAGGCCGTGCCGAAGGCCGGCTGGTGGAAGCTGTTTAAGCGGACGGCAGGGTCGCTATTCACCGCGGATTAATTCCGTACATTTTGTAGATGCCCCCTATGTATTCTGTAGATTCATAGGGGTTTTCTTCTAGTTTTGTCGGGAGGCAGGATTCCTGATTTGCCGCGTAGAAAACCTTGTCCTGTGAAGAGTGAGTAAGTGAATCTGTTCATGGGCAGTTTTTCAAAGCAACGAAGAGGAGAGTGGCAAGCATGAATTCTAATGTGGAAATGGAGCATCACCGGGGTGTGCTGATTGTCCGTTTGTCAGGGGAGCTGGACCATCACGCCGCCGATTATGTACGGATGGATATGGATGAAGCGATTATGCGGGGCCAGGTCGAGCATCTGGTGCTGAGTCTCAAACATTTGCAGTTCATGGACAGCTCGGGCCTTGGCGTTATTCTGGGAAGGTACAAGCTGATTCGCGCTAAAGGTGGCAAAATGGCGGTATGCGATGCGACCGCACCCGTACAGCGGTTGCTTGAAATGTCGGGCCTGTTCAAGATTATGCCCTTATATGACGACGAGAGCGCTGCACTCTCGGATTTGGAGGTTGCGTTATGACTAATAGCCAAGCCGGTAACTTCATGCATGTGCAGTTCGCTGCGCTCTCGGAGAATGAGTCGTTCGCACGTGTGGTGGTGGCGGCTTTTGTCTCCCGGCTGGATCCAACGATGGATGAGCTGAATGACCTGAAGACCGTTGTGTCGGAGGCCGTCACCAATTGCATTATCCACGGGTATGACAGTGACCCCAGTGGTGTTGTCAGCATCTCGGCATCCATTGATAATGAGACCGTACGCTTGACCATTGAGGACAAGGGACGGGGGATTGAGGATCTGGAGCTGGCACAGCAGCCGCTATATACCTCCAAGCCGGAGCTGGAGCGGTCGGGAATGGGCTTTACCATTATGGAAAATTTCATGGATGAATTTGAAGTAACCAGTGAACCGGGGCGCGGTACCTCCATCACAATGAAGAAAACCATCGTCTCGAAAAAAGCTTTATACAATTAGGGGTTGGAGCCATGGATGCTGAAGCTAAAAAAGCTCCGCCGACCTATTTGGACGATGCGGAGGTCAAACGTCTTATCGCGCTTAGTCAGGCCGGGGATAACCTGGCCCGCGACACGCTCGTAAGCTGCAATATCCGCCTGGTCTGGTCGGTGGTGCAGCGGTTCATGAACCGCGGATATGAGCCTGACGATTTGTTCCAGATCGGTTGTATCGGACTCCTGAAGTCCGTTGATAAATTCGATCTCAGCTATGAGGTCAAATTCTCTACCTATGCCGTGCCGATGATTATCGGTGAGATTCAGCGCTTCTTACGCGACGACGGCACGCTGAAGGTCAGTCGTTCTCTCAAGGAGATGGCCAACAAGGTGCGCAAGATGAAGGATGAAATGTCCAAGACGTTGGACCGCTTGCCGACCATCGGCGAGGTGGCCGAAGCATTGGGTGTAACACCGGAAGAAATCGTGTTTGCCCAAGAGGCCAACAAGCCGCCGACTTCGATTCACGAGACTGTTTTCGAGAACGATGGTGATCCTATCACCCTGATTGACCAGATTGCCGACGAGACCCAGGAGCGTTGGTTCGATAAGCTGGCGCTCAGCGAGGCCATTGGAGCCTTGAGCGAGCGGGAGCGGCTGATCGTCTACCTGCGCTACTACCGGGATCAGACGCAATCCGAGGTCGCCAGTCGCCTTGGTATCTCTCAGGTTCAGGTTTCGAGGCTGGAGAAGAAGATCCTGGCGAATATCAGGGAGCAGATTGCCCAGTGAGCTATAAATGGGTAAAGTAGGAGTATGACGATAAAATGATTCAGATAACAAGGTGACTTCTGCATTTTTTTCAGAGGTCATCTTTTTTCATGAGCGATTTGCACTTTTTTTCACATTTCAACAGAATTATTTATAGCATCTTAAACTAATGTAGACTGAATCCCGTTTTTCCATACTGATCCTTTCAACCATTGAGCAAGAAAAGTTCACACTGGCGTAAGAATGAGCACTCCTTATTCATGCGAATTACTTACTCCTGTCCCTGTAAAAAACATTGGCTTATGCCCAAAAGCCGCACAGCGAAGGAACAAAAGGATGTTGTAGAATCGAGACGTTCGCCTTCATGTTTAAACGTTGATATGCGCCCAAAAGCCGGGCGAAGGGATGCTGTAGAAGCGGGCATTCGCCTTCATGTTTAAACGTTGGTTTACGCACAAAAGCTGCACAGCGGAGGGGCGAAGGGATGCTGAAGAAGCGAAAGCGTTCGCCTTTAAAGTCCGATTTCAACATTAACAAAATTCAATCACTGAAATCGGACTTTAACAGCGATCGTAAGCACCCTTCGCCCCGCAGCCTCTCCGCTGACGTATGACCAAGCACTTTTTTTATGTAGAGAACTAAACACCAACCCATTCCAAGGAGGTAACACATGTCTAATTCGCAAATTACGAAAAATGCCCTGGCTCGTTCGTTGAAAAAGCTGATGCTGACGAGACCTCTCCATAAGATTACAATCGGTCAGATAACCGATGATTGCGGTCTGACCCGGCATACCTTTTATAATCATTTTCACGATATATATGAGCTGCTCGGCTGGGTCTATCAGACTGAAATAATTGAGGGATTGGAGCAATACCGCAATTACGCCGGCTGGCAGCAGGGCTTCCGTAGCGTACTGCACTATACAGAGAAGAACAAAACCATCTGCCTTAATACCTTTCATTCACTCGGCCGCGAACATCTGGAGAAGTTTCTGTACGATGTCATCTACGGTGTAGCTAGTGAAGTCGTTGAAGAGCTGGCGAGGGATCATACGACAAGTTCGCAGGCCAAGGAGGAGATCGCTGACTTCTATACACTTGCTGTTTTGGAGCAAATAATCCAATGGTTGAAGGCTGGAGCTAACACTGACCCGGATGTAATTGTGCATAAAGTCAGCAGAATAATGGGAGGTTGTATAGAGCGAAGCCTAGCTCAGTATCAGAATCTATAGCTTACATATGGAGTGAATGATCAATCCAATGTAAAATGAAAGATCGGTCTTTTTCACGAAATTAAGACAATTTTTCTGCATTATTCCACTATTTGAAGCGAGAATCCGCATTCATATGAAAATATGGACAATTTTAATAGTAAAAAATGTGGATATATTTAATGTTTTTTTAAATTACGAGAATAAATATTCTCTACTCTATAGAGGTGGACCATAACATTCACAGATTTGAAGGAGAGAAGACACTCGTATACGTAGTCCTTTGCATTGGATCAACAATAAAATGAAAAAGGAAGTTGGTTATGGAGCAGCTAAAAATATGGGCACACCGGGGAGCAAGCGCTTATGCTCCGGAGAATACAATGGAAGCCTTCAAGCTTGCCGTTAAGCAGCAGGCCGACGGACTGGATATCACTATTCATCGTACCAAGGATGGGGAGATTGTTGTTATCCATGATGATACCATCGACAGAACCTCCAATGGTACTGGCAAGGTTGCCAATTATACACTTGCAGAGCTGAAGGAATTCAACTTTAATGCCAGATTTGAGCAGGAGTATACCCGAGCTGAGATCCCCACTTTTTTAGAGGTTCTGCAATTTGTTAAAGAGAATAACCTTGCGCTGAACATTGAGGAGAACTTCATTTTTTCAGATAATGACCTTTCAGACATCAGTTTGGAAGCCGCAAGACTGGTGGCAGAACATGGTTTGACGAAGCAAGTTAGTTTCTCTTCCTTTGACCATGGCTCGATGGCCCAGTTAAAAGAAGCCTATCCGGACATCAGAACCGGGCTGTTGTTTCTTGAGGAATTGCATCGCGGTGAAGCTTATGCCAAAACAGTAAATGCTGATGCGCTCCATGTGTTTTTTATAAATATCGGTCATGAAAACATTAATCAGATGCATGAGGCAGGCGTGAAGGTGCATGCTTGGACCGTTAACGATGTTCCCTATATCAAGTCCATGCTCGATGCCGGGGTTGATGTTGCCATTACGGATTGCCCTGATGTTTGTTCTGATCTTAGAAGCCTGGATAAGGCCGCCCGTGATGGGCTAGACGAAGAGAAGTTCAAAGCTGGCTATGGAAAAGTAAAATCCTATTCTTTTTTAGAGAGTTTATATGACAAGATGGCGAAGAACGAAGGACAGGAGGGCCAGGAATTATGAGCAGCCTCAAAGTATTGGCACACCGGGGAGCAAGTGCATATGCTCCGGAAAACACGATGGAGGCCTTCAAGCTGGCCATTGAACAGAGAGCGGACGGTTTTGAAATAGATATCCACATTACGAAGGACGGGGAAATCGTGGTCATCCATGATGATACCATCGACAGAACCTCGAACGGCAAGGGAAATGTTACCGATTTTACGCTGACCGAACTGAAGCAATACAATTACAACGCCCGTTTTGAAGATAAATATCCCACTGCAGAGATTCCAACATTGCGGCAGGTGCTGGAGCTAGTTAAGGAACATCGTTTGTACCTGAACATCGAGGTCAAGGATATTATGGTCCAATCGCAAAAATATGATGGCCTTAACGTAGCAGCAGCTGAATTGGTAAAAGCCTATGATCTGGTAGATCAGGTGATCTTCTCCTCATTCAATCATAAATCGATGTTTGAGCTGAAGCAGGCTTGCCCGGAAATCAAAACAGCCCTGCTGCATTTTTCCAAATTTTATAGAGGCGAGCAATACGCCAAGACCGTCCAAGCCGATGCGTTGCATCCATTGTTTATCTGTGTGGACGCTAATGTGGTGGATCAGGCACATCAGGCCGGTGTTCAAGTCAATGCTTGGACTGTAAATCAGGTCTCGGTCATGAGACAAATGATCGATGCAGGTGTGGACGCGATTATCACAGACTATCCTGATATCTGCGCCAATCTAGTTAAACCATCTGGGCTAGCTTAATTATTGTAGCGGCCCGCACAACTATCGACAGCTAGGCGGAGGTATGGGAAATGAGCAGTATTGTAATGGAACGCGTGGAGAAGAAATACGGAGACAAATCTATTATTGATAACCTCAACTTAAGTATCGAAAGCGGCAGCTTTACGGTCCTGGTAGGTCCTTCCGGCTGTGGGAAATCCACAACCCTGCGCATGATTGCCGGCCTGGAGAATAACACCGGAGGCTCAATCATCATTGGCGGCAAGAACATGAACGGTGTGGAGCCGGGCAAACGGAATCTGGCGATGGTGTTCCAGAATTATGCCCTTTACCCGACAATGACCGTTGAACAGAACATCGAGTATGGATTAAAGAATAACAAGGTGCCTAAGGATGAGCGGATGCAGCTGATAAAAGATATTGCCAATACGGTTGGCTTAACCAAGCATCTGCATAAGCGGCCGGAATTTCTCTCCGGTGGGGAGAGACAACGCCTGGCACTGGCCAGAGCGATGGTTAAAAAACCGGCGATTTTCCTTATGGACGAGCCGCTCTCCAATTTGGATGCCAAGCTTAGAGGGCAAATGCGTTCCGAACTGATCGAGCTGCATCAAAGACTAGGCGCAACGTTCGTGTATGTTACTCATGATCAGGTTGAAGCCATGAGCATGGGCACCAAAATTGTGTTAATGGATGGCGGAAAAATAATGCAGGAGGATACGCCTCGTGGCATTTATCATGATCCGCAAAATATTTTCACCAGTAAATTTATCGGTACACCTGCTATGAACGTTCTTGAGCTGGAGCAATGTGATGATGCCAAACTGCAGGCTCTTGCACCTGCGGAAGCTAAATATGTAGGGTTTAGACCGGAGAAGGTTAAGTTCACTATTGAGGATGAAAAAGCAGGGGGCAGATCGCAATGTATTTCTTTTGACGGCATGCTGACTACACGGGAAATCTTGGGCTCCGAGATAATATACAAGGCTGAGCTCGGTAGTAACTCTAGTATTGCTATCAAATGCTTTGACAGTCAGGAACGTCCGCTTGAACATGTAACGGTATATGTGGAAGAGTCCAGTCTAGTTTTCTTTGACGGGAACGAACAGAGAATCTACGGGGCGAAGAGAGTATGAAGCAAGACAATAACACGCTGCGAATCCTCCCTTATGTGATGGTCGCTCCAGCAGTGCTGATTCTGGTGGCATTCTACATTTATCCGATTGGCTACAATATATATTTGAGCTTCTTTTCCTGGAATATGCGCGGGCCTATGAAATTTATCGGCTTGAAGAACTACAAAGAGCTTTTCTCCAGCAGTGATTTTGCCCATACGTTAATGAACACTATAGGGTACATGGTGATGGAAGTAAGCATGGTTCTCATTCTAGGTTTATTGATGGCGCTATTTTTGCAGAAAAACACGTTCATTAACCGTTTTATCCAGACAATCAGCTTTACACCTAATATTATTTCACTAGTATCGGTATCGTTGATCTGGATGTGGCTCATGAATACGGACAAGGGATTGTTCAACTATATCCTTTCTCTCTTTGGAGCGGATCCGGTTGGCTGGTTGACAGACAAGAACGTGGCTCTATTCTCTGTCGTACTGGTCTCGGTATGGAAATCACTCGGCTTCAATGTCCTGATCATACTCTCGGCACTGGGGGCAATTCCTCCCTATTTATACGAAGCTGCGGCTTTGGATAATGCCAGCCGGCGTTCTGTATTTTTTCAAATTACGCTGAAAATGATCTCGCCTACGTTGTTCTTCTTAATTCTGATGAACATTATTGGCTCGTTTCAAGCCTTTGAGACGATCAGTGTCATGACGAATGGCGGGCCGTCCAATTCAACCAATACTCTGATCTACAGTATTTATAAGCAAGGCTTTGAGTATTACCGGGTAGGGTATGCGTCTGCGATGGCTGTCGTACTGATGCTGATCGTCGGGCTCATCACGATCCTCTACTTTAAAGTATTGAATAAACGTGTGCACTACAGATAAGGGGGAGAAGGAAACAGATGTGGCTGAGACTCCCTAAAGTAACTATTAGACTGCTGCTGTCTGTGTTATTGATTATCATCTTTTTGGCCCCGTTCTATTGGATGCTGCTGACCGCATTCAAGACACTTGATGAGGTAGTCGCAGTCCCTCCGAAGTTCTGGGTGGATAAGCTGCAATGGGTCAATTTCAAAGATGCGTTTACCCGGATTAATTTTCTTCATTATACGAAGAACTCTATTATTATCACTCTGGGTACCCTTGTTGGCCTAATGTTGGTCGTTGTGCCAGCCGCGTATGCTTTTGCCAGATATCAATTCAAAGGCAAGTCGTTACTGTTCGGTCTCGTGCTTGCGACGATGATGGTTCCCGGACAGCTCATTTTCCTGCCTGTGTTCGTAATGTTTGCCAACGTGGGGCTATTGAACACCTATGTGTCCCTAATTGTACCTTTTATCGCGAGCGGGATGGCTATATTCATGCTCCGGCAGACCTTTATGCAGGTTCCCGATTCTATTCTGGAGGCTGCAAGGCTGGATAACTCCAGTGAATGGAAAATCATTCGCACAATTATGCTGCCGATGGCGGTTCCAACGCTATCTACACTCGCTCTGCTTACGTTTATCGGGACGTGGAACAGTTACTTCTTCCCGCTGGTATGGACAACTACCGACGCAGTACGTACTTTGCCGCTAGGGGTTAAGAAGCTTCAGGATTCAGAGGGGTTAAACCCGCATATCGTTATGGCCGGTAACATGATGCTAATCCTACCCATTCTGATTGTCTTTATGTTTGCGAGAAAACACATTATCAAAGCATTCACGTACAGTGGTGTGAAGTAAATCTAACAACATGACCTGGAGGAAGCTATGACAAACCAATGGAATCACATGAAGAAGAAGTTCGCTGTAGTCTTAACGGCAGTCGTAGGAACAACTGTAATTCTTAGCGGGTGTGGGCAAGCCGGTGCAAACGAGAGTGCGGTAAAGTACACTAAAGGCGACAAGGCCGTCGAACTTAAGTTTTGGACGTCGGCTATGGAACAAGTCAACAAAGACCTGGTGGATCAGTTCAATAAGACCAAGGGTGTTGAGCTGAACATTCATGTGAGCGCGGAGTATCAAGGCGATTATTCGGAGATTCAGCAAAAAGTTAACGCAGCGGCGATTGCCAACACGCTTCCGAATGCTTTCATTGGTGAAGTATCCCAGACCAAAGGTTTTGCGGACAGCAATACGATTGTGGATCTGGAGCCTTTTATGAAGGTGAACGATTTCAATAGGGACGATTTCAAGATCGGTGATCTCGATAACCTTTATGTAGACAAGGATATGTATGCCTTCCCGCATATGCGGAGTCTGCCAGTGATGTATGTGAACAAGACTTTGGCTAAAAAAGTAGGCTTGAATGAAAATGGTCCAGCCACATTTGACGAGTTGGAGTCTTATATGGAGACTGCCTATAAAGCAACAGGCAAAACTCCGATGTACCTGCTTAATAATGACCTCTGGATTCTGGAGGCGCTACTGTCTTCTTACTCTAATACGAATATGCTAAATGATGAGGAAACGGCTACGAATATTAATAGTAAGGGTGCAGTAGAACTGATTTCATTTCTGCGTGATGGGGTGTCCAAGGGCCTGATTAAAGTATTTAATCCAACACAGTTGAACGATTTTGTCGGGGCTGTGTCCGATCCTGATACCCTGCTTACATTCTCCAGTATTGGCGGCTATAAAATCTTCCTGGGTCTGGCTGCCAAAAGTAAATATGAGCTTGGGGTAGCCATGATTCCTGAAGGCAAGGGAGGAACCCGTGGCGTACCAGTAGGTGGTTCAAACGTCTATATGTCCAACACAGGTACGGAAGAGGAGAAAGCGGCCACCTTTGAATTCATGGAATGGCTGTCCGACACAGAACAGGCTGCTTATGCTTCAGCTAACACCGGATATTTACCAACAAGGCTCTCTTCATTGGACACAGATCTTATGAAAAAGACAATGGCTGAATTCCCGGGCTATAAGGTCGCGGTAGATGAACTGAAGTTCAGTAAAAAGAGACCGACGACCGGGGTTTATCACGAGGTTGAGACACTGGTAGTGTCCCGCTTAGGTGATATTCTTACAGATAATAAAGATGTTCAGCAAGGCTTAGATGCTTTGGCGAAGGATGTAAATGCCATTCTGACCAGATAAGCAGCAGAGGCACCTCATTTCCGGAACGTTACCCGGGATGAGGTGCTTTTGTATGTCATAGACTCTTCATAATGAACACAAAAGAGAGTGATTGTGTAATCTCTGTACAGATGGCGGAAGCTGTCCATAGGCTTCTTTTCGCGGTGGAGGTATAGTGAGGGCAGCTCAAGAGTAACCTTACTACTTCAACCTCGAAAGGAAGATGAACATGGGAACTTATCAACGGATTCACCCTGTAATGCCAGAAGGTATTGCTTCACGAAAAGCTTACTTGGTCGGTGGAGGGATTGGCTCGCTATCGGCAGCGGCTTTCCTGATCCGCGACGGGCATATGCCCGGCAAGAACATTCACATTCTGGAGGAATCGCCAGTGTACGGCGGCTCTATGGACGGAGCAGGCAACGCTAAAGATGGTTACAGCGCGCGCGGCGGACGGGAGATTGAGGAGCATTTCGAATGTTTTATGGAGCTGTATGGCTTCATTCCATCCCTGAAAAATCCCGACCGCAGTGTGCTGGACGAATTCCGTGAATTCAATCTGGCCGAGCCGGTAGAGTCGCATTGCCGTCTGGTGGAGAATGCCGGACAGAAGGCCGATTTCTCCACACTGGGTCTCTCTACTGCCGATTCGTTGCAGCTTGGCAAGCTGACCATGTTGACCGAGGAGCGGCTGGGGGCGACCACGATTGAAGAATTCTTTGATCCGGGCTTTCTGGAGACAAATTTCTGGTACTTCTGGCGTTCAATGTTTGCCTTTGAGAACTGGCACAGCGTAGTTGAAGTGAAGCGGTACATGGAGCGTTTCATGCACCTTATTAGCGGGATGAACCAACTCAAAGGCATCCTGCATACGGAATACAACCAATACGATTCGCTGATTCTGCCGTTGATCAAATGGCTGGAAGGGAAAGGCGTCAACTTCGATAAAGGTCATCAGGTGGTGGATCTCGACCTGGACCTTTCCAGTGGGGAGAAGACCGTAACGGGGATTCATGTACTTGTGGGCGGCGCATCGAAGCTGATCAAAGTCTCGCGCAGCGATCTGGTGCTGGTCACCAACGGCTCCATGACTGAAAATTCAACGTTAGGCGATTTCAATCATCCGGCGATCCTCAACCGTTCCGTGTCCGAACGGGGCTGTTGGAGTCTATGGGAGAAAATGGCCGCGAAGTCCCCAGACTTCGGCCGTCCTGAAGTCTTCTGCGGCGACATCGACAAAACGAAATGGCTGTCCTTCACCATCACCCTTACCGATGACGACATTTTGTTCCCGCACTTGCTGGAATGGACTGGCGACAAACCGGGCATGGGTGGCGTAGTCACAATTAAGGATTCCAGCTGGCTCATGTCCTGGACTGCACCAACTCAGCCGCACTTTATCAACCAGCCTGAGAACGTCAAGGTATTATGGGCATATGGCCTGTTCCCGGATGCAGAGGGCGATTACATTAAGAAGAAAATGTCCGACTGTACCGGACGCGAGCTGTTCGAGGAACTGCTGCATCACATGGGACTGGGAAATCGCATTCCAGAAATTCTGGACCACACGACTAACGTCATTCCGTGCATGATGCCATACATCACTTCACAGTTCATGCCACGCGTCATGGGCGACCGTCCGCAGGTTATCCCGCAAGGCAGCACCAACCTGGCCTTCCTCGGCCAGTTCGCCGAAGTGCCGGACGATTGCGTCTTCACCGTCGAATACTCTGTCCGCACGGCTATGATGGCGGTGTACGGGCTGTTGAAGCTCGAAAAAGAAGTGATTCCTGTGCATCCAAGTAAGTACGACGTTCGTGTGCTGTTGACCGCAGTCCGTACTTGCCTCGGCAACAAGCCGTTGCCGCTGGATAAGACGCTGGGGCAGATCTTGAGTGGGACTGTGATTGGGAAGTTGTTGTAAGATCTGAAAGGCGTGTAGAAAGTGTAAAAGACAGTTCTTCTTTATAGAAGGACTGTCTTTTTTCTTATCAGAATCAACAGTTGATCTGAATTATCCGATAATTATACTTAAAGGGTATTTTTTCATTAATGAGATATTTTTCCAATTTTATATTTTCAGATTAATTACAAGGGGGAGGAGTTTTGAAAGGAAGAGTAAAGATTATATCTATAATACAAGTTCTCGTTGTGGTTGTTATACACGTTCTGGCGATCTCCTTGCTATATTCCGAGTCAGAAGAATGGGGCAGCGGGAAAGTACAGCCATATATTCTAGTCTATTCGATTCTAATAATTCTCACATACATAAGCTGTAAGATGTCATTAAAAGCGGGGGAATTCATACCTAATATTCTTTGGTTTGTTTTTAGTGTTGCCCCTAGTCTAAAGTATTTAAATTATTTAAAAGGACTCTCCAATTGGCATTTTAAATGAAGAGATGTAATTGAGCATGGAGGAAAGAAAATGATTTATTTAACTGATTGTTATGCTAAACAAACATGGTACTTTGAAGTAGATGCAGAGGGAAACGCATTCAGACAGGTTTTAATCGAAGAGGGGCAAGAAAGTAAGATTTCTAATCTGAAGAAGTTTAATTTTTTCTTATCAGATCAGGAGTTGTCTTTAGATGATCCAGATTTGAAAAGAATCCCTAAGGAAGAGTTCGAAAAAGTATGGAATGACATTAATATCAATCAATTGGAAACATGGCTTGAGCTGAAAGAGCTGCTCCCCCTTGGAACCAAAGTAGAAGGCTATATTGAAGTTTTTTATCCGCAAGGGGTGATGGTGAGCATCCCAAGTCATGAGGCATTGGGAGTAGCTGATTATGATGAATGTGCCAAAAACTCACAAAAAGCTAATATGCATACGGACTTAATAGTTAGGGCAGAGATCATAGGATATGATGAAGTAAACTATTGGTTTATCTTGGGGAATCCAGAAGTTTTAGATCGTCGTTACTCCGCGAATTTAACAATGGAAGGTATCAAAAAGTTGATGCGGTAGAGTAGGTTTCTATTTTAAACGTAGTGCATGAAGCTTAGAAATTACAAATAGAATAGAATCGTACCTGCGCCCGGAGGCCGGATGGCTTTTGTTTGCGCATCACTTGCTCAAACAGATGCGCGTAGAAGGAAAAAAGGAAATGGCGGGTTCAGAAATCTTCCTGAGCACTGCCATTTCCTATTTTTTTGTATGATTTTTCCGACAGGTAGGCTTCGCACCAAGGAGTATACCTAGTTTAGAACTGCCCATTCGCACTGGACGCGGTTGCTCCAACTTTCTGTAATAAACCTCTATATAGATCGTATGAAAATAACCAGAAAGCCAAGAGAAAAGAGGGCTTATCATAAGAGTCTTGAGTGTGATTAACGGCATTTTTGTACCTTAAATCTTCTAAAACTAGGGGCGATCGTAAAAATAAGTGCAATATTGTATCTTAAATCTTCCAGAATCCTTGGTTAGCATACTTTTTCGAAAAATAAGATACAAAAATGCGCTTATTTTCCTTATTTATCTGCATTAAAGAAAAATAAGGTACAAAAATGCGCTTAGTTGGGGAGGCGACCCTATTTTTCATTGTTAGGGCGATTAGTAAGGGGAATGTACCGCTTCTAGCGGATGAAATCTGTCGACAGCCTATGCGCCCGGGTACGAGTGGAAGCTTTCCTATGGAAGACATCCAGGCAAGCACATCGCGCGACAGTTCAAAAACCCCCTTTCCTTCATAAGCACCATTCCACTCAGTTACTTCTTGTTCTCCACATTCCGTGCAACGATCATATCCACAAACAGATCGATTTGCGAGGTGATGGCGATAGGGTCATAGCGGTAGTAGGTATCGAAATCATTGTAGAACAAGTGATTGTTCTTAGTAGCCGGAAGTCCCTTCCACACTGGGGAATCTTTCAGCTCCTTAAGCTTGTCGCCTTTTTTCTCAGGATCATAGGTGGTCAGGAACATATAATCTGCAGCGTACTCCGGCAGTAATTCCATGGAGAGCTGAAGTGTCTGGTTATCATTTTTGTTCTTCTCAGGCATCTTCAGCTTGAGGGCATTGTAGAGGACTTGTCCGCCACGGCCAGCATTGTCTCCGAAGATCCAGAGCTCACCTTTGTCAGTCAACTCATAGATTCCGAAGGTGTCATCTTCTTTGACGATGCCTTTTAGTTTCTCGCGGCCTTCGGCTGCTTTTTTGTCAAAGTCGGCTAGGAAAGCTTCCGCTTTGTCAGGTGCGCCAACGATGTCGCCGAACAGTTTGACGGTCTCATAGATGTTAGTGGCGGTTCCGTAAGGTATATATATTGTCGGAGCGATTTTGGACAATGCGTCATAGTTGCCGTCGTACATAACAACGATAAGGTCAGGAGCAAGCTCCAGGGTTTTCTCCACGTTGATAGGATAACCAACGTCTTTGGTGTTTTTGAGCAGATCGGTCAGGAATGGATTCTCAAAAGCACTAGGTTCAACGCCAACAACATTGGCTCCTACCGATAGCAGTTCACCCCCGTAGAAGTCGGTCACGATACGCTTCGGCTTCGCAGGAATTTTAACAGTTCCCTTAGGAGTCTCGTAATCGCGGAATTCAGCTGCCGGAGTATCGGTAGCGGCCGGTTGTTCTGATGCCGCTGGTGCTGAAGCTTCCGCAGTCGCAGCCGGAGCAGGGCTCGAAGCAGTATTACTGGTTCCTCCGCAAGCCGTCAAAATGATCGTGAACAGCATCATCAGTACGGCGGCTGACAGTAGGGATTTTCTCTTTAACATGATGGACCTCCCAGTATAAATAGTGGATACAAATTAGACAATGATAATCATTATCATTTGAATATCAATTTAGAATCTACCAAATTACTTGTGAACCTGTCAACGAAATTGACTTGATTTCAGAAAAAGGGATGGAGAAATGTACGCTCATGCAGAAAAGATAAATAATAAGATCACAATTATCCATTGCCAAAAGGAAGAGATTTCATTTACAATACAAAGATGATAATGAGAATCAATTTCATACGAAAACGGGTGACATGCATGAGTTTACAGGCAACAGGTAGAATAGAGGCCACTAACGAGGCGGAAAAGCAAAAAATCCGTTCACGTCCATGGGCAGCAACGCTGATATTGATTGGCGGATTGATCGCGCTGGCGCTGGGGATCGCGATATCGGTTTCATTTGGTGCGGCAGACATCAAGCTTTCCGTGGTATGGCAAGCTATCTTCCATTTTAATCCGAACCTGACGGATCATCAGATTATTCAGGATTTACGTCTGCCACGGGTGCTTGGCGGTGCCATGGTTGGTGCGAGCTTTGCAGTGGCAGGGGCTGTTATGCAGGGGATGACCCGAAATCCGCTCGCGGATTCAGGGTTGATGGGGATAAATGCTGGAGCCGGTTTTGCGTTGGCACTATGTTTTGCCTTTTTCCCGGGTCTTTCGTTTATGTATTTGATTATGTATGCCTTTATCGGAGCCGGAATGGGCGCCGCTGCCGTATATGGGGTCGGATCACTGGGTAAAGGTGGATTAACACCTTCACGTCTCGTTCTTGCCGGTGCTGCATTCAGCTTGCTGCTGCAGGCACTCAGCGAAGGTATAGCTCTATATTTTCGTATTGGACAAGACTTGGCCTTCTGGTATGCAGGCGGTGTAGCGGGAACAAAGTGGCTGCAACTCAAAATCATGTTCCCTTGGGTTGGCGCTGCCATTCTTGGGGCGATTATTTTGTCCCGCTCAATTACGATGCTCAGCTTGGGTGAGGATATCGCCAGAGGTCTTGGGCAGCGAACGGGTCTTGTTAAATTGGCAGGTGTCATCATTGTGCTGATCTTGGCCGGCTCCTCGGTTGCTGTGGTCGGTACGGTGGGTTTCATCGGACTGATTATTCCGCATTTAACCCGGTATTTGGTTGGCGTGGATTACCGCTGGATTATTCCATGCTCGGCAATTCTAGGCAGTTTGCTAACGGTTTTTGCCGATCTTACCGCACGAATGATCAATCCGCCGCATGAGACGCCGATTGGCGCGATCATTGCTCTGATTGGTGTGCCGTTCTTCCTCTATCTGGCGCGTAAAGAAAGGAGGGAACTGTAGTGATGGAGAAATCCGTATTCTCATCTTTTGATCAAATCAGACATCGACGTGGACTCTTTGTCATGACTGTTTTGTCTATTCTCATTGTGATTGTCTTTATAATCAGTGTTAACACTGGATACATACGCTTGAGTCCTATGGATCTGCTGCGGACGATGTTCGGACAAGGTACAGACAAGCAAAGCCTGATCTTATTTGATTTCCGGCTGCCGCGTATTGTCATCTCCCTGTTGATTGGAGCTTCACTGGCTGTATGTGGTGCAGTTATGCAGGGGATTTCACGTAATGCACTGGCGGACTCCGGTATTCTCGGTATAAATGCGGGAGCAGGACTGATGGTTATGCTGCTGATTTCCTTTTATCCGACTACCGCAGCTGCCCCGGTATTTCTGTTGCCTGTTGTGGCTTTTGTCGGCGCAAGTTTAACTGCGGCCTTGATTTATGCCCTTGCTTACAAGCGCCATCAAGGTTTGTCACCTACGCGTTTGCTGTTAACAGGGGTTGCAGTTGCCGCAGGAATGAGCGCAGCGATGATTGTACTTACGCTTCGTCTTAACCCGGACAAATATCAGTTTGTCGCAACCTGGCTTGCCGGCAGTATTTGGGGAACAAGCTGGAAGTTTGTACTTTCCCTGCTGCCATGGGTACTGATCTTGCTTCCTTACGTATTCTACAAGTCGCGGGTCATGAATGTTCTTAATCTGGGGGAACAGACAGCAACTGGCCTTGGGGCGCCTGTCAATAAGGAACAGTTCCGTCTTTTGGCTGCTGCAGTCGGCCTTGCTGGAGCCAGTGTGGCTGTGAGCGGGGGGATCGGTTTTGTCGGTCTGGTGGCTCCCCATCTGGCTAGACGTCTAGTTGGTCCGAAGCACCAGTATATGCTGCCAACCTCAGCCCTACTGGGGGCGCTGCTCGTCATTACAGCCGATACGATTGGCCGCTGGATTTTGCAGCCCTCGGAAATTCCAACGGGTATTGTGGTTGCCGTTATTGGCGCCCCGTACTTCCTGTATTTGCTGGGACGCAAAAATTCCTAGAGGGGCTTAAGCCTCACAGTTGCTGTAATTATTCTGTCCGGATGAAGCAGACAGGAGCCTACAGCTCCCTGTTCTTCGGACCATCGGTAAGGAGTGTAGCCGGAAATGCTGCGTCGTTTTTTTGCCTACTATCGCCCGTATAAGGGGCTGTTTATTTTAGATTTCTCTTGTGCCATCGCCGCTGCTCTGCTGGAGCTTGTATTCCCGCTTGCGGTCAACCGGGTGGTAGATGATCTTCTCCCAAGCGGCAACTGGAAAGTGATCTTATATTCCTGCCTAGGCTTGTTGGGTATCTATGTAATTAGTTCATTCATGCACTTTGTAGTTACTTACTGGGGACATAAGCTGGGTATTAATATCGAATCGGATATGCGAAAAAAACTGTTCGATCGGGTGCAGAAGCTGTCCTTTAACTTTTTTGATAATACGAAGACCGGGCACTTGGTCTCCCGGATGACTAATGATCTTATGGATATCGGGGAGATTGCCCACCATGGACCTGAGGACTTCTTCATTGCCATCATGACGCTGATCGGCGTGTTCGCCATCATGCTGAATATTAACTGGCAGCTTGCGGTGCTGACCTTTGTGATTGTGCCGCTGATGATCTATCTGTCCATGTACTTCAGCCGTAAAATGTCGGCAGCTTTTAAGACAATGTTCTCCGATATTGCTGATTACAACGCAAGAGTTGAAAATAATGTGAGCGGGATTCGTGTAGTGCAGGCTTTTGCCAATGAAAAACATGAGATTTCCCGTTTTGCCGAAAACAATGAACGTTTCCGCATTACAAAACTACTGACATACCGAATTATGGCCTGGAACTCTTCTTTCAGTTTTATCCTTATGAAGTTTGTATCGTTGTTTGTACTCCTATGTGGCACCTGGTTTGTCATTCAGGACAAGATGACCTATGGGGAGTTTATCGCCTTTGTGATGCTGTCTAATGTATTCTTTGGTCCGTTGCAACAGATCAACTCTGTGATTGAGACTTATCCTAAGGGCATCGCCGGATTCAAGCGTTATTTGGAACTACTGGAGACAGAGCCAGACATCGATGATGCCAAAGATGCCAAGTCTGTCCAGAAGCTTACCGGAAATATTGAGTTCAAGGGAGTTACCTTCGGATATGGCAACAAGGAGAAGATCCTCCGGAATGTCGACCTGTCGATCAATGCGGGGGACACAGTAGCGCTTGTAGGCCCATCAGGCGCCGGTAAGACAACGCTGTGCAGCTTGCTGCCTCGTTTCTATGATGTGAATGAAGGCAGTATTGCCATTGACGGTATGGATATCCGTTCGATGACACTGGAATCGCTCCGTTCCCACATTGGGATCGTGCAGCAGGATGTCTTCCTGTTCGATGGAACCATTCGGGAAAATATTGCTTACGGCAAACTGGGCTCATCGGATGATGAGATCTGGGAAGCTGCCCGGCGGGCCCAGCTGGTGGAACTGATCCAATCACAGCCTGGCGGTCTGGACACGATGATCGGTGAACGCGGCGTGAAGCTCTCCGGTGGTCAGAAGCAGCGTCTCTCCATCGCCCGGATGTTCCTGAAGAACCCGAGTATATTGATTCTGGATGAAGCAACATCTGCGCTCGATACGGAGACAGAACAGGCCATTCAGGAGGCTCTTGCTGAATTGTCGCAGGGTCGGACGACTCTCGTGATCGCCCATCGTCTGGCAACGATCAAACATGCGGACCGCATACTGGTTGTGGCAGAAGGCGGGATTGCCGAGCAGGGCAAGCATGAGGAACTGCTAAGAAATCCGGGGATTTATAGTCGTCTGCACGAGGCGCAGTTCGGAGCATAAAGCCATGGCGGTGCCAGAAGTCAAAACATTTACCGTAGTGACGATGTAATCCTAAGTAAAGATCTTAAGTTTGTCTAATATAAATACATTTGCGGAGGTTAGCATGAGCGACCAACTGGAATTATATGATGTTACGATTATTGGCGGTGGACCCGCTGGGATGTATACAGCGTTTTACAGCGGTATGAGAGATCTGAAGACCAAGTTGATCGAAGCCAAGGAAGAACTCGGCGGAAGAATGCTGATTTATCCGGAGAAAATGATCTGGGATGTTGGCGGTGTCACTCCAACTCTTTGTCATCAGTTGATTAAACAGCTGAAGGAGCAGGCGATGACCTTTGAGCCAACCATTGTACTGGGACAACAGATCACGGGTCAGGAGCTGCAGGAGGACGGAACTTATATTCTGACTTCTGCCAGTGGTGAGAAGCATTGGACACGGACAGTCATCCTGGCGATCGGGTATGGTATCCTGCAAATGGCGAAGCTGGAGATTGAAGGTGCGAACCGTTATGAAGTGACGAATCTTCATTACACGGTTCAGGAGCTGGAGCCTTTCCGCGGCAAGCATGTGTTAATTTCCGGTGGCGGGGATTCTGCTGTGGATTGGGCCAACGAGTTGGAGCCGATTGCAGCAAGTGTGACAGTGGTGCACCGCCGCGAACGGTTCGGGGGCCATGAGAAGAATATTGCTCGCATGAAATCTTCTTCTGTAGAGGTTCGTGTTCCTTATGCTTTGACACAGCTGCACAGCAGCAATGGCGAGACGATTGATCAAGTGACGATCAGCCATGTGGAGACTGGTGAGACTGAGGTTTTTGCGGTAGATGCTATTATTGTCAATCATGGTCTAAAACACGACTTCGGCCCGTTGCGTGAATGGGGGCTGGATATGGGCGAGTGGTGTGCCAATGTCTCCGATAAGCTGGAGACGAACCTGCCCGGTGTCTTCGCTGCAGGAGACTTTGTGGATTATTCCAGCAAGGTCCGCCTGATCGCGGGTACCTTCACCGATGCGGTTCTGGCCCTGAACAGTGCCAAGCTGTACATCGATCCGACTGCGGATAAGGTAGCTTATGTCTCCTCCCACAACGACAGGTTCAAGGAAAAGAACAAAGCCCTTGGGGTCGTAGACGATCATTAAGAGCGTCTAGATGTCTAGATAGTCTAAATCATCTAAATCATCTAAATCATCTAAATCATCTAAATCATCTAAATCATCTAAATCCAGCTTATCAGCATAGTCATTTCAAACAAAAGCGTACAGGGAAGTATCCGGTTGGATATTTTCCTTGTACGCTTACTTTTTTACTACACGAATGCACACGTTTGGAGCTGCTTGCAGCCTGGATTCATGCTGCATTTAATGAAAGAATTATATTAACCGAACAAAAGAAGTTAGCAAAAAGCGATGATGAGCGTACGGGGAAATTTGGAACTGTAGGTGCAAAGGTCTCGCCCTGCTAGCTTTTCATAGGAACTGTCGCAAAATCCGGTTGAACAATGTCAGCATAATAGGGCGCAAGGCGTTCCTGTCTGAAAGCATTCCATAGGAAATCTATCACTAGGACATAGACTGTCGACAGATTCAACCACTAGAAGGGGTATATTCCCCTTCATCAGTCGTCTTAACAGTGAAAAAAGGGGGCATCTCCCCATCTAACAGCATTTTTGTACCTTATTTTTCTTCAATATAGGCAAATGAGGTAAATAAGGGCATTATTGTATCTTATTTTTCGAAAAAGCACACTGGACGGGGTATTCTGGAATATTTAAGATACAATATTGCACTTAATCTCCGATATCCCATAGTTGCGGAGGATTTAAGGTACGAAAATGCCGTTAATTGCACTTTGATCCTTCTTATAAAAGTGAGATTTCTGTGCATATGCAAAAGCCAAGCAGCGACCCGGTAGTAACCAGTAACCGTTGCTTGGCTTTCGTTCTACTATTTGCTTTTTGTAAGCCAGTCTGCCAGTTCCTCCGTCTGGGAGAGAACGGCAAGAGGATCGTAGTACCAGGACCGTTCCTCTTTCCAGACATAGAGACGATCATTCTTCACGGCAGGCAAGCTGCCCCAGAGGGGATCACTTTTGAAACTCTCGACTGTGCGTGTATTGGAGGTTAGGATGATGTAATCTCCAGCGTATTTGCTGATGACCTCTGCGGATAATTCAGCCCACTGCTTTTCCATAATTTCGTCAGCGACTTCTGCCGGAGGTTTGCGGCCCAGTGCCTGATAGATGGGTTGGCCGCCTCGTCCAAAATTGTCACCATAGACATAGGTGGTTTTATCGGCATTCTCCATAATACTGAAGGTAGCCTCTGCAGGAATGGCCTTGTCCACCTTGGCTTTGGCGGCGGCAATCCGCTCGTCGTATTCAGTGAGCCAGTCTGCCGCTTCTTTTTCTTTGCCCAGCAGCTGTCCAAAATAGGTAAGCTCTTCGTGGGCGTTCTTTAGTTCCCCGTAAGGCACGACGATCGTAGGAGCTATTTTACTTAACGTCGGATAGCTGTCGTTGTTGCCTGTTATGATCAGATCCGGGTCTAGCGCGAAGATCTTCTCTGCGTTCATTTTCCCATAGGTACCTGTGTCAGTGACATCTTGTAATGCTTCTTGAAAATACATATTCTGCAGAGTCAGGCCGGGAGCCCCAACAGGGATGGTGCCTAAGGGAATCAGACTGCCGATATATTCTTCTGCGACAATCCGCTTGGGCAGGACAGGGATCTCAATGTCACCGTTCATAGTTTTTACGGTTTTGGTGGCCGGAGCTTCCGGCGTGCTGCTCTCGGCGGAAGCTGGCGCCTCTGAAGTCCCTGGCGTATTGGCAGCATTGCCACTAGTGCCTTCAGCAGCTGGAGCGGCATTGCTACAAGCCGATAAAATAAGGGTTAGTGTCAGCAGCAGAGATATAGGAAACGATAGTCTTCGGCTTCTGCGGCTTTTGTGTAGGTCGAGCAAGATGTATATCCTCCTTATGAATAACGATTATCATTCTCAATATAACTGTACAGACTTCACCTGTTAATTTCCATGACCTGAAATGATCTTGTCCTATGTATATTTATGATGTTAATACCCGGAGTAAGACATGAAGCTGTGCCTGAGAGGAGAGGGGATCGAATCCGTAGAACATATCCGGCTGGTCCAGAATATGGACCCGGCTTGTGCGGACAGCTTCGAGTTGCCGCCACTGTTCGGAATGAAAGAGACGGTCAATCTGCTGAAGCCCTTGGGGATCGTCTGGCAGGCCGGTAATAATGATATGGTCAGCAGGATAGTCTGGTATGTCTTCAATAGCTGCCTTGATAAATCCTCTGTTAGAGATATCTTGATCTATAATTGCTTGTGGTAACTTAAAGCCCAGATCGTTGTATAGCACCTGACAACCTCGTCCGTAACTACTGCTGAAGCAGTAAGCACAGCCGTGGCCGATCTCCCAGACGATCGCCGTGCCTCTTGCTCCCATATTCCTGTCCAACTGCAAGTTGGCCTCATGGCAGCGCTGATCATAGCGTTGAAGCCATTCTTCAGCTTGTAGCCTTCGGCCAGCAACCTCAGCGATGAGGGTAAACTGCTCGCGCCAGCTCATTTGCATGAAGGGCAGCTCAATGACCGGAGCAAGGGCAAGCAGTTGTTTATTCTCACCGTACAACGAGTAGCTGATAATAACATCTGGGCGGGCAGAGGCTACAGAATGGAAGACCGCAGAAGCACGCCGTGCCTCCAGCGACAGCTTCCGGGCTGTAGGTACAGTGTTCAGGCTTTCCAACCACGCGGAGTAGGGTCCCAATTGCGGTGTGATCTCCAGTGCCCTCAGGCTGGCGGTATGGTTATAATTCAGTGTGACGATCCGCTTATTTTTACTGTGGTAGGCAGTGGGAGAGAGTCCCACGAATTGTTTGAACTTCCGGCTGAGATATGTGCCCTCGCCATAACCGACCTCGAGTGCCAGATGACTCAGATTTGGCGTTCCAGTCAGGAGACGCTCCTGGGCTTTACGTATCCGAAGCAGCGAAAGATAAGCACTAAAGGTCTGCCCAGTTGTATTGCGGAAGGAGCGGGAGAAGTGTTCCGGGCTTACTCCTGCCAATCCGGCCATCTGTGAGCGCGTCAAATCCTCGGAATAATGCTCGTCTATGTATTGCAGAACAAGGGGGAGCCAACCGCTGGAACTCTCTACAACGCTGGTCACCATGGGAGTGCTGTTTACCTTCATAATTAGATCGGTGAACAACGCCTGCACTGCAAACGGCTTGTCTGCTTGGGGCTTGGTCCAGGCGCTGTGCAGCTCTCCTCCCAATCCTGTTATTTGAGAAGGGCATTTCCGCAGTTGGGGGATAAGGTCATTGTCCAATGGGGACTTCATTAACCCGTCTGGCATGACGCCTGTGTACTCAATCCAAACCCCGTGCAGGCCGGACTGGGGAGGAAGTTTGAAGGTTGCAGACCCAGGGAAGGAGAGGACACAGCCGGGGGTAAGATGCAGACGTTCATTATTGATCTCAATATAGCCGTCTCCGCCCTGCACCATAATGAGGATGGAATAGGAGGATTGTGTTATTGAATTTTCGTCAGCACTAAGATGACTAAGGACAGTCACCCGGATGGGCATATAAAAACAATGGCCGTGCTGATTGAGACCGTTGGAATAGCGGGTAGTCATGATGAAAGCTCACTTTCTTATATTGATAATAATTCTCAATTATATTATAACGAAAGAAAACAGGGAATCATAGTCCTTCATCTTGACGCAAAGTATCCGGTTTAGTAGAGTGTAGAATATTCGATTTCCCCTAGGCCGGGAATTACTATATATACAGGGAGGAGGAACGCTGAAGTGACGACTTGGAATTTGCAAGGAACCCAGTGCCATTTGCTAATCTGCAACGGAAGCAGCTGCAAGAAGCATAGAGGGAAAGAGGTAGCGGAAGCTATTGAGAAAGAGATTGAGAAGCAGGATGCAGGCAGTTTTTTTCATACAACGAAGACCGCTTGCAACGGAAGATGCTCGGACGCCTGTGTGGTCATTGCCTATCCTGAAGGTGTATGGTACAGAGGCATTACTCCGAAATTAGGCAAAGTGTTGGTCCGCAAAGCCTTAAAGGGAAAACGGCTAAAGGAGAACATGGTCTACAAGTTCGACAAGGAGCTTAAGGCTAGCTCTGAACGAGGGATGCGCGGTAAAAAGAAGAGATAGCTCTATTGCGAATTGCAACCACAATTGTCAACAAGCAGAGCTAGCAAGAAGTGGGGACACTATACCGTCAAGAGCTGACGGTATTTTTTATTTTACTGGTCTCAGGAGGCAAGTGTTCAGGTGATGTTTCTGTTGACTCCTTGATTTGGGAAACCTTGGCTAGCTGGCAGGATATGCATGATCCGATATTGAATGCTTATATAAGTGCCTCCTTCCTAATTTAAGGGATTTTCACACCAGGATGCACAATCAATTTCTAAACTACAGAATGGCGGTGCTAGTGATGACTACAGAGACAAAGCTGGACTGGGTAGAGGAAGCATGGAGTAAAGCGCTAGAGAAGACACAGTATAACAGCTTGCGTATTGGAGCGGAATTCCCGCATGCCAGTCAGGGCGGTAAATACATATTGGAAGAGCCTGGTTGGTGGACAGCCGGATTCTGGCCGGGGCAATTATGGCTGCTGTATAATGTTAGCGGGGATGAATCGCTAAGGGCTATTGCCGAACAGTGCGAGCAGCGGCTGGATGAGGTCCTGAACGAATATGTGCGACTGGACCATGATCTTGGCTTCATGTGGACGCTGACGAGCGTAGCTTCCTACAAATTGCTGGCCAACGAACACTCAAAGATCCGGGCGCTAAAAGCGGCAAATTTCCTCTCTGCCCGCTTCAATCTGAAGGGCAACTTCATCCGAGCTTGGAATCCCTGGTCAAACGGAGACGACAATAGTGGGATTGCTATTATAGACTGTGCGATGAATATGCCATTGCTCTTCTGGGCGACAGAGGTCACTGGTGATCCACGCTATCGTCATGTCGCTGAGGCGCATATGGACACGGTTGTGAAGCATTTTGTCCGTCCTGACGGATCGGTGTATCATATCGTTCGTTTTGACTCGGAGACCGGTGAATTCGTTGAAGGCATCGGCGGGCAAGGTTACGATGCCGGTTCGGCTTGGTCGCGGGGGACTGCCTGGGCGATCTATGGTCTGACCTTGGCATATCATCATACGGGTAAGATCGAGTATCTGCACACCGCGCAAAAAGTGGCCCATTTCTTCCTGGCCCGCTTGCCTGAGGATTATGTGCCACATTGGGATTTCCGTGCGCCAGAGGAGGCGCGCAGCTTCCGGGACTCCTCTGCTGGAGCCTGTGCGGCTAGTGGACTGCTGCTTTTGGCTGAGAAGATAGGTGGCGCTGAGGCCGCCGTGTACCGTGAGCCTGCGATCAAGATCTTGGAATCGCTTTACCGCAATTACGGGACATGGGGCAATAATGAAGAGGAAGGTCTTATTCTGCATGGAACCAGTCATTATCCAGCTGGTCAAAATATTGATGTGCCGCTGATTTATGGCGATTTCTTCTATGTTGAAGGACTTGCAAGGCTGAAAAATAATGGACCGTTTTACTGGGAATAGGCCCTGGCAATAGGGGATGGCTACATTTCAGCAAGGGATTTCATCCGGTCAACAGAACGGTTAGCTAAATTCCCTGAAGGGGCTTATAATCAGCGCCTGAATTAAAAAAGGCCGACTGTTGGCAATTCCGTCGTGCACCCGAATAACGGGGCGCGGCGGTTTATTTTTACAAGTAAGAAGATAATGATGGAAGAAAAAGTATATCGGGAGGGGAGCACGATGTTTGAACATTTTTCAGCTGGTGATGGCGTTCTGCTTGGGGAAGCATTTGTAAGAGATGAGGTAAAATTCAACCTGATTCATATGATCACAGGATTTGAAGGCAATGTGAGGTTGAAGACACCGGAGAATACACTGGTGCTTGCCTACTCCCAGGGTTTTCGTCCCTGGCTGTGGATTTCGTCTGAGGTCAGTCACAGTGAGAAGGAAACTTTGATACAAGAATTAGCGGAGCATCTGAAAGATGAAGAACTTCCAGGTATCATATCGGAGCCAGATATAGCGAGGCGATTTGCGGAAGTCTTTTGTCAAGGTAAGGGGACATCATTTCATACCCATTTGATGCTGGAAGTCTATCATTGCCCGGCTGTACATAAACCTATTAACGTCAAAGGACATGTAGTACAGGCAAGCATCGAAGATGCGCCGCTGATTGCCAAGTTCCTGGCGGGCTTCTCGGAGGACGCTTTTGGTAAACCGGTGGATCCTAAAGATATGCTGTCTACAGCCGAGGGCGATGCTGCTTCCGGTCAGATGTACCTGTGGGTGGTGGACGGCACTCCGGTATCCATGGCTAAAATCGCACACCGTTCACCTCGGCATGCCCGGATCAATGATGTCTATACCCCACGCGATCAACGCAAAAAGGGATATGCCAGCGCCATTGTTGCCGCAATATGCGAGCGGGTGCTGGAGGAGAGACTCATCCCGATGCTGTATGCAGACGGCCATAATCCTGCTGCCAACAAAGTGTACCAGAGCATTGGTTTTGTAAATGCAGGTAGGATGAATGATCTGAAATTCGACTGATTAAGATGACCTGCTATGATCTGAACGAGAACGACAAGGAGGTCAGGGATGCAGCGTATTCTGATTGTGGGCTCTGCCGGGGCCGGAAAATCGACATTGAGCCGGAAACTGGGTGAAGTTCTAGGCATTCCGGTGGTTCATCTCGATAAGCATTATTGGAAGCCAGGTTGGGTGGCCACGGAGAAGCAGGAATGGTACCAAATTGTAGTTGAGGAGACGCGCAAGGAACAGTGGATTATGGACGGCAACTATTCAGGGACACTGGACCTGCGGATCGAAAGAGCAGACACGGTTATTTTTCTGGATATACCGCGCTGGCTGTGTCTATACCGTATTTTCAAGCGGCGTATTCAGTATCACGGCAGAACTCGTCCAGATCTGGATGAGGGCTGTCCGGAGCAATTGGACTTGGATTTTGTCCTTTGGGTCTGGAATTTTCCTAAACGTAGCCGGGATAAGATCGTCAGTACCTTGAAGAAGAGCAATGAAGAGAAAAACGTGATTGTTCTCAGTAATCGGCGGAAAGTAAGCGGCTTTCTGGAGGGCCTTTCTTCCGAAATTTGACTTGTTACCCGTACGTTGACTATGCTATTTGATAAGTATCATTCAAATGGAATTCAGTCAGAATGTTCATCGTAAGGGGGAAGGTGTTATGGAGAGGCTGCAAGTATGGCCAGAGAGGTTTAAAAAGTTTTTTTTGAATAATAAATTTGTTGTGTTTTTGCTGGTGCTGCTGTTGATCGGGGTTAATATTCTGATCTTTGCGAAGATACCGTTTATTTTCAAGCCGCTTAAGGTCTTGTTCCACACGGTGGCACTGCCGCTGCTACTGTCAGGTGTCGCTTATTATTTGCTCAATCCGCTGGTTGACCTATTAGAAAAGCGGAGCAATATCAAACGCGCCTACGGAATTGTTATTCTATATCTGCTGATCGTGGGGATCATTACGCTCATCCTCTTAACGGTCATCCCGATTCTCCGCAGTCAGCTGCTGGGATTGATTGATAATTTCCCGAGGTACAGCCAACAAATTCAGGATGAATTCATGAACCTGACCGGCAGTGAGTTCTTTGGGCAGATGCAGCAAAGCATTGGACTCGATTTTACCGATATTACGAGAAAAGCCACGAGCTGGGCTACCTCTTTTCTGAATAATGCCTTGACTGGCGTAGGCAGTTTTGTGGGAGCGCTCACGGAGGTGGTGCTAGCCGTCGTAACCACACCGTTTATCTTGTTCTATCTGCTGCGTGACGGTAAAAAGCTTCCGGATTATATCCTGAAGTTCATACCGTTCCGGCTCCGTCCGCAGACTAAAGAAGTAATGTCCGAGATGAATGGCAAGGTGGCTTCTTACATACGCGGGCAGATTATTGTCAGCTGTTGCATTGGAGCGCTGCTGTACATTGGTTATCTGATCATCGGTTTGGACTACTCCCTTGTGCTGGCTATTGCGGCTGCGTGTACTGCGGTGGTTCCGTATCTTGGACCAGCCATTGCTATTACGCCGGCTCTGATTGTAGCGCTGGTGACTTCGCCGTTCATGCTGCTGAAAATGGTCATCGTCTGGACAGCGGTCCAACTGATCGAAGGTAAATTCATCTCGCCGCAAATTATGGGCAAGACGCTTAAGATTCATCCAATCACCATTATATTTGTGATCTTGTTCGCAGGGAAAATGTTCGGTATCGTCGGTATTATCCTTGCGGTTCCTGGTTATGCAGTACTAAAAGTGGTATTCACCCACTTATTCGAATGGTTCCAGATAGAGTCAGGTTTATACAAAAGCTTGGTAGAGAAAACAGAAGAGTAGATGAAAGAGAGATGAATGCAATGGAGGGGCCAGTAGCAGTAACCAACTATGGCAGAATACGGGGGCAGCAGTCCGGTGATGTGAGTGTCTGGCGGGGAGTTCCATATGGCGCTCCTCCTGTTGGCAAGCTCAGGTTCAGGGCACCGGAGCCGCCGGAATCATGGACTGGTATCCGGGAAGGGGCGACCTTTGGTCCGGTCAGCCATCAGCCGCCGGATACGCGGGGCACCCGGTTTGGCGGAGAGCATCCGCTGCATTCAGAGGATTGTTTATACTTGAATATTTGGTCACCCGCGGAAGGTGGAGAAGGGCTGCCCGTGATGTTTTGGATTCACGGCGGAACCTTTATTACTGGAGCGGGCAGCCAGCCGCTGTTCGACGGCAGCAGTCTGGCAGCCCGGGGCGGGGTTGTAGTCGTGACGATCAACTACCGTCTAGGGCCCTTCGGCTTTTTGCATTTGTCGCCGCTTGGCGACGGGCTGGCCTCCAACCAGGGCCTGCTTGACCAGATTGCCGCGCTGGAATGGGTGCGCGGCAACATCGCCGCCTTCGGCGGCGACCCGAACCGGGTAACCGTGTTCGGGGAATCGGCGGGCAGCATGAGCATCGCTGCCCTGCTGGCTATGCCTGCCGCGAAGGGACTCTTCGCGGGGGCGATCATGCAGAGCGGGGCGGCGCAGACTCTGCCGCCCCGGCAAGGCAGCGAGATTGCAGCAGCCCTGCTCGCCGAGCTCGGGATCACGCCTGGCGGCGATCCCGGCGCGCTGCAATCCATCCCGGCGGAGGAGATTATGGCCGCCGCCGGGCGAATGAGCCTGAAGCTGCCTGGCGGCTCGCTGAGCATGCCATTCCAGCCGGTCATTGACGGAGCAACGCTGCCAGAAGACCCGGCGGTTGCGATCTCGAAGGGAGCGGCGGAAGGAGTTCCGCTGCTGATCGGGACCAATCTGGATGAAGGAAATCTGTTCTTCCGCGAGAACATGCCGGTGCCAGACTTCGCCGATTCCTTAAAGGCTCTGGAGATGCTGATGGGTGTCAGCGGCCTGGGAGAGCATGTCGGCGGCTATACTCCCTCCTGGGAGGGGCAGGCAGAAATATTGACCGATTTCTACTTCTGGAGCAGCTCCATTTCTTTGGCGGAACACCAAGAGATTCATGCCCCAGTTTGGATGTATAGGTTCGATCTCAAAGTTCCCGGGCATCCGCTATTTGGCAAAGCGGTACACGGCGCAGAGATTCCGTATGTGTTCCACAATCTGAAGCACTTGCAGCGTCTGGGAGCGGAGGTTAGCCCAGACATGACTGCCCTGGCGGATGCTATGCAGGAAGCCTGGCTGGCTTTCGCTCACCGGGGAGATCCAAGCACACCTAAGCTATCATGGCCGCGGTATCATCCGGGTGACCGTGCTACGCTTCTTTTTGCCGAAACTCCGCAGGTGGTGCTAGATCCCGAGTCACTGAAGCGTAAGCAACTGGCGGCTGCTAGGGGTGAACACTGATGACCGTACAACCGCAAGGCAGACGGGATGATCTGCTGCGTCTATTCAGTCATGCCCATTGGGCGAATGAAGAGATACTCAAGGCGCTGCAAGATTCCGAGGTCGTATCCGGGAAGCTCATGGCATTGTTCAGTCATCTACTGACGGCAGAGAAGGTGTGGCTGGAACGGCTAAACAAGAGGGATAGCACAGTTCCGAGCATATGGCCTATGTACTCGCTGGAGGACTGCGAATTGCTTCTGCAAGAGAATGCCGCAGGATATCGTCTATTCATCACAGACCTCAAGGATGGAGATCTGGACAGTCTACTGACTTACCGTTCCAGTAAGGGAGTCGAGTTCACGTCTGCCGTTTCGGACATTTTACACCATGTGTCCTTGCACGGGAGTTATCATCGGGGCCAAATCGCAACCTATTTGCGGCAGGGTGGACTTGAACCAGTGAATACAGACTTTATCCTGTTCGCTAGGTTGGATGCGGAATGAAGGTCACAGGCTTTAATCATCTGACACTCAAGGTGAAGGATTTGGCGGACTCTTTGAACTTTTATACATCCATTCTCGGTTTGGCACTGATTCATCGAGGCAAGAGTGATGCTTACCTGGAATGGGGCAGTGCCTGGATTTGCTTGATCGAGGTAAGTGCTGTTACTGAGAAGTCGGGAGAAGATGGGGACGTTACTGAAACTAATGAACAGACAGATCCTTCAAATATTGTCCGGGAAATAAATGGTGTTGATCATATTGCTTTTTCAATTGCAGAGGAAGACTTTGCTGAAGCGGTACAGATTCTGAAGAGTCATAAGGTGCCTATCGTCCGAGGCCCAGTCCTGCGCGGCAAGGGCTGGTCGGTGAACTTTCTTGACCCGGATGGAGTTCAGCTGGAGCTGCACACCTCCAACTTGCAGGAACGTATGACTGTGTGGAAATAACATCCAGTTAAAATATCACGCTTCAACGTAATAGTCAGCACTTTCTATAACAATCCGATTATAAGGATTATGCCAGATAATCTGCTCATAAGATTTCTGAAGTCCTCTATTCTTCTGGCTATGTTGAGTTCTAATGTTGGACCCATCTCGAAATCAGTACTTGCTTCTTTTGCATCTGGTAACGGACTCCAGTGAGGTTATTTCCTAACCACCGACCGTTTCAGAAAATTAACGGACTCCAGAGACGTTATGAGCAGAAATACTGTGTGAAATCCACGGTTTGGGAGGGAATAGCGGCACCTGAGTCCGTTACATGTTCTAGAAGCTGCTTGATGTACAAATAACGACGATAGGGTCCGTTAGCCCCCAGGTATAAGTTTCAACCTTTGAAGTAATTGGTTTGGCAATCACTGATGATGAAGCTGAGCCTGATTTATAGGGCTATTCCTCCTCAACAATCGTAGAGAATGTGTTTCTCGTCACTCTGACCGCCTTTGAGGCGGTTTTTTACTGTAATCGACGTTTTCGTACCCATAGCCAAGTGACACAACCAACGACGACAAAGCCAATGAGGAATAGCATGATCGGCTTGGCATAGTCTGGTTTACCGTCATATTTGCCGTGATAGAGTAAGGTTGCGTACCGACCATCGCTTTCTTGTACCGCGATGCCTGCGGAATCACTGACATCGAGGATACGGTAGTAGGGTGTTCCTTTTGGATAGGTATTCGAAAAATTGCCGGAATACGTCCCTTCACGAGCGGAATAGAACGTCACTTCGCCTATTTTCTTTCCTATTTTCTCAACAGGTGTATATGTACCTTGATGGGCATAGACAGTCCCATTATACACAACGAACCGGAATGCCCAATCGGCAGATGCTGTTGTGCTGGACATAACGCACGATAGGATTAAGAGCATAGATAATGCAACTCTGCGAAGATTCAATAAATCCCCTCCAAACTTTGATCGTATATAAGCAAAAGTCACTAACATTTTTTATTCGCTGTGGTATTTTCGTATTCCTTTTCCTATAAGAGTTGAAACCAAACTAGAGAGTGTTCCAAATATTTCGTCGCTACTCTGTTAAAGCGATCCAGCCAACGTTGTAACCGGCTGTGGTATCTATGTACGTTTTGTATATGGTACGCACCTTTAACGCGTATATCACATTCCCGAATCCCCGACTTCCGAACACAAATCACCAGGCTTAAACTGGCGGATATTTGTTTCGATTTCCCCCACTACCTTGCATTACCCATTCCTAAAATATGACAAACTAAACATTGAGTTTAGGTTCAGGTATGTGATGCAATTTGCTGTCAAAGTGCTACTTCAATGTCCCTTTATTCAAAAGTTCATTTAAATATGTTGCCGGAAACATATTTGTGTTGACATCCGAATGTCCTCCTGTTAAATTTATGTTGCCGGCAACATTTATTTGAATTGAGAGGAGTTTTTTTAATGAGTACAATTTGGAAACCAGTAGTAGTTGGGGATATAAATTTGCAGCATCGTTTGGCACTTGCGCCAATGACAAGATCACGCGCTCAATTCGACGGAACTCCAGGAACATATAGTGCGGAGTATTATGCACAACGAGCATCAATGGGCCTTCTAATTAGTGAAGGAGCACAGCCTTCGGAGGATGGACAAGGTTATTTATTTTCACCCGGAATTTATACAGAAGAACATATTGCAGGTTGGAAACAGGTAGCTGATCGTGTTCACGAAGCTGGTGGGCACTTGTTCATTCAGCTTATGCATGCAGGCCGCATGTCACATCCAGACAATACACCTCATCACCGTCAGCCAGTGGCACCGTCAGCCATTGCTCCAAAGACACAAATGTACACGGCAACAGGCTTGCAAGATGTTCCTGTTCCGCGTGAGTTAAGTTTGGAAGAAATCCAAGAAACTATTAGTGATTTCCGCAGAGCAGCTGCAGCGGCCATACAAGCAGGTGCTGATGGAGTGGAAATCCATGGGGCAAACGGTTATCTTGTACATCAATTTATTTCCGAGAATGCAAATGTACGCACAGATTCGTACGGAGGTTCGATTGAAAATCGCGCTAGATTTGCTCTCGAAGTAGCGGCAGCAGTAGCTGAGGAAATTGGAGCTAGTCGTACAGGAATCAGACTTTCTCCAGGGGTTCCTATTGGAGATCTTATTGAAGGCACAGAAGGTCCTAAAGTATATGAATACCTGATATCTAAACTGGCTGAACTTAACTTAGCCTATCTTCACATTCTACATGGTGGTGATGAAGAAAGGCTTAAGGCTATACGTTCGGCTTGGCCAACGGTACTGATCGTTAATCGTCCTGGACGTCCTTTAGAAGAACTGGACAGAGACTTGAAAGATAATTTGGCTGATATTGTCTCGGTAGGAACCTGGGCGCTGGCCAATCCTGATTTGGTAGATCGTTTGAAATCAGGAGCACCCTTAAATGAAGCTGATCCTACCACCTTTTATGGCGGTGACAGCCACGGCTATATCGATTATCCGACTTTGAAATAAGTTTTGATCTATAATTTTCATTTGTGCGGCGCCATAGTACAGCAGAATTGAAGCTGTGTTATGGCGCAATTTTTATGTATCCATCCGCTTCTTTACAAGTGTAGAATAATTCTCTACGCTTAATAATAAGTAAAAGCGGAAAGGTGATAAGAAAGATGAATAACTTTGAAGAGAGCGAGCAGAGCGGCTGTACACCTAAGGCTGAGCAGGATACGCAGGTCATCCAGCGATTTCCCATTAATTTCGCCATTTTTTCTATGGCTAGATCGCACCGTGGTTTGGCCGCGAATTTGTTACGTGAGGCTGGTTTGTTTGCAGGTCAAGAGATTATGCTGATGCAGTTAGGAGAGCAGGATGGACAATCACAACAATGTCTTGGACGTACTATGCGACTTGATCATTCTACGGTTGCCAAGTCAGTTCGACGATTGGAGGAAGCAGGGCTAGTCACTCGCTCCCGTTCACCCAAGGATGGGCGTGTCACACTTGTTAAACTAACGGAGGTTGGCCGAGAACTCGTGGATAAGGCTACTGCCGTTTGGACGGAAATGGAGAAAGCGGCGTCCCAAGATCTTTCAGAAGAAGAGCGGAAGCTATTAATATCGTTATCTCAAAAAATTTCCGCTAACCTGGACGGCTTCATGGTATAAAGAAAATTTATCATGAATCCAAATCGCCCAATTACTTATTTTGAACAATCGACAGGCCTAATAGAATATAAATAAAAAATCCAGCCCGTTGTAGGGACTGGATTTTTTGACTTTAGGCAGCTGGTTAGTTTCACAAGGGAACCTCTCCATCTGACTACATGTTCAAATATTCCTTGATGCCGGCGACAACCGCCTCAGCAACTTTTTGCTGGAAATCATCTGAGTACATCAAAGCTTCATCCTTCGCATTGGTGAGGAACCCAACTTCCAACAGGATAGCTGGCATTTTGGTTTCTCTCGTCACATGCAGGCTGGTCTGTTTGATGCCACGGTCCGGCAGGCCAGTGGCCTGAATCAGATATTTGTGGACGATCTGAGCAAATTGAAGGCTTTCTTTACGAGAATAATGGGTCTCCGTTCCGCTTGGGCTGGTTTTGGTCCCAACTGGAGGACTGTTGCCATGTACGGAAACAAACAAAGAAGCATTAAGATTATTAGCTAGCTTGGCTCTTTCCTGCAGCGTAGGATATGTATCTCCACTGCGGGTAAGCACGACTTGAGTATTCGGCTCGTTCTTCAGTAGTGCCTCGATTTTGAGGACAACTGCAAGTGTGAAGTCCTTCTCTTTGAGTTTGTTCAGGCTGCCGGCTCCAGGGTCGCTGCCGCCGTGTCCGGCATCTAGTACGATCACCTTCTTGCCAGAATCGCCAGGCAGTGGAGTAACAGATGTATCGGGCGTTGGTGTCGGGATAGGAGTTGCACCCGGGTCAGGGATATAGCCACCAGTCCCGTTCAAATCAATAATCAGCAGACCGTCATTAGCATTGGTCACACCGTACGTTTTAGCGCTATTCAAGTCGAGAACAACACGTATCGTTGACGGTGTGCTGCTGAACAAGGAATACCGGACTCCGGTGACATCAGGATAACCTGTTATTGGCACTTGTCCACTTTGTCCAGCAGTCAGCGGCAGCCGCTGGCTGAAGGCTTGTCCAAAGATAGTATTAGGCAGGTCGATAACGATCCGGTCAGTACCGGTCATCGCAAAGATGCTCGGATTTACATTTCCGTTCAAAGAGATGATCAGCTTGTTGTCATTAAAGCTCATATCCGTCAAGGATGCTGCTGTCGTATTTACCGGAGGAGTGGCGCTTCCTCCCGGCGTGGTGACCTCGCTTCCATTGTCCGGTGCCTGAGAGGGTGTACCTCCAGGTGCAGGCGTGGGAGAAGGCGATCCTCCATTACCAACGCCAATCTCCTGAGCCGGAGAGGTTAAATATACGGTCTTGGTAATATTGTCCCATCCGACTGTGGCACCCGTCTGTTCTCCGATAAATCTTAACGGAACAAACGTGGTTCCTTTACTGAGGAAGGATGGATTATCCAGCTGGATCTTCACACCATCCGCGTCTGCTTCTTTCTGGTTCACAACCAGCGTCAGCATACGTCCTCCCTGCTCAATCGTCGCTGTCTTCGAGATATTATCCCATTTAACCCCATAGCCTAGCTGCTCCGTTACGAGACGAAGCGGTACCATAACACTTCCGTTCACAATCTGGACCTGCACATCCCCAGGCATCGCCAAGTCGCTGCCATCCAGATTAATGTGTGTGCTGGGCGTGGCGGCATGTCCCGTAACGGGAAATACCAGTACGAGCGTAAGAATCAGCAGCACTGCCCACAAACCGTACTTCTTCATTTCACCATCTCACCATCCTTGTGTATTGATCCTATGTATGGACACAGTTTATCTATCTGCGATGCCTATGACGGCATATATATATGTTAGACGACAAAAGTTTCCAAAAGTTGCAGTGAATCCGGTATAAAATATTTCACTTTCATATGGCAACGTGAAGTGCTTTTTAAGTAAGAGAAAGATATCGATTGCAATAAAGTGAAAAGTGTTTCATTCATTTAATTTTTTTAGTATGTGTAAAGTTTATGTGAAAACGGAGCCCGAAATCGTTGTTAAATCAACGTTATGGGTAAACATAATGATATTTATATCGAAAAATATAATGAAGAAGTGTACAGAGTGTATGATTAATTTCTTGACAAATCAGCGATAAGGAATTAATTTTGGTTATAGAAACAATTGTTTCCCTAGGGAAAAACATTTTCGTGAGGTCATTTATTTATTTTTCAAAAAATTACCTGATCATCAGGTTGCAAGAGGAGGAAACAAAATGAGAGAGAGACTGAAGGGCAGGAAGGCAAGGTGTGGCATTGCTCTGTCCTTGGTGTTGTCATTGGTATTATCGGCATGTTCAGCAGAAGGTCAGGAACGCAAGGGAGCAGCGGCGGATGGGAAAATCGCTATTGTTACCACTATCGCACAGATTGCTGAGCCGCTATCTATTATTGGCGGGGATAAGGTTAGCGTCAGCAGTTTGATGGGCCCTGGTGTGGACCCTCACCTGTATAACGCGACGCAGGGGGATATTAAGAAGATGGCTTCGGCGGACATCGTATTCTACAGCGGGCTCCATTTGGAGGGCAATATGACGGAGGTCTTTGAGCAGATAGGCAAAACTAAGCCGGTGAAGGCGATTGCTGAAGCCATTCCTGAGGATTTGCGGCTGAAGGATGAGAAGGGGGATATCGATCCCCATGTCTGGTTTGACATTGATCTTTGGGGAACGGCGCTTGGTTCCGCTACAGACGGGCTGAAGGAGCATTTTCCAGAACATGCCGAGCTGTTTGAAGCCAATAAGAATGACTATCTGAAAAAGCTGGATGAGTTGAAGACAGAGTCAGCAGACATGATGAGCACCATTCCTGAAAAGCAGAGAGTGCTGGTAACCGCCCATGATGCTTTTGGCTATTTTGGACGGATGCATGGTTTGAAGGTGGTTGGCCTGCAAGGACTTAGCACTGAAGATGAGATTGGCATCACGGATGTTGATGATACCATAGGATTGCTTCTGGAGTATAAGGTTCCTGCTGTGTTTGTAGAGAGCAGTGTCAACCAGAACTCCATCAATGCGGTGATCCAGGGCGCAGGCAGCAGAGGGCTTAAGGTGAAGCTCGGCGGCGAATTGTTCTCGGATGCGATGGGGGATGGCGGGACCCCGGAAGGAACTTATATCGGGATGTATCGACATAACGTCAAGACCATCGCTACGGCGCTTGGTGGGGGAGGTAACTAATATGCAAGGACTAAGTGTCACAGGTTTGTCGGCCGCTTATCGGAAAAGTAAAGTCCTGGACGAAGTTAATTTCAAGCTGCCTAAAGGATCGCTAACCGGGATTGTCGGCCCCAACGGCGCGGGCAAGTCGACCCTGCTGAAGGTGATGCTGGAGCTGCATCCGAAGCTCGGGGGGACGGTTCACTTTGCTGGAAAGCCGCTAAAGACGATGCGCAAAAAAATCGGCTATGTCCCGCAGCGTGGCTCTGTGGACTGGGATTTCCCTACAGATGCGCTGGATGTCGTAATGATGGGGCTGTATGGAAATGTGGGGTGGATGAAGTCACCTAAAGCACGGCATCGCGAACAGGCGATGGCGGCACTGGAGCAGATGGGCATGGCGGATTATGCCCGCCGCCAGATCAGCCAGCTGTCTGGTGGACAGCAGCAGCGGGTCTTTCTGGCCCGTGCACTGGTCCAGGATGCCGAACTTTATTTTATGGATGAACCGCTCGCAGGCGTGGATGCAGCCACGGAGCAGGCGATCATGACTACGCTAAGAGAGTTGAAAGGGCGTAGTAAGACAGTTATGGTCGTGCATCATGATCTCCAGACCGTGGAGGATTACTTTGATCATGTGCTGCTGCTTAACCGCACGGTGATGAATTACGGGGAGACAGCGGATGTGTTCACGAAAGACAATGTGTACCGGACCTACGGGGCGGGCCTGCGCTGGAGACAAGAGGTGCCGTCATGACGCTCCTACTGTCACCGAATGCTTGGTGGGTATTGCTTAGCATGCTCGTGCTCGGTGTCGCCTCAGGAATGATTGGCTGTCTTGCCTATTGGAAGCGGCAAAGTCTGATGAGCGACGCGCTGTCCCACGCGGCATTGCCGGGCGTAGTTATTGCTTTTGCCATCACCGGTGTGAAAATACTGCCTGTTCTGATCTTGGGAGCGGCCATCAGCGCACTGATCGGTGCGTTCCTGGTGCAATGGGTTGTTTCCTCCAGCCGGATCAAGGAAGATACAGCGATGGGTATCGTGCTGTCCGTGTTCTTCGGTCTTGGGATTATGCTGCTCACAATTGTGAACCGGACTGGGGGCGGTAATGTGAGCGGTCTCGACGGATTCATCTTCGGGCAGGCAGCTTCCATGGTCCGCACCGATGTCTACACTATGAGTGCGCTGGGCCTGGTGGTCATCTCCATCGTCTGGCTGGGGTTTAAAGAATGGAAGCTGTTTCTATTTGACCCTGCCTTTGCCAAAGGTCTTGGTCTGTCGGTCCGGCTGATGAACAGTCTCTATTCAGGTGTGTTGGTACTGGTGATTGTTATAGGTATTCAAGCCGTTGGGGTTATTCTCATGTCCGCCTTGTTGATTATTCCAGCGGTGAGCGCAAGGTACTGGACGCATTCCTTTAAATGGATGCTGATCGGTGCAGCACTTATCGGGGGCGGATCAGGCGTTATTGGAACGGTGATAAGTACGATGGGTAAAGGATGGCCTACGGGTCCTTTCATTGTTGTTTCATCTGCGGCCTTCTTCGTGGTTTCTCTGCTGTTCGGTGCCCAGAAAGGTCTAGTGATTGTTCACCTGCAGCAGCGCAGCAGAATAAAGAGTGAAGTGTCGGTTCCGGCCGAGAGAGAGAAAATAGTCGTGAAGGAGGGGGGATACTGATGAGCTATACAGGCTGGATTTTGCTTACCGCATCACTGGTAGGTCTGTCATGCGGCACTATCGGCGTCTTGTTGATTTTACGCAGAATGGCGATGATGGCAGATGCCATCAGTCATACCGTGCTCCTGGGTATTGTTGTTGCTTTTTTGGTCACCCGTGAATTGAGCGGCTATCACATGCTGATCGGCGCTGTCGTGGCGGGGTTATTGACTTCGATATTGATCCAGTGGCTGCAGTCGCGCGGAGTACAGGGTGAGGCGTCGATTGGGGTGGTATTCACGACCTTGTTTGCAGTGGGAGTGATCCTGATCGCTACGAAAGTGGGCAACGCCCATTTGGACGTGAAGCATGCTTTGATGGGCGAAATCACCTTTGTGCCTTGGACGACGGTGCATTTGCCATGGATTGGCGACATTCCCGAGGCCACCTTCATCCTATCCATTGTATTGTTGGTGGTTCTAGCGGCCGTAATTGGATTCTATAAAGAATGGAAAATAACATCCTTTGATCCTGCATTGGCTGCCAGCATCGGGATTCCGGTTGTCGTTATGCACTATGCGTTCATGTCGTTGCTGTCGATTACTACAGTGGCAGCGTTTGATGCAGTAGGGGCCATTATGGTCGTCGCCATGCTGATCACTCCAGCAGCTTCAGCCTATCTTTGGACAGACCGCTTGTCCCTGATGTTTGTGCTCAGTGGGGGCTTTGGCGTCCTGGCTGCAGTCGCAGGATACTATACCGCAGCTTGGCTCGATACGTCGATATCGGGTTCGATGGCTTTTGCTACCGGGGTACTGTTCATGATCAGTTTCCTGGCCTCCCCGAAGCATGGATTGCTTTCAAAGCTACTGTCACCTACAGTTGCAGCTGAATAAATCAATGGATGTTCCAAGCGGATGGAACATCCAGCGAGTCTTATTTCAAAGAAGTATAACCTGTCTTCTCCACCAGTTCCTGTCCCTGTGGTGAGGTGATCCAGTCGAGAAACGGCTCAATGTTAGGATTGCTGCTGCCGGCAGTGACGGCATAAAACTCGGTGGCAAAAGAATATTCACCATTACGAATTGTGGTTCTCTCCGGGCGTATCCCATCGATCTCCAGTAGTGCAATCTCTCCATCACGGTTTAGCTCGGAGGCGTAGAACAGGAAGCTGTAGCCTAGCGCATTTCGGAAATTGCGGTAGTTTGCAGTCCGGCTTATTATACCGCTCATAAGGTCGGCGACATCCTCCTGCGGAGGGGTCATAAGCGGCGTGTTCCCCATGACCTTCTGCAGCATGGTCTGGCTGCCGCTGTCCTCAGGGCGCTGGAAGGCCCGAATCCCGTTGTTGCTGCCGCCTACCTCTTTCCAATTTGTGATTTTTCCCGAGTAGATATGCTTTATTTGTTCAATGGTAAGCCCCTTGACCGGATTGCGCCGGTTCACAAAGAATACGAAGGCCTCCCGGCCAATCGGCGTCAGCTTGAGCTGTACGCCTTTTTGCTGTGCTTCCTTCAGCTGAGACTGGGATGGGGCCGCGGCAAAGATCATATCGACTTCGCCTTCAAGCAAGCGTTTATAGGCCACCGGAGTTGTTGAACAGGTGATTAAGCTGTCTGCGCCATAAGGCTGGTACTCGCCTGAAGGATACACAGCCTGGGCAAAGGACGCATATAGCGGATAAAGAGCAGTGGCCCCGTCAAGACGCGGAAGATCTTCACGAATAGTAAAGGTCGTAGGTTTGGTGAGTGCAGCGGCTTTGGAATCCGGGACGAAAGGGGCATACTGTGCCAGGTTGACCTCCTGCTCGTTGATCTCGCCAAAGCTGTTCACATACACTTTGCTAAGCTCAAAGCCAGCAGTAGATAGTAGGCAGAGCCCGGCGAATGAGAGCAGTACGATGTGCCTGGTCCGCCGCTTCAATATTTGGAATATCGTGATGACAGAGTAGGCGGCCAAGAAAGCAGTGGCAGTGATCAGAAGCGGCACATAGAATTTGAGGCCGAGATTCAGAGCGGTTATGAGGGTAGTGATAAATCCGATCAGGGTGATACCGCCTACGGCAACGACGGAGAATAGCAACTTTGTCCAGAATGATTCCTTCACAGTGAGGGATGCTCCTTTATCTTGAAAATAAGAATAATGTAATTAATTGGATTATACCTTAAATATCCCATTTATGTAGTGGGAAATCTCTCGTTTTCAGAGACGAAATTGCTTTTGTTGTATGAAAGAAATATGAATATTTTCATAAAAGGCTGGACGAATGGCTACAGAAGGTTTATTGTTGGTTGTGAAAATAATAACGGAATACAAGATTCTCGGGGTAGGTGAAATTCCTAACCGGCGGTAATGTTCAGAGTGAACAAAGCCCGCGACTCGTCTCCACCTGTTAGCAGGAGAGGCGACTGATCTGGTGCAATTCCAGAGCCGACGGTAAAGTCCGGATGGGAGAGGATCATAAGATAAAGGCGCAGGGCCTGTTTCCTGTACGCTTTTATTGATAATACCCCCGAGTATTGCCTGTTCTAAGGCATATCGGGGGTTTTTGGTCTCTTAATCGAGGGTTTGTATCGACAAGGAGAATGTAAGATGAGTAATGTATCTGCTTCATCATCCGTAGTGCGTCCGGCGCGTCTGCGGGGCGGTTTTTGGCTGGTTGTCATGGGGGCGGCGCTGTGGGGTGTAGACCCGCTCTTTCGCATCATCCTGCTCAAGTCGTTGACCTCTTCGCAAATTGTATTGCTGGAGCATGTTGTGTTGTTTTTGGCCGCTTTTCCGGTTCTTTGGCGCCACCGCGCTGAACTGAAAGCTATCCGCTTCCGTCAAGCGGGAGCGCTGTTGATCGTCTCCTGGGGCGGCTCAGCAGTTGCTACGATTCTGTTCACCATGGCATTGTCCAGTGGCGATCTCAATGCCGTACTGCTGCTGCAGAAGCTGCAGCCGTTGTTCGCTATCGGGCTTGCGGCCCTCCTGCTCAAGGAGAGATTGCCGAAGCATTTTGCCCCTCTGATGATCGTAGCCTTGGCGGGAACGTATCTGCTTACCTTCGGTTGGAGCATTCCTTTCGGTCATGTGAACAATTTTATTAGCATCAGCAGTGTTATGGCGCTGGGAGCGGCTGCGCTATGGGGAGGGTCCACTGTAATGGGCCGCTATCTGCTGGGCTCTATGAAATATGAGACGGTAACATCACTGCGTTTCATCTTGGCCCTGCCTTTATTGTTCGTCGTTACGGCGTTGGAACGGGCGCCTTGGCAATTCCAGGGTGGGATTGGAGCAACCTCTGCTGTGGCCATCAATCTGCTGCTGCAGGCGCTACTCCCGGGACTACTAAGTATGTTATTGTATTACAAGGGACTTAGCACAACCAAGGCTTCTTTTGCGACACTAGCCGAACTTAGTTTTCCAATGACCGGTGTCGTCATTAACTGGGTGGTGTTCAACCAACTGGTCACCCTACCGCAAATTATCGGGTTTGCACTAATCTGGACCGCGCTATTCTTTATCTCAAACCAACAGTCCAGGCAGCAAAGCCTCGGATAACATATCTTGTTTCAGTAGCATGTTTGTTGTACGCCTGAGGGGACATACCCCAGGGCTAAGCTTCGTCTAAAAAGCACCTGTTTCCCTGGATCATCCAGTGGAACAGGTGCTTTTTTATGTGACTGAAAGCAGAACGGCGCTACGTGAAATCCTCCAATTCCCATTACAAGAGTAAAATTCAGCCTTTTCTCCCATACTACCCTTATTCTTTTCTTCAACCCCTATGGAGTCTTGCCCACCTTAGGCAGCTCCAGATCCCCTTTAGGAGGAATATGGATGACACACCATTCGGCGGCCACCATTTTCATACAGCTCAAAAACCGGGTGTCAGTTCCCAAAGGTCAGGGGGTGATGCTCCGGGATATTGCCAATCTCATTACGGCCCCGGAGTGGGAGGACGCGCTGTACTCTCTAATGTTGATTCAACCCAAGCTAAGTGATGGCAACTTGATTCTGATTGATCTGCTAATGGTGATTCCGCGAATTCACGAGATTCTGCCAGGCGTAGAAATCCAGCTTATCGGCGAAGGCAGGACGATTGTACAGATTATAGGACCGGTGGAGTCACGGCCTCCGTCAACGGCGATGTTCGTGCTTGTGTGGCTGTTGTTGTTCTTTGGTTCAGCACTGACGATTATGAACTTTCATGCGGATGTAAGTATGCAGGAGGTCCAGATCCGCATTGTAGAGATGTTAACAGGGCATAAGGATGAACATCCTTATCTGTTCCAGATTGCCTATTCCGTAGGCATTGGGCTGGGGATGGTGATTTTCTTCAACCATTTATTCAAGAAAAAATGGAATGAGGAGCCAACCCCGCTGGAAGTCGAGATGTTCCTGTACCAGAAAAATATTGACCAATATGTGGTTAACGAGGAATACGCCAAATTGAGGCGGCGTGAAGCCATTATACCGGAGAACACGGAGGGTGGGGGGCAATGACAGCACCGATATCACTGGGAATTAATCTGTTGCTGGGCATTGCGGGAGGAATCGCCGTCGGTGGTGGAGTGATTGCTCTCTTCGTTGTGCTGGACATCATCCCCCGGCTGGCGCAACTGACCTCTTCTTACGATAAAGTGCACTGGTATGAAGGAGCGATGGTTGCAGGGTCGCTGCTGGGTACCATCAGTGATTTCTGGAACTGGAAAATAACCTCGGGTCCATTGGTAGAAATAGCCGTGGGCTTGTTTGACGGTATCTTTATCGGTATGTTAGCCGCCGCATTAACTGAAGTATTGAATGTGCTCCCGATTCTGGCGAAACGCCTGCAAATGGTTCATCGCCTGTTCGGGCTGTTGATGGCAATGACTGCCGGTAAGGTCATGGGCTCATTATTTGACTGGTTTGTGTATTTAAAGTAAAGGAGGGTATGGAATGAACAAATTTATTCACAGCGGGGATTCGGTAGAGAAAAGCGTGCCGGTAAAGGAATCGGGATCGATAGAAGAAACAAAGACTTCGTCCGCAGATGATGTGAAAAGTAAGAATCAGGAGCTTGAGGCCTCCGGGGAGTTGGGTGCTGAGGAGAGGAACTCTGAAGAAACAACAGAGGCAGGAGAAGCAAGCAATGCAACAAGTGGCCTCCCAAGGGAAGGTGCAACTGGTGACGGATCAATCAGCGATAGCGCTAGGGGCGAAAGTCCAGCTGGTGAAGAATCAATTAGTGGCAGCACTGGAGTTGAAGGTGTTACTGGAGACGGATCGACCAGTGGTGGCAGTACCAGCGGCGAAGGAGCTATTGGTAAAGGATCAACAAGCGACAGTGCTAGGGGTGAAAGTGCGACAGGCGGTGAATTAACAAGTGGTAGCACCGAGAGCGAAGACTCAACTGGTGCTGACTTCAGCAGCAATAATTCAGCAAACGAGCATTCTAAGCTTAATAGTTCCACGGCTGAGCATCAGGCTACGGAAGGATTCAGCAGTGACCCTTCCAGTCATGATGATCATGCAGCCGCTGATAATGTTACTGCAGGGGGTGCTGCCGGTGCTACCTCTGGTACCACTAGTAGTGCTGCTAGCGGTGGAACTGGAAACAGGCATACAGAAGTGGAGTTTGCCATGGAATCAGGCTTAGCCTCCAGCAAGACAAGCGCCGAGGCGGAGGCTTCCCGAGTGAATCCGGCATGGATTAACGGGAACAACGGCGGCGGTGAGCAAGGCCAGACTGCAGGTAGTGACTTAGGTGACTCTGGCTCCCAAAATTCTTCGGAGACTAAGCAGCAGACGGATTCCCAGACATCCAGGAAGGATTCAAAGACGGCAGAGCCTGGGTCCTCCTCTGAACAAAATGAGGAACAAGAGGTAGACGCTAATCCAAATAGCAGTAGTGGCAGTAATAGCAATAATGAGAGTAATAGCAGTAATGACAGTAATGACAGTAATGACAGTGATGACAGTAGTGGCAGTAACAGCGCAGGAAGCTCACAGGATGTAGAGGTCTCCGGTGAGCTAGGAGATCAGGAGCAGGACCAGGAGAACGGGGGCAAAGGGCTGTTCGCAAGACTTTTCGGATTCTTCGCAGATGATGAAGAGGATTCCGATCAAGACGACCAAGGCGGAGATGACGGAAGCGGCGGACAGTCGCAAGATTCGCAAGGACAACAACAAGCCGCCGCTTCGAGTGGTCAGGTACAGAAGGGTCAAGGCAAGCAAAGTAAAGCGCAACAAGGGCAGCAAGAGCAAGGCCAAGAGCAGCAAGTGCAAGGCCAAGGCCAAGAGCAGCAAGTGAAAGACCAACAACAAGCAGCTAACAATTCGCACCAAAAATCAGCCCGGAACGATCAACAGCAGAAAGTAGATACGGTTGGAAACGGGCAGGGTAGGCAGGGTCCACAGACTCAAGAAGGTGCTTCTGGCAAGAAAGGGAAAAGTACGGATCAAGCTCAGGCTAAGGGTCAGGATCAAGCTCAGACTAAAGGTCAGGATCGAGGTAAAGAGCAGGATCCGCTGCAATTAAAACGCCAGAACGAACGGTCTGATTCCCTGGAGGAGTCTGTGGTTTACTGGCAGGGGAAGGATGATATCCCGGATTCGCTAGAAAGTATTAAGGATACACTGACAGAGGTTATAGGACTGGGGTCTTCCTTTGATATTGTTTTCAGGGAGATGAAGTTTGGGGGCGCTAATGCTGCCCTGTTCTGTATCAGTGGATTTGCCAAAGATAACATATTGGATGAAATCCTGAAGCGGTTGACCTATCTCACGCCTGAACATTTGTCGACGGATGTGCTGGTGAGTTTCATGGACCTCTATATTCCTCACATACAAGTGGAGAAGGGAGAACTGCTTAGCGAAACTATCAATAAGGTATTGTCAGGCATGAGCGCACTGTTCATTGAGGGAGAGACCCAGGTCATCGTGATGGATACCCGGAGCTACCCCAGCCGAAATCCGGAAGAGCCTTCCATTGAGCGGGTGGTGCGTGGTGCGCGAGACGGATTTACAGAGACTCTGCTTAGCAATATTGCACTAGTCAGACGGAGGCTGCGTGATCCCGGTCTGAAATTCGAGATGCATCAGGTCGGCCGCCGGACGCGAACCGATGTCTGTGTGGCTTACATCGACGACATCGTAGACAAGGCGTTAGTGAAGTCAGTTACGGATAAAATCACAAGTGTGGATATTGATGGTATCCCTCTTGCCGATAAGCAGCTGGAAGAGGCGATCGTAGACGGAGGCTGGAACCCCTATCCGTTGGTCCGCTATTCGGAGAGGCCGGATAATGTATCCTCCCATTTACTGGAGGGGCGGGTGGTCGTTTTTGTGGATACCTCTCCCAGTGTAATGGTGCTCCCAACGACCTTCTTCGATCTTTGCCAGCATGCCGAGGAGAACCGTCAAACCCCTTTTATGGGCAGTTACTTGCGGTGGGTCCGCTTCCTTGGAATTTTCGCTTCGATGTTTCTGTTGCCGTTGTGGTTGCTGCTGGTTATCCATCCCGAGCTGAAACCGCCTATGTTGGACTTTATTGGGCCACAAAAAGTGGCCAAGATTCCCTTGCTGGCCCAGTTTCTGATTGTGGAGCTTGGGGTAGATTTGCTGCGGATGGCAGCGGTACACACACCGACACCTTTAGGCTCGGCGATGGGCTTGATCGCTGCTATTCTGGTTGGCGACATTGCGGTGAAGACAGGGCTATTCGTTAACGAGGTAGTGCTATATATGGCGGTTGCTTCCATCGGGATGTTCGCTACACCGAGCTACGAGCTTGGACTTGCGAACCGGATTATCAGGCTTGTACTCCTGCTCGCGGTGGCTGCATTTCAGGTGCCTGGCTTTATGATTGGGACTACACTTCTAATTGTGTTGTTGACAATACACCGGTCGTACAACTCTCCATATTTGTGGCCTTTTATACCTTTTAATGCAAAGGCTATGGGGGAAATTCTGCTTCGTCAACCTGTTCTGAATTCGAAAACGAGGCCTTCTTTCAATAAAACCAGGGATAATACAAGAATGCCGCCTGTACAGGACAACGAACAACAAACATAAGGATAATACAAATCAACTGCAAATTAGTCCATTCTATGTAGTTCCTTCTGTCTGGTATACTGAATATACTAACCAGCCCCCACAATGTGGATTTTTGTCCGAAGCTTAAGAGCAGGGACGTTGCGGGGACCCTGAGCATACAATAGACAGATGGAATGCGTATTCCATAGAAACTGGAGGACTGAGAATGTTTTTACACGGGACGAGCCGGATTAACGATGCGGGTCATTTGGAGATTGGTGGATGTGATGTAACGGATTTGAAAGCGGAGTATGGAACACCGCTATATATAATGGACGAGCAGCTAGTCCGTCGCCGCTGCCGCGAATATATGGAGGCTTACAAGGCATCTGGACTTGGTTTTCAGGTAGCTTATGCGAGCAAGGCTTTGTCCATCATGGCTATGGTGCGCTTGGCTGACGAAGAAGGCATGTCTCTTGACGTGGTATCGGATGGTGAGCTTTACACAGCGTTGCAAGCAGGATTCCCTGCAGAGCGTATTCACTTCCATGGCAACAACAAGACGGCTGAAGAAATCGAAATGGCAATTGATGCCAAGATCGGCTGCTTCGTCGCTGACAATCTCGTTGAATTGAATCTCCTGCAAGCTATTGCAGCACGCAAGGAAGTTACCGTTAACGTTCTGCTGCGCGTGACTCCAGGTGTTGAAGCGCATACCCATGAATACACCGCTACCGGTCAGACCGACTCCAAGTTCGGTTTTGACATCGGCAATGGTGCAGCTTATGAAGCTGTTAAAGTTACAAACGACAAGGCCAACCTGAATCTGCTGGGTGTGCATTCACATATCGGCTCACAAATTTTCGAGACCGAAGGCTTCCAGCTTGCTGTTGAGCGTGTAGCAGACTTTGCCCGCACCGTCAAAGAAGGACTGGATGTCGAATTCAAGGTTGTGAATCTGGGTGGCGGTTTTGGTATTCGCTATGTCGAAGGGGACACACCACTGCAAGTATCCGAATATGTAAAAGCCATCACCGATGCGGTGAAAACTTACTTTACCGGAATCTACAGCTCTCTGCCAGAGATCTGGGCAGAACCAGGCCGCAGTATCGTGGCTGAAGCGGGTACTACTTTGTACACCGTGGGTACGGAGAAGGATATTCCAGGCGTTCGCAAGTACCTTGCAGTTGACGGTGGTATGACTGATAACCCTCGTCCTGCTCTGTATCAATCCAAGTATGAGGCAATGCTCGCTAACCGCGCTAATGATCCGGCGACAGAGAAGGTCTCCATTGCTGGTAAATGCTGCGAGAGTGGCGATATGCTCATCTGGGATGTTGAACTGCCTAAGGCTGAGAGCGGTGATCTGCTGGCTGTAGCTTCCACTGGTGCATACAACTATTCCATGGCCAGCAACTACAACCGGATTCGTCGTCCCGCTATGGTCTTCGTGCAAAATGGTCAGAGTGATCTGGTCGTACGCCGTGAGAGCTACCAGGACATTATTGTTAATGATGTTGTGCCTGAACGTATTGCCAAACAGGCGGTTGCGAAGTAACAGAAGAGTTCGCAGCAAGAGGAATAACATGCATTGCAGAACAGGCGGGCTAGTCTCCGCTTGTTTTGCTTTGTGCGTGATTTCATAGTAAACTAAGAAAAGTGTTTACCATTTGGAATTTTGAAAGGGGTCATTTACATATGGCAAAGCAAGCGAAAATTACTCTTGAAAACGGCGGTGTAGTCCTGATCGATCTGTTCGATCAAGATGCTCCGAACACTGTAGCCAACTTTGAAAAGCTGGCAAACGACGGTTTCTACAACGGTCTGGTATTCCACCGTGTTATCCCTGGTTTCGTAGCACAAGGCGGCTGTCCGAACGGTACAGGCACAGGCGGCCCTGGCTACACTATCAACTGTGAGATCAACCCTAACAAGCACGAGCGCGGTACACTTGCTATGGCGCATGCTGGCAAGAACACCGGCGGAAGCCAGTTCTACATCTGCTACGCTCCACAACCACACCTGGACGGCGTACACACCGTATTTGGTAAAGTTGTTGAAGGTATGGATCTTGTAGATACTTTCAAAGGTCGCGACAAAATGACTTCCGTAGAAATTATCGAAGCGTAATATATTTGTGAATTTAGGCCTGCGTTCAGCAGCCGCCTGAAGCGTTAAGCCTGATCCACCGTGGATCAGGCTTTTTTGCGCATAAATGTATCTTTTCTCTAGAGATAGTATTGAACAGTGCGGCTTCTCATTGTAAACTTATGGAAAAGTGACGGAGGAATGTGTGGCATGTCTACAGAACCGACGACAAGTAAAAGACAAGCCCGGACGCTTAATATTGGGCCCAGAATTAGCAGGGAAAAAACTACAGTAAGGATCATGATTGTAAAATACTGCAAAGGACATGGACATTTGGGAACCGGTCATATCAAGGCAAAGGTGGAGGAACAAGGAGTATGCGTGGAATGCGGAGAGCTTCTGGCCTACGCATGGAAGCGGCTTGAACACTGCTGTTTTGGTGAAAATAAGACCACCTGCGGGCGCTGCCCGGTGCACTGCTATAAGCCGGACCGTCGCAGCGAGATCAAGACTGTCATGCGCTACGCCGGTCCGCGTATGATCTGGAGCCATCCGCTAACCACCTTGCGTCATATGCTCGATGGACTGACTTCCCAGCCTTCCTGACACGACTCAGTAGGGAAGACGATTCATACGTTGGTTGCGGGACCTTACTCGCTCCGGCAGCCAAAAGAACGCTAAGTACATACACAGAAACACAACGAACGCGAAGAGTTCTTCCACCAGCAGATAATAGGGATACGGCCCAAAGTAATCCAGAACGGAATACGTGCTTGGCTTTCGCATAAGGAACATGTAGTTGGAACCCAGCATAGAATTAGCAACCCAAACGCAGGCAGCGGTAAGATTCAGGCTGAGCATCGTGAAGGCAAGGGATTTCCAGCTTGGCTTGAACCCCTCAACCCAGGTCATATACAAAGAGGCGAGAATGATAGCCCCATGTGAGATGAAGAATAATAGGAAACGGAAGTGCGGAAAAGGATATACCAGGTTAGGTGTCAGCAGAGCAATTGACGCGCCGCCGATTCCGGCAAAATAAAGAAAGGCGTATAGTATCCGGCTGCGGGTAAGCAGCATGATGGCTGACAACAGCACAGTAAGCCCACATAGCTCCAGAGGCAGCGAGGAGTCCGTTTTCCAGATTCCCTGCGAGATATACCACCACTGAAGCCCAGCCTCCGAGGAGAGCAGAATAACGGCAAGCAGCAGACGAACGGACAAACGCAGCCGTCTCCGGGTGCGCAGAGCAAATCTGCATCCGAACAGCAGCAGGCAAACAACGAGCACCGATGCCAGAGCGATCCAATGTGAGGCTGAAAACATGGAGAAGTCGGCATCGCGGCTGCGTCCAAAGAAAGAGGAATAGCTCATAGGCAGCTCCTTAAGACGAAGTTTTTTTCTAGAAAGAAAATCTATTATGGTTTCATCATAGCTGATTTCCGGGAGGTGTTGGAAGAGGATTATGCAATTATTCTCATTTTCAGTCAGATATAGAAGTTTGTTCTGCCACAAGATTTACAGCAGTAAGCCGACAGTTTCTGAAAATTCTTTGAAGTGTCGGTAAAAGTGATGCTATAATGTTTTAAAATTCCAAGCTTTGGGGAGGGTTTAGAAATGTGGAAAGAATTTAAAAGCTTTGCCCTGAAAGGAAATGTGCTCGATCTTGCGGTCGCGGTCATTATCGGTGCAGCGTTCGGGAAGATTGTCTCCTCCTTGGTGGAAGACATCATTATGCCTATTATCGGATTGATAATTGGTGGTATCAACTTAAGCGACCTGACCTTTACCTATGGGAATGCTGTTTTGAAATACGGAGTGTTTCTGCAGACCGTGGTGGATTTCTTCATTATTGCATTCTCGATCTTTATGGCAATCAAGCTGGCCAGCAAGTTCAAGAAGAAGGAAGCAGTTAAGGCGGAGGTTGCCGAGACCCCGGAACCGGCTCCCGAGGTGGCACTGCTCACGGAAATTCGCGACTTGCTGAAGCGGCAGGAACGTGGTGTGTAAGTTGCACTTACATAGGACAAGCGCCGAGGGTAAACTCCTCGGTGCTTGTTTTTTTAAATACGAGTTTTCTGGAAAGGAATTCAAGCATGGATGTCATGAGGAAAGCAGAAATCTGGGAGTGGGAGTTTGAGCGGTCATGGATGGAAATTAGGACGAAGTTACCTCTGCTGCTGGTTAGTGAGTGTGAAGCCGTCATTTCTTTTGAGGCACAGAGCTTTGAGCTTCACAAGGGCAGCGTACTGCTATTGCGAGAGAATATTTCTGCGGTGATTCGCAGAGAGAACAAGGAATCCAAGGTGCTGAAAGTGATTTCCTTTGAGTGTTATCGTCTGGTAGAACATACGGAAGAAACCTTGGTGTACATGCGCAGCCATGACAAGCTTCCGGAAGTGGGTTATGTGGCTGATCAGTTGTCTCCAAAGGGCTGGCAGTTATTTCAGAAACTGATGAATCCAGCGAACCGCATGGAGCAAGCGGAAAAAGACTGGGTGCTTGGAGAATTACTCCGGCAAGTGCTGCAACGGATTGAGATACGGCGTGATTTTTCCACTGGAGAGACGATGCAGGAAGCTGTGCGGTACATCAATGAGCATTTTCATACTCCGCTTACTCGTGCGTCTATGGCGCAGATGGCCGGATTTCACGAAGGCACCTTTTCCCGGCTGTTTCAGAAATATATCGGTAGAAGCTTCACTGAGCATGTAACCAAGGTTCGGATTAATAAAGCTAAGGAATATTTATGCACTGAAGCCTTGACCTTGAACGATATCTCTCAGCGGATTGGCTATTCTGACGGTCTCTACCTCAGCCGCAAGTTCAAGCAGACCGTAGGCCTCTCTCCAAATGCGTTCCGTGCTGCACCGAAGCCGCAGCGGATCGCTGCGATCCAGTTCACCGGACATCTGCTCGCACTGGGAGTAAAGCCTGTGGCAGCCAGTCAAGTGCCATGGGAGACGTCGCAGCTGCTTAGGGATGAACTCGTCGGCACATTGAACCTGGAAAATGGCGAGGAGTGGGGACGGTTGCATGAGCTGAATATTGATCTGGTTCTTGCACCGCAGTATATCTTTCACTCCCGTGGCAGGCTGGAGAGGTACGAGCAGATTGGGCCTGTGATGACTTTGCCTTGGGATAAGCTCGATCGGCTGGAAGAGCTACGTCTTGTAGGGCGTATCATTGGCAGAGAAGAGGAGGCGGAGCAGTGGATCGGGCGTTACCATGAACAGGTTGAAGCAGGTAAAGGGCGTTTATCAGGTTTGATTGAGAGTGGTGAGACTGTTGGTCTGTATGAACTGCGTGGTGAAGATAGGGTGTGGATCTGGAATGTTACGAGCAGAGGTACCTATAATCTGTACAGTGCTCTGCAATTAACACCGCCGGAGCGGATCAGGCAGGAGGTTCTGAAGCCTGGGGAACATCTGGAGATTATCCTCGAAGATTTGCCCGATTATACGGCCGATCACATGTTTGTCGTTGTGGATGGTTTAAGCGGAGGCTATACTGCCGAGAATTTGCTTGAGGAGTACCCTGCTTGGGAGATAGCAACTAGAGGGAGCAGGCGCAGAATTTATCCGTTGGCGCTGGAAGAGTTCTGGTGCAGTGACGGCTTGGCATTGGAGAGACAATTACAAATCCAAGTGGACTGGCTCACCAGAGAGTGACAATTGTCCATGGACAATTGGTCACATTGCGAAATGGACGAAATAGCGGAGAATGAATAAGATGATTAAGAAGTTATTGAGAAAGATAATCATTATCGAAAAAAGGAGAGGTCATATGCGCCAACGCTTAATAAGCTTTCGCCTGATTGTGGGCGTCGTGATTCTGGCTCTGTTGCTCGCAGGGTGCGGAGGGAACACCGTCCAGACCCAGGAGACGGCGGCGAACACGCCACCATCTGACAGTACCAAGGCAGTGGAGGAGTCCACATCCGCAGTTGCTGAAGGACAGGGGGACACTCAGATTATCAACACCATAAACGGTGATGTTGAAATTCCTGCCCACCCCCAGAAGATCGTGACACAAGGTTATCTTGCTAACTTCCTGGTGTTCGGGGTGAAACCTGTCGGTGCGCCTTACTGGGAGTTAGAAAGTCCTCATTTGAAGCCGGATATGGTATCAGGCATTGACGATATCGGACAGATTACCGGCGAGTCGGTTGAGAAAATATTAGCCTTGCAGCCCGATCTGATCGTCACCGTAGGCGGGGATCAGAAGCTCAATGAGCAGTACAGTAAAATTGCACCGACAGTTGTTTTTCCATACGGTACCTTTGACAATGTACATACTGAAATGACTGCCTTCGGCAAGATCCTGGGCAAGGAAAAAGAAGCAGAGGAGTGGCTAACCCAGTTTGACGGGAAGGTGGGGAAGGCTCGTGAAGCCATCAAAGATATTGTGAAGCCTGACCAAACGTATTCCATTCTGGGGGCGTTCGGGAAGGAGTATTATGTCTATGGCGATGGAGTCAACAGAGGTGGACAAGCCATTTATCAGCAGCTCGGTCTGACGCCCCCAGCATCCGTGAAGAAGGATATGATCGACAAGGACAGGGATGCCATGGACATTTCACTGGAAAAAATGCCGGAGTACGCTGGTGACTATATTTTCTTTGATGTCTCTGGGGACGCAAAGTTTGATCCTGACAATCCAGTGTGGAAATCACTGGATGCCGTGAAGAATAACCGTGTTTTCTTTCTCGATCCGGACTTCTTCTGGCCTTATGACCCTATTGCCGTTGAGGCTCAGGTAGATAAGGTGGTCGAAATGCTTCAGAAGGGTCCTGACAATCGTTAAGTAAAGGGGACAAGTTTTGTGTCTGACATCCGGCATTTGCCGGGTGTTTTTTCTATATGAGGATCAAAAAGTTGTGAAGTTACGAAAAATAAGCTAATGTACAATTTATACTTGCATTTTGCAGGGGTAAGTGTTAATTTTGTTGTAAGCAACAGCTTGATACTTCAAAATGAATAAGGTATCAATCCTTCAGGGCAGGGTGAAATTCCCTACCGGCGGTGATGTTGCTGCAAGTTAGTCTTGCAGTGCTTAGTCCGCTACCCGGACCGCGCAACAACGCGGACGGTGGACCCGGTGCAATTCCGGGACCGACAGTATAGTCTGGATGGAAGAAGGAGAGATTGGCGTTTGTCCGTTAACGGGCAGGCGTACTGAAGTGTACATTAATATCATGTGCGTTATTTCACAATTCCGTTGTTTATATAACGGTTATTTGCGCACAGTTTTATTGAAGCTCTCAGTAAACTAACTCTCAACAACCCATCTAGTCTCCTCCTGGAGTCTGAGGTGGGTTTTTTAGTTATGAAGCAGCAGATGCTGCATACAAGAAGTGCAACTTACAGATCGGAGGACAGAGAAATGGATATTATGAACGACGAGTTTTACATGTCGCTTGCCCTGGACATGGCAGAACGCGCTCAAGGACAGACTGGAATCAACCCTGTTGTAGGCTGTGTTGTGGTGAAGGACGGGGCCATGATCGGACTGGGCACGCATCTGCAACGCGGGACAGGCCACGCTGAGGTGCATGCACTGAATATGGCGGCCGGAAAAGCGGCGGGAAGCACTGCTTACGTTACCCTGGAGCCTTGCAGTCACTATGGCATTACGCCACCTTGCAGTCAGCGTCTTATTGACGAAGGCGTGGCACGGGTGGTAGTGGCTTGTGAAGACCCTAACCCGCAGGTGGCAGGACGAGGTGTTCAAATGCTGCGTGATCATGGCATTGAAGTAGAAGTGGGATTGCTGCGCGAGCGGGCACTTCGGTTGAATGAGAAGTTTATCAAGTATATTTTGACCAAACAACCCTTCGTCACGCTGAAGAGTGCCAGCACGCTGGACGGCAACCTGGCTACAAAAACAGGCGACAGCAAATGGATCTCCGGCGAGGCTGCACGGGAAATCGTACACACCATGCGTCATCGGCACCAGGGTATTATGGTCGGGGTCAATACGGTGATCGCTGATAATCCATCGCTCACGACGCGTATGGCGGTTCCTGGCTTCAATCCAGTGCGGATCATTATTGACTCGGCTTTGCGAATTCCACTGGATGCTGCAGTAGTGAGCGACGGGCTGGCCCCAACAATTATCGTGACTACAGGCTCGGCTGACGCGGCGAAGAAGGCTGTGCTGCAAGCAGCGGGTGTGCAGATTGTGGTTTGTGGCACAGGGCCGCGAGTGGATCTATCAGCAGCTATGGTGGCTCTTGGCGAGATGGAGATTGGTTCCATTCTGCTGGAGGGTGGCGGAACCCTGAACGGTGCGATGCTGGAGAGTGGTTTGGTAGATCGGGTAGTGCTGTTCTTCGCTCCTAAGATTGTGGGCGGTGGTGCAGAAGCCAAAGGCACCTTCGTTTTCCCGGGTGTGGAGAAGATGGCTGAAGCCATTACGCTAGAGGGATTGGAAGTAGAAGTGCTCGGGGATAATGTCTGTATCAGCGGTACTCCGGTACGCTAACGCCTGAGGAGGGATAGTGATGTTCACAGGTTTAATCGAGGAAGTCGGTGTTCTGCGCGGCATCTCCACTGGTGGTGAAATGATGGTGCTGAACATCGGGGCCTCCGTGATTATGGATGACCTGAAGATTGGTGACAGTATCGCGGTTAACGGGGTCTGCCTTACAGCAACCACGCTGGGGGATCATTATTTTACAGCTGATGTGATGCCACAGACTTTCCGGAACAGCAATTTGAAGGAGCTGCGAATCGGCAGCAAGGTCAACCTGGAACGGGCGATGGCAGCCGGTGGTCGATTTGGCGGTCATATCGTACAGGGGCATGTAGATGGTACGGGCACCTTTAAAAGCATCAAGCGGGACCAGAATGCAGTAGTGTTTGAGATCGCAGCAGACCGCAAGTCGCTGTACAAATACATCATTCCAAAGGGCTCTATCACGATTGATGGCATCAGTCTGACAGTAGTCACGACAGGAACATCATCATTCACTGTGTCGGTTATCCCGCACACCTTGGGCGAGACGGTGCTTGGGCATAAACGGGCGGGAGATAGCGTGAACATCGAATGTGATGTGCTCGGCAAGTATGTGGACCATCTGTTGCGTTACGGATCTGCGGGACGAGAAGAGGAAGCAGAGGATATCAGCTCCGGCATAAGTCACGATTTCCTGGCAGCCAACGGATTTATTTGAGACAAAATTACGTAATTGCGGAACGAAGACGTGATTATTACACAATGACGTGATGCAGAGCAATGAAGCTTCTGTAAACGATGAGGAGGATAGAATCATGAGCGAACAATCGAAGCAGGATGTAGTCCTGGATTCCATAGAATCTGCGATTTATGATTTGATGCGCGGCAAGGTGGTCATTGTTGTGGATGATGAGGACCGTGAAAATGAAGGGGACTTCATCGCCCTGGCGGAACGCGCAACCCCTGAAGTGATCAATTTCATGATTACCGAGGGACGCGGACTGGTCTGCCTGCCGATAACGGCGGAACGGGCGGAAGAGCTGGATTTGAAGCCGATGGTCAGTCAAAATACGGATTTCCACGGTACGGCCTTTACGGTCTCGATCGACCATAAAGATACGACTACTGGCATTTCCGCAGCGGAGCGCTCCATGACAGTTAAAGCAATTATGGACCCTGAGGCGAAGCCATCCGATTTCCGCAGACCGGGTCATATGTTCCCGCTGATAGCCAAAAAAGGTGGTGTGCTGCGTCGCTCTGGACACACGGAGGCCGCTGTAGATCTGGCCCAGATGAGCGGTGCGTATCCGGCTGGAGTGATCTGCGAGATTATTAAGGAAGACGGGACTATGGCTCGTCTGCCGGATCTCATTGAGATTGCCCGCAAGCATGATCTGAGACTGATCAGCATCAAGGATCTTATTCACTACCGGAATGAGAAGGAGAAGCTCGTTACCCGCGAGGTAGCGGTGCGCATGCCAACCGATTTCGGTGAATTCCAGACGATTGCCTACTCCAATGTAGTCGATGATAAGGAGCATATTGCACTGGTCAAGGGTGATATCTCCGGTGACGAGCCGGTGTTGGTGCGTGTCCATTCCGAATGTTTGACGGGGGATGTCTTCCATTCCCACCGCTGCGATTGCGGTCCGCAATTCGAAGCTGCATTGCGTCAGATTGATGCTGCCGGCAGAGGAGTCCTGCTCTACATGCGCCAGGAAGGCCGGGGCATTGGGCTGATCAATAAGCTGAAGGCCTACAAGCTGCAGGAAGAAGGACTCGACACCGTTGACGCCAACCTGAAGCTCGGCTTTCCGGCAGACCTGCGGGATTATGGCATCGGCGCCCAGATTCTGAAGGATCTCGGTTTACAACGCATCAAGCTGCTCACCAACAACCCGCGCAAGATTAAGGGGCTGGAGGGGTATGGCCTGGAGATTGTGGAGCGTGTGCCGATTCAGATGCCGGAGAATGAGGATAATACAAACTACCTGCACACGAAGCAGGCTAAACTTGGACATCTGCTTTCTTTTGACGACATTGAACAGAACGAGACCACTAAAGCTTAAACCGTTGATAAATAGACGAACGAAGCAAGACTTAATGAAAAAGCAAGACTTAATGAAAAAGCAAGACTGAAACAAAGAAACAAGAATCAATGAAATAAACACTATTGAACGAAAGAAACTCGGCTAGTCCGAAAGAAGCAAGAATGAATGGAAAAACAAAGGCGAAAAGGGATGATGGGCACCACCTCCCAAGTTGAAATAAGAGCATTTATGTACCTTAAATGGCACGTAAAACCATCTTAATTGAGAATAACGGCAATTTTGTATGTTAATTCCTCCGAACTTTCCCTATTTTGGTGCATTTACCGAAAATAACATACAAAAATACCCTTAAATTCCTGGAATGGCATAGAACGAGGAAAATAAGGTGCAAAAATGCCGTTAATTGGGGAGTAGCATCTTCATTAATAAAATTGCCAAAATAATTACCAAATTTCAAATAACTAAATTTAAAATAACTATATAATGAAGGGTTGATGAACAATATGCCGAATTATTTTGAGGGACATTTAGTATCCGAAGGGTTAAGATATGGAGTCGTTGTAGGACGTTTTAATGAATTCATTACCAGCAAGCTGCTGTCCGGTGCGCTGGATGCTTTCAAGCGCCATGGCGTGGCTGATGACGAAGTGGATGTTGCCTGGGTTCCTGGGGTATTCGAAATTCCACTGATTGCCCAAAAAATGGCCGAAAGCGGAAAATATGATGCAGTGATCACGTTGGGTACAGTAATTCGCGGCTCCACAACGCATTACGATTATGTGTGCAATGAAGTGGCCAAGGGTGTGGCGGCGATCAACCTCAAGACAGGCGTACCAACCATCTTCGGTGTAGTAACGACCGAAAATATCGAGCAGGCCATTGAACGCTCCGGAACGAAAGCGGGCAACAAGGGCTGGGATGCTGCAACGGCGGCTATTGAAATGGCGAATCTGAACAAACTGCTTAAATAACACCTATTGACGAATCTACTAAAATCGTGCTTATTTATATGTATAAGAAGAAAGCATGAATGATATGAATCTTTCTACTTGTGTAGCGTCCCTGCGGCGCTGCACTTTACTTTTTTTTGGCGGGAGGAAGCCTCGTGACTGTATTGTACAAGCTGGAAACGTTTGAAGGTCCGCTGGATCTGCTCTTGCATTTGATTGATAAGGCGGAAATCGACATCCAGGACATTCCGGTCAGCGAGATCACCGAACAGTACATGGAATACCTGCAGACCATGCAGGAGCTTGAACTGGACATTACCAGCGAATTTCTCGTTATGGCAGCGACCTTGTTGTCTATTAAAAGCAAGCTGCTGCTGCCGAAGCCTCCGGTCATCGAGATCGATGACTTTGAGTACTACGAGGACGATGATCTTGATCCACGTGCCGAACTCGTACAGCGGCTGGTGGAATACCGCAAGTTCAAGAGTATTGCGGTCCAATTGATGGATATGGAAAGCGAGCGGAGCCTGATTTTCACCAAGGAGCCGGAAGATCTGGGGCCTTTCGTTCCGACCCAGCAGGATCATCCGCTTAAGGGATTACATACCGCTGACCTGATCGCGGCGTTCCGCAAGGCGCTCAGTAAAGCTGCCAGACGATCTTCCTATCAACGGATCACAAGGGATGAGATTTCAGTGAAGGATCGGATACGGGATGTGTCTGATGCACTGCGGCGGGGTGGCCGTGGCCATAAGCTGCGCTTCTCGGCTCTGCTGGACGACGAGATGGCACGACATGAGATCGTGGTGACATTTCTGGCGATTCTGGAGTTAATGAAGATGAAGGCGATCTATTGCTACCAAGAAAAATTGTTCGAAGACATCGTGATGGAGTGGAGAGGAGGGGAACAATTAGATGAACTACAAGGAACTGAAATCAGTTATTGAGGGCCTGCTCTTTCTGTCCGGGGATGAAGGTTTGTCTGTGCGGCAAATTGCCGAGATTACGGAGCAGCGTCCGGATCTGACATCACGAGCGCTAGATGAGCTGAAGGATGATTACAGCACACAGGAACGCGGCCTTCAGGTCGTGCAGATCGCCGGGAATTACCGTCTGGCCACACTGCCTGCTCATGCGCCTTACTTCGAGCGGCTGGCCTACTCGCCGTCCCGTGCATCCTTGTCCCAGGCAGCGCTGGAGACGCTGGCGATTGTGGCTTATCGTCAGCCGATCACTCGTGTGGAGATTGAAGAGATCCGCGGCGTGAAGTCGGAACGGGCGATTCATACATTGAATAACAAGGATCTTATTCATGAGGTCGGACGGGCTGAGGCCGTGGGCCGGCCCATTCTGTATGGCACGACAAAGTCCTTCTTGGACAGCTTTGGGCTGGCCAGTCTGAAGGAATTGCCGGAACCATCCAGCTTCGAGAGTCCGGATACTCTGGAAGAGGAGACACAACTGTTGTTCAGTAAGCTGGACACTCAAATGACCTTCGAGGAAATGTAATAGGCAGCTGCACAGTTTCTGTGCTCCGACCATGATTGCAAATATACCGTTGCCCACTAGGGCGGCGGTTATTTTTTTGCGCGGAAGCAGCAGTTGTCAGGCTCTGAACCAGTCCACCATGCCGTGCGATATACGTAGTATTGAGCTTGAACCGATCATCCTTTTAAATTGCTTCGATTATGAGAGGTATCGTCTGAAGCACCTTTATCACCTGAAAGCATACTATTTCTATATGATTATTAACCGTGAAGGATGGATGAAGGATGCAGAACATACCGACTGCCATTGACCTGATCGGCAATACCCCGTTGATTGAAGTGCACTGTTTTGATGTGGGGCCCTCGAGATTGTTCCTCAAGCTGGAGAATCAAAACCCGGGGGGATCGATTAAGGACCGGATCGGCCTGGCAATGATCAATCATGCGGAGCAGCAGGGGCTGATTAAGCCTGGAGATACTCTGGTGGAAGCCACGGCTGGCAATACAGGGCTGGGTCTGGCGCTCGCAGCGATAACGAAGGGTTACCAATTGATTCTGGTCATCCCCGACAAGATGAGTACAGAGAAAGTAAACCATCTGCGGGCACTAGGAGTGGAGATCATTCTCACCCGGTCTGATGTGGAGAAGGGACATCCTGAATACTATCAGGATTATGCACAGCGGATCGCGCAGGAGACGCCGGGGAGTTATTTTGTGAATCAATTCAATAACCCGGCCAATCCCCTAGCCCATGAACTCACGACCGGGCCGGAGATTTGGCAACAGACGGGGCAGGAGGTGGATGCTATCGTTGTGGGTGTCGGTTCAGCAGGTACGCTGAAGGGGCTGACTAACTATTTTCGCAAGGTGAAGCCGGAACTAGAAATTGTGCTTGCCGATCCGGCGGGATCCATCCTCGTCGACGTTGTAGAGGGCAATCCGCTGTCTTCTCCCGGAAGTTGGCTCGTGGAGGGCATTGGTGAGGATTTCGTCCCCCCACAGTTCGATCAGTCGCTAATCAGCAAGGCCTACAGCGTCACTGATCAGGAAAGTTTTGCGGCTGCCCGCACTCTGCTGCGCCATGAAGGTATACTGGGCGGTTCCTCAACAGGGACGCTGATCAGCGCTGCTGTAAAATATGCCAGGGAACAGCGTGAGCCTAAGAATATCGTTACATTCGTTTGTGACAGCGGAAACAAGTATCTTACCAAGATGTTCAATGATTTCTGGATGATTGACCGGGGGCTGATACCGAAGAAGCAGCATGGTAGCATTGCAGATATCGTCACCCGCCAACATTCGGAACGCAGTGTGATTACAGTAGGGCCGGAGGATACGCTTTTGAATGCCCATGCCAAGATGAGTCTGTATGAGATTTCGCAGATACCGGTGCTACAGGAAGGGGAAGTTGTGGGCATTATTGATGAATGGGATATTCTAACCGCTACCGAAAGTCGTCAAGAACACGCCCTCAAAGATAAGGTCCGGCAGTATATGTCTACTGATGTTGCCTCCGTCTCGGTTAAAGACAGTCTGGCTCAGGTGATATCTCTTTTGAAGAGAGGGCTGCTTGTAATTGTTTTGAAAGAAGGGGAGTTTTATGGCGTCATCACTAAAAGTGATTACATTCATTATATGCGCCGCAAATTATCTTGAGGGACAGAGGAGAGGTATCCAAGATGAGCGATTACGGATTTTCCACGAGAGCGATCCATGCGGGGCAGGCGCCTGATCCTACGACCGGAGCGGTAATTACCCCAATCTATGCGACGTCCACTTTCGCTCAAGAAGCACCCGGACAGCATAAAGGCTATGACTACTCCAGAAGTGGCAATCCCACAAGAACCGCATTGGAAAAATGTGTGGCTGCACTGGAGGAAGGGGAGATTGGTTTCGCCTTCGCTTCGGGACTCGCCGCTGAAGCAGCGATCCTCGATACCCTTCCGCGCGGCTCCCATCTGATTGTGACCGATGACCTGTATGGAGGTACCTTCCGCCTGCTAGACAAGGTGAAAAAGGATGCACTAGAGCTGGACATTTCCTACATTGATTTATCAGAGCCGGAGACCGTGGAGGCTCACATTCGCAGCAATACCAGATTAATCTGGGTGGAGACACCAACGAACCCCTTGCTGAAAATAGTGGATTTGCGCAAAATTGCGGCCATTGCCGCCAAGCATAAACTGATCAGCGTGTGCGACAATACGTTTGCCTCCCCCTATCTTCAGCAGCCGCTGCAGCTGGGCTTTGACATTGTTGTACATTCCGCAACCAAATATTTGAACGGGCATTCTGATGTGATCGCAGGGATCGTTGTGACGAAACAGAATGATGAAGTAGCGAAACGGATTGGTTTTTTGCAAAATGCTACCGGTTCCCCGCTCCCGCCATTTGATGCTTTTCTGCTGCTTAGAGGCATTAAGACCCTATCCGTGCGGATGGAGGCTCATTGCCGCAATGCCCTTGCCATTGCTGAATTTCTGGAGCGTCATCCGAAGGTCGAGAAGGTGATTTATCCCGGACTGAAGGCAAGTCCGTATCATGAGACGGCTAAAGGACAAATGCGGGGCTACGGCGGAATGGTGACCTTTTTTGTCAAAGGAGGAGCGAAGGAAACAGCCACAGTCGTTAAACAGACTCAACTGTTCACCTTGGCGGAAAGCCTGGGCGGTGTCGAAAGCCTGATCGAAGTCCCGGCCGTTATGACTCATGCTTCAATTCCCGAAGAGACTAGGGAGCAAATCGGGATTTACGACAACCTGATTCGCCTGTCCGTTGGCATTGAAGATACGGATGATCTGATTGCTGATCTGCAGACGGCTCTTGAGCATGTGTGCCAAATAGAATGAACTTTTAAAATTCACATTCAGGAAGGATATCATTGAAGAAACTTGCTTGGGTTTTAGGCGGCTGTTGAGTTGGCGTGTCAAGTTCCGAGACTGGGTAAGCTTCCGGTTTGGACGTTTTGTTTTCCCGTGACGCACGGTTTATTCATCCTTCGGGGCTGGAATGAACCGTGCTTTTTGCTGTGCTTAGCCGGAACGGATGATATTTTTGGGCTGCACCGAATTTTTTCCAACCTTCCTTCCCATACTAAACCAATAGTTCCCATGATTAAGGATGCCTGGAGGTTAATTCGTGACATTATGGATCGTAGTTCCCCTTGTCTTGTTGCTTCTTGTGATTGTACTGATCCTGTCCTCCTCCCTCCATTTTCATTTCCGGCTGTGCAGGGTGGGCAAGGACGACAGAGTTGAGCTCGACGTGACGACTCTATTTGGACTTTTAAAGTATCATTATGAGCTTCCCAAGGTGATCTATGCGGGGATTGAGCGGGGGGTACGGGTAAAGCTGGAACAGAGCGGTATTGCGCCCGTCAGAAGTGAGCAGGACAAAGAAGGGGATATTGATAAGGAGACTGTTGATAACTGGCTGGACTCGATCAAGAAGGTGCTGAAAGCGACCCGCTACTTTAAAAAATGGTTCAAGAAAACAGCCTCCCATGTTCATATAACCAAATTAGACTGGTCCACAGATTTCTCGCTGGAAGATGCGGCATTGACAGCTACCACTGCGGGCGCGTTATGGGGCTTGAAATGGAGCTTAGCCGGCTGGCTGTCGCAGTGGATGAGGATGGAGCAAGGACCGCGGCTTTTTGTAAAACCCGTCTTCGAGGATAACTTTAGCTTTTCTTCAGAACTGGTCTGTACAGGAAAAGTGTCTATCGCTTATATGCTTTATGCCGGGGTAGGACTACTGCGCCGAATCTCCAAGGAAACAGGCGGTCTGCGGCAGTGGAAAGCATTGCTTAGCAAATCACGTGCAGCTAAAGGGCATCATTCTTCCTGAACGATACCGGCTTACATACAAACGGGCGATGATGGGGATGATATCGCTGTAGAATAATGACTTTTCCCAGAAGCCAAAGGAGGACAAGAATATGAGTGATCATCCCATTCAAGGTCTAATGCAGACTGCTATGGAAAATATCAAAGGCATGGTTGATGTCAATACGATTGTAGGTGATGCAGTAGAAACACCGGACGGTAGCGTGATTTTGCCCATCAGTAAGGTCGCGTTTGGCTTTGCTGCAGGTGGTAGTGATTACCGTGTCGAGGACGACGGCTCATCAGGCAGTGTCACTGGATCGCAAGCGGGAGTCAAGCTGTTGCCTTTTGGTGGCGGTAGCGGTGGCGGGGTATCCATCCGGCCGATTGCTTTTCTCGTTGTAGGTAAGGGCGGTGTGCATATTGTTCCGCTGGATAATCAAACCCATCTGTTCGAGAAGCTCATCGATGCGACCCCGGGGCTGATCGATAAAATCCAATCCATGTTCCAGTACAACGCCTCCGTCGCTACAACGACAACTGAAAAAACTGTAACCAAGAGCGACACTACGCCATCGACCCATTAAATATCACATCTACTGTAAGATTGCACATCAAGCTTGGCTGAATCAGGGAGATCGCCTTATCGGCGGTGTCCCTTTTTTTGGAATAAGGATAGATGTAAGCAGGATGAGAGGGCTTCAATGAGGATTTCAAAGAAGGATAAGCCGTGTTGAAGGACATACCTTCCCGCCTGTCCGCATACACTTGTACTATATAAGCGCTAAGAAGCCGGAGGATAAACATGAAGACAATAAACCGTATATGCTCAGTTGCTTTAATAGTATGCCTTGTGGCGCTTCTGGCGCCCCTGCCGTCACTTCAGGCGGAGAACAGCTCCATTTCCACACATGCCAGGGCAGCGGCCCTGATAGATGTAGAGTCCGGACGTATTCTGTATAGCAGCCGCGGCGACGAGCCGATGCTGATTGCCAGCCTGACGAAGATCATGACGGCGATCGTGGCCATAGAGAACGGGAAATTAAGCGATAAGGTGAAGGTAGGCAAGAACGCTTTTGCCAAGGAAGGGTCTTCATTGTTCCTGAAGAACGGAGAAGAGATGACGCTGGAAAATATGCTATACGGCTTGATGCTGCGCTCCGGCAACGATGCGGCGACTGCTATTGCTGAGCATGTGGGAGGTTCAGAGGAAGGCTTTGTGTACCTGATGAACACCAAGGCGGAGGAGCTGGGGCTTACGCACTCCCATTTTGCAAATCCGCATGGACTGGATGCCGAAGGGCATTACTCCAGTGCCAATGATCTGGCGAGGCTGACCGCATACGCGATGCATAATCCTGTTTTCAAGCAGATCGTTAAGACTGAAGTGAAGACTGCAGATAATCCTTATGAGAAGTGGGACTACAAGTGGCTCAACAAAAATAAAATGCTGCGCCTGTACGAAGGGGCGGATGGGGTAAAGACCGGGTATACGAAAAAAGCGCTGCGTTGCTTAGTCAGCTCCGCTACTCGGGGGGGACAGCAGCTCGTCGCTGTGACACTTAACGATGGGAATGACTGGAATGATCATGCGGCGCTGCTTGATTTTGGCTTCAAACGTTATCCGCTTAAAACTGTCGTTGAGCGCGGAGAAAAGATCAAGGGGTACGAATATGTAACTGGGCAGGATTTTGCGTATCCATTCAGCTCGGGGGAAGAGGCAAGACTGGTCACTAAGCTGATACTGAACGAGCCTTCAACAGCAACATCGTCCCCAAAAACGGCTCGAAGTATAGATTTTGGACTGCGCGGTGTATTGGTTCTCCAATTGGGCGGCCAAGAGATTGGCCGGATTCCGGTCTATCAACCGGGCACGATCCCTCCCGAACAGACACCATATACGAAGAAATTCAACTCGGTTATGGCAGCGGAGTACCCGGCACATACTTGGTTCCAAGCCCTTGGCAGTGCGCTGCGAGCGTTGTTTGGCCGGGTCCATCACGAATAGGGGAAGCTGAAAGTGGGAGAGGGAGGGGCTTATCCATGATTAACGGAATCTGGCTGGGGATGATCGTCATTGGCTTTTTGTTTGCGGCGGTCAATGGCCGCATGGATGAATTTACGGCAGCGGTATTCGATGGGGCGAAGAACGGGGTTACCGTAAGCTTCGGATTAATCAGTGTACTGGTGTTCTGGCTGGGCATTATGCGGATTGCAGAAGACGCCGGATTATTGAAAAAAATCGCCAGGGTGCTCGGCCCTGTCGTAGCCTTTCTGTTTCCCGATGTGCCCAAAGGTCATCCGGCCATCGGCTATATTCTCTCCAACATGAGCGCGAATCTGCTCGGTCTTGGTAATGCTGCGACCCCGATGGGCATCAAGGCGATGCAGGAGTTGCAAAGTCTCAACCCGGATAAGGACACGGCCACGCCGGCCATGTGTACCTTACTGGCCCTGAATACGGCCAGTATCACACTGATCCCGGCGACACTGATCGCAATCCGGCTTAACTATGGATCGACCGATCCGGCAGGGATCGTCGGCACGACGCTTGCTGCTACGGCGGTAGCTACTCTGGCCGCCATCGTGGCTGACCGGATGTTCAGGCGGCTGACCTTAATGCGTAAGCCCCCCAAACCGCCTGCACAGGGGACGAATAAGTCCATTCGCGGGAGTAGAATACTTCCTCATTCCTCATTGAAAGGGTGAACGTGTCGTGCTGCATTTTATCAGCCTTATCTCGGCCTGGGCGATTCCGGTTCTGATCACGTTCATACCGCTGTACGCCTTCTCGCGCAAAGTTCCCGTCTATGAGTCTTTCGTAGAAGGTGCCAAAGACGGATTCAGCACCGCCATCAGCATCATCCCGCATCTGGTCGGGATGATGGTTGCCATCAGTGTATTCCGCGCTTCTGGAGCGCTCGATTACCTGATGGGCTTCGTGGCCCCCCTGATGCAGGGGCTTGGGGTACCGTCGGAGGTGCTGCCGCTAGGTCTCCTGCGGCCGCTGACCGGGACCGGGTCGCTGGCTTACACCACCGACCTGATCCGTGTACACGGCCCGGATTCGCTGATCGGCATGATTGCCTCCACCATTCAGGGGAGTACGGACACCACACTGTACGTGCTGACCGTCTACTTCGGGGCCGTCGGGGTCCGGAACGGCCGCTACGCGCTCAAGGTAGGTCTTTTCTCTGATGTCGTCGGCTTCGTGGCTGCCATTGCCATTTGCCTGCTCTTATTCGGATAATGGGGTATTCAAGCAGCATTGGTCTAAAGGGTGAGGCGAGCGAGGTACGAGCAGCATGGTGATGGGCAGGAGAGGTGGAGTCTCCAGTAAGACTCTTTGAACAACATGGCAGGGACTCTCTCGCTCAGCGTCGGGTTGCTTCCAGCCTCGGGAATATGTAAGTAAGAGCATTTTTGTACCTTAGTTAGATGGCAAGAAAGGGGGGGAATCAATTAAGGGCATTTTTGTATGTTAATTATTCGGGTATACCACCTTTTTAGTGATATGTAGAAAAATAAGGTACAATAATGCACTTAATTCCCTTTTTCACTCTAAAATCATGAATTTAAGGTACAAAAATGACGTTATTTTGACGCTGAGTAGACTTTAGAAAAAGAAACGTTACATGAACGAAAACGGCGGGGATGGCAACTGTAGTGGCACAGGCGACCAAGTGAAAGCTGGGTTTTTCTGATTCACTGAAATTGCGTGTCAGCTCCACATTGTGCGCGTCACTTCAGTTCCCAAGTCAGTTCTCGGTCAGTCCTCGATAAGTTCCTGTGAGTCCCATGAAATGAATAATTCATCACTTTTGTTCTCTGTCAGTATCTCTCCTTATCTCCCCTACCCGTAATCTCCCCCGCACTAATCCCCCTTTTGCAAAGTACAAGATATTCACCGCTAGATCGTCACGCAGCTCTTCTCCTGGGCATATGCTATTGCAGCAATGTGTGGAGGGAGAGATTCTGCTGATGACGTACAAAGGATTTATTTTACACCATTCCCGCTGCTCGTCAATTAACGGTAAAGGCTTCGATTTCTGGGTTGGGCAAGACGGGTCCATTTATGCCGCCCCGCTGCTCACCGATCCAAATTATATTCATCTCTGTCTGGAGGGAGATTACAGTACAGCCGAAAGTGCGCCGGAGCCACAGCGCAGAAAGGACCAGCTGTTTGCCACAGGCAAACTGATTCTGGAGCTGACCTCGCGCTACCGAATGACCCCACTTCTTATCGAACCCCACAGCAATTCTTGCCCTGGTGCATTTTTTCCGTGGAATGAACTTGTGATTTATCCCTCGGGTGGTTATCATTAGTCTGAGGTGACTAGTCGAAAATGGAAAGATTACAGAAAGTTTTGGCACAAGCTGGCGTTGCATCCAGACGCAAATGCGAGGAATTGATTTTGGCCGGCAAAGTAGAGGTTAACGGGGAACTCGTAACCACACTGGGTACGAAGGTGGACCCCGCCCAAGATATTATCAAGGTCTCCGGCAAGGAAATCCGGGGCGAGAATAAAATCTATATTATGTTCAACAAACCCAAGGGCGTAATCACAAGTGCTTCCGATCCTAAAGGCCGCAAGGTCGTTACGGATTATTTGAAGGGTATCAACGAGCGGGTATATCCTGTTGGCCGCCTGGACTATGATACGGAAGGATTGCTGCTGCTGACCAATGATGGCGAATTCGCCAATCTGCTGACGCATCCCAAGCATCATGTTCCCAAGACGTACCTGGCCACGGTCAAGGGTGTACCACATGGCAGCGCGCTGGACAAGCTCAAGGCGGGCATCAAGCTTGAGGATGGCATGACAGCTCCGGCAGAAGTGGAGTACAAGGACATCGATGAAGCCAACAAGGAAGCGGTAATCAGCATCACGATCCACGAAGGCCGTAACCGTCAGGTTCGCCGGATGTTCGAGGCTGTGTCTCATCCCGTTATTCGTTTGAAACGGATTTCGTTCGGAGATATTTTGCTGCAGAATCTCAAACGTGGCTCTTATCGCCATTTGACTAAGGATGAAATCAACCATCTTCAGCAAATTGCCAAAAATGGATTGCTTAAGTCAAAAACACCACGCAAGGACACATAAAGTTCACAATTTGGCGCCCTAAAGTTGTGACAATATTCGTTATAATGTTCATAGGATGTTCACACCTAACAACTAAAGTAACGAGTTGCGTCACAGAAGGGGGCTTCATGTGTGGGCAAAGCTAGAAAACCGGTTCAGATTGTAATTTTATTACTGGTAGTCCTGCTTGGCGGCTATGCCATCGCTACCTCCGTATTTGGAGGGGACGGGAAACCCAAGGAAGGCAGCAAGGCGCCAGCCTTTGAACTGTTGGGCTTGGACGGCAAAGCTCATACGCTGGATGAGTACAAAGGTAAGGCTGTCGTGTTGAATTTCTGGGGTTCCTGGTGTGCGCCATGCGTGAAGGAAATGCCAGCTCTCCAGGCGCAGTGGGAGAAATGGAAGGATCAAGGCGTTGTTGTCGTAGGCGTAAATGTAGGCGAAGACCAAATGACTGTGGAAAACTTTGTGAAGATGGTAAACATCAATTTTCCGATTGTTATGGACCCGGGGCGGGATGCAGTACGCAGCTACGGGATTTCGCCGATGCCTACGACTTTTTTCATTAATAAAAAGGGCAAGGTGGACAGTATTCATATCGGTCAGCTTGATCTGGATACGCTGGATTCACAAATCGGGAAGTTGGTGGGCCCATGAGCGGACGGACGCCGTTAATTACCAACACCAAATGCGAATGCGGTCATCAGAATCCGGTAGGCACAGTCCTCTGCGAAGCCTGCGGCAAGCCGCTGGACGAAACCGGGAATTCCAGTGAAAACCTTGAAATGCGTTATGACGGTGTAGCCCGCCGTTCACAACGTTCCAATCCGAATGTGATCGACCTCGTCTGGAACTTTTTTTCATCCGTCAAAATTGCCATTTATCTGATCGTTTTAACACTGCTTGGCTCCATGCTGGGAACCATCTTTCCGCAGGAGAGTACCTTTCTCAACATCGATGCTTCAACGTATTACAAGGAGCAATACGGAACAGCAGGGCACATCTACTATAAGCTCGGACTATCCCATACATATGAATCCTGGTGGTTCGTCCTGCTACTGGTAATGATCGGGGCCTCGCTCGTGATTTGTAGCCTTGACCGCGTGCTTCCACTTTATAAAGCGCTAACAAGACAGAAAATCCGCAAACACCGACAGTTCCTGACCCGGCAAAAGGTCGTGCTGGTCACGGAAATGGGGGAAGAGCCGGAGGAATGGGTCGGCCGGATATCTCAGCCGCTGAAGAAGCGTGGTTACCGTGTCATCACGGAGGGCGGGGCGCTACTCGCCGAGAAGCACCGCTTCAGCCGCTGGGGGCCATACGTCATACATATCGGCCTGATTATTTTTTTACTTGCCGTACTTGCCAGAGGGTTGCCGGGTCTAAATATGGATCAGCACCTTGCCTTTCCGCAAGGGGAGGTCACGCCAATTCCGGATACGACCTTTTATCTTAAAAATGAGAAATTCACCGTAGAATTCTACTCCGAAGCTGAAATGCCGGAAGAATTCCGGGGCAAAAAAGTGCTGCCCAAGCTGTACGAAACCAAGGCGGTCCTGTACGAATGTATAGCAGACTGTGGGGATCCGACGCGTACACCGCAGCTAAAAGAAGTGGCCGCACATGATATTCAGGTCAACTCTCCTTTGAGCTACAATGGTTTGAAAGCGTATCAGTTTGATTATGATCTCACTCCTGTCCTGCGTTCAGTACAGCCGGAACTTAAGAATAAGGTGACCGGGGAAGCGTACGGCAAATTCAAGCTGGAGATGAAGAATCCGCAGCGCAGCTTCGAGGCAGGACCTTATACGCTTACCCTGAAAGAGAAGTATATGGACTTTGGTCTGAACGAGAGTGGGCAGCCAGTGTCCAAAACGCCATATCCCAATGCACCGGCCTTTCTCTTCCTGATTAAGGGACCGGGCCTGCCGGCAGATGGTCAACAGTATTTCTATTTCCCTAAGCAGGTTGACAAGGTGCAATTCCAGCAGGAAGGCATCAATGACAAGCTGGGCGGGGCAGATCGCTTCCTGGAGCTTGAAGTCAGCAGCATGCAGGATGTCGATTTTTCCGAATCTACGGCATACCTGAATGTGCGTGTGGACCGGGCCATGCCTTTTGTATGGATAGGTGCGGGTATAGTGATGTTAGGCCTTGTACTGGGCTTCTACTGGCAGCACAGACGCATCTGGCTCACCGTCCAGAACGGAGAGCTAATCCTAGGAGGACATACGAACAAGAACTGGTTCGGATTTCGACGTGAGATCGTATCCATTCTGGAGAAGGTAGACATGGTAGTGGATGAAAAATCATTGGACAACGGGGGAGGTCAAGCATGAGCTTACTCGATTTCAGCAGTGATGTTTTTATAGCCGCCTTTTTCTTATACAGCGGTTCGTTCATGCTATTCACGATTGCCATTATGGGCCGGAAGTGGTCTGGCCGCAAACCGGAGGAACACACTGCCCGCTGGGGCCGAATTGCTTTTATCGCCTCTTCACTGGGACTATTGTGCCACATGGCTTATTTCTTTACCCGCTGGGCAGGGGCAGGTCATATCCCGGTTAGCAATATGTATGAATTCATGACCTTCCTGTCGATGATGGTGATGGTCGCGTTTACCGTGATGTTCGCTATTTATCGTAAAATTTTGCTGGGACTGTTCGCAGTTCCTATCTCGATTATTATTATGGCTTATGCTGCTGTGTTCCCGCAGGAGGTTCAGCCGTTGATCCCCTCGCTGAAATCTATCTACCTGAACATCCACGTTACGCTGGCAGCGCTGGGCGAGTCGTTCTTTGCTGTTGGTTTTGCCGCGGGACTCATGTATCTTCTGCGTACTGTGAACTTCACTAGCAAGGAGAAAAACGACCGGAAGCAGCAACGGCTTGTTGAATTTACTTTGTTCTCTATTATTGTCATCATAGCCTTTCTGGGGTCGGTTTTTGCTTTCCGGGGAGCCGGATACGAATCGATTTTTGTCCGCGAGAACGTTACGATTGACAGCCCTGGGCAGGAAGATAGTACAATAGAGAGAGTGAGTTATAAAATGCCGCCGATTGTGGCACCTTACCATAGCGAAATTGAGAGCTTCCAGCCCTTCCTGGGCATGAAAAAACCGTTGTTCGAAGCGCCTTCCTGGATGAATGGCGTGAACGCGGGCCGGAAGTTTAATACCGTAATCTGGTCGCTCCTTTCCGGGCTAATTCTCTACGGGTTGATTCGGCTAATTGTCCGCAAACCGCTGGGAGCAGCCCTGCATCCCACAATGGAGGGTATCGACGCTGATGATCTTGATGAGATCACCTACCGGGCGATAGCGATAGGCTTCCCGATTTTTACACTGGGGGCTTTGATTTTTGCAATGATATGGGCTCAAGTGGCTTGGGGAAGATTCTGGGGTTGGGACCCCAAAGAGGTCTGGGCTCTTGTCACCTGGCTGTTTTATAGCGCCTATCTCCATTTACGGCTTGCTCGCGGATGGCAGGGACGCAAGTCCGCATGGCTCGCCGTACTCGGCTTTTTGGTCGTAATGTTTACCCTGATTGGCGTTAATCTGGTCATTGCCGGACTTCATTCCTATGCAGGAACGGATTAAGCGGTAAGTAAATCTGCCAAAACAGCCGATAGTAAGGGTAACGTTCTACTGTATTTGATGAAGGGGTTGTAGTGAAATGGCAGATCATTTGAACAGAATTCTGGTCGTGGATGACGAAGAACGTATCCGCCGCCTGCTTAAGATGTATCTCGAAAAAGAAGGCTATGAAATCGATGAGGCGGAGGACGGCGAAATCGCCCTTCGCAAAGCAACAGCCAATGATTACGGGCTGATTCTGCTGGATGTAATGCTGCCCGGCATTGACGGGATTGAAGTATTGACTAGACTTCGCGGCGTTAAATCGACACCGGTGTTAATGCTTACCGCAAAGGGCGAGGAGATCAACCGGGTGCAGGGCTTCGAGATGGGGGCAGACGATTATGTCGTCAAGCCGTTCAGTCCGCGTGAGGTCATCTATCGGGTGAAGGCGATTATGCGCCGCTCCTCGGCCACAGCTTTTCTATCTAAGGAGAGCAATTCCAGCAACAACATTGTATTCCCGCACCTTATTATCGAACATGATGCACACCGTGTAACTGCAGGCGGCCAGGAAGTCAGCCTGACCCCTAAGGAATACGAACTGCTGCATTACCTGGCGATTTCGCCGGACAAGGTGTTCTCACGTGAAGAACTGCTCAAGGACGTCTGGAATTATGAATTTTTCGGAGATTTGCGTACTGTAGACACGCATGTGAAGCGTCTTCGTGAGAAGCTGAATAAAGTATCGCCGGAATCTGCAAGCATGATCACGACCGTCTGGGGCGTAGGCTACAAACTTGAGGTGCCTAAATAGGTGAACTTCTGGAGAAGCCTTGTCGGCAAGCTGTGGGTCACGATCATCTGTCTGGTTGCTGTCGTACTGATGACACTGGGATTATTCCTGTTGCCTTACATCGACAGTAATTTTGCCAATTCCGGGGCGATCAAGCGCTTATTTTTGTACACATGCATGATTGGGTTTTCTCTGACGACGTTCTTTGCCTTATTTCTGTTCACTAAGATCACACAGCCGATGCAGCAGGTGATCGAGGCCGCTAACAACATTCGCAAAGGCGAATACGGAACCCGGCTGACCCTAGTCACCAGTGACGAAATCGGACAGCTCGCGACCTCCTTCAACCACATGGCGGCGGAGCTGGAAGAGAATATTCGCAGTCTGAATCATGAGAAGGGTCATCTGTCCAGTGTTCTGCGCAGTATGAGTGATGCAGTGGTCACCTTTGACATTGATGGTCACATTATTCTGACTAATCCGCATGGACAATCTCTGCTGGAGACCTGGCGTAACCTGGAGTGGGAGCAGGAAAGTGACCCCGAACCCGGTGAGGAGATCATCAGCAAGGGAGAGGTTCCGCTACCGCTTCGTCCGCTCTTTCTGAGCACACTGCAGGAAGGGGGCGATCAGCGCTCCAATGTGCATGTCCGGCAGGGTGTCTGGTCTGTACATATGGCTCCGCTGTATTCCGAGAACCATATTCGGGGTGCTGTAGCGGTACTGCGTGATGTGACTGAGGAGGTCAAGCTGGAGAAAATGCGGCGTGACTTCGTAGCGAATGTATCGCATGAGATTCGCACTCCGTTGTCTATGATGCAAGGGTACAGCGAAGCGCTGCTTGATGGGATGGCTTCTTCGCCCGAGGAGAGCAGTGAACTGATTCAGGTCATTCATGACGAATCACTGCGTATGGGCCGGCTGGTGAAGGACCTGCTGGATTTGGCACGCATGGAAGCCGGGCATACGGATATGCTAAAAGCCCAGGTTGATATGAGTGAATTGCTGGAGAGGGTCTACCGCAAGTTTTCTGTGAGGGCCAAGGAACGTGGCATTGATCTGCAGTACAGGAAGCTAAGTGAGGAACTGTTGCTGAAGGCGGCCGACGAGGATAAGCTGGAGCAAGTTCTCACGAACCTGCTGGATAATGCTTTCCGCCATACCCCTGCCGGGAAGAAGATTCTGATTGTCGCTGGTCAATCCGTACAGGAGAGCCGCCGTTATGTTGAGATCGAGATTCGCGATGAAGGTGTAGGCATTCCGCCGGATGATCTCCCGTACATCTTCGAACGGTTCTACAAGGCTGACAAAGCTCGTGTCCGCGGGGAATCCGGGGGGACGGGACTGGGTCTGGCCATTGTTAAGAATATAGTCGAATCTCACCATGGTCACATCTCGGCTGCGAGCAAATTGAGTGAAGGAACGACCTTTACACTGCGCTTACCTGTCGAAAAACAGTAATTCTGAACAAAGCCTGACAGCACCTCTGATCTTCGGAGGTGCTTTTTTGTTGAATGGAACCGATTAATCTTGTTCATCGTGGAACAAAACACAGCTGTACAGCCCCTTATCGTCTTCAGCAACACCTTTAACAGACAAATGAGTATAATCCTAAGACTCGGAGAGAAGTCTCCTAGAATCGGTTTTGCGTAGGCCTGCCGAATATAGAAAAAGAAGCACTCCTCAGCACTAAACTGCTGTTGGAATGCTTCTTTTGTACACTTATATAAGTAAGCTTAGTATTCGATCACAACTGCAATATTCTGCATGCCTCCACCGACAGTCCAGAATAATACTTTATCGCCGCGTTCGATTTGTCCGGTAGATACAGCCTTATGAAGAGCAATAAATGGACTGCTGGTCGAAGTATAACCAAATTCATCCCCGACATACACGGCTACGCTGCTATCAATTCCGACTTTCTCCGCAACACTGAGTATATTAGGAAGAGACAGCTGCGAGAAGCAGGCTGCTTTGATGGACTCCGGAGCGATGTCTGAATCGGCAAGTAATGTTTTGATCGATTCGACAGCCGCTTCTACACAAATGGAATCATCAAAGGGAGTGAATTCTACATTAAATTCGCCAGGAGCGACGCCCTTCGTTCCCAATTTGGCTAAACCTTCAGCAGGGAAGACAGAGTTGTACAACACACAAGTATCCGTCTGGTAGATAGAATCGATTAATCCAACTGCGTTCTCATCACGCTCCAGGATGACCGCTGCGGCAGCATCGCCGAATCCGGCATAGTATACCGGGTTATTGCGGTCGGCATGTGGAAGGATATGGTCGGAGCCAATTACCAGCGCACGGCGGATACGGGGGTTCGCCATCATCTGACGGCTGACCTGTTCAAAGGCTGCCGTCATCCCTGTGCAGTTTGCATTGCTGTCGATGCAGATGGTATGCGAAGCCGCATTAATCAAACGGTGCATGATCACCGAATTAGTCGGGATTATGTATTCCGGCGTTTGACTGGAGAAGGCGATAAGGTCGATATCTTCACCAGCAAGTCCCGCTTGCTCCAGCACATTGCTGGCCGCCTCAAATCCCATAGTCAGTGCATTCTCGTCCTCATTATCAATACTGTAGCGGGTTTCACGACCCAATGCCGCCAGAAGTCCACGAATCTCTATTCCTCTATCGTCAAAATGTTTGATGTAGAAATCATTACCGATTTTGTTACTCGGATGATAAATAGCGATGTCTCTGATGCGTATGCCGGCCATTGAATTGCCCCCTTATTAGTGATGAGCTGATGGATCGTTGCATGAGCAGGTAAGATACAGGCTGTAATATGAAGTTATGTCTTATGCAGTAACTGTAGAGATGATTTCCAGGTTATCCAGACCAGATTTGCGGCCCAGACGAGCCAATTGCATTTTAAGAATTGGGTTGTTCTCAAGGGTTAGGAGTACTTTGGCAAAGCCGTCCTTCTTGATCATGATGAAGCATCCTTCCAGCAGAGGTACGACATTAGGAGCGGTAACGTTAAGCTTTCTGCAATCAAAGTGTAGCTCATAGTCTGCTGGAGTGATCGGGTTAATGGTTTGCTGATAAGCTTGAATGGATTTGATGCCATCCTCTTCAGAGAACGTGCCATCCAATTCGACATTGATAATCTTTTTAACCGAATCTGTCTTCAAAATAAATTTACCCATTCCTTCATCGCTCCTATAAATTAGTTTTATCCAAAAACTTTGATTCCCTATTTTCGGCAATCGATAATATACTTATTTTTGGGATAATTTAACTATATTAATAGCATATGATTGATAGAATTACAATGAGAAAGTCGAAAAATGTAAATTTTTGAATTATACAGATGTTACTTCACTTCTTCTAAAACTTCGAGCAACACGTTAAAGGCACTGATTACTCGCGGAGCTCCTAGAGCAGGCACCAAATGAAGCAGAACACCTTTAAGCTGTTCCTCAGTGACACCTACACTTAGCGCCATAACATAATGAACGCCTAGTTGTTCGTATTGTCCCATCGCAATCAAGGCGGAGATCACGGCAACTTCTTTCCAGTCATCACCGATCGTGTTGCGCTGGAAAATGTCACCGTAGGCGGCGCCCATAATGTATTCAGCCAGATCTGGAAAATGGTCTTTAATAGGTGCCAAAGCTTTGGCACCATACTCCCCAGATAAGTTAGCAAAGTGGTTGAGACCACTATTGATATTTTTGTTCAAATTGTCGCTCATAAATTGGCCCCCTGATTAAAGATTCACTACACGGTGTGCAGTAGGTGGTACTTCGTCACGGTCTGTCAACAGTTCGATTACCGCGACCTTGTTCAAAGCTACCGCATCTGCGATCGCAGCGGAGAATTGATCCAAAGTTTCACAGCGATATCCGGTTGCTCCAAGCGATTCGCCGAACTTCACAGCGTCCATTGGGACTTCGAATAGGGTTCCGTCGATACGGCCTGTGGTCTTCTCCATGCCCTTAAGCGCCATATCCAGCTGCATGTTGTTTACAACGATAAAAATAACCGGGATATCCTTACATACTGCTGTATTAATCTCTGCACCCAGCATCATAAAGCATCCATCGCCAGTCACACAGAAGATCGTTTCATCCGGTGATGCAACCTTGGCGCCGATAGCCATGCCAATTGCATTACCCATGCAGGCAAAATAGGCATCGAATACAAAACTGCCCGGTTTTTTAACGTTATACCATTTAACGGCATTAAAGCCATGGCTTCCATCATCCACGAATAGAGTGTTGTTGTATGGAATAAAGTCACTCATCACGCTCATAACTGAAGCCAGGGACAGGCCTGGAAGCTCAGGCAGTTCTTCCCGATAGTTAAAGCTTGGAGTATTATGTTTGGTCACAGAATCTCTATCCAGGTGTTCAAGATAATACACAAGATTATCACGCAGATCCCCGGTGACCGGTATAGTTTTGGAGGTCAGAATCTTGCCTACAAACGTTGGGTCACTATCGAACTGAATTAATGTCTCTGGATGATTCTCGCGTTTTAGATTACAGATGGTCATATCGCTCAGACGGGAGCCCAGCACGATATACAAATCACTACGATTCAGCATGTCATCGCCATGTGTACATCCGCCGACACCGACAGGACCGTGATACAGCGGGTGATCCCAAGGAATAGCACCTTTGCCGCCAGGAGAAGTCACGACAGGGATGTTGAATGTTTCAGCCAGTTCGATCAGCTCTTTGTGAGCCCCGGAACGGTTAACACCTTTACCGGCAATAATCAGTGGGTTCTCAGCATTGTTAATAGCGTTGATTACACGGTCATAATTGGAGATGCTAACGAGCGTTTCACGCTCTGGATAAACTACCGGGAATTCTTCCAGAAGTTCAGTCTGAACGTCGAATGGCAAGCAAAGATGAACGGGACCACGGTTACCGCTCAGAGCAATTGAGATAGCATGATTGAAAATGGTGCTTAAGTTATCGCCACGTTCTACAAGCTTACTGAACAGGGTAGCGGGTTTAAACATATCGGCAAGATCAGCCAGATATGAGGAAGAATCCTGACATTGCGGAATACCTAGTTCTTTTATAGATTGATGCCCTGTAATAAATAACACCGGAATGTTATTCGCCTTGGCATGGGCCGCTGCAGTAAGCAGATTCGTTCCTCCGGGACCGGATGTCCCGAAAGCAACGCCTAGTCCGCCAGTCTTAAGGGCATAGCCTGCGGCTTCAAAGCCGGAACTGGATTCATGTCTTCCGGGAATAAACTCAATACCGTAATCCACCATCTTTAGAACTAAGGGGCAAATGGATTTACCAATGATACCAAATGAATGGGTTACTCCGAGGTTACGTAGTGCCTCCGCCATATAATCTGCGACTGTCTTCAAAAAAAACACCTCTCAAGTAAATGAATTGGGTTAAGTAAAAGATAAATATATTATCGTTCTGGTAATGCCAAATGTTTAGAACGATACAAACAGGTACAAAGAAACAACAAAACCTGTGCTCGATTAATGGAGCACAGGTTGGAAGCAAAAAACCGCCAATCAGACCGCGAAATTAAGTCGATCCTCCTGGTTTTCTCTGCAACCTGGCAGTCATGGCCCCCAAAAAAATGAGGCTGTAGATCCATGGCTTTGCGTCATTCCTTTTCAGGAATTTTGCCCATATAAATGTTATAACTAATTATAAGAATAATTTTCCTTTACATTATATTCCTAGCTCGTCTTTGTCAATATATTTTACACAAACGAACTCGGAATTTGACGAAAAATATGAAATAAAGTAGGAATTTAGTTTTAATTTAAAATGTATCCAAGGGTGCATTGCAAAATGGAATGCGGTTACAAAATAGGCCTGAAATATGCATATCATTCAGAGAAAAAGCAAGATTGTATTAAAGGGATTGGTGTAAAAATGCAAATTAGATGAAAACAGCTGAATGGACAAGATTAGATATTAATTGAAGAAATTAGTTGGAGTTAAATTTACGATGATGTATTTCATGAAAGGCAATGAATCCAAGTGCTCAATTTCTTTTGGACTGCACAGGAGGGAAGTGGGTTAAAAGTAGGGTGTTTGAAAGGGGAGAGGATAAATTTTATTTGTGGGTACGAACTTCTAGAAAGGTCTGAAAGTGATATAATGCAAACGTTTCATAAGTTACAAAACAGCCGTAAAAGTTTGAACTTATACGGCTGTTTTGTGTTAAAAGGAACAAAAATAAAAATTTTATGACAAGTTCTAAAATTTAAAAATATGAATCGTTTTTTGTAGCTGAAAGACGGCTGACGTCATTTTTTCAGACTCATCCGCAACGGATTGGAGGGCATTGATCTGCTCACTCATCGATGCAGAGACTTCCTCGGTGCTGGCTGCTGTCTGCTCGGTAATTGCTGAAATATTCTCAATCGCAGAGGAGATCTTCAGAGCACTGTCCAGCATCAGGTCGCTTTCCGAAGAGAAGGCGGCGATTTGCTCGGTAATGTACTGTACACTTTGGACAATTTGCCCGAAAATCTGTGCAGTTTGAATGATCATTTCATTCTGTACCTGAACGACTTCTTCATTGATGGTGATGTTCGCAATGGCTTCCTTAATGTCACTTTCAATGCTACGTACGAGGCCGAAGACCTCTTTGGTCGAGGCGGTTGATTCCTCTGCCAGTTTGCGTACTTCCTGAGCTACCACAGCAAATCCACGGCCATGTTCTCCGGCACGGGCAGCTTCGATGGAAGCGTTCAGAGATAACAGGTTGGTCTGTTCAGCAATTTCGGTGATGGTTTTCGTAATCATGGTGATACCGCGAGCATTATGGGAAAGGGCATCAATGGTATCGGCCACTTTTTGTGTAGCTTCGATATTCTTACGCATGCCTTCTGCCTGGGTATCCACCGATTGGCGACCTTGCTCCACCAATTCTAGCGTATGTATAGATTTCTTGTTCATTTCTTTGGTTGAATGTGCGTAATTGGAGACCTTAGTCTCAATATCTTTAATAGAATCAATCATACCGGCAATATCACTCGAAATTTCGTTGGCACCTTGAGCCAGCTCATTAGAAGAGGTCGCCACCTGGGACATGACGATCTTCAGATTCTGATTCTTGTCTTCGATGCCGCGGCTTGCATCCATAACCTGACGGGTGATCTGTGAGGCGTCGGTCAAAATGGTCTTCAATTTGTCGATCATCGTATTAAAGGAGCGGCTGATATCACCCATGGAGCCATTCTCGTCGGCTCTATGCGTAAAGTCTCCCTTAGAGATCGTATGCGTTACGTTGGAGATGTCATCGAACGACGATGTAAGCGTTCTCTCAACAAAGCGGGAAAGAGGGTAAGTCAGGGTTGCAAGCAGGACGACCAGAATGATGCCGATAACAATTTTGCCGAGAATAATAAAAGTAACCAAAACAGGGATGGAGAATAAAGCGGCAACGAGGTAGCATCCGGCGACAATTCTTTGCTTCAAAGGCAGCTTGTACATCCAGTCCATAGGAAATATGTCCCCCTTTAATGTTGTGTATTGTAATATTATAGGCGATTAAAGGGGGATAGGTCTATTGTAAGAACTGACATAAATGCTATTCGGGACAAATTTTGACTAAATTCTGTCCGATAGACTCATATAATGCGGTGGTATCTATCAGTGCTTGTCGTACTTGCTCCTGCAGTACTTGCGGTGAAAGGACCAGGACACTGGACCCATAAGACAAAAGTACCCGGCAGGCCCACTCCAGGGCGTTGAAATCGGCCTCAACCTCCAACCATCCGGCGAGGGAGGACGGGGTAGTGTTTTTTACAGTAAGATATCGCTCCCGCGCGAAGTCCTTCATTGTTTCTTCCCTTATCAACACGGTAGCTGGATAACTTGGCAAGGCAGATTTGAAAGCCTGGGTGGATTGCCGCCAATACTGGCCAAGATCGAAGTCTTCCGGACGCTTGAAAAAGTCATTCGTGAGCTCTGCATGTTGCAGTCTGGACACCCGGTAGGTCCGTAGCTCACCTCTGCTTTCTGCAACGACATACCAAACTCCGCGTTTGGTTACGAGCCCGAGGGGATGAATTAGTCGTTCGCTAGCTTCGTTATTGCGCAGGTATGTTATTTTGACAACACGATCATGCCAAAGGGCCGCCTGCAGTAGCGCCAAAAAAGGATATGACTCATCTGAGGGATGCCAGCTTGCCCCGTCGACATGAATCCGTTGAACCGAATCAAGCGTGGAACTGCTGGAATGCGGTGCTACTACGGCCTCCAACTTGCGGGCGGCAGAAGAGAAATCCCCTTCGATGCCAAGGTCGCTAAGAATCGTAGAGTCAGCAGATAGCAGGAGAGAGGCAATCTCTTTAGGCTTCATGCCTGTCAGGGAGGTGCGATAGCCCTCGGTAAGCATCCAGCCGCCTTCTCGTCCCCGCTCTGCCAGTACGGGAATGCCAGCTGTGCTGAGCGCCTCCATGTCCCGGAATATGGTCCGCTCAGAGACTTCAAGTGTTTGCGCCAGGTCACGGGAGGTCATTTTGCCGCGATTCTGCAGCAGCAGTAATATAGAAACGAGCCGGTCAGCTCTCATATCCGTTGTCCTCCTTGAGCGTTATAGTTCAAGTTTATCATATTAATATGTCAGTTGATGTCATGTATAAAATGGAATTTAAGCAAAATGAGATTCTGTGTTCCTGAGTAAAATACAATAAGCCACCCCCGCTAAAGAGCGGAGATGGCTTATTGTTGTATCTATGGATATCATTTAAGGCAGTAGCATGAAGCCTACAGCAGAACGATTTCCTCAGCAGTATTGATCTCTGGAAGTCCAGCCAGCTTCACGAGCACGTCTTGTGGAACGGCCTTGTCAACAGTGAGCAGCATGATTGCTGCACCGCCAACGATTTTGCGTCCAACCTGCATGGAGGCGATATTGACATTGTTCTCACCCAGCAGCGTTCCTACCAGACCGATAATACCCGGTTTGTCATTGTGCGAGATGACGAGTTGATGACCTTCCGGCGCAATATCAACCGGGAATTTATTCACTCGTACGATCCGCTCACCATAGCCTTGAAGCAGGGTGCCGGCTACGAGACGCTCTTCATCATGCTCAGCTTTCAAAGTCACGGTGATGAGGTTGGTGAAGCCTTTTGTTTTGGAAGCTTTGGTCACAACAACATTCACATCGCGAGTTTTGGCCAGATGCATGGAGTTGACAATATTAACATCCCCAGCAAAGTGACGGGAAAGCACACCTTTCACGATGTAGCGGGTCAGTGGCTGTGTATCCACATCCGAGAGGTCTCCGGCATATTCGACGTGAATTTCACGGATCGCTGCATCGGTGATTTGGGTCGCAAAGCTACCAAGTTTCTCACCAAGGTTAAAGTAAGGCTGCAGCTTGTTCATTACGCTTGGTGCTACCGGCGGAATGTTAACAGCATTAATGAACGGTTCGTTACGCAGGATATTGAGTACCTGCTCAGAAACGTCGATTGCAACGTTCTCTTGGGCTTCAACGGTCGAAGCACCCAGATGCGGCGTTACAATAATTTTCGGATGGGAGAGGAACGGGTGGTCAGCTTCAGGCGGTTCCTTCTCAAATACGTCAAAGGCGGCTCCAGCAACAATCCCGCTGTCAATTGCTTCTACCAGTGCAAGCTCGTCAATAACGCCGCCGCGGGCACAGTTAACAATGCGCATGCCTTTTTTCATTACTTCGAACTGCGGACGGGCAATCATATGACGTGTTTCTGGTGTCAGTGGAGTATGAACCGTCATGAAATCTGCATTTCGAACGATATCATCTACAGAAGCCAGCTTAACTTCGAGCTTCTCAGCACGATCAGCTGTCAGGAACGGGTCATATGCCAGAATGCTCATACCGAAGGCTTTGGCACGTTTGGCTACTTCGCTACCGATCCGGCCCATACCGAGTACGCCGAGTGTCTTACCACGCAGCTCAACGCCGAGGAAAGACTTTCTATCCCAAGTGCCGCCAATAGTCTTGGCATACGCTTGTGGAATGTGACGGGCAAGAGCCATCATCATGGCAAAAGCATGCTCACAAGTAGTAATTGTGTTACCATCCGGAGCGTTAATAACAACTACCCCGCGCTGGGTAGCAGCATCCAGCTTAATGTTGTCAACGCCCACGCCAGCGCGGCCAATGACCTTTAGCTTACTTCCGGCTTCAATAATTTTTTCAGTAACCGTTGTTTGGCTGCGCACGAGCAGGCCGTCGTAATCCCCAATAATCGCAATGAGTTCGTCTTCGCTAAGTCCTGTTTTCTTGTCAACCGTTACATCATTTGCATCCATCAACTGCTGAATCCCCAAATCACTGATCGGATCCGATACTAATACTTTAAACATGGTTTCTCTTCCTCCTTATGATTAGAAAGCTTTTTATGTTGAGGATGCCCCCGAAAGGGCGGTCCACAGTACCCGTAGTATCTTGTTTTATTACAGTCATGAAGAAGAACGCTACAAAAATAACGAAGCAACGCGGTGTCGCATCAAAGAAATTGGATACAACTATCCCGCGAAAATAAGACAATAGCCCATGTGAGAGAAGGATATTGGGATGCTGGAGATACAAAAAAACTCTCAACCCCATACTACTGCCGTAGTAAGGGACGAGAGTTGTCGTGGTACCACCCTAATTCACTGCCTCTTGTCAGAAGCAGCCTCAATGGCCTGCATAGGCCACACTGGTAACGGAGTGATCCGATTGCATCTACTTAAAGTTCGATACAATATCTCAGGAGCGCTAAAGAGTTCTGTTCGTCACCGGTTTGCACCAACCACCGGCTCTCTGTAGACTAGCATCGTCTTTGTTCCATCATCGCTTTTGCTTGATTAATTTTTCATAATGTAACATGGCTATGCCAAATGTGTCAATAGGCTTTTGCAGGATGAGTCTTACGTCTGCTTGAAGTGAGCCTCATTTTTCGTTATGATGCAGTAACTGGTCTTATTCATAAAAGAACGGGAGCTGGGGAATCGTTTCCTTAGGATAATATTGTTCCCGCCATTTGATGAAATCCTGTTCCTGAACAGCACCTGTGGAAATCAGCAGCGTCAGAGACGACTGAACGTCTGCGAGCTTGAGTGAGCTTGCGGTGCCGGAGTAAATCATATCGTCCACTTTTGCTGTGATGTCCTGGGGATCATACCCCGCAAATATCCCCCGGTTCAGCAGCATATCTGCGATTGTCGCATTCTTGAGTAGTAATGGCATCTTCTTCCATTGGACAAAGCTCAGCGTTTTGATCTCCTTGGTAGTAGCGGGTATCTTATTGTTGGCTCTGGCTCCCCACTTCAGCATGGAATCGTAGAATTGTTTTTGTGACTGCAGGCCAAATTTAACTGCGCTGACTGTAAAAGGATCACTTTTTAGCAGCTTGGCAGTTTCCGTTCCCCCTGCACTGGCGGATACCTTGCCGGAGGCCTGTGAGAAGAGAGTCAGACTTTTCAGGATATTCAGTTGGGACTGCTGAAGCAGCGGTGAGTTGGTGAAAATAGAGTCCTGGGTAACCTTTTTGTACTGTTTGTCGGCGAGGATACCCAGGTTCTTGAGTGTGGCGGCGTTTTCACGGGCATCCGTACTTCGAGCGAGCTTGTCGACTTCGCTATTCCAGCTTCGCTTGAATTCCCGATAAGGCAAAAATACGTTATGATAGAAGGTAACAAGATCCTGCTGCTGGTATGATCCAGAAGTTTCCTCTGGGCTCTTGGCCTCCTGGAGGTGTTCGTATTTTGCTTCAGTTTTATCTGCGCCAACCTTCACTCCCGTAAAAAAAGCGGCGAATGCGGAAATCAGAAAGAAAAGAAATCCAAGAGTGTACAGCATTTGGGTTCGGGAGGTTAGATTTTTCATAATTAAGTGCTCCTTTTTCTGGGAAAATAATCGTTATGTATTTTGCAGTAATCGCTAAGGACGGACTCTACTTTGGGAGCTGCCCGGAAAAATCATTATAGAACAGGCAGGTTAAGATGAGAAAAAAATTTAAGATTGGTGATATCAAAGTAAAAAGGGTAGAACCGCAGCAGCTTACAGACCGTCTTCTTTTGCTTAATCTCTACATTACACAAGGGCTTACGTTATTTATCGGTTTGATCTGGATTTTATTACAGAAAAGAAATCCGCTTCAAGTCATAAATCTGCCCGAAAGCACACAATTTCTGTACTGGGGCCTTGGTTTGGCTGGGTTAATGCTAATTGTTGACTTTTTAATGACATATATTGTGCCCGAGGAAACGATGGATGACGGGGGCATCAATGATATGCTATTCCGCGCCCGGCCCATCTGGCATATCGTGCTGATCGCGGCCATGGTGGCAGTATGCGAGGAAGTGCTGTTCCGGGGAGCGATTCAACATGCATTTGGTCCATATTGGACTAGTATTCTGTTCGCTCTGATTCATGTACGTTATCTGCGACACTGGATACCTACGGGCTGGGTGTTCTTGAGCAGCTATGGACTAGGTTATATTTATATCCATACAGGAAGTCTCTGGGCGCCTATTTTATGTCATTTCGTGATCGACCTCTTCTCCGGTTTGGTCATCCGCTACAGGAGGGAGTCATGAGCGAGCAATTAAGCCGGGTTCAATCCCGGCAGAAGAAAAGTCGGAAGCAGACTTCTGTCAAAGCCAAACCGTCGACTGGGACAAATAGCCATCCTGCTGTAGATGAGCCGGTTCGTCCTAGCACGCTAAAGCCACCAGCTACGCTTTCTCGTAAGGGTCGTCGCCAGTCTGGCGCGGCTACGCCTCCCGATAAAGGGAACGCTGGTGAAGAGTCAACCCCGTCCCGCACCGAAACTTATTCCTCTGATCGTGTCCGCCTCAGTAAAATGTTCGTCAATTCCTTGATTTTTCTATTCGTTTTGCTGCTAGCGTTTCTTTTGACATGGGGAATTAAGGGTGCTCCGCCATTGGGTGATCTATGGTAATTTTGCCCATCTTCATTATTATTGGATCCCTTTTGCTCTTAGCAGGGGGCACATTTGTGCTGCTGATGGTGAGGAATGCATTTAAGAATCGAATTATTGCCGAGGAAATATTTTTGGAGACGCTGCCCGCATCTTTTGACGGCTATCGGATTCTGTTCATAACCGATATTCACAGGCGGAGGCTCCCTTCGGATATGCTGAAGGCACTAAAAGGCAAAGTGGATGCTGTTTTTGCGGGCGGCGACCTGACCGAAAAGAATAGTCCGCTAGATCGTCTGGCTGAAAATATGGAACTGTTGGTATCCATCGCACCTACTTATGCAGTTCATGGCAATCATGACTATAAGGCGGACATAGAACTTGTAGATGAGATTATCCGAAACAGCGGTGTAAGGCTCCTGCTCGATGAGAATGTTCTTATTGAACGTAAGGGAGGAGCATTCTGGCTGACTGGAGTGGATTTCCCCAAGCGAGGCGGGAAGACAGCGTATGCCCCACTGCCGGCATTGTCCGGTTCAGATCCTGACGTCTGCAGAATCTTTCTGGTGCATGATCCGATGTGGCTGTCACAAAGGCGTACAGTTCCAGGTGAATTGGTGCTGTCGGGGCATACCCATGGCGGTCAGGTGATTCTGCCACTTATCGGCAGCAAGCGTGTGGAAAGCTTTTACGATCACTACAAGGCTGGGATGTATCCGTGGCCCCGCAACGATGGTTCAGGAGCAACTGCACAGGTGCTGATCAGCCGTGGCTTCGGTACGGCGCATTTGCCAATTCGTTGGGGCAGTCCTGCCGAAATGCATGTACTCACGTTACGTTGTAAGGAACCTGTGTAACATATGAAAAAGGGACTGTCCCAAAACAAGTGAATTCCTTGATGAGAAGTCCATCTACTTAAAAATAAAGCGAAAAAACATGGCGGTGCTCAGGAAGATTCCTGAACCCGCCATGTTCTATTTGTGGCCGACGACCACATTCTGGAGCAAGGATGGGCAAGCGCAAGTCAAAGCGCAAACCCAAACCCAAACCCAAACCCAAACCCAAACCCAAACCCAAACCCAAACCCATTTGGCCTTGAGGGGTGCCGGTCTTGTACAGTAAAAGTGGATGTCATGAGGTGCTTGAACAACTGGAAATACTCCCGTTATTGATTCGAAAAAGGGAGTGATTCCAAAAATAACGGAAAAAACTCCCGTTAATCTCTAAGGTTCTGCTCTAATTTCTTATAACAGAGGGGATTAACTGGATAATTTCCCGTTAATTCGAATAGAACCTTAGAAAAGGGGAGAAATAACGGTACTTTTTCCTGTTAAGCGAAGCCCAAGCTTAGAACAAGCTCAGTGCCAATCTCAAAGCAACTATCAGAACAATGCCTAGAGCCCAAAGCCCAACTCAGAGCAAAACTCAGAGTAAAACCCCAAACCCCAAACCCCAAACCCCAAACCCCAAACCCAAATCCCAGTGCCCAACTCAGCGCCTAGCTCCTAAGGTAGGGTGTGTAAGGACTTACATCGGTCTCTGACCAGTCCACCATTCTGAACGACATGCGCAACGACGGTGGTTTAAGGTCCCGATATGCTTATAGTTACTGACCTTCATTAACAATTCCTGACCTTCAGATTCTGCGTTCGAGCAGGAGCCTGATCTACCGTATCCATTATTTGAGCCAACATGAAAAAGCTCCCCTATTCGCAGCAGAGTTTATCATTATCTCTGTCTACCAAGAGGGGAGCTTCTTCGTTTAGAATCAACGCTGCTCAATGGGGCGTTGATTTTGAACTGTCTATTTTTGAACTTTCTACCTCTGTCCTGCCTACTTGAAGGGGGCTTATTTACTTTTGAGACAACCCCTTAATTTTCACAATATCAGTAAGCGGTCAAATCGTCTTCCATTCTCAGCGCATCTTCAGTTCAATGCTGCGGGGATCCACGAAGCTATAGCCTTTCTCCTCTAGAGTCGTTAGGAGCTTATCCAGCGCTTCAGTTGTCCATGGCAGCTCATGCATCAGAATGTTGCTTCCGGAGTGAAGCTGGTCCGTTACGTTTCCTATCAGTTTCTCGGTCTTGTTGCTGTCTTTCTCCTTCATTTCCCAGTCCAGAGAGCCTACGGACCAGGTCATGTAGAGCATGCCATTCTCCGCAGCAACCTTCTTGCCAACATCGCCACCCGCCCCATAGGGAGGCCGGAAGAAATGCGGTGTCTCACCTGTAATGTCTTTAACAGCTGTTTGAACATCTTCAATCTGCTTCTTCACGGTGTCATAAGGCTTATTCTTTAATTCGATATGATCCCAGCTGTGATTGCCGAGAATGCCGCCACGTTCGTGAATAAGCTTCAATAGCTCGGGGTGCTCCTTAATCCGGTATCCGTTCATGAAGAAAATGGCCTTGGCATGGTGCTTGTCCAAGGTATCTATAATCGAATTGATCATTTTAGCTTCCTTGGGTCCGTCATCGAAGGTGAGGAGGACTACTTTCTTGGGCGTGCCTTCCTCATTCGGGACGATATCATAATTTTTGTTCATATGGTACAGAAGCGGAACTTCAGCCGCCTGTTCATTGCCGCCAGTACTGCTCTCCGCGTCATGATTTATCTGTGGGGAAGGACTTGCCAGATTCCCTTCAGAGTTCCCGGTGTTAGTTGCAGAATTATTTGTTCCCGCCGGTACTGTGGATGCTTCCTGCGACGGAGCTGCTGTAGGTGAATTCCCTGTGTTGTTCACTGCTTCAGAAGAGCCCCCATTATTGCTGCATGATGCCAGCAGAAAGGCGGAGAGCAGCAGCGCTATTGTTGCTTTACCCACTTTTTTCAACTCGCTTTCCTGTTATTAGACTGTATGAGCCGGATTCTTTCCGCGAACACTAGACATGATTTTACCATACAAGGAGGTTGAGGATATGAATACTTCGTCATTTTTATGCGGAGTTTTGCTGGGTGCCGCGGCCAGTATGATCATCTCGAAAAAACGCAGCGTGCTCATGTCTTCGCTAGGACAATCAGGGGCGAACGGGCACGGCGCCGGTGATCGGGCCAAAGAAAAATTATTCGGCATGGCTATGACTGGATTTGGAAATACCTCGGCATCTGGAGACCAAGACCAAGGCCATGAGCCGGATAGCAAATCGGGCAAGGGTGAGCATAAAAAGTCCGAATCCCCGGTCCAGTCGAAGGAATCCAATCTGAAAATGCTGAAGGAATTTATCAGCAGCAACCCTGATGTGAAGCATGAAGTCGAAAAGATTCTGAAAGATACGCACTCTGCCATACCGGGTTTGTAACCGCAAAAGGCTCTTGCAGAATCATTTTGAGGATGCACATATCCGCAAAATGATTCTTTTTTATTCGTCATGGAATATAGCTTGGAAATGGGGTGCGGATTTTATATTTATTTACGTGCATTTATGGCGCCAAAATGATAACATACATACATAGTAACCATTTTTGGCTCATTACTCGGGACTCATCATACATTATAATAAATTGAGCTTGCAAAGGAGGATCCTGTCATGAGAATAGAGAGATTAGGTCAAGATAAGATACGGATTTTCCTCACTTTTGACGACCTGAGCGAGCGGGGCATCCAGAAGGAAGATATGTGGCAGGAAGTTCCCAAGGTGCACGACCTGTTTACGGAGATGATGGATCAGGCGTACAGCGAACTTGGCTTTGACGCTACAGGTCCGCTGGCCGTGGAAGTGTTCGCTTTGCCCGCACAAGGCATGGTCGTTATTGTGACCCGGGGAAAATATGATCACCATCAGTACGGTGCGTCCGGGGAGGATGAATTGCCCGAAGAGATTTACGAAATGGAAGTTACTCTTGAACAAAGCGACTCCATTGTATATGCATTCCGCGATTTTGAGGTTCTGATTGAAGCGGCCCATGTACTCATCGGCAACATTACTTCCGGGGGAAAACTGTATTCTTATAATGATAAATGGTATCTCTACTTCGATCCGAAGGAATACGAAGAATCTGTTTTATCTGGTCTAGTGGCCGTGCTGTCTGAATTTGGTGATTCGTCATCGATTACAGACGCTGTACTGGCTGAATACGGTAAGACTGTTATGGCGGAGAATGCAGTGGAAGTGCTCTGCACGCACTTTAAACGGCAGGAATAATCAGAGAGAGACAGGGCTGAAGCTTGCTTGTCAGCCCTGTTTTGCTTTATGGAACAGGTAGCTTTTTAGTTGAAAATTGGATTAACAGAGCTGGGCATGTGCCCGGTTCTTAACATGCAGGGAGGTTGTTCGGTGCTTATCTTATCGATTATTTCGTCGGCAGTGGCGCCAGGACTAGCTCTGCTAACTTTTTTCTATCTGAAAGACAAGTATGATCAGGAACCATTGCACATGGTTATCAAAGTGTTTCTTCTTGGTTTTCTGATCGTTTTTCCGGTAATGATTATTCAAAGAGGACTTATGCTGGGCTGGGGCGACGGTCCGTATGTGGAATCTTTCCTCATATCGGCCGGCGTGGAAGAATGCCTGAAGTGGTTTGTGCTGTACCATATGATTTACAACCATACCGAATTTGACGAGCCATATGATGGAATACTATATGCCGTAGCGATCTCGCTCGGCTTTGCAACAATAGAAAATGTAATGTACGCCTGGTACAGCCATGCCTCCATCGGCTCCATGTTTCTGCGCGCCCTGCTTCCTGTCTCCGGACACGCCATGTTCGGTGTAATTATGGGATATCACATGGGCAGGGCCAAGTTCTCAAAAGGGGCCAGAACGCGGTGGATTCTGGCCATTTCACTGGTTCTCCCATGGATCTGGCATGGGATCTACGATTTTATTTTGAACACAACAGCAAACTACTGGATTTGGTTTATCGTTCCTCTAATGGCCTTCCTGTGGTATGGGGGAATGGGCAAGGTTGCCCGGGCTAACAATCGATCCCCATTCCGGGTTCTGAAGCGAGAAGAAGAGATTAACATGTAGCAAATTTGGGCACACTTACTCTAAAAGCAATTCCTCAGCAAGGAATTCCACAGAGTAGCGAGGTGTCTTTTTTTGCGGGTAAAGGTTCGAATCATTTGCAAAAACTGCGGGGAGACCTATATTTTAAGAGGGGTCAAAGAGCAGGGTGTCATTCAAACCGGCTTCAGGCAATGCCTGTGCAGCAACAGCAGTGGCTTTCATATTGAAGAGAGAATTTAAACGGCAGGAGACTGTTATGATAGAACTATCTTTGCTGCGCCGGGTCCCCACATTATGCGGGGATTTTTTTGTGTGAACGGTAAAGCTGGTTCTTTTTATGCATAAGACTTCTCGGTTATTGTCAAACTAACGGCAATTAGCTATCGAAAGGAGTCTTGCAGCCATATGTACAAAAGATTAAGTGCTGTAATGTTCCCCTTGACCGCGCTGCTGTTGCTTGGAGCGCTTGTGTGGGGATACCAGGAGAATCAGGAGAAGAACTCAATTTTGCTTAAGGCAGAGAACCAGTATCAGCGGGCCTTTCACGACCTTTCTTATCATGTGGAACGCTTGCACGGTGAGCTGGGAAATACGCTTGCGGTCAACTCTGCATCCAGCGGGACGCACCGTAAAGGTCTTGTTAACGTATGGCGTCTGACCAGCGAGGCGCAGAATGAAATCAACCAACTGCCGCTGACCTTACTGCCTTTCAGCAAGACGGAGGAGTTCCTCTCCAAAATCTCTAACTTCTCTTATAAAGCCGCCGTGCGGGATTTTACCAAAAAACCTCTTACTGATGGTGAACTTCAAAACTTGAAGACACTCTACACCAACTCGGGTGAAATCTCGAAGAACTTGCAGGACGTACAGAATAAGGTTATCAGCAACCGCTTGCGCTGGATGGATGTGGAGACAGCCCTGGCGACAGAGAACAAATCGGAGGACAACACGATTATCGACGGGTTCAAGACCGTGGACAAGCGGGTTGGCGAATACCCGGAGCTGGATTGGGGTCCTTCCGTCGCAAGTATTTATGAGAAACGCTCTGTCAAGAAACTGGGTGGTGCTCCCGTAACCCCTGAACAGATTCGAAGTATGGCGATCAAATTCGCCGATGCCGGGTCTAATGCCAAAGTGGATGTTCGAGAGAATGGGAAGGGTACGGAGTGGGAGTCTTATACTGCCACGGTTACCGGCTCAAATCAAAAACAGCTCATCAGTATGGATTTCACCAAAAATGGCGGTCTGCTGATCTCTTACCACAATAACCGCGAGGTAGGGCCTGCTAAGGTCTCCATGAAAGAAGCGGTGATCAAAGCAGAACAGTTCCTGAATAAGAAGGGCTTTCCTCATATGACAGCTGTAAGTGCCGATCAGTACGATAACATGGGGAACCTGACATATGTTACGAAGCAGGGTGACGTCCTGATTTATCCGGAGAAAATAACCGTCCGTGTCGGACTCGACACAGGGGAAGCAACCGGGTTTGAAGCCAGTGACTATGTGAATCAACATAAAGAAAAACGGGAGATTCCGAAGCCGAAGCTTTCTTTGGCAGAAGCAAGGAAATTGCTGAATAAAGATTTTAAGGAAAGCTATAACCGCTTAGCCTGGATTAAGAACGATGATTCCACAGAAGTGCTGACTTATGAGTTCGGCGGAGCGATTAATGGCTCCAAATACCGTATCTATCTGAATGCAGAGGATGGTACCGAAGAATCGGTTGAACAGATCAGAACCTCCTCTGGGGCTCAGAAAAAATAACGGATGACCTTCCGGAAAAGAGAGCCAATCAAGCAGGGCGCACCCTTAAAGGGCTGCCGCCCTTTTTTCTTGCCATCACGAATATATTTCTCACCCGGGCTGCAAAAGGCCATGCTATAATCAGAATTAGAATATCTTACTAATTCATGTGGCGGTGACACCTTTGTATCCCAAAATCAACGACAATCTATACATTCAAGTCGCTTCCAGTGATGCTGTCGAAGCAGAAGTTGAATATAGATCGAGAATCGCAGAGACGGAAGATGAAGCTTTTTTGATTGAAATCCCGATGCAAGAGGGCAGCGGGAGGCTGAAGAAATTGACGGTTGGGGACGAGCTTTCGGTCTACTTTATGACTGAGGGCGGCATTAAAAATTACTTTTACACCCACGTTGTAGGTTTCAAGGAGGATGTAATCCGGATGGTTCGGGTGCGCAAGCCTGCACCAGAATCCATTTTCAAGATCCAGCGGCGGAGCTTTTTACGGGTAAGCGCAGAATTGGAGCTAGCTGTGAAGAGCAGCAATGGCAACCGTTTTCTCGTACGGACGGAGGATGTCGGCGGAGGAGGAACTTCCTTTCTGACCGATGCCAAGGTAAAGCTCGATGTAGAGGACAAACTTTCTTGCTGGTTATTAGTTCCTTACCGCAACGGTACATCAGAACATGTGAATTTTGAGGGCGAGGTGGTGCGGATCAAAACGCTGGAGAACGGGCGTAGTCTGGCGATGCTGAAGTTTGCTGCGATTTCCGATACCGAACGCCAGAAAATAATCCGCTACTGCTTTGAGCGTCAGTTCGATTTCCGCAACAGATAGGGCTTTTTTCTGGTGTGATACGACCTGTGCGGTTTTGCACTGACGTACAAACTGTGGTATAATTTCATAAGTCGCAGGCAATGCCTGCTTTTTTCTTGATAATATCGGCGGGAGCACCTTGCCGGTATGAAGTCAATGCTGATTTGAAATGTCATCGCCAGATGCTTTTCTTATGAAAGCGTGTTTGAGGAGGAATGCCCCGTTGGATAGGCAGGGTACACATATTAACGACAGAATTAACGTCGCTATCGACGGACCTGCCGGGGCAGGCAAGAGTACTGTTGCCCGATTGGTTGCCCAGAATCTTTCTTACATTTATGTTGACACAGGGGCAATGTACCGGGCGATAACCTGGTATATGATCCGTGAAGGCATTGTGCCGGAAGATGAGAGCGAAGTCAACCGAGCCGTTAACGGCATGGAGATGGAACTGATTCCGGAGAAGGACAGGCAGAAGGTGTCGATCAATGGGGAAGACGTGACCCCATATATCCGCAGTCTTCAGGTCAGCGGCCTAGTGTCGCAGTATTCCAAGATCGAGGGTGTAAGATCCAGGCTCAGTCACCTGCAGCGCCAGATGGCATTGCGTAAGGGGGTTGTGATGGACGGCCGCGATATCGGTACGACCGTGCTGCCGGATGCCGAAGTGAAGATTTTCATGACGGCCAGTGTGGAGGAGCGCGCGCTTCGCCGTTACAAGGAGCTCAGGGATACGGAAGAGGTGACTCTGCAGCAGCTTGAACATGATATTGCCCAGCGTGACCGTCTGGATGAAGGACGGGAAATATCGCCGCTGCGTCGTGCGGAAGATGCGATTCTTCTGGATACGACGTTAATGGATATCACTCAGGTTGTAGAGGCCATCGTGTCACACTGCAGATCTTATGTTGACGGGGAGAGAAATCATTTATGATTTATAACATTTGCGTTGGAATACTCCGTGTGATCTACGCTATTGTCTTTCCATTAAGAATCATAGGGAGAGACAATGTGCCAAAGGAAGGCGGGGTACTACTCTGCGCGAACCACATCAGCCTGCTTGATCCCATGACGATTGGCATTAAATTGAAGCGTAAGGTGAAGTATATGGCAAAGGCGGAGCTTTTCGAGGTTCCTGTTCTGGGCTGGCTCATCAGACAGTTGGGCGCTTTTCCTGTCAAGCGTGGCGGTGTAAGCAAAGAATCCATTAAGACAGCCCTTACTACACTTCGTAGTGGTAATGTAATGGGCATTTTCCCCGAAGGTACCCGCAACTCCGATGCTGGAGCTGCGAAGAAAGGTGCAGCAAGCTTTGCGCTTCGCAGCGGAGCGGCTGTTATTCCGGCGGCGATTATCGGCGAGTACAAGCCTTTTCGCCGGATGACTGTAGTTTATGGAGCTCCCATTGACCTCAGTTCCTTCGAGGGAGCAGGAAGCGATTCTCTGGATGCCGTTACTGATGTCATTATGTCTCGGATTCATGAGATGATGGAGACTGGAAAACCAAGCGCAAGCTAGGTTTCAAATCCGGTATCCTAGTGGTAAGATTTTAAGGTAATGATTGTTTTGAACTCTGCTCTACGCGGGTTTAAATAAATGGGGTTTTGAATCGAGGAGGGTAATCACATGTCTGAGGAAATTAGAAATCAGGAAGCTGCGGAGAATGTTGAGAACAACGAAACCGTAGAAACAACAGAAGCTGTGGAAGCTGCTGGAAACAACGAAGAAGTGACTAACCAGGAAGATTTGGAAATCATTTCTTTGAAAAAAGGCGATACCGTGAAAGGAACAATCGTCAAAATCGAAGATAACCAAGCTTATGTAAGCATTGGATATAAATACGACGGTGTGATTCCAATTCGCGAACTTTCTTCTGTACAACTTGACAACGCTGCTGCAGCTGTCGAAGTTGGACAGGAAGTAGAGTGCAAAGTTGTCAGCATCAACGACAACAAGGAAAGCCTTGTGCTCTCCAAACGTGCAATCGACAGCGAAAAATCATGGGAAGATCTTGAGAAGTATTTTGCTTCCCAAGAAGCTTTCGAAGTTACTGTGGCCGACGTAGTTAAGGGCGGTCTGGTAGCAGATGTTGGCGCGCGCGGATTTATTCCAGCTTCCATGGTTGAGCGTCACTTCGTTGAAGATTTCAGCGACTACAAAGGACGTACCCTGCGTGTGAAAGTCAAAGAACTTGACCGTGAGAACAGCAAGGTAATCCTGTCGGCTAAAGAAGTTCTTGAAGAAGAATTCGAAGCCAACAAGCAAAAAATCATGGCTGAACTTACTGAAGGCCAAGTACTTGAAGGTACTGTACAACGTCTGACTCAATTCGGCGCATTTGTTGATGTGGGCGGAGTAGACGGTCTTGTACACGTATCCGAAATTGCTTGGAACCATGTTGATAAACCATCTGACGTGGTATCCGAAGGCGATAAAGTAACTGTTAAAGTACTTAAGGTTGATCCTGAAAAAGGAAAAATCAGCCTGAGCATCAAAGCAGCTGCTCCAGGTCCTTGGGATTCTGCAGCAGGCAAAATCAATATCGGCGATGTTGTTACCGGCGAAGTTAAACGTCTGGTGAACTTCGGCGCATTCGTGGAATTGCTTCCAGGTGTTGAAGGTCTTGTTCACATCTCGCAAATTTCCCACAAACATATCGGCACTCCACATGAAGTGCTGAAAGAAGGACAAGAAGTTCAAGTGAAAGTACTTGACTTCAACCCGTCCGAAAAACGCGTTAGCCTGAGCATCAAAGAAACTGAGGAAGCTCCTGCTCCTTCCGCTAAACCGGAAAGACCAAGCAGAGACAGAGCACCTAAAGAAGTGCTTAACAATCCAAATGTTTCTCTGAGCAACGAAGGCCTCAGCTTCACACTTGCTGAGCGTTTCGGCGACAAGTTGGACAAATTCAAGGGCAACTAATCCCTTAACCCAGAAAGAATCGGATACCCCGTCTTTTCAGGGATGGGGAATCTAACCGGGTAAAGTAATCGGCGAACCCTCAATACGGGGGTTCGCCGATTGTGTTTTTACTGGTGCTTTTGGCTGAACGGTAGAAGTGGATACTACCCGAAGATACGGTTAGCCAATTTTATAGTTTTTTGCTATGATGAGTAACGTAAGGAAGACAGGAGGAATGAATATGGCAAGACCCGTAGTGGCGATCGTTGGGAGGCCTAACGTCGGGAAATCGACGATTTTTAACAGGTTGATCGGCGACAGATTAGCCATTGTAGAAGATAAACCGGGGATTACACGTGACCGGATCTATGGTATTTCGGACTGGAACGGTACTTCGTTCAGTGTAATTGATACTGGTGGGATTGAAATTGACGGTGAAGATGCAATTCTGAAATCGATCCGCGTTCAGGCGGAACTGGCGATTGAGGAAGCTGATGTCATCGTCTTTATGTGCGAGGCCAAAAGCGGATTAACGAATTCCGATGAGGAAGTTGCTCAAATTCTGTTCCGTTCCGGCAAGCCGGTGGTGCTAGCCATCAATAAAGTGGATAACATGAAGCGTACGGAAGATATCTATGAATTCTACAGCCTCGGATTTGGCGATCCAATCGGTATTTCGGGAAGCCATGGTACCGGTCTGGGAGACTTGCTGGATGCGGTTACGGAGCGCCTCCCAGAGCCAACGGAAGAGGAATATGATGACGATGTGATTCGTGTTGCTCTGATCGGCCGTCCGAATGTTGGTAAGTCCTCGCTGGTCAATGCCATCCTGGGAGAAGAGCGCGTTATTGTCAGCAATATTGCTGGTACAACGCGGGACGCGATCGATACGCCATTTGAACGGGACGGACAGCGTTACGTGCTGATTGATACTGCGGGTATGCGTAAGCGCGGTAAGGTATATGAAAATACCGAGAAATACAGCGTAATGCGTGCAATGCGTGCGATTGAGCGCGCGGATGTTGTGCTCGTCGTTATTAATGGCGAAGAGGGCATTATTGATCAGGACAAGCATATTGCCGGTTATGCTCATGATGCGGGTAAAGCATCTATATTTGTAGTGAACAAGTGGGATGCGGTAGAGAAAGATGACAAGACGATGCAGAACTTTGAGAACAAGATTCGCGATCATTTCCTGTTCATGAGTTATGCTCCTGTAGTTTTCTTGTCCGCACTGACCAAACAGCGTCTGCAAAAGCTGCTGCCTGTAGTTCAACACGCGGCACAGCAGCATGCGCTTCGGATTACGACGCATCTGATTAATGATGTGATCTCTGATGCTGTTGCCATTAATCCGCCGCCAACGGACAAAGGACGTCGTCTGCGCATCAACTATGCAACACAGGTTGCCGTGAAGCCTCCGACGATTGTCGTGTTTGTCAATGATCCGTCGCTGATGCATTTCTCCTATGAACGTTATCTGGAGAATAAAATCCGGGCGGCGTTTAATTTCGAAGGAACGCCGATCAGACTCTTTACACGGCGCAAATCAGACGAAGGTTAGGGGAGAAGAAGCGTGGCGCTTGAAATTCTGGTTATCGTTGTCAGCTATTTGCTTGGCTCCGTCAGCTTTAGTGTACTGCTTGCGAAGCTGCTGAAAGGCATTGATATCCGTCAGTATGGGAGCGGCAATGCAGGTGCAACCAATACCTTACGGGTTCTTGGTAAAGGTCCTGCGATATTGGTGCTGGTGCTGGATGTACTGAAAGGGATTGCCGCAGTATGGCTGGGCACCTGGCTTTTCGGCTGGGGCACCTGGGCAGCGGCACTCTGCGGAATTGCTGCCATTGTGGGGCATAATTGGCCGGTGTATTTTCATTTTCGCGGGGGCAAAGGCATTGCTACTACGATCGGTGTGATGGCTACGTTTGCGTTCTGGCCTGCGCTGTCCGCCGGGATCATCGCCATTTTAGCTATTGTCATTACCCGATATGTATCTCTGGGTTCGCTTATTTTTGTAGCGTTGACACCACTCTTTCTGTTGTTGACTGATTATACGCCGCCGATTCTGTGGACAAGCATTGTTATTGCTATCTTTGCTTATTGGCGTCATCGGACCAACATTGTGAAGATCGCCGGGGGCCGTGAGAACAAGATCGGCTCCAAGGTTAAAGGAGGAAACCGCGTTGTCTGATAAAGTTTCTGTGCTGGTCGCGGGAAGCTGGGGGACGGCGCTGGCAAGTGTGCTGGCAGCCAACCACCGGGAGGTTTATCTGTGGACGCGCAACCCTGATCAGGCTGCTGAAATTAATACATCCCATACCAATCATCATTATTTGCCGGGAATTAATCTGCCGGCTAACATTATTGCGACAACGGATTTGGAGAGCGCCGTAACTGGCTCCAGCGCTGTGGTTATTGTGGCCCCCTCTTCGGGCATGCGGCAGGTTGCGCGCAGTCTGAAGCCCTTCTGGAAGGAAGATATGCTCTGCGTTCATGCGACCAAAGGCTTCGAATCGGAAACGATGAAGCGCATGTCTACCGTGATATCCGAAGAGCTAGGCTGTCCTGAAGGACAGGTAGTGGTGCTCTCCGGGCCAAGTCATGCTGAAGAAGTTGTGCGCCTTTGTCCGACAACGGTTGTCGTGGCTTCCAATGACGACAAACGTGCAGCCGCTGCGCAAGAACTGTTCATCAATAATGATTTCCGGGTATATACGAACCGTGATCTGGTAGGGGTAGAACTGGCCGGAGCGCTTAAGAACATCATTGCACTTGGCGCAGGTCTTTCTGATGGTCTGGGGTTTGGCGACAATGCTAAAGCTGCGCTATTGACCCGTGGTTTGGCCGAGATCTCCCGGGTCGGGGTAGAGCTCGGAGCGAATCCGCTTACGTTTGCTGGTCTGGCTGGAATCGGGGACCTTGTGGTTACAGCCACCAGTCAGCACAGCCGCAACTGGCGTGCAGGGTCACTGCTGGGTCAGGGCAAGCCTCTGGCTGAGGTGCTGGATTCCATGGGCATGGTAGTGGAAGGTATTCGCACGACGGAAGCAGCCTATGCCATTTCACTGAAGCTCGGTGTGCAAATGCCGATTACCGATCAGATCTATCATGTTCTGTTCAAGGAAAGAAGTCCGCGTAAGGCTGTGGAAGCACTGATGGGCCGCGACCGCAAGACGGAAATGGAAGCTATCTCGCAGGAAACTTGGGAACAATGGCACTCCTGATTAGGTTCACCTTTTGCCGGATATCCTCATATGTTGTTATTGGGGATTGACGGAGGAGGGATGAGAAGTGAGCAAAAATTTTTCCAAGGACGCTTTGAACGCCATTAACAAGAAGACGGGGAAAAACATCACCGAAGGCGCCATCAAAAAACTTGCCGGTACTGTCAAGCCGGGAACCACGCAGAATGAAGCCCAGCTCCGCCAGTTGATCAAGCAGGTGTCATCAATGGCCAAAGTACCGGTCAGTGAAGAGACGGTAAAGAGTATTGTTAATGCTGTCCAAAAAGGCGGGGCTACTTCAGGCTCGATGGAGTCTTTAATGAAACTGATCCTGAAAAAATAGCGTTATGGCCTGGCAAAAGAGCAAAAGATTCTGGAATCAGCAGTATTCCGGTACTTTTGCTCTTTTTTTTGCAGAATTGGATATCTTTCATGATATAATAGTCCCTATACATTGCAGCCGAATGGGAGGAGTTCAGCCATGGATCCAATGACAAAAATGTGGTTGTCCCTGATTGCGATCCTAGTGATGGGATTGTCTGTATTCCTGATTACCTTCGCCCGCAGTAAGACTAAGGGCGTAGTTCGGGCTATTCTGTCGGTCATTGCTTTTCTGACAATGGTGATCGGTATTTTAGGCGGGGCAGCTTCAATTATGTAAGCAGTTACATAACAACATGGACTAACTTCATAGACAAGTTCTGAAGGAATCGTATCACGATTTTGTAGGGATGGATGTGATGATATGGCCGAAACAGAGATATCTCTGGAACTGCTGGCGGCCTTACGTAGCGTAGCCGATTTACTGGATTTCACATGGGAGGACAACCCTCCGATCTGGATGCTGGGCGGGAGCTGCGGGCTGCTGCTGCATGGAGTGGCGCTGGGGAGAAAGCCGCAGGACATTGACCTGTATGCCGACATGGGGGCCGCTGAGCGGCTTCATGAGGCCATGAGCGCTTATGCTGTAGATAATCCTGTGGAAGACCGTAGCAACGGCTGCTATTCCTTACTCAGTCATTACCGGATCGGCGGGATGAGTGTGGAGCTTGTGTGCGGTTTTCAGATTTACAGAGGACTTTCCCGTTATTCTGTAGAGACAGTCCGCTTATTGCGCCATGCCTCATTGCAAGTAATTCCAGAGATCGGAATGCTGAGGCTGATGCCATTGGCGCACGAGTTGGTTTTCAATATCCTTAGAAGTCGTGCAGATCGTTATAAAGCCATCTCTTCCGTGATGAGAATGGATATGCCGCGCCATTTGCCTCCCTTACAGGAACTCATCCAACATCATCAATGGGGACCGTCCCACATGTCTGTACTGGAAGGGCAACTGGATATTACGAGGGCAAATGCGTAAGGAAAGGAAGGACAGCATGATATCGCAAAAAGGAAGTACAGTAGTGTTTCAACCTGACGGGCGTCATGCGGTTGTGAACCGGGGTGTAACTCTACTGGAAGCTGCCCGCAAGGCTGGTGTAACGATCGCAACACGTTGCGGCGGCAAGGCCGGCTGCCTGATGTGCAAGGTTACAATAGATCCCGAGCAGGCAGAAGGTGTAAGACCGCCTTCAGAGGCGGAACGGCGAAAGCTTGGAAGCGCCATCGGGCAGGGGCAGCGCCTGGCCTGTCAGGCCGCTGTATGGGGTGACGTCACGGTCATTGTGCCGGAGGACCCGTTCAAAGCTGCGGTCCGGCGGAAACTGGAAGCCGCCCGGCGCGGGGAAGAAGACGAGCTATGGTAATAATGAGCAGATACATTCATAGAGAAAGGGGAACATCTGTTGAAATACATCTTGCAAAGGAAGGGGCTCAGAGCGGCTGGAAGCCTCATGGGACTGTTGCTGCTGCTGTCTTTTCCTCTTTCCGGCTGTATGTATCCAGGGGAAACGGAACGGCAGTCAGGGGTGAATTACCGTGAGAGTGTCAAGCGGATACAAGCTGCGGTTGACGATTACCAGCAGGAGGAGGAACTGCTCCCGATCCTGAATGCTGACGAGACGACACCAAGATATGAGAAGTTCAGAATTGATTTGGACAAGCTGAACAAAAATGGTTATCTGGACGACATCCCGGCCACCGCCTTTGAGAAGGGCGGCAGTGCTTATTTTCTACTCCTGGATGAAGAAACTGATCCTAAGGTGAAAGTCATGGACCTAGTGACCGTACAGAAGGTTAATGATGTCCAGCGCCAAGTGAACCGCTACAAGTCTTCTCATGGGGGCAAGCTGCCGGTAGCAGAGGAGTTATACCCTGGTCTGCATACCATTGATGCCAAGAAGGCGGGCTCGGCCTCCATTACCCTGAACAGCGTATACTCCGGCCAGCCTCTTGAATTTATTATGGATCGTGAAGGCACGGTGTACGTTGATTATGTATTCGATATTATGAACGCTATCGACAAGAATGGTGGAGAACATAAAGATGGGCAGGATTTGCGACTTGAACTGGAGCAGGCCTCCTATTATGTCCCTGTGAAGTCTCTTCCCTACCAGTGGATCAATGGTCAACCTGTTCCACAGCCTCCGGGTTGAGTTTAATTACAAATCAAATTGCCCTCTGAATACGGCTGCCCTTGTTGGGTGGCTGTTTCTTTTTGTGACCTTAGTTATACGGTTCTATCAGAGTTGCCCTCCTCATATGATTGATGAGAAAGCTTCCGGGCGTTTGGCCGGCCCGCACCCTAAGCGCAGAGTCCTCTTTTTATGATTTTATACGAAATTGCGCGAAAGCAGGTCATAAATCCGTACCGGATACATATGATGATACTAGTCCAAATGCATGTCCGAGCATTCGGAGTTTAGCGCGGGACCGTACGTTCCGTATCGCCAAGCGGCTAAGCTACGAGCGGGCATACGAAGGTCCGGTTAGTGTCCTGCTTAGGGACATGATTACCGGCGGAACGCGAAGTCGATGCTCTGCAGGCATTTTTTCTTCGGAAGTATATGAGGAGGGGATCTCTTTTGGAAAAAGTCGATATTTTCAAGGACATTGCCGAGCGAACCGGCGGAGATATTTATCTTGGCGTCGTCGGCGCGGTCCGCACGGGTAAATCAACATTTATTAAGCGCTTCATGGAAACCATTGTTTTGCCCAACATCACGAGTGAAGCAGATCGGGTAAGAGCAGTTGATGAGCTTCCGCAAAGTGCAGCCGGCAAAACGATTATGACAACAGAACCGAAATTCGTCCCTAACAATGCGGTGCAAATCAAGGTCGCGGAAGGGCTGGAGGTAAACGTCCGGCTGGTCGACTGTGTTGGTTATGCAGTTGATGGGGCCAAAGGCTATGAAGACGAGAACGGTCCGCGGATGATCTCGACGCCGTGGTTCGAGGAACCGATTCCGTTCCAGGAAGCGGCGGAGATTGGTACCCGCAAAGTCATTCAAGAGCATTCCACACTGGGCGTAGTAGTTACTACCGACGGCACCATCGCCGAAATCCCCCGCATTTCATATGTGGATTCGGAAGAACGCGTCATTGCCGAATTGAAGGAAGTAGGCAAGCCGTTTGTGCTTGTCATCAACTCTACCCGTCCTCGCAGTGAGGAAGCGCAGCAGCTTCGCAGCGAACTTGCCCTCAAATACGATATTCCGGTCATGACCCTTAGTGCAGCCAGCATGTCGGAGGATGATGTGACCGGCGTCCTGCGCGAAGTACTTTACGAGTTCCCTGTGCATGAAGTGAATGTGAATTTGCCGAGCTGGGTGATGGTCCTTGGCGAGAACCACTGGCTGCGCAGCAGCTATGAGAATTCAGTTCGCGATACGGTCAAAGACATTCGCCGCCTGCGCGATGTCGATCGGCTGGTGTCCCAGTTCACGGAATATGATTTTATCGAAAGAGCCGGCCTCAGTGGGATGAACATGGGGCAAGGGGTAGCCGAGATTGACCTGTTTGCTCCAGAAGAGCTGTACGATCAGGTTCTGGTGGAAGTGGTCGGGGTCGAAATTCGCGGTAAGGATCATCTGCTGCAGCTTATGCAGGAGTTCTCACACGCCAAGCGCGAGTATGATCGCTTCTCCGAGGCGCTGGAGATGGTCAAGACCACAGGCTATGGTATAGCCGCACCTTCACTAGCTGAAATGGCGCTGGATGAGCCGGAGCTGATCCGGCAGGGCTCGCGCTTCGGGGTCCGGCTCAAAGCAACAGCACCATCCATTCATATGATCCGCGTCGATGTCGAGTCGGAATTCTCGCCGATTATCGGGACGGAGAAGCAGAGTGAAGAGCTGGTCCGCTATTTGATGCAGGATTTCGAGAACGATCCGATCAAGATCTGGGAGTCTGATATCTTTGGACGGTCACTGCACTCCATCGTCCGCGAGGGTATTCAGGGCAAGATTGCGATGATGCCGGACAATGCCCGCTATAAACTTCAGGAAACGCTGGGCCGGATCATCAACGAAGGCTCGGGCGGACTGATTGCTATCATTCTTTAACGGAATAGACACACTGAAAGAGCAGGGATCATCCTGCTCTTTTTTGCTTGTTACAGTTGCTTTTATGTCAGCATAGGGCTAGGAAATCATGCAACATCCCGATCCCGGCTGATACTTTCTGCTCCTTTTTTAAGTAACGCCTTGAAATTATGGATGGGCTGTATTACTATAAGTTTGTTGCGCTTTTAGGGTCTAAGGGCGCCATTGTACTTTAATAAACGGGATTATCACGTATATTTTGCGTTGAAACGGAAAGAGTGAATGATACCGGAAATTTGCCCAGGGAGGTGAAAAGATATGAATAAATCTGATTTGATCAATGTTGTTACTGAAGCAACTGAACTTCCCAAGAAAGATGCTACTAAAGCGGTAGATGCTGTTTTTGAAGCCATCGCGGAAGCTCTGCAAAACGGTGACAAAGTTCAACTGGTTGGATTCGGAAACTTTGAAGTGCGCGAGCGTTCTGCACGTAAAGGCCGTAACCCTCAAACTGGTGAAGAAATCGAAATTCCTTCTAGCAAGGTCCCAGCGTTCAAACCGGGTAAGGCGCTTAAAGACGGAATCAAATAAAGATTTCTACATATCGACCCGATTTTTCGACAAACACGATGCCGCCCTCCCAGGCGGCATTTGTTTTTGGAAGCAGTATTAGGGCAGACCAATAGGCTCAGAGGAGGATCAGAGATGACGGAGAACAAGAATGGCGGGAACCCGCTTCCCTCAGGAAGCGACTACATCGTGATCAAGGCTAAGGAAAACGGAGTACAGGTGATTGGATTGACACGTGGTCTGGACACACGGTTTCACCATACAGAAAAGCTGGATAAAGGCGAGGTGCTAATCGCCCAGTTTACCGATCATACCTCAGCGATGAAAATCCGCGGAAAAGCCGAAATATGGAGTAAACACGGACAACTGGAGAGCGAGAGCTGAAAAGCAGGCATAGCCTGCTTTTTTTCGAAATATAAGTAAGTATGAATCGAGTTCATAAATCCATAAGTGGAATCCGCATTATGAAATTGATTCAGTATGTCTTTTCGTATAAACAGACAATGAGGCGGAAACGATGGATAGGAGGGGGGCGTGACTATGAATAAAACTTGGTGGATCGGTGCCTTGCTGCTGTTGACTGCTGGCTCGGCTATACTGCTGCCGCGGCTGGCAGATCTGGAATCATCCCTCCGGCAGGATCGCGGAGCGGTTGAGACCTTCAGTGAAGACAGCGATATGGTGCTGGATGACACTAACCTTGTGGATGCTATAGGTACGCTCCCCCTGACGCTAACCATTGGCAGTGTTGGCTGGGAGAACGGGGTGTTATCCCTGGATCTGATGGTAACAGGCAATGATCACGATCCAGAGGAGCTGTATCGTAATATGGCTCAGGCGGTTGCTTTTGCTATTCAGGATACCACCAACGTGAATCAGCTACTGCTGCGTGTCGTTGCCGAAGACAAGTGGACCCAGACACGCAGATTACTGTTGGCTGGAGACATTCGCCGGCGGGAATGGTCGGGAGAACTGCAAAAGGAACTTCTGAACACGGGGAATCGTCCCCTCTCGGAACATCTTAAAAGCAGTTTCAGGATTAGCGAAAGCGACCTGTGGAAAAACCAGTTCATTTCTCCCTGATCTGGGTAAAAGAAACTAGGACGCCTTATCGTGCGTCACAAAAAAACATGTGATATAATAGACAAGATTGTGAGCAAAGATATAGTAATAACGTCAATGGCTTCGGAGGCTGAAATGAAACCGTACCGCATACCGCAACTGGCTAAACCCTACACTGACTACGACATGATCCAGCGGCACACGGAATTGCCGCCGTTTTCCGATGGCCGGAGTCATTTGTTATATATTTTTCTGAACCGGGGCTCCTCTGCTGAAGGACAGAACAGTGAGCTGTACACGCTGGTAACTGCGCTGGCGCAGCTTGGTCTTGATACCCATGAGGGAATTGATCGGTCGGAGAATGATCCTGGCGGCGATCTTATGCGCTCTCGTCAATTGAAAGTGCTGGCTGGTGATTATTTCAGCAGCTGGTTCTACCATTTGCTGTCAAAGCGCGGTGAAGTGGAGCTTGTCGGTACACTAAGTAACGCAATTGCCGACTTTAATATCACTAAAGCCCAGCTCTACAGAAAGATGAAGGGCATGCTGCTTTCTGCTGATGAATATTTGCGGTACAAGGCACAGCTCAACATGGTGCTGTTTCTTTCTTTTACACCTAAGATCGAGCCCGTACTTGCCGGATTGTGGGAGAAGCTACTCGCCGAAATCAGCCTGTGTGAGGCGCTGGCTACGGAACTGCGACGCAGCAATGATCTCTCTCAAGCACTGGACAGTTACAGCTACTGGAAGATGCTGGAGACGGCGTCTGAAGAGGAGCAGCGGTTGTTGCGGGGAAGAGAATTCGATCTGAAGGATTGGAAGAAGCTTATGATGAAGTATAAATGTGATTCCCTGCTGACGGACAAGCTGCATCAATGTATCCAGTCCATACAGGGACTGCTGCAGGGAGTAAAGGATGAGGGGCTTCTTACTGAACTAAATGCCTTGCTTGATGTCTTCCTGCTGCAGATAGAAATTCCGGGACAAGCAGCCGTGGAGGGGTAATGATGACGATGGAGAAGACAACGGCTTCCGTCCAGGGGGACGGAGTCAAACCTAAGGAGCAATTTGTACATTCTGTATTCGAGAGTATTGCCGGCAAATATGATGTCATGAATGATATTATAAGCTTCCGGCGCCACAAGTCGTGGCGGAAATTTGCAATGAAGAAAATGGCTATGCGTCACGGAGATACCGCTGTAGATCTGTGCTGCGGTACCTGTGACTGGAGCATCGCCCTGGCCGAGAAGAGTGAAACGGGCTCTGTGATGGGTCTCGACTTCAGTGCGGGCATGCTGGCGGTTGGTCAACGTAAGATAGAGGAGCGCGGCCTGCAGGACCGTATTTCGCTGGTCGAAGGCAATGCGATGGAGCTGCCGTTCGGCGATAATTCCTTCGACTATGCAACAATCGGCTTTGGCCTCCGCAATGTGCCTGATCCTGTGCAAGTCTTGAAAGAGATGCAGCGCGTGGTGAAGCCGGGCGGCATGGTTGTGTGTCTTGAGCTGTCCAAGCCGATGACACAGCCCTTCAAGGGTGTGTATTATTTTTATTTCCAAAGAATCCTTCCTTTAATGGGCAAGCTGTTTGCGAAGCGCTATGAGCAGTACAGATGGCTGCCCGAATCATTGGCTCTGTTCCCTGACCGGGAGCAGTTGGCTGCTATTTTCCGTGAAACCGGACTGAACAAAGTGGAATCCTTCCCCTTGACCGGAGGCATCGCGGCACTACACATTGGGCTCAAGGAGAAGTGAGATGTTTAAGAAAATCGGCATCTTTTTGCAAATGATCAAGTTTGAACATACAGTATTTGCTTTGCCCTTCGCATTTATGGGCGCATTACTCGGTTCGGTGGTTATGTTTGGTACGCTGCCGTCCTGGGCGCAGATTGGCTGGGTTGTTGTGGCAATGTTTGGCGCACGAAGCGCGGCTATGGGCTTAAACCGGTTAATTGACCGGGTCAGTGACGCCAAAAATCCACGTACAGCGGGACGAGCCATCCCGGCAGGCCTGCTCAAGGTCGGGGAAGTCGTCATCTTTATCGCTGTTTCGTTCTTTTTGCTCTTCTGGGCTGCTTATAAGCTGAATCCGCTGTCGATGAAGTTATTACCGATAGCCGTCTTTTTACTTGTTTTTTATTCTTTTACCAAACGTTTTACCTGGGCATGTCATCTTATTCTTGGATTGACTGTGGCGCTAGCTCCACTCGGCGGCTGGGTGGCAGTAACAGGAACTGTTGATATTACCTCCATGGTATTCTATTTTACGATTGTTTTCTGGCTTGCAGGCTTTGATGTTATCTATGCTTGTCAGGATGTGGAGTTCGACAAGAAGGAAGGACTGCATTCCATTCCTGTGCGGTTTGGCGTGGCTAAGGCGCTGGTTATCGCCCGCGTATTTCATATTTTGACCAGTGTTGGCTTCATTTCTTTGCTCTTCATGACCAATTTGAGCTGGTGGTATGCAGCTGGAATGATTATTGCGTACATTATACTGTTCTATGAGCACTATATTGTTACCCCAAATGACTTAAGTCGTTTGCAGACTGCTTTCTTCACCATGAACGGCGTGCTCAGCATCGTCGTCTTCTCATTCACATTGATTGACCTGGTGGTGCAATACTATAAATGATTACTTCTACACCTAAAAGTTTTGTTGTGGGCATTACGGGGGCGAGCGGCGCGGTATACGGCGTTCGCCTGACGGAGACCCTGCTGTCCATGGGGCATACCGTACATCTTGTGGTAAGTACTGCCGGCTGGCGTGTATTTAAGGAGGAGCTGGGCTTCGCCGTCACAGACCGGGAAGGTTTTTTGAACGATACGTTCAAAGGCCATCCCGGTTCTCTGCATTATCACCCTGTTGCCGATATCGGAGCTTCGATCGCCAGCGGATCTTTTCGTGTGGAAGGCATGATTATAATGCCGTGCTCCATGGGCACACTCTCCGCAGTAGCCAATGGCGCTTCTGATAACTTGATGAGTCGTGCGGCGGATGTCATGCTGAAGGAAGGACGGCCGCTGGTGCTGGTACCACGCGAGACGCCACTGCATGCGATACATCTGGAAAATATGCTGAAACTGGCACGTTTGGGTGTTCGCATCATTCCGGCCATGCCGGCATTTTATCACGGACCGCAGAGCATGGACGATCTGATTAACTTCATGGTCGGCAAGGTACTGGATAACTTAAATATTGAACATCATCTATTCCGTAGATGGGGGGAGTAAAGAGATGAGCAACAGTGCTACTGTAATTGGAAAAATAAGTTATACCAACTCATGGCCGGTCTTTCACAACTTTCATCCTTCTTCCCTGAAACATCCGGCGACAATGGTCAGTGAAGTGCCAGCCGTCCTGAACCGGGGCATGAGTGAGGGGAGCATTCATGTGGGTGCACTTTCCTCCTTCGCCTATGCTGAGGCCAGTGACCGTCTATTGTTGCTTCCCTCTCTGTCGGTCAGTTCAGACGGACCTGTAAGGTCCATCCTGCTGTTCTCCAAGAAGCCGCTGGAAGAAATTGCGGATGGAATCATAGCGGTTACCAACACATCGGCAACTTCGACCAATCTGTTGAAGATAATTATGCAGAAGGCTATCGGAGGACGCCCGCAGTACATAAGTGCAGAACCTGATTTGGACGCAATGATGGAGGTCGCCGACGCCTGTCTCTTGATCGGTGATAATGCCATCAAGGCTTCCTGGCAGAATAAGGGGTATTTGGTGACAGATCTCGGTGAGTTCTGGAAAAAGTGGACCGGACTTGGCATGACCTTTGCAGTCTGGGCTGTGAACCGGGATGCGGCGCGTAACAAATTCGCTGCGGTCGCGGAGATCGCAGAAGCCTTTGCTGAGAGCAAACGGCGTGGGGTGCGTGATCTTGCTCCGATTGTGTCCGAAGCCATGCGTACGGTTGGCGGTACGGAGGCTTACTGGTACGGATACTTCCGCAATTTGTGTTATGACTTTGAAGAAAGGCAGCAGGAAGGTTTGAACCTCTATTTCCGCTATGCCTATGAAATGGGCCTGCTGCCGCAGGAAGTGAAGATGGAGCTTTGGAGCCACAATCTGCTGACACGGGTGAAGGAATGAAACGACTGCAAATATTTGGCATGCTAAATAAGGATATGGACCAGATTGAAAAAGAACTGTACCGCAGTGTTCAGGGTGACGACGAACTGCTGACCGAGACCTCGCTGCATCTGCTGAAGGCTGGGGGCAAACGCCTGCGCCCTGTCTTTGTACTCATGGGCGGCAAATTCGGAGCCTATGACCTGGAGAAGCTGAAGCGGGTGGCTGTTCCTCTGGAGCTGATTCACAGCGCTTCACTGGTACATGATGATGTCATAGATGATGCCGAGCTGCGCCGCGGTGAGCAAACGGTCAAAGCCAAGTGGGATGATAAAATTGCCATGTACACAGGGGATTATATCTACGCCAAGGCGCTTGTGATGACTACTGAACTGAAGAATCCGCGCATTCATGAGATTTTATCCAGAGCGATGGTGGAAATGTCTATCGGAGAGATGGAGCAGATCCGGGATTTTTTTAACAGCGGGCAGAGTGTACGCCATTATCTGCGGCGCATCCGCCGTAAGACAGCGCTGCTGATTGCGATCAGCTGCCAGCTTGGCGCGCTTGCTGCAGATGCGGAGCCAGGGGTGGCGCGGCTGCTCTATAATTACGGATACAACGTCGGTATGGCGTTTCAGATCCGTGATGATCTGCTCGATCTTTCCGGGACGGAGAAACAAATCGGAAAGCCGCCGGGTAGTGATATGCGACAGGGCAACATCACGCTTCCTGTCATTTATAGCCTGGAGGATGAGCGCTTGCGGCTTCCTCTGCTAGAAGAGCTGGATGCTATTCGCAAAGGTCAAAGAGGGGTAGGCCGTGCCATCGACCTGATTCTGTCGGGAGAGGGGATTACCAGGGCCGAGGATCTGGCTTCCCGTTATATTGAGAAGGCTCTGACTGCGCTTGAAGCACTGCCGAATAACAAGACGAAGCGAAGCCTTCGTGATATTGCTTTTTTCGTAACAGGTCGGGCTTATTAAATGATTTAAGCGTTCACATATTGCCCGGTTTCTGCTAATATCAGAAAGTATATACTTCCTTAAATTCTCATAAACACCCATCCTATGTATAGGAAAATGGAGAGTGACCTATGGAAAAAACATATCTGATGATTAAGCCGGACGGTGTTCAGCGCGGATTGATCGGGCGGATTGTAGCCCGTCTGGAAGATAAGGGCTTTAAGCTGGCTGCTGCCAAGCTGATTCAAGTTACGGAAGAGCAGGCCAAGAGACATTATGCAGAACATGAAGGCAAGGATTTTTTCCATGAGCTGGTGGGCTTCATTACGTCTGGTCCTGTATTTGCAATGGTCTGGGAAGGCGATGATGTGATTGCCCTGAGCCGTCTGCTCATCGGCAAGACCAAGGTTGGGGAGGCATTGCCGGGAACAATCCGCGGTGATTTTGCCAGTCACACCCCGCTTAACTTGATTCATGGCTCCGATTCGCCGGAAAGTGCGGAACGGGAAATCGCCAATTTCTTTGCTCCCGAAGAATTGGTGCAGTATAACAAAGACATCGCAGTCTGGATGTAAGTTTCGGGCGGGAGGCAGGAGATAGAATGTCTGATCTTGATAATCAAACAGTAACAACAGACCCGGATTATCTCGGGTTTATTCATAACGTCAAGCAGAGCACAGGTATCGACCTGGCTCAGTACAAAGAAGCGCAGATGAAGCGTCGTCTGACCACGTTGCGGATGAAAAATAATTATAGAAGCTTCACCGATTTCTATGCGGCGATGCTTAAGGACAAGGCCTTATTCTACGAATTTTTGGATCGGATGACGATCAATGTCTCCGAATTTTGGCGTAATCCTAATCGCTGGGAAGTGTTACGGGATGTCATCCTTCCAGAACTGGAACGTTCCAGCCGCAAGCTGAAGCTGTGGAGCGCTGCCTGTTCGACCGGGGAAGAGCCGTATACGCTGGCGATGATCTTGTCTGATAAGGGCATTCTGGGGCAGACGGGTATTCTTGCTACAGACATTGATGATGGTGCCTTAGCAAAGGCGAAGCAGGGGCTGTATCTGGAGCGTTCCATTAAGGATGTGCCACAGGATGTGGCGGCCCGCTATTTTGCACCGGAAGGTCCGGTTCTCAAGGTCAGCGATTCTCTGAAGAAGCATGTTGATTTCCGCAAGCAGAATCTGCTGCTGGACAAGTTCGATGACGGGTTCGACCTCATTATTTGCCGCAACGTGATGATTTATTTCACGGAGGAAGCGAAGCATAAGCTGTATCACAAATTCGCGCAAAGCCTTCGTCCCGGCGGGTATCTTTTTGTCGGCAGCACGGAGCAGATTTTCACCCCGGGCCAGTATGGCTTTGAAACGACGGAAACGTTCTTCTACCGGAAAAAATAAAATCTTCTTTTCCATCTTTTAAGCAGCCTGTACGTATAGTTTGCACTGGTTCCAGCGATACTGGATCTTAGATAGCATTCTCAGTACGAAGCGAAAGGTCGTTTAACTGATGGACAAAAGTAAGGTTATTGCCGCCTATCGGCGCGGTTTCATTACCGTTCGTGAGTGCGGGCAAATTCTCGGCATGGATGATGTGCAGCTTAAGACCCTGTTACAGCTAGAGGCGGACAATAAAGTCTTGCCCGAGGGCAGACGGCGTGTCGGAAGCTGATCTGCATCATCCGGGCCCAGAGCGGCGTCGTTTATACCCAAAAGGGTATAGGCGGCGCTTTTTAACTTCCTGGAAGGATCTCTACAAGGAACTGACTTCCTTGTCAAAGCGGATTCCCTATACTATAATGAGCAAAGATCATCAACATTTTAGCGGTTTACAGTTTAAAAGTGTGAAGGGGGAACGCAGCATGAGTTTACGCTATTTAACAGCGGGGGAAACGCACGGCCCCCAGCTTACTGCCATTATCGAGGGATTGCCAAGCAATCTTACACTGAATTTTGAAGAGTTGAATTTCCAATTGCAGCGCCGTCAAAAAGGATATGGCCGTGGCCGGCGGATGCAAATTGAGAAAGATACCGCCCAGATTGTTGGGGGGGTACGTCATGGTTACACCACAGGTGCGCCAGTAGCGCTAGTTGTAGAGAATAAGGACTGGACGCACTGGAGAAATATCATGAACATCGAGCCGATTCCTGGCAGCGACGAAGAGAAACGCCGGGTTAATCGCCCACGTCCAGGTCATGCGGATCTTAACGGTGGTTTGAAGTACAACCATACCGACCTTCGTAATGTACTGGAGCGCTCCAGCGCACGTGAGACGGCAGCAAGAGTGGCCTGCGGCGCGGTAGCCAGACAGTTTCTGGCGGCGTTTGGCGTGAAAATTGCTGGACAGGTTATTCGAATCGGCGAGATTGAAGCGCCTGCGAATGATCTGCCTATCGATGAATTGATCGCCCGTACAGAGGAATCCTCTGTAAGAGTTGTGGATAAAGAGACAGAACAAAAAATGGAGTCCTACATAGACAAGATCAAAGAAGAAGGCGACTCCATCGGAGGTATCGTCGAGTGTATTGTTGAAGGTCTTCCTATCGGACTAGGCAGCCATGTTCAGTCTGATCGCAAGCTGGATGGTGCCATTGCCGGAGCGGTAATGTCCATCAATGCGTTCAAGGGCGTGGAAATCGGTATCGGCTTTGAAGCAGGCAAGCTGCGCGGTTCGCAGGTGCATGACGAGATTGCCTACGAGGCCTCCAAAGGGTACTACCGGGCGAGCAATCGTCTGGGCGGTTTTGAAGGTGGCATGACCAACGGCATGCCGGTAGTGGTTCGCGGCGTTATGAAGCCAATCCCTACGCTCTACAAGCCACTGCAAAGCGTGGATATTGACACGAAGGAGCCGTTCACGGCCCAAGTTGAACGTTCGGATGCCTGTGCAGTGCCAGCAGCATGTGTAGTTCTGGAGAATGTTGTGGCATGGGAGATTGCGAAAGGCTTCCTTGACAAATTCGGTGGAGATTCCATGGAAGAAATCAAGGCCAACTATGACAACTACCTCGCCCAACTGGAGCGTTACTAGTCATGCGCAGCATCAGGGTGGAATTGGGTGAACGTTCTTATCCGATTCATATCGGCAGCGGCCTGCTGGCAGAGATTGGCGAGCGATGTGCGGAGGCCGGATTCCCGGTTCGCAGCCCGCTGCTGATCGTCAGCGATTCAGAAGTAGCCCCGCGCTACCTTCCAGCATTGGAAGCTGCCTTGAGGGACTATGGATATACTGTTGTTCATCACATTATTGCAGCTGGTGAAGCTTCCAAGTCGCTGGCCGTCTATGAAGAGGTAATGACTACAGCTATCCAGGCTGGACTGGACCGCCGTTCGGCGGTGCTGGCCCTGGGCGGTGGTGTTGTTGGTGATTTGGCAGGCTTCGTGGCCGCAACTTACATGCGGGGAATCGGATTCCTCCAAATTCCTACAACGATTCTGGCACATGACAGTAGTGTAGGCGGCAAGGTGGCAGTGAATCATCCGCTGGCGAAGAATATGATCGGTGCTTTTTATCAGCCGTCAATGGTGCTCTATGATTTGGATACGCTGGCTTCATTACCGGCACGTCAAGTCTCTTCCGGCCTTGCGGAAGTAGTGAAGCATGGCCTCATCCTGGATAAGGATTTTGCTTACTGGTGTCGGGAGCATGCGGCTGAACTGCTGGCACTGCAGCCTGAAGCTCTAGGTTATGCGTTAGAACGCGGCTGTGCCATTAAGGCTCAGGTTGTGTCAACCGATGAACGTGAGCAGGGTCTGCGTGCCATTCTGAACCTTGGACACACAATTGGCCATGCGATTGAAGCGGTTGGCGGCTATGGAGTATTCCTGCATGGGGAAGCCATTGCTATTGGAATGGCAGGTTCGGCACTTCTGGCTGTGAAGCTGGGTCGTGACAAATCTATCTATGATGAGACGGTCTCCATGCTGACGTCACTTGGACTTCCAGTCACTCTTCCTGCCGAGTACAGTGAGGACGAGCTGATGGAAGCGATGATGCATGACAAGAAATTCAAAGAAGGTCGAATGACCTTTATCGTACCGGATGATATCGGGGCGGTAAGTATTGTGGATGATGTGCAGGCATCGCTGGTACGCGAGGTTATTGCACAGCTCAAGAAGGAGGGGAGCCCGTGGTAAACCGGGGGATTCGCGGAGCAACAACCGTGACGGGCAATGAAGAGGCAGAGATTCTGCGGGAGACCGTTGTGCTATTGCGGGAGATCGTAGAACGCAATGATGTTATTGCCGAGGATATTTGCAGTGTCTGGATTACGATGACTGAGGACTTGGATGCTACATTCCCGGCCCGAGCCATTCGGGAGATGGAAGGCTGGGAAATGGTGCCGCTGATGTGTGCCGTTGAGATTCCGGTCAAGGGCAGCCTGCCCCAATGTATCCGTCTGATGGTACAGGTTAATACGGAGAAGGCACAGCGTGAGATCCATCATGTTTATTTGAATGAAGCGCGCAAGCTTCGTCCAGACTTATCACAGACCAAGTCATAAATTAATGATTCGGGGTTGTCAGTGACCTCTGTCATCATGTATAGTGTAGTTAGCCGAGTATAGCAGAGTTTAGTTTAGTTGAGATGAGTATAGCTGAGTTGAGTACAGGATTTAGATGAGATTAGCTGAGAGCATAGAGTGAGAAAGATTCTTTTTTTGAGTTGACTGATTACGGGATAAGTGTATTCAGTGCAGCCATTTAGGGATATTTCTGTAAATGCGCTGCTGATTGTCCTATGCTCTATTTCATATACTTACTTACACAAACCTCTACTTCGGTAGAGGTTTTTTTGATTTTTATAAACCAACCATTCCCTCAGGAGGTAACCCAATGACGAATCCGAGTGTTGAACAAGTAGTGGCACTGTCGCGGGACTATAATCTGATCCCTGTCGTAAAACGGCTGCTTGCCGATATGGAGACGCCGATCCGGCTCTTCCAGCGTTTTGCTTCACGTGACCACGCATTTTTGCTTGAAAGTGTGGAGGGCGGCATCCAGTGGGCCCGGTATTCCTTCATTGGCAGCGACCCGTTCCTGTTGATCTCCGGCAAAAAGGGAGTGATCGAGGTAGAGGTTGGCGGTGAGAAAAAGCACCTGAAAGGCAAGCCGATAGAGGAGCTTAAGGCGCTACTTCGTTCCTACCGTAGTCCCAAGCTGCCTGAGATGCCTCCGTTTACAGGTGGAGCTATCGGATTCTTCGGATATGATCTGCTGCAGTATTACGAGAAGCTCTCCCCGCATGCTAATGATGATCTGAAGATGGATGATATTCGTTTTATGTTTTGCGACCGGATTATTGTGTTCGATCATGTGAAACAGCAGCTTCTGCTGATTGGCAATCTGCATATTAAGGACGGCGACACTGATGCAGACATTCGCGTAAGTTATGAGGCTCTTAGTGCGGGTCTGGAGGAAATGGCCGAAGAATTGCAGAAAGAAGGGCCCAAGGAGAACGTTAACAAGCGCAGTCTTCCTGAAGATATTGAGCTGGGAGATATCCACTCAAATCTGACGAAGGAACAGTATATGAACAATGTGGAGCAGGCCAAGGAGTATATCCGGGCCGGAGATATTTTTCAAGTGGTGCTGTCACAACGGCTGCATATTGAAACTGAGGTCTCACCGCTTCATGTCTACCGTCTGCTGAGAACACTTAATCCTTCACCATATATGTATTATCTGAAAATGGATGAGGAGATCATCGTCGGCACCTCGCCAGAGGCATTGGTTAAAGTGGATGGCAGCAGGGTGGAGACACGGCCGATCGCCGGAACCCGTCCCAGAGGTGCAAATGAAGCTGCGGACCGTGCGCTGGCTGCCGAATTGCTGGAGGATGAAAAAGAGCGCGCCGAGCATCTGATGCTCGTCGATCTTGGACGTAATGATCTTGGGCGGGTCTCGAAATTCGGCACCGTAAAATGCGATTCATTCATGGAGATTGAGAAATACTCGCATGTTATGCATATGGTCTCCGGAGTGTCGGGCACACTGGCCGAGGACAAAGATTTCTTCGATGCCTTCCTTTCCTGCTTGCCAGCGGGAACAGTCTCTGGCGCACCGAAGCTACGGGCGATGGAAATCATCGCGGAGCTGGAACAGGAAGCACGGGGCGCTTATGCAGGCGCTATAGGTTATCTCGGGTTTTCCGGTAACATGGACTCCTGCATCACGATCCGCACCATTATTTTCCGTGAAGGCAGAGCCTATGTGCAGGCTGGGGCGGGAATTGTGTGGGATTCCGTTCCCGAGAAAGAGTACGAAGAAACAATGAACAAGGCGAAAGGCATGCTGAAGGCGATCCGGATGGCAGAAGCGATGTTTCCGGCACAAGTCAAAGAGAAACAGGTAATCAATCAGGATTACATGTATGAATATACCCCTTGATAGAATCATTCAACTGAACAGGAGGAAGAGAGCATGGAGGCAACGAAATTGATACAATCGGGACTCGCCGGTTTGATAGAAGGCAAGGATCTTTCCCGTAACGAGGCGCGGGACATTATGGGCGCGATTATGGACGGAAAGGCATCTTCTGCACAGATTGGTGGCCTACTAACCGCACTGCGGATTAAAGGGGAAACCGTAGATGAAATTACCGGGTTTGCGGAAGCGATGCGCGGCTTCGGTACGCATGTATCTACAGAGAGTGCCCGTCTACTGGACACTTGCGGCACAGGCGGCTCGGGTATTCATAAGTTCAACATTTCCACAGTCTCGGCGATTATTTCGGCTGCAGCGTCTGTAAGGGTCGCCAAGCACGGCAATCGTTCGGCCTCAGGACGCGCTGGCAGTGCTGATGTGCTGGAAGCTCTGGGCGTTAATATCCATCTCAATGCCGAGCAGGCACGTCAATGTCTGGACAGTATCGGCATTTGCTTCCTGTTCGCACAGATCTATCATCCCTCCATGCGGCATGCGGCGGCACCACGCCGTGAGCTGGGTGTTCGTACAGTATTTAACATGCTTGGTCCACTAACTAACCCCGCTGGTGCAGACCGCCAGCTTCTTGGCATCTATGACCGCAGCAAGACAGCAACCATAGCGACTGTACTGAAGGAGCTTGGCTCCAAGCGGGCTATGGTCGTCAGCAGCCTGGATGGTCTGGATGAGATCAGTATCTCGGCACCGACACTGGTGTCGGAGCTAAAGAATGGTGTGGTTAGCACCTATGAGGTGACGCCACAGGAGCTGGGTCTCACCATGCATCCGCTGGAAGACGTATTGGGTGGAGATGCAGCTGAGAATGCAGCAATTATTACATCGGTACTGCAAGGCCAAGTCAGCCCATACCGGGATATTGTTCTGGCAAATGCGGGAGCCTGCATCTATGTAGCAGGTCTTGCCGATACGCTGGCCGGAGGCGTGGAGAAGGCTAAGGCAGTAGTAGATTCAGGGCAGGCATTATCCAAGCTGGAACAGCTTGTAGCGATGACGGAGGAACTTAACTATGTATCTTGATAAAATTGTTGCCACCAAAATTAAAGAAGTAGAGACGCTGGCGGCCAGCTTTTCGCTAGCCCAGGCTGAACGCGATATTGCAGCACTGCCGGGAACCAGAGGCTTCCGTGAAGCCCTGGTGAGCCGCAGGAACCGGGAAATGGGGCTGATCGCCGAAGTGAAGAAGGCGTCACCGTCCAAAGGGTTGATCCGTGCTGATTTCGATCCTGTTGCCATTGCCAGGGGTTATGAAGCAGGAGGCGCGGATTGCTTGTCCGTGCTGACGGACAAGGAATATTTTCAAGGCAGCGGCGCTTATCTGCAGCAGGTTCGTGAGGCTGTTGCACTACCGCTGCTGCGTAAGGATTTTATCATCGATGAGAAGCAAATCTATGAAGCCCGCCTGCTTGGCGCGGACGCGGTGCTGCTGATCGCGGCTATCCTTACACCGACAGCGCTGGCTTCGTTCACAGATACAGCTGCAAGTCTTGGTCTCGATGTGCTGATTGAGGTGCATGATCGCAGCGAGCTTGCGACTGTATTGGATACCGGAAAAGGAACGGCCCCACATGTGCTGCTGGGGATCAATAACCGCAATCTGCGGACGTTCGAGACTTCGCTTGCCACCACAGCAGAGCTGGCCGGAGAAATTCCGGCGGGTGTGCCGGTGATCAGCGAGAGCGGGATTGCCGGACCTGCGGATATCGCCTATTTAGCCACAACAGGAGCGCAGGGTGTGCTGGTCGGAGAGTACTTGATGCGCCAGCCAGATGTAGAGACTGCAGTGAATGTTCTGCTGGGTCCTCTGCCCGAAGGAAAGGGCCGTGTCCGTCATGGCTGAGACAAAGGTAAAAATCTGTGGACTTCAGGACGTTGAAGTGCTAAAATCTATGGAGCGCTTGCCTTTGGATTATATCGGGTTCGTCTTTGCTCCCAGCCGTCGAAACGTGACGACGGAAAGAGCCGCAGCGCTGATTGCGGAGCTGCGGAATTGGAAGACCGGCAGCATTCCCAAGGCTGCCGGTGTCTTTGTCAATCCTGAGCTGGCAGAGCTCAGAGAGTTGCTTGATGTCGTGCAGCTGGATGTCATTCAGCTGCACGGGAATGAGAGCCCGGCATTTTGCCGGGCGGTGAAGCTTGCTTTTCCTGAAGCTCAGGTATGGAAGGCCCTATCGGTGCAGGAGACGGACGGTGCTGCTGCCGGTAAAGGTCTGGCTTCTCTTGAATTGTACGCAGGGAGTGTAGATGCGCTCCTGCTGGATACCTACGATCCTTTGCAGAGTGGGGGTTCCGGCCGAACCTTTGCCTGGGAACTGATACCGGCTTACCGAGAAGCGGCTGCTGCACATGGACTGCCGCTGTTTGTCGCCGGCGGGCTTCATCCCGGCAATGTTGGGGAGCTACTGGAGCAATACGCGCCGGACGGCGTAGATGTCTCCAGTGGTGTAGAGAGCGACGGCATCAAGGATATTATCAAAATGACCGCTTTTGTGGAAAGGGTGAAGCAATCATGACACAGGTACCGGATAAGCATGGACGTTTCGGTTCTTTCGGGGGCCGCTTCGTACCCGAGACTTTGATGAATGCACTGATTGAGCTGGAGGAAGCCTACCGCAAGCATTCGGCAGACCCTGCTTTTCAGGAAGAAATAGATTATCTGCTCAAGCAATACTCCGGACGGGAGACGCCGTTGTATTACGCGGAACGCCTTAGCAAGCATCTGGGCGAAGCCAAAATCTATCTGAAGCGGGAAGACCTTAACCATACCGGTGCGCATAAGATCAACAACGCTATTGCGCAAGGGATTCTGGCTAAAAAGATGGGGAAAACGAAGGTGATCGCCGAGACCGGTGCAGGCCAGCATGGTGTTGCTACCGCTACTGTGGCAGCACTGCTCGGGATGGAGTGTAAGGTATTCATGGGTGAGGAGGATACTCGCCGTCAGGCCTTGAACGTTTTCCGCATGAAGCTGCTTGGCGCAGAGGTTATTCCTGTAACCTCCGGTACGCGAACGCTCAAAGATGCCGGTAACGAAGCACTCCGCTATTGGGTCAGTCATGTAGATGATACATTCTACGTACTGGGTTCAGCGGTAGGACCGCACCCGTATCCGATGATGGTCCGCAACTTCCAGCGGGTGATCGGGGATGAGACCCGCCGTCAGATTCTGGAGGCCGAAGGCCGTCTGCCAGATCTGCTGGTCGCGGCAATCGGAGGAGGCAGCAATGCCATCGGGATGTTCTATCCTTTTGTGGAAGATGAAAATGTTGGATTGATTGGTGTTGAAGCAGCGGGTAAAGGGGTGGACACGCCTTATCATGCAGCTACCATGAGCAAGGGAACCCATGGGGTCTTCCAGGGCTCGATGAGCTATCTGTTGCAGGATGAATATGGCCAGGTGCAGGAAGCTCACTCCATATCGGCAGGTCTGGATTATCCGGGTGTTGGACCAGAGCATTCCTATCTGAAGGATATCAAGCGTGCGCAGTATGTACCGATCACCGATGCTGAAGCGCTGGATGCGCTCAAGCTGCTGTGTGTCACAGAAGGTATCATTCCTGCCTTGGAGTCGGCTCACGCCATTGCTCAGGTAGTGAAGATTGCGCCAACCTTGACGAAGGATGATATCGTAGTCATCTGTTTATCCGGCCGTGGCGATAAGGATGTAGAATCGATTATGGCGTACACGGAAGGGGCGGAAAAAGCATGACAACCGAAACGACGAACCGGATGGATCTGGTGTTCCGGAAGCTGAAGGCTGAAGGACGTACGGCGTTGATTCCTTTTCTTACCGTGGGTGATCCGGATCTGGAGACGACACTGGCCATTATCGCCGAACTGGAAGCCGCCGGAGCTGATATCCTGGAGCTGGGAGTACCTTATTCCGATCCGCTTGCTGACGGTCCGGTTATTCAGCGGGCTTCCACACGGGCGCTGCGCGGACAGGTTAATATCCGCACTTGTATGGAGACCGCGCTCAAAGCGCGTCAAGCCGGCAGCCAGCTGCCGTTCATTTTGTTCACCTACTACAATCCCGTGCTGCAAATGGGCCTGGACAACTTCTTTGCCGAACTCGACGCTCATGAAATCAGTGGTCTGATTATTCCCGATCTACCCATCGAGGAAGCAGAGGATATGCGCAATCGCAGCCGCGCCGCTGGAATTAATCTAGTACCGCTGGTGGCTCCAACCTCTAGCGAACGTATCGCCCGAATCGTGAATGGGGCCAGCGGTTTCGTGTATTGCGTATCTTCGCTGGGTGTTACGGGGGAACGGTCATCTTTTCATGAAGGCGTCGATGCCTTTATCCAATCCGTACGCGAAGCGACAGATCTTCCGGTTGCTGTGGGATTTGGAATCTCGACGGGTGAACAGGTAGCCCGCTTCGCCAAGATATGTGACGGGGTTGTGGTGGGCAGTGCGATCGTCCGCAAAGTGGAGGATGTGATTCCTCTGCTGGATAACCCTTCCACTCGCCAGGCGGGGCTGTTGCAAATTCGTGAATTTGTGGCACAATTAAAACCATAACTACAATATGGAGAGCGAGGACGGTTCATGAATCCTAAACCGAATATCGTAGACTTGCCAGTCTACAAACCAGGGAAACCTATTGAAGATGTTAAAAGAGAGCTTGGCTTAAAGGAAGTTATTAAGCTGGCTTCGAATGAGAATCCTTACGGGGCTTCGCCCAGCGCGAAAGCCGCGATTATCAAGGAACTAGACAATCTGTATCTTTACCCGGACGGGTCGGCTGTTGAATTGACAACTGCGCTGGCTGCCCATCTTGGCGTGAAGAATGACAATATTATTTTTGGCTGTGGCTCCGACGAAATCATCGCGTTGATCACTCGTGCATTCCTCTTGCCTGGCGATGAGACGATCATGGCTGATCAGACCTTCTCTGTCTATAAGAGCAATGCGGACATCGAAAGCGCGATTACAATTGAAGTGCCGCTGATCGACGGGACACATGACCTAGATGGCATCCTGGCCCGTGTTACGGACCGCACCAAGATCATCTGGATCTGCAACCCTAATAACCCTACAGGAACCATTGTAGCGCATGATGCTCTGCTTGCCTTCCTGGATGCAGTGCCTGCACATGTCATGGTTGTGCTTGATGAGGCATACTGCGAGTACGTTACCGATCTGTCCTACACAGATGGTATCAAGCTGCTCGGCACCTATCCTAACCTTGTAGTGCTGCGTACCTTCTCCAAAATCTACGGATTGGCTGCTCTGCGGATTGGCTACGGTGTTGCCAGCCCAGCTATCATTTCGTTGATCAATAAGGTGCGCGAGCCATTCAATACAACCAGAGTTTCTCAGGCAGCAGCGCTGGCTGCTCTGCAGGATCAGGACTATGTACAAGAATGTCGTCGTCTTAACAGTGCCGGCATTGTGCAGCTTCAAGGGGAGTTTGAACGTCTTGGTCTGAAATCTTTCCCGGCGCACGGTAATTTCATTATGGTGGATGTGCGTAAACCTGGACTGGAGATCTTTGATGCGTTACTTCGCAAAGGGGTCATCGTCAGAGCAGGTCATCAAGTGTATCCGACTTACATTCGTGCTACGGTGGGTTCCACTGAGCAGAATAAAGCCCTAATCGCTGCGCTCGAAGCTGTGTTGTCCGAGCAAGGTGTACTGGCATAACGTGATATAAGTGAACTGAAAACACAGAAGGCAGGTAGTTCAAAGAACATGACGACAAAAATAGCAATATTCGGTGTCGGTCTGATCGGAGGCTCTCTGGCCCTTTGCTTTAAAGGCAAGGAGGGCCTGACCGTTGTAGGCCATGCCCACCGTCCTGAACTCGTTCAGAAATACCTTAGCAGAGGCGTGGTTGATCATGCCACGCTTTCTGTCGAGGAAGCGGCACTTGATGCCGATTTTATTTTTTTATGTGTACCTGTAGGACTGCTGGAGGAATACCTTATTCAGCTCAGTAAGCTCCCACTGAAACCAGGCTGCATCATTACAGATGTCGGCAGCACCAAAGCCAGCATCTCCGCATGTGCGCTCACGCTTGATTTGCCGGATGTGCACTTTATTGGTGGGCATCCGATGGCAGGCTCCGAGCGTTCCGGGGTGGAAGCAGCCTCTTCACTCTTGTTCGAGAACGCATACTATGTACTAACACCTCCACCTGATGTACCGGAGGAGGCTTATCATTCATTGTCATCTCTGCTTTTACATACGAAAGCACAGATTGTAAGGCTGGACCCGGAGCACCATGACGAGATCGTTGGTGCCATTAGCCACCTGCCGCACATCATAGCTGTGGCGCTGGTGAACCAAATTCATGCTTATGACAATAAGGATTCGCTATATAGCACATTAGCTGCGGGTGGTTTCCGTGATATTACACGGATTGCTTCCAGTGATCCTGTGATTTGGCGTGATATTCTGCTCAACAACCGTTCTGTAATGCTGCGCCTATTGAAGGACTGGAACCAGGAGGTCGATGCTTTTATCGGCTTGCTGGAGGCCGGAGATGGAACGGGGATTGAACAGGCTTTTCACGAAGCGAACAGCTTCCGCAGTCAGCTTCCGGAGCGGCGTAAGGGCATCATCACGCCGTTGTTCGACCTTCATATTGATGTGCCGGACCATCCGGGTATTATCGGACGGATTGCGACCGAACTGGGCGATCAGGGTATCAACCTTAGCAACGTGCAGATTATTGAGAGCCGGGAAGATGTTCCCGGGATCATGCGCCTGTCCTTCCGTCAGGAGACGGACATGGAGCGAGCCAAGATCCTGCTGCAGCAAAGAGACTATACGGTATATGTGTGAAAGCCGGGGCGTGATGCCCCGGTTTTTTTGTGCGTTCAGAGACGAGTGTGTGGACTTTGGTTGTCCGAACTTAGGTGTACGAACTAGGTGTACGAACTAGGTGTACGAACTCAGGTGTGAGGACCAGGTGTGAGGACAGAAGTGTGCCGACTCTGATGTGTGCAGCTCTAAGCTCTGAAATTCTCCAACGCAGATTGCAATACAGCCATATGCCATATTGTTCAGATAAATAACAGGAAAAGTTCCAGCTAATTTTGTCTTCTGGGCACTTTTGAAAGTATTAACAGGAAAAACTCCAGCTAATAAGCTGCGGTATTGGCTTATTTGCCAAACAGGGGATGAATAACTGGAGAAATTCCTGTTAATTGAGGCGAAAAGCAAATATTATCCAAAATAACAGGAGAAAATCCCGTTACTGGATCACAACCCAAACCCAAACCCAAACCCAAACCCAAACCCAAACCCAAACCCAAACCCAAACCCAAACCCAAACCCAAACCCAAACCCAAACCCAAACCC
>NZ_JBHTYV010000002.1:694872-928180 GCF_042790635.1 Paenibacillus sp. NPDC056722 | reverse complement strand
TAAATAAGACCTTACCATTCCGGCAAGGTCTCACGTTTTTCTATTTAGACTCTACAAATTTTAAGTTAATTGTGATAAAAGGTGGTCTGTGAACTGTTCTATCAACTCAGAATTTTCCTGGTCTTTTCGCGTAATTCTCCATAAATAGTTAGGCACGGTAGTAAATTCGTTAATTGAAATCGAAATCAGCTCATCTTTTATATAAGGAGGCAATGAATTAAGCGTATATTCTGTAGCAATTGTTATGGCATTCCCTTTAGTAACCATTTGGAAAAGTCCATCAACGTTATTTGTGACTAAAGCAAGCCTATTCGACTCGTCGTTTAGAAGGAATTTTTCAGCAATCATTTTTATATAGGGGTCGTTGTACAGGACAATTGTTTCATCTTTTATCTCATTCCCAGGTATATTTCGTTTAAAACGCAATGCTGAACTTTTATGTACAACCAAGATCGCTTGATCTCTTATGATAGGCTGCCAATTAAGTGAAGGATCTTGTTGGTTCTTGGAGAAAGAGACGAAGCCCATATCCGCGATACCGTTTTTAACCTGATTCACAACGGAAGTCGTTTCACCTTCAAACATTTGAACATTTATATAGGGATAATTTTTTTGAAACCCCAGCATGGTGTTGATAATTTTGGAGACGAGACCCGGAATGGTTGAAATCAAGATATTACCATAGTTTCTATGCTTTAAAGTAGCTATATCCTTTTTCATTTTATCGATGCTTCTGAGGATTGAGACCGCATGCTGTATAACTTTTTTGCCTTCGGGAGTTGGAGTTACACCTTTTCTGGAGCGATGAAATAGTGAAACCTCTAACTCCTCTTCTAACTGGCTGATAGAAATACTGATTGCCGGAACAGTCATGAGGTTTTTTTTAGCTGCTTCTGTAAAGGAACCTAGTTCTCCTACATCTACAAGATAATGAAGCTGGATAATATTCATAAAATCTACCCCATTAATTTTTATTAAAGTAATTTTATCATATGTAAATACTGAGATATATAATATTCTCCACAATACTGGAGAAGTAAGAGGAGCTCATTGTAGTATTAGTTAAATTTTCCTAGTGTATGTAATAGATTACGGCTGCTAGCGTATTAGCTTCTGTAAATCACTTGGCCGGTGAATATTGCAAGAAAGGAGAATAGAGGAATGCAAGAGCGCGCATTGCTACAGTCTTTTGGTCAAATTAAGCAAGAAAACGATACAGTCGTGGACAAAGATAAGCTCTTCACAACGATTTTTGAAACCTATTATTCAAGGATATTCAACTATACCGCTTATCGCGTCAATTGCCGATATACGGCGGAGGATTTGACCAGCCAGATTTTCGAGAAGACATTATCCAAGCTGCATAGCTACTCTGGGGAAAAAGCACCATTCGAAGTATGGCTGTTCGCCATCGCAAGAAACGTAGTGAACGATTATTACCGGAGCCAAAAGAGAACTCGCTTGTTCTCACTGGATGCCATCCGTGAACTGGTATCAACAAGACAAGCCCCTGAGGAGCGTATGCTGGAGGGAGAACGCAGCAGCGGACTGAACCGTGCGCTGGATACGCTGGCGGCCAAAGAGCGGAATATCGTGGCACTTAAATTCGGGGCGGATCTGAAGAATAAGGAGATCGCCAGCATCACAGGAATGTCCGAAAGTAACATCGGCGTGATCCTGTACCGAAGTATGCGGAAATTAAAATCGGAGATAGGGAGCGTGGAACAACTGTGAATGCCAAGGAGACGGTACAGAGGTTGTCCAGAGACATCGATGAGGGTCTTCATCAGAAAGATTCCACTGAGTGGAACGGTTCTCCGGAGTACCTTGAACTGCTGAGCTTAAGCAAGGCGCTGGCTGGACAGGATTTCAGTGAAACTTCCAATAAGTCGGACATTTTGGACAAGATACAGAGCCGGATTAAGATAAAGGAGGCAGATAGAAAGATGAAGGTTAAAAATAGCATCAGACGTCCAGCGATAATTATGGCTTCCCTTCTGGTTGCAGGTGCCCTTAGCGTAAGCTTCGTTAAGCCATCCTTTGCCCAGGAGATGCTGGGCAGAGTTCTGCAAAAGATCAATCTGGGAAACATTATTGCCAGTCAATACGATCCCGATCAAGAGCCGCCGTTTCCAGAAAAGTGGAAGGGAAAGCTTTTTGACAAGGACGGAAATAAGATAGAATCGTATACAGAGAAGCTGGGCGAGGTCTATAACGCCAATGGTGAGCTTATCGTAGGCTTTGATGGGGATGAGCTGATTACGAAAAGCCAGCAGGAACAGCGCGATAAGGAGGCAGCGGCGAAAAAAGTAGTAGTAAAGGAACCGGCTGAACTGGAACAATACGCGCTCTTCACAGTAAAGCTTCCCAAGTATTTGCCGGAAGGATTCGCTTTTGACCATGGAGAATTTTATAAGGATGAGAACGGTGTTAACGGAAAATATCTCGACTTGTTCTTTACCAGTGAGAAGAAGGGGACGAAGATTTGGATGCAACAGCGCTTCTCCGACAAGGAGACCGCATACGAAATGTCTAGCACCGGTAAGATGGAGAAGGTCAGCGTAAGCGGCGTTGACGCCGTGATGTGGGACGATAGAAACCTTGACTGGGAAGCGGATGGGGTTTTATATGGCCTCTCAACCAAGGGGCTAGAGCGGACTGAGGTCCTGAAAATCGCTGAATCTATTCGTTGAACATGCGCTAATAGTACGAATGAGAAGATCTCCCGTGCGGGGGATCTTTTTTTAAACACGACAGAACTCCGATGTAAATAAGGGCATTTTTGTACCCTAAATCGGATGTAACTGAGAAATGACGTAGATTAAGGGCAATTTTGTATGTTAAATCTTCAGTTTTCATGTCCTACACTACTTTCACAAGAAATAAGGTACAATAATGCTCTTATTTCCCTTTTTATCCTCAAAAAGAAAAATATAAGGTACAAAAATGCTCTTAATTGGGACTAGTGGTTTGAATCCTTTATTCGCTCTATATAGCATCTAAAAACTTACAATGTCTGTTGTATCAATGTTATTGTACCAGGTTAACTATTTTAAGAACCCGCCAGAGGGCGGTTTTTTTACGCAAATGTACGATTTCAGCATTTTTAATACAGGGTTGTGAGCTAAGACTCATGAAAGTTCTTTATGATCACCTCTCTTTCACCGTTCAAAACCCACGCTTGTCATGCCCGTCTGCATATTGTGGTCAAGTCCCTCATAGACATGTACTAATCAATGCATTCAAAACAGGTTAAGGGGATGATGTCATGCGCCGGATAACATGGGTACTCGCAATCATTATGAGCGTGGCCCTGGTGCTCACGGGGTGCGGGAAGAAGGATGCTGCGTCCGTAGTCAAGGATTTGAACGATGTGGCTGACAGGTTGGAGAGCAAGCAGGGAACATATCAAGGCTCGGGCACGATGACCCTGTATACCGGCGAACAGCCGCAGGAATACAAGGTGGAGGTATGGTACAAGAATCCTTCCTATTACCGGATCAGCTTGTCTAATGTACAGAAGGATATCACGCAGATTGTGCTGCGCAATGATGAGGGCGTATTCGTACTGACGCCGAGTCTGAATAAGAGCTTCCGCTTCCAGAGTGATTGGCCGGATCATCAGGGGCAGGTCTACCTGTACCAGACGCTGGTGCAAGGTATTGTCTCCGATAACAACCGCCAGTTCGTAGCCGACGGAGATAACTTCGTGTTTGAGGTGGCGGCGAATTATCAAAGCAGTGCGTTGGTACGCCAGAAGATCTGGCTGGATAAGAAGTCATATGCGCCGAAGCAGGTGCAGGTGTCCGATTCAGAAGCCAAGGTTGTTGTGAATGTGAAGTTCGACAGCTTTACCTTTGATACGGACTTCACGAAGGATTCCTTCGATATGCAAAAGAATATGTCCACCGGAACGCCATCCAAGAGTACGGTGGCCGAGGTAGATGAGAACGGCAATCCGGTGTCGGCACCGGAAGATGGAGAGAATGCCCAGCCGCCGGTGGCTGCAGAGCTTGGCGACTTCGGTATTGTGGAGCCGAACTACGTTCCTGAGGGTGTGAGCCTGAAGGATTCCAATAAAATCGAAGGCAGCAAGGATCAGGCGGTGCTGCTCCGCTACGACGGAATTTATCAATATACGATCATGGAGGCCCGTCCGCTGGACCGTGCAGTGTCCCTCACTCCTGGCAAATTGTGGGATATGGGCTTCACCTTCGGGGTCCTGAGTGGTGACGATTTGCAGACGCTGACCTGGACGAATGAAGGGATCGAGTACCGGATTACAAGCGCAAATCTGCCAGTTGATGAAATGGTGAAAGTTGCCGCTTCTATGCAGGAACAATCGGGTAAGTAATAGGAGTAGGCGGATACTGCGTATTGTGGGAATCATTCCTCTACAGCGTAGTATCCGTTTTTTCTTTATTCGCTGGTTAATTTGGGTATATTATTTTTAGGCCGCCAAACACGCTTGTGTTACATTGACAGTCACCTTCCGTTAGCATTACCATTACCAGTAAGACATTACTAACAGATAACGTTTTACTACAACGTAAGAAGGTGACTTTGAAGTGCAAGCAAGCTATCGACCGACAGCAGCCGAGATCAATCTGGACGCTTTGCGCGCCAATTACGAAGCTTTCCGTACGGCTTTGCCCGCGGAGACCAAGTTTATGGGGTGCGTCAAAGCGAATGCGTACGGCCATGGAGCAGTGGAAATTACCCGGGAGCTCGAGACACTGGGTGCGGATTATGTCAGTGTGGCCTTCTTGGATGAGGCGCTTCAGCTGCGTCAAGCAGGGATCAAGCTCCCCATTCTGGTGCTAGGCTATACATCTCCGGATGGAATCGCTGCTGCCTGGGAGAATAACATAACCGTGACGCTGTTCACGAAAGAAGTACTGGAGGCTATAGGGCAGCTTCCTGTAGATCCGGAACATCGGCTGAAAGTACACATCAAGATGGATAGCGGGATGGGCAGGCTGGGACTGTTGCCGCCGGATGTACCTGCTTTTATCGCAGAAGTACAGCTTGTGGCGCAAGCGGAGCTGGAAGGCATGTTTACCCATTTTGCCAAAGCGGATGAAGAAGACAAAAGCTATACAATGGAGCAGTACCGACGATTCGCGGACGTGGCGGAAACGCTTCGGGAACAAGAGATTGATATCCCGATCATACATACGGGCAACAGTGCTACGGCCATTGATACACCTTATTTATCCACGGGCATGGTGCGTGTAGGCATCAGCTTGTACGGCTTCTATCCCTCAACCGAGGTGAACCGGCAGCTGATCGATCTGCACCCGATTATGACGCTGAAGACGCAGGTAGTTTATGTCAAGAGCCTGCCGCCCCACTGGGGCATCAGCTACGGCACCCGTTACGTCACAGACAGCGAAGAGATTATCGCAACTCTGCCTGTGGGGTACGCAGATGGATATTCCCGCATGCTTAGCGGCAAAGCGGAGGTGCTAATACGCGGCCGCCGGGTCCCCGTCGTCGGAACAATCTGCATGGACCAGTGTATGGTATCACTGAAATCTTTCGCTGAAGAAGCGGAACAAATCAAAGCAGGCGAGGAAGTTGTACTCATCGGCCGGCAGGCTGGCGTGTCGATCACGGCAGACGAGTTGGCGCTCCACCTGGGAACCATTCACTATGAAGTTGTTTGCATGCTGGCACACCGTGTACCACGCGTGTATATACGCGAAGGTTGCACTCCATACCTGGTGAATGCTTTGCTGCAGCCGTAATGCCCTGAAAGTTAATAATATACAGGTAATTTCTGGGAATGGATTAAATCGTAAACAACTATGTCTTGTATAGTCTATACGAACCACCATTTCTAGTTTATAATGGGATGCAGCATACTTGATATACTGACAGCATATATTCCTTGTATAAAATTCCTTGTATATTGCTAAACTGAAAGACAAGGGCAGAAGGTTTGTGGGGGTGGAAGAGAAGGTGGCCAATTTGCAGAACACCAAAAGAATCATGATCAGCTTGCCCGATCATCTCTTGCAGGAAGTGGATGGAATCGCTCAACTGGAGAATTCCAACCGGAGTGAATTGATCAGGCAGGCCATGAAACTGTACCTGAGTGAACGGAGGAAACGTGCCATCCGGGAGTCCATGCAGCGTGGCTACATGGAAATGGCCAAGATTAACTTGACCATGGCATGCGAGGCGTTCCTCGCGGAGGAAGATGCAGACAGCACTCTTGGCCGCTTAGTAAGCGGGGTGTAGACATTGATCGTGAAACGCGGCGACGTTTTTTTTGCCGATCTTTCGCCTGTAGTAGGTTCCGAACAAGGCGGAGTTCGGCCGGTTTTGATCATTCAGAACGATATTGGCAATCGCTTTAGCCCCACAGTAATTGTGGCGGCGATCACAGCACAGATTCAGAAGGCGAAACTGCCGACGCATGTGGAGATTGATGCGTCTGCTCACGGATTTGACCGCGATTCGGTCATTCTGCTGGAGCAGGTTCGGACGATTGACAAACAGCGCTTAACGGATAAGATCACCCACCTGGATGATGATACAATGAAAAAGGTGGATGATTCGCTGCAAATCAGCCTTGGCCTGATTGATTTCTAAGCAGGGCAAGGATATAAACTGTACTTGAACAAAGGCGCCCGGGATCTCTCCTGGGTGCCTTTTTGTTTTGGCGGCAACGGGTGAATGGGACCTTTCCCTGCAGGAGAAAATGATATTTGCTGCAGCGGGGTTCTCTTTAAATTTTAACTCTGCTATAATTAGACCGGACAGTCGGTTTAGGAGGGATTTGTAATCAAAGGACGTTCAGATGGAGAAGAAACGAAGAAACGGATTGTACAGAACGCGGCCAAGTTGTTTGTCCAGAAGGGCTACGGCGCGGTAACCATGAATGAGGTATGTGTGGCGGCAGGTGTCAGCAAGGGCAGCCTGTATCACCATTTTCCCAGCAAGGATGAATTGTTCTTGTACGTGGTGGAAGAGGATACCGAGTTATGGCTCCAGAATTGGGATATCAAGCGGGCCGGGATCGCAGATCTTGAAGAACGCTTCTATGCCTATGCCGAGCACTGTGCCAATGATTTCCAGAATCCGCTGATCCGGGCGCTGGAGGAGTATGCAAGAATCAAGGATCATACCGCTGAAATCGAGGAACGGCTGTGGCATATGTATGATGATTCATTGCGGGCTTGCCGTGATCTGGTAAAGGAAGGGATAAATACCCATTATCTCAAGGCAGATGAGCCTGAGGATATTGTCGTTATTCTCAGTGGGTTGCTGGAAGGTGTCGGAAAGGTGTCGGAGATTTCGCGCTCGCCGATGGGGATAGAGGAAATTAAAGAATATTATCGGAAATCGCTCAGACTGTTGCTGCAGGGAATACGTACGTAGTGAGAAGCGCAAGCTTTCTCATGTCTTAAATTAGACCGGGTGGTCGGTCTCTATTGGTCGGTTGTTTATTTTTATGGTATGGGATTGCTCGTACCAGCAGATATTTAGAACAGAGAAAATTAGGCTTGACTGAATGCCTAAAAATATTATTCGAAACTGTGCAGGGAGCACACGGAGGTTAATCATGTCATTACTGCTTAGAAACCGGGGAGCTATACTGCTTGTCATGTTGACGATTTTTCTGACTTTTACCGGAATCGGTCTTGTTGTACCCATTATGCCTACTTTTATGAATGAGCTAAATATTAGCGGAAGTACGGTTGGTTTACTGGTGGCGGCGTTCTCACTTAGTCAGCTGCTCTTGTCTCCGATCGCGGGCAGGTTGTCCGATACAATGGGACGGAAGAATATAATTGTCGTCGGGTTAGTTGTTTTCGCCGTGTCAGAGTTAGTGTTCGGCTTGGCGAATATGTCTTGGATGCTGTTCATCTCCAGAATGCTGGGCGGAGCGGGAGCGGCCCTGATTATGCCCGCAGTTATGGCCTACGTTGCAGATACGACCTCCTTGGAGGAACGGGCCAGAGGAATGGGGCTGATCAATGCAGCCATCTCGACTGGTTTTATTATTGGACCCGGGATTGGCGGTTATCTTGCTGAGTTCGGCATCCGCGCGCCGTTCTTCGTGGCAGCCATCGCGGCAGGTCTTATTGCTGTGGTGACATTCGCGGTTCTGCCGGAATCTCTTACTGCGGAGCAGCGTAAAGAAGCTAAAACCTCTGGAAAGAACCAGGAAAGCCTGTTGTTACAGCTTGTGCAATCTTACCGCCAGCCTTATTTCTTCAGTCTGGTTATTGTATTCGTACTCGCTTTCGGCCTCGCCAATTACGAGACGGTATTCGGATTGTTCGTGGATCATAAATTCGGATTTACGCCGAAGGATATTGCCTTCGTCATTACGTTTGGTTCCATTGCCGGTGCAGTGGTTCAGGTATCGGCTTTTGGCTGGATTCTGAATCGCTTCGGAGAGAACAGAGTGATCGCCATTTGTCTCTTGGCCTCGGCCGTGTTTATTCTGTTGACGGTATTTGTGAGCAGCTACTGGGCGATCATTACAGTTACCTTTATCGTATTCTTGGCTATGGATATCCTGCGACCTGCGGTGAGCACGCAATTGTCCAAAATGGCCGGGGATTCACAGGGGTTTGTCGCCGGTATGAACTCGGCATATACGAGCCTCGGCAACATTGCCGGACCGATCGTTGCCGGATATCTATTTGATATCAACATTAATTTCCCGTATGCGGTAGCGGCGCTGGTCCTTGCCGTATCCTTTATCCTGTCACTCAGCTCCAGTAAACGGAGCATGAGAGGCCAGCAGACGTCATAGGATTTCCTTATGAAAATGCCCACGCTGGCACTTCTCCGTGTACTCCGGAGCGGTGTCCGGCGTGGGCATTTTGGTACCGGACCGAATCTGTGATACTATTTTAGCATGAAGGTTGTACAGAATTGCGAGGCGGAAAGAGGGATTGTATTGACTGCAGAGAACATGAATGCTGGAGCCGTGGCCGATGAAGCGGCTGCCCAGCGCGAGCAGGAAACGATTATTCTGGCGATTGCCAAAGAACTAAGCATTGCGCCCAAGCAAGTGCGGACCACAGTAGGATTATTGGATGAGGGTAACACGATTCCCTTTATTGCGAGATACCGGAAGGAAATGACGGGGGAACTGGACGAGAACGCGCTGCGCGATATCGAAGAGCGTCTCGGTTATCTGCGTAATCTGAGCGATAGGAAGAAAGATGTTCTCCGCAGTATTGAGGAGCAAGGAAAGCTGACTCCTGAGCTGCAGGAGCAAATCGCCAAGGCGGTTAAGCTGCAAGAGGTGGAGGATCTGTACCGCCCCTTCCGCCAGAAGCGGAAGACCCGGGCCAGCGTAGCCAAGGAGAAGGGGCTGGAGCCGCTGGCAGAGTGGATCATCGGGCAGCCGAGACAAGGCAGCCCCGAGGCGGAGGCAGCCCGTTACATCGATGCCGAGAAGGGCGTAGAGACGGCGGAGGCAGCGCTGCAAGGCGCGATGGACATTATCGCCGAGAATATCGCCGATGATCCGGCCATCCGTTCCTGGGTGCGCCAGTATACGGCCAGCCAGGGAATTCTGGTCTCGGAGGCCAAGGATGCCGAGCAGGAATCGGTATATGAGAACTATTACAGCTATCGTGAGCCGGTACATAAAATGCCGCCGCACCGTATTCTTGCGATCAACCGCGGGGAGCGGGAGAGTGTGCTCAAGGTGGGCATTGAGATTGTGGCAGATAAGATTCATACCTTCATCGGACGCAAGGTCATCAAGGGGCCTTCTCCGGTTAAAGACCTGCTGGAAAGTGTCATCGAAGATGCCTATAAGCGTCTGATTGCTCCGTCTGTGGAGCGTGAGGTGCGCGGGGAAATGACGGAGAAGGGCGAGAATCAGGCGATCTCGATCTTCTCCGGCAATCTGCGGAGCCTGCTGCTGCAGCCGCCGGTCAAAGGCCGCTGCGTCCTCGGCGTGGACCCTGCCTACCGCACAGGCTGCAAGCTGGCCGTCGTAGACGATACCGGCAAGCTGCTGGAGGTGGCGGTGACCTATCCGACACCGCCGAATAACAAAAAGCGCGAAGCCGCTGCCAAGTTCAAGGAGCTGATCGCCAAGTATGGCATCCAGCTCATCGTGATCGGCAACGGGACCGGCTCCCGCGAGACGGAGCAGTTCACGGCCGAGGTGATTGCCGAGATCGGCAATCCCGACCTGGCCTACCTGATCGTCAATGAAGCGGGAGCCAGTGTCTACTCCGCCTCCAAGCTGGCGCAGGAGGAGTTCCCGGACCTTGATGTGGCGGAGCGCAGCGCCGCATCGATTGCCCGCCGCGTGCAGGACCCGCTCGCGGAGCTGGTCAAGATCGACCCCAAGGCGATCGGGGTCGGGCAATACCAGCATGACGTCTCGCAGAAGCATCTGGAAGAGAGCCTCAAGGCCGTCGTGGAATCGGCCGTTAACCATGTCGGCGTCGACGTGAATACAGCGTCGCCGTCGCTGTTGTCGTACGTCTCCGGCGTGAATGCGACGATTGCGAAGAACATCGTCAAATACCGTGAGGAGAACGGCAAATTCACCGCGCGGAAGCAGCTGCAGAAGGTGCCGCGCCTCGGTGCGAAATCCTATGAGCAGTGCATCGGATTCCTGCGGATTCCGGGAGGCGACAACACCCTCGACCGGACACCAATCCACCCCGAGTCCTACACCGTGGTGGACCGGTTGTTCAAGACGCTCGGACTGGATGTATCCAGTCTGGGCAGTAAGGAAGTGGCTTCTGAGCTGGCGGCACAGAAGCCGGAGGAGCTGGCTGCCCGGCTGGATGTCGGCGTGCCGACCCTGCGTGACATCCTGGAGAGTCTCCAGCGTCCGGGCCGTGACCCGCGCGAGGAGCTGCCACTGCCGATCTTCCGCACCGATGTGCTGAAGATCGAGGACCTGGTGCCCGGCATGGAGATGCAGGGCACCGTCCGCAACGTGATCGACTTCGGCGCGTTCGTCGACATCGGGATCAAGAACGATGGGCTGGTCCATATCTCCCAGCTCAGCGGCAGCTTCGTGAAGCATCCTATGGACGTGGTCTCCGTCGGGGATAACGTGACGGTCTGGGTCATGGGTGTGGACCTTAAGAAAGGCCGGGTCAGCCTCACGATGCGCCCGCCGCGTACAGAAAATTAGGCAACGGCATACTGAATTTAGTAAAGCTACCTGCATGGTTACAATATGCAGGTAGCTTTTTTGTATAATGAGGGTATACAATCAGAGACGGTTCCTGACATATAAGATGAATGAAAGAAAGTAACAAAAAGCGAGAAGGAACGAAGGGGAAGGTTTGGAACTGTAGGAGCGTTAGCGCTCGCCTGAAAGCTTTCCACAGGAAAGCTCGCATCGGAAGCACAGACTGTTCCCGGATTTCAACCGCTAGAAGCGGTTTAATTGAAGAAATCTGGGGACAACAGCGACCGGAAGTCCAAACATTCACCGTAGTGACGACCAAGCAATACGTTTGACTCTTGAATTCATCTATAGAGCAACAACAGCCAGGAGCAGTGAACACGGGTGGGAGTGAATACAGTGAAACGAATAACGATTCTGATAGCAGATGATGAAGCAGAAATTGCCGATCTGGTCGAGCTGCACCTGACCAAAGAGGGATACCATATTATCAAGGCTTTTAACGGCAAAGAGGCGGTTCAAGCTGTACAGACTCAGACCGTGGATTTGGCAATTCTCGATATTATGATGCCGGAGCTGGACGGATACGAGGTTACCCGGCAGATCCGCGAGAAGCACCATATGCCGATTATTTTTCTGAGTGCCAAGACCTCTGATCTCGATAAAATCACAGGACTAGTCATCGGGGCGGATGACTACATGACAAAACCGTTCAATCCAATGGAACTGGTAGCGCGAGTGAATTCACAGCTACGTCGGTCCATGCAGTTTAGCCAGCCAGCGGCTGCGGCCAGCGCTGTTCTGGAAGCGGGGGGACTCAGCATTAATTCCGAGCAGCATACGGTGATGCTGTACGGACAAGCCATCGATCTGACGCCGAAGGAGTTCGATATTCTGTATTTGCTGGCCAGCCATCCGAAGCAGGTCTTCAGCTCGGAAAATATTTTCCAGCAGGTATGGGGCGAAGCGTACTACGAAGGCGCCAACACCGTGATGGTGCATATCCGTACCCTGCGTAAGAAGTTAGGCGAGGACATGAACAAGACCAAATTTATTAAAACGATCTGGGGCGTGGGGTACACGTTCAATGGATAGAGGGCTGCTCAGTTTTCGGACGAGAATGATCACATTCCTGGGACTCAGCATGCTTCTGTCCGGCAGTATTACTTATGTCATTTACAGGCTTCTTCAGATGTATTATTCCGGAGTGAAACGTGAAGATCCTTTGGCTCATTACCGCCACATTATGTCCAACATTGGGGATATTTACTTTTTCCTGCTGATCTTTATCCCGCTCGCGATCTTCTTCTTCTACCTTTTCACGAAGCCGTATGCTTCCTACTTTAATGAAATCACCAAAGGCATTCACCATCTGGCGAGCGGCGATTTCAAGCACCGGGTCGATATCTCCTCCAAGGATGAGTTTCGGGCGATTGCCAAAGAGCTGAATCTTGCCAGCGAGAAGCTGCAGGAGGCGGTGGAACGGGGGGCGTTTGCAGAGAGCAGCAAAGATCAGCTGATTGTGAATTTGGCCCATGATCTGCGCACACCGCTTACCTCGGTCCTGGGCTACCTGGACTGGATTCTGAAGGGGGACAAACTGACAGAGGAGCAGACCAGACATTTTACCGAGATTGCTTATACCAAATCCCAGCGCCTGGAGAAGCTTATTGATGAACTGTTCGAGATTACCCGGATGAATTATGGCATGCTGCCCCTCCAGAAGAACCAACTGGATCTCAGTGGTCTGTTGATGCAGTTAAGTGAGGAAATGTATCCGGTCTTCGAAAAAAATCATCTCAGCGCAAGGCTGAACATCGTGCCCAAGCTGCAGATTCAGGGTGATGGAGAGCTATTAGCCCGTGTGTTTGAGAATCTGCTCAGCAATGCCGCCAGGTACGGGAAGGATGGTCAATTCGTTGATATCAACAGCTTCTCGGAAGGCAACGAGGTTGTTATACAGGTGTTGAATTACGGCGGATATATCACACCAGAGAAATTGCCGCATATCTTCGAGATGTATTACACCAGCGATGAGTCGCGCAGTCAACAGGAAGGCGGAACAGGTCTGGGTCTGTTTATTGCCAAAAATATCGTCGAGCAGCATCAGGGCACCATCACTGTAGAGAGCAGTGTGGTCCGTACCTGCTTTGAAGTGAGACTGCCGCAGGAGAGTCATCAAGTTTAAGAACTATGGAGAGGTTCACCCTTCTAATTTAAGGAAAACTTTATATTTAGCCCCGCTTTTTTTTAAACAGTGGTCTCTATTCTGAAGATAAGAGGAATCAGGGAGGTTAACTGTATATGAAAAAGTGGGGCTTTTTTGTAGTTGTTGTACTTATGCTGGGTGGGATAGCCATTAAATATGTTTCGAAGGGTCTTACCGAAGAGGGCGAGGCCATTGATCCCCAGCCGGGCAGTAATGCGTTCCAGATGGTCGCGGCATCCCAGATTTATCAGGGGGAGCTGCTGCTTGTTAACAAGGATAATCCGTTGCATGAGGCAAGCATCAAATCCGATATCGTGAAGCTGTCGGAGCATTCGGAGCTTACGCAGGGATATGCACTGATGGACACGAAGCTCCGTCTGTCGAGGTCGGTAGCTCAGGCCTTTGTGAAGATGGTTCAGGCTGCGGAGCAGGATGGGGTCAGTCGTTTTCTGATCAGTAGTGGTTACCGTGACTTTGCAGAACAGGAGGCGCTATACCGGGAAAAAGGATCGCAGGTTGCGCTTCCGCCGGGTCGTAGTGAACATAATCTGGGCTTGTCGCTGGACGTCGGATCTTCCCAAGCAGAGATGAAAAGGGCGCCGGAAGGGAAATGGTTGAAGAAAAATGCCTGGAAGTACGGTTTTGTACTTCGCTACCCGGAGGACAAGACGGCGATTACCGGAATTCAGTACGAGCCCTGGCATTTTCGTTATGTTGGCTTGCCGCACAGTGCAATAATGCAGGAGAAGGATATGGTGCTGGAGCAGTATCTGGACTATCTTCGGGAGAAAAAAAGCCTTACTGCTGAAGCTGAGGGCAGGACTTACGAAGTAACCTATTATCCGGTCACGGACAATGTGATGATCAGAATTCCAGTGAATCAGCGTTATGAAATATCAGGCAATAACGTCGATGGCGTCATCGTGACGAGCGAGAAGTGAAGACAACCTGAGATGAGAGAGGCGAGGACAACATGAAGAATTCCAAATCACCCGGTGTGCTAACACTCATATCATTCACCGCATATCTGTATCTATTGGTCAAGGTGATCCTGTTCAAAGGTGGGCATGTGGACGTACATATTCTACTACAGCAATTCCAGCGTACGTTGCAGGACCCGGGGAGGATTTTTCTTCGCCCCTACAATCTGGTACCCTTTAATGAGATTAAGAGAGATCTGCACCACCTGTCGCTATCGAACCCTTTTCTGAATATCAATCTGACTGGCAACGTACTGGCGTTCATCCCGCTTGGTCTGTTCTTGCCGGTCGTCTTCCGAAACGTTCAATGGTCAGTGGCCAAAGTGTTGATGTGTTCGCTGCTGCTTAGCCTGTGTTTCGAGTCCACCCAGCTTGTGCTGGCCATCGGAACGTTCGATGTGGATGATCTGCTCCTGAATACATTGGGCGGGTTAGTAGGTTATATGCTGTATAAAATGTTCTCTGGGCCTGCTCGCCGCAAGCCAGACAGTGAGGCTGACCGGGGAGGAGAGACGCCGAGGTCTCAGCAGCGTCTGAGTACACCGGAGTATCTATTTCTGGATAAATGAAGTATAGGAGTGATTACCATGGAAGCCGGATGTGTAAGATTCTACGAATTTGGACGCCCAAGGGATAGTGTACAATATGAACTTAAACCGATTGGATTCCCGGGTGCCGGTAAGATTCTTGTGCGGATGCTGGCTTCTCCAGTCAATCCTTCTGATCTGATTCCGATTACCGGGGCTTACGCTCACCGCACCTCACTTCCTGCCATTCCCGGGTACGAAGGTGTAGGGATAGTGATAGCAGTGGGACGAGATGTTTCCCCGGCACTTATGGGCAAGCGTGTGTTGCCCCTGCGCGGGGAAGGGACCTGGCAGGAATATGTGACGTCTCCCGCAGAATGGGCGGTTCCTGTTCCTGACGAGATGGATGATTATACGGCCGCACAACTTTACATAAACCCGGTCACAGCCTGGGTCATTTGTACGGAAACATTGAAGCTGGGTCCGGGAGACAAGCTGGTGGTCAACGCCGCTGGTTCTGCGCTTGGACGTATCTTGGCCCAATTCTCTAAAATGCTCGGATTCCGTCTGATCGCCGTTACTCGCAGTAATTACTATACAGACGAGCTGCTCCGACTAGGTGCGTCTCAAGTGATTGATACGGCAACCTCATCATTGTATGATACGGTCATGGAACTGACGGAGGGGGACGGCGTTACAGCTGGAATTGATTCGATCGGTGGACCCTCAGGTATGGAGTTGTCCATGTGTCTTCGCCGTGGCGAGAAGTTCGTAACGCTAGGACTGCTGTCAGGCATTCCGCTGAACGGGACGGAACTGAGCCGTAGGGGCATCGATGTGAAGCTGTTCCACCTGCGACACTGGAATCAGCAGGTCTCTGTGCAGACGTGGCAGGCAACCTTTAACACCATCATTTCCATGATCATGGAGGGGCACTTATCGTTGATGCCTCCCGCGGCGTGTTACCCGCTGACAGAGATTAGGGAGGCCGTTTATGCGGCGAGTTCTCCCGGGAGGAACACCGGGAAGATTATGTTGCGTGGCTAAAGGCAGGAATGAACAGACAAGGAATAGTAAGTATGTTAATATTGGCTCATTCTAGAGGAATGGGAGCTGGATCTTGTCATGGGAAGTACGAAAATATATTTGACACGGCATGGAGAGACAGAGTGGAATCTCGTACATCGGATGCAAGGATCTGAGGACTCTCCCCTGACCCCAAGGGGGCTACAACAGGCGGAGTGGCTTAGAAAGGGAATGCACACCGTACCGCTGGATGCCATCTACTCAAGCCCCAGCCCCCGGGCGGTGCGGACTGCGGAGCTTGTACGCGGAGAACGCAGCATCCCGCTGGAGACCTCGGAAGATTTCATGGAGATGAGCTTTGGTTTATGGGAAGGAAGCCTGCATTCTGAGGTAGCACCCCGCTATCCTGAACAGTGGGACAACTTCTGGAAGGACCCCGAGAAGTTCGAGCTTGAGGGAAGTGAGACTTATGGACAGGTGCAGGCAAGGGCACTTCATAAATTGCAGGAAATTCTGGAGAAACATGAAGGGCAATCTGTGCTTATTGTCACGCATACGATAACGATTAAGCTGCTAATGGCTTATTTCGAAGGGAAGGCAATGAAGGAGCTTTGGGGGCTGCCCGAGATTCATCCGACAAGCCTTTGCCGTATTGATATTACGGATGGTGTCCCGGAAATTGTGTTACATGGGGACATTAGTCATTACGAAGAATAAATACAATGGGGCCGACTGACATGTAAGTGACAGTACGTTGTTCCCCTTGATGGAAAAAATGACCCCGAAAGAGGGTCATTTTTTGTTTTGAACGAACTATTGAGAATACCGGCAGCAATGTTGTTCATGCTTACCCGTGCAAACTACTGAAAAATCGGGTCAGCTGGCAATGAATCAATAAAACACTTTCGTATGCAGCAGATCTATAGCCTGCTCTAACTCCTTCAGCTCGTCTTCAGAGATGTTCAGTAAGCGCTCATCGAACTGGGCTTCAATTCGGCCGAATACTTCATTCATCAACGCTTCCCCTTTGGCCGACAGCCGGATGTATTGTTTGCGCCGGTCCTCCAGATCAGTAACCTTCTCACAGAACTGCTTCTCGCTTAGCTTCTTGATTTCCCGGCTCGTATTCGGCATGGACATATGCATACATTCACTGATACTGCTGAGTGTAGAAGGCTGACTGACAGCAATGTATTCCAGGATCTTATATTGAACGGTGGTAATATCACCCGGTCTGACGTCTTTAGTGAAATCATTCGAGATTTGATGCACAGCAGCTGTAAAAGTCAAAAATTTTTGAAAAATAGCACTCTTGTCCACAGAATCCCCTCCCTTGACAACATAGCAAATTAATTATCAAAAAACAATTATCAAATGAAAATTATCAATTGACAACTAAATAATGACCGTGCTACCATTTTGTTATCAAATGATAAGTAAAGGGGTTCAAATTATGAAAATGCTCGTCATCTATACGCATCCTAACCATCGAAGCTTGAGCTACGCCTTCTTACAGGAAGTTATTAAGGGAGGCAACGAGAACGACAGGATTGAGGAAATCAAGGTGCTGGATCTTTACGAAGAAGGTTTTGATCCCGTTCTGGTGTTTAATGAGCACAAGCGCAGACGGGATATGTACAAAGAACCCGCGCTTGCCGAGTACCGGGAACAGCTTCTATGGGCAGACAAAATTGTATTCGTGTATCCGATCTGGTGGGGGCGGCCACCGGCGATGCTTATGGGCTATATTGACCAAATGTTCGCCTCGGGATTTGCTTATAAGGATACAGGCAAGATGCTGCCGGAGGGGTTGTTGAAGGGTAAATCGGTCGTCTGCATTTCGGTTATGAAAGGGCCTGCGAACTATATGCTTTTATTGCTGAACAACGCGCACAAGGCTTTAATGCGCAAAGCATTATTCAATTATGTCGGTATCAAGAAGGTGAAATTCTTCGAGTTTGGCAGCATGGAGAGTCCGCGTGGACGGCATAAGGCGAAGCTGAACAAGATTTATCGTTATTTTTCTAATTATTAACTAAATTTAATCACAGAAGCTTGACCTTGCAGTATACTTCAACGTTTATGATTTAGGTATATCAGAGATGTTGGGGGTATTGCTCATGAGATTACTGGAAGTTGTTTTTGTGCTGGTGGTTCTGGCCGTTACGGGTGGAATGCTCTTTGGAAAAAGAGAGCGGCGCTGGAACACCGCGATGTTGTTGTTCTTAGGACTCATTGTGCTGTTGCACGCCATTATAGATAAAGTCCGGTTACAGATGGTTCCCGCCTATGCTGTAGCACTGGTACTGATTATCGTGTTGTTGGTTAGACAGACCAAGTCTATCGGCCAAGCACGTATCCGGTCCTGGTGGAGCAAGAGCCTGCTGTCTGTTCTGGTTCTGGTACTATCGGGCGCGGCCGTATATCTGAGTGTACTGCTGCCTGTATTCACCATGCCTGAGCCTACTGGAAAATATGCGATTGGCACGGTATCCCGTCAGCTGACGGATGAATCCCGTATAGAGACTTTGGGAGTCCAGCCTGGCGGCAAGCGCGAACTGATGGTGAATGTCTGGTATCCGGTAGACCCGGATCAAGCCAAGGGGAAGACGAAGGAGCATTATCCTGGGGATTTGGGAGAAGCTATCAGTCTGGTTTTCGGCCTTCCGAAGCAGCTGTTCGACTATGTAGGTCTGGTGCCAACACATGTAGTAGAAGGAGCGACAGTTTCATCGGACCAAGAGCATTATCCGGTGGCGTTATTCTCGCCGGGGGTTCGCTCCACCCGCTTTCAGAGTCTGACCGCTATTGAGGAGCTCGTAAGCAACGGATATGTTGTGGTGGGCATGGATCATCCTTACACCTCAGCCAAAGTCACGTTCCCGGATGGTCATGCTACATTTTATAAACCTGATCCAGAATTCCCAACCCCGGCAGAGGTGTACCAGCAGAATATCAAAGGCGTTGGAGTTCGTGTGGAGGATAGTCGCTTTGTTCTGGATACCCTTGAAGCGTGGAATGTGCAGGACCCAGATGGGTTGTTGCAAGGCAAGCTGGATTTGGATCATATCGGCATCTTCGGGCATTCCTACGGCGGGGCAACGACTGCAGAGGCACTTGCGCAGGATGACCGGTTCAAGGCAGGGGTCAGTCTGGAGGGCGGGTTCTGGGGCGATGTTGCCCATACCGGTATGAAGCAGCCTTTCATGTATATGATGACCGGCGGCACGGCGAAGATGCTTGACCCCTCGATAACGAACAAGGACAAAGTGTTCTATGAGGAGTTCGTTCGCGATCTGGAGTCGGCGATGACGCACAGCACCAGCGATACCTATTATTTGACGGTGGAGCCTTTCTTTCACCAGAGCTTCACAGATATTGCCCTGCTAGCCCCGTCCCTTTTTGCGAAAGAGATAGACCCGGTCCATAATGTAGATATTACCAGATCCTACGTCAGAGCATTCTTCGACCAATACTTAAAAGGACAAGAACAGCAATTGCTGAACGGACCTTCTGCCGATTATCCGGAAGTGAAGTTCGACGACCTGTACACGAAGAAAAGAATGTAATCTGGGCATGAGACACAGACAGGGGGTCACTGGCATGGAAGGAATGACGCGCGGGGAGCTGGCGAAGCGGACAGGGGTCAGCATGGCGACGATCCGTTACTATGAGGATTCTGGTATCCTGCCCCTTCCGGCACGGATTGCCAATGGCTATCGGATATACTCCGAGGATTATGTGGTGAAGATCCGGTTCATTAAGGATGCTCAATCTCTGGGGTATTCTCTGAAGCAAATCAAGGAAATTCTCCATGATCTCAACCAGGGTATAGGGAAATATTCGCTGGAGTCTGGTGAGGAGATATTGAAGGAACGGGTACGTGATAAAATTCAGGAAATCGACGAGAGGATCGCTACGCTCCGGTCCATCCAGACCTTGCTCTCTAGTCTGCTGGAGATGCCCAGGGAAGAGATCCATGATTATCTGCAATCATTTCAAAATAGAGAACAGGGATAGTTCAGCTATTATTTAATTTTCATTACTTTGTCTACTGTTGTTCATTATTGGAATTAAGTACAATATCAGGTGTAGTCTATGACATGTTCGGGAGGATACATATGGATTGTAAAATGGTTTTCTTCGACGTAGACGGAACGCTTACGAGCCATGAGGATGGCAGGATTCCAGAGGATACCCGGGCAGCGATTCGGGCCTTGCAGAGGAACGGTATCAAGGTGGGGGCAGCCACCGGACGACCGCTATCCATGTGCCGGGAACTTAAGCAGCTTGGCATCGAAACTGTGATTACCGCGAACGGCGGGTATGCGAAGCATAAGGATGAAGTGATTCATAAGCTGCCGATGAAGCCGGATTATCTCAGGGAAGTTGTTGAGTTCGCAAGTATGCAGAATCATGGCTTGTCCTTTTACACGGAGGATTTCTGTATGAACGGAGTGCAGGATGCGGAGATACTGCGGGCCTTGAAGGAGACGCTGTTCCTTAGTGAATACCCTGCGGTAAATCCGCTAATCTATAATGAGGAAGTTTACTTAATGTGTCTGTATGGAACGGATGATATGGTCAGTACATATATAGAGAAGTTCCCACACCTGAGCTTCAGACGCTGGCATCCTTATGTGCTCAGTGTACTGCAAGAGGAGGTCTCTAAGTCAGTTGCCATACTGAAAGTGCTTCAGCATCTGGGGATAGAGGCATCCGAGATTGTAGCCTTCGGAGATGGAGGGAACGATATCGATATGCTGGAGATGGCTGGCCTTGGCATTGCCATGGGCAATGCCGGGGACAGACTTAAGCAATCCGCAGACTTTGTGACGAGATCATCCAGCGAGGGCGGAATTGACTACGCGCTGAGGAAATACGGACTCATATAATCGATGCTTTGCGAAAGTTGAAAAAAAAGCAGGCCATGCTTCCCGCGGGAGATCATGGCCTGCTTGTATTGTTTGCTAGTGGTTATTTGTCTTCCACGTGTATTACTTGATACCTGGAGCTGGAGAACTGGTACCTTTCACGGACTTTGCTACGGCTGTGTAGCCTTCCGGTAGGAACGTAACTGCTGAACCTTTGGTAATGACCTGCGGATACATTTTTCCAGGCTCAGGGTCTGTTACATTGAAATAGATCGTAGCTGTCTTGTCTTTGCCGAACTCGATCTTCTCAATAACCAGTCCATACCCCGGGTTGGGCAGGTTGTTCACGGTCAATGTCACTTTATTAACGCCTTCTGCAGCTTTGGTCACGTTGATATCTGTCTCGTAGTTGTAGCCTGGTGCATTGGCGCTATCATCTGGTGCTTCAATGTTCTTTGCGAATTGGGCCGCATCGTAGATCCAGGCAGCGGCTTCTGAACGGGTTACAGAATCATTTGGCCGGAATTTCCCGTTCTTGTCTAGCTGTACGAGATGTGTGTTGAGCAGAATTTGCAGGTTATTCATAACATCTTTGGAGAGTTTGTCCCCGTCTGTAATATTAAAAAACATCATCGTCACTGGGAAATTACCTTTTGTCTTGAGCGCTTCAGCGAGCAGGTGTGCGAACTGTGCGCGTGACATCGCTGCGTTAGGGTCCACATTCTTGTCGAGTGGAAGTCCGTTCTGCTTTGCGGTCAGGAAAGCAGAGGCATACCAGGCTTTATCGTTTACATGAGTAAAATGACTGCTCACAGTGCCCGTGCTACCGGCATCGGGCTTCGGCGACAGCTTCAGACCACTGACGATGAATTGAATGCCTTGTGCAAAGGTTACACTGCTCTTCGGCGCGAACTTGTCACTCGTAACACCGTTAATAATGCCATCCTTATGCAGGGCATTGATTTTGGTCTCCGCTGGATCGCCCTTCAGATCGGAGAATGCAAATGCCGATGCCCCGAAGGATACACTTGCTGCCAGAATGCTACACGCTATTGTTATTTTTTTAGCGCTGTTCATGAATGATGTTGTCTTCATTGTGCCTCACCTCTTATCTTCTTAGATGGGGGATTGTCTCAAAATGTTGCAGGAACTTATAATAAACTTAAAACTTTTAAGTGATTGACAGGAGATCAATAGATATGGGGCAGCAGAGGATGGAACGGATTAATGTCGGAATTTTTGCCCATGTTGATGCCGGAAAGACGACAACAACGGAGCATATTTTATATGAGAGCGGTCGCATCCGTTCGCTGGGCAGCGTAGATACTGGCACGGCGCTGACCGATTCGCTCGATGTGGAACGTCAGCGGGGCATTTCGGTACGGGCGGCGCTGGCTTCCTTTGCCTGGAAAGGGGTACAGGTGAATCTGGTGGATACCCCCGGCCACGTTGATTTTCTCTCAGAGGTAGAACGCTCGCTTCGCGTGATGGACTGCGCGGTGCTGATTCTCTCTGCAGTCGAGGGCGTGCAAGCACAAAGCGAGATGATTTGGAGCGCACTGCGTAAGCTGAAGATTCCCACAATTATCTTTATGAATAAAATGGACCGGACCGGCGCGGACCCGGAAGCGGTGCTGGCTCAGGCTCATACTTATCTGTCCGGGGATATTATCCCGGTTCAGCAGCCTCTTGGCAGGGAGCAGGATTATGCTGGTACTGCCGATCTTTGGGAGCAGGGCGCGGATTCCGCTGCACAGATTGAACTGCTGGAAGCCTTGGCCGAGCGGGATGAGGCTTTGCTGGAGACCTATATGGCTGGCGATTCACTTGATCTTGCAGTATGGCGGAGCCACCTTGTGAGTCGTGCAGCTGCTGCGGAGCTCTTCCCGCTGGTCTATGGCGCCGCTGCCAAGGGAATGGGAATTCCTGCCCTGCTGGACGCTATGATTCAGTATTTCCCAAGAGCGGGCGGAGATGCAGAGCTTCCCGTATCCGGCATTGTATATAACATTCAGCGGGATAAGAGTATGGGGCGAATGGCGTTTGTCCGTTTGTACGAAGGGACGATTCGCAATCGTGATGCTGTTCAGAACTACTCGCAAGATATCCAGGGCAAGATTACCCAAGTCCGCAAGGTTGAGGGTGGACGTACCGAGGATGTCGGCGCTCTGGAGGCCGGAGATATTGGCGTGGTGTACGGCCTGTCAGGGGTACGGATCGGCGATGTACTAGGCCGGCCGGATGCCATTCCGCAGGAAGCCAAGCTCGCGGTGCCACTGCTGACGGTGCGGGTGCACTGGGCAGAAGCAGCGGACGATCACAAAGTGATTGCCGCCATGCAGGAGCTCGCCGACGAAGATCCGCTGCTGGATGCGCAGTGGCTCCCGGAAGAGCGGGAGCTGCACATCAAGGTGATGGGCCCGATCCAGCTGGAGATTCTCGGCAGCGTGATGGAGAGCAGGTACGGCCTGGCGGTCACCTTCGGCCAGCCGTCCGTGATCTATAAAGAGACGCCTGCCCATGCAGGGGAAGGCTTCATCGCCTATACGATGCCTAAGCCATGCTGGGCAATCCTGCGGTTCCAGATTGAACCGGGGCCGCTGGGCAGTGGCCTGGTCTACGACTCGGTCGTGCGCAGTTCCGACCTGCTGCCGCAATACCAGAATGAGACGGCCCGGAGGGTGCCGGAGGCCTTGCAGCAGGGATTGTACGGTTGGGAGGTCACCGACCTGAAGGTGACATTGGTGGAGGGGCAGCACCATGTGTGGCATACCCATCCGCTGGATTTTGCCGTGGCGACGCCAATGGGCATTATGGACGGGCTAGCCCGTGTTGGCACCAAGCTGCTGGAGCCGGTGCTTCAGGTGCGGATTGTAGTGCCCGAGGAGAACGGAGGGCGCGTCATGAACGATCTTGTGCAAATGCGCGGTACCTTCGAGCCACCGGTGCTGCTGGGTGACCGGATGGTCATCGAAGGCCGTCTGCCGCTGGCAACGTCGCTCGATTATCCGGTCACGCTAAGCTCCTTCACGAAGGGGCGCAGCACGTTCACTTCTTTTTTTGCCGGATATGAAGAATGCCCGCCCGACGTTACCGCCGAGCGCACCCGTCGTGGAGTGAACCCGCTCGATCAGTCGAAGTATATTCTCAGCGTGCGCAAGGCGCTGCAGGGGTAGGGGAGTATTTTCTGGATTCAAGCTTGGTGAGTGAGCAGATATAGCTTGCAAAAGTAGTTGTGAATGCAAGGTAGTGTGAATGTAAGTGCAGGTGTGGATGTAAGAGTAAGTGTGGAAGTAAGAGTAAGTGTGGAAGTAAGAGTAAGTGTGAATGTAAGTGTAGGCGTAGATGTAAGCGTAAGTTGTAGTTGTATGTTCAGTTTTAGGTGTGAGCATAGTAACTGTCCGGTTGAATAACTGGAAAAATGGGCGTTAATTAGGCGGAATTGCGGCTTCTCTCTAAAATAACTGGAAAAACTCCTGTTAATTTCACTGATTAGCTTCAATTTCGTATGAATGGAGGAATTAACGGGAGGATTTCCCGTTATTCTGGAGATGAGGCCTAAAAAGCCAGGATTAACGGTATATTTTCCTGTTAAATAATTCTTTAGTCTTAGCATCCAGTGATACTGGGATACCCCCCATATAGGGTTCTTCGAATGGCCTAATGAAGCAGTTTTATGAAGCAATTAAAGAATAGATAAATATCCATGCTTAAATCTTTAAATCTATATGTATTACATTTATCACCATTTATATTGATAACGCTTAAAATTTATATTGGATATGGAATCTTTCTTTATTAAAAGTATATATATGTAAATATAAGCGTGATATAATTCTAGTTATTTGTCATATTAAGATAAATTCCAAGTACCTAAAGGCCAGCAATCTTTTGTTATCTTCAAAAAATAACAAAGAGAGGGTCATTGTCGTGAACAAACCCAAAGTATTTATAGGATCATCGCTTGAGGCGAAGCATTACGTGGATGCGATTAACGAAAATTTAAGCTATGTGGCTACGGTGACGCCGTGGACCGCTGGCGTTTTTAATGAAAACCGTTACACGATGGAAGATCTGGACGAGCAGCTCACGCAGAGCAGCTTTGCTGTCTTTGTGCTGGCCCCAGATGATATTGTCACGCTACGCGGGAAAGTGTATCTCGCACCACGGGACAACACTATTTTCGAACTGGGAATGTTCTGGGGCAAATTAAAGCGTGAACGGGTCTTTTTCATATTGCCGCGCTCGGTGCCGCAAGAAGTAGCTGGACAAGGGATCGATGGATTCCGTTTGCCTTCCGATCTGCTGGGACTTACATTGCTGTATTACGAACTGCGTGATGATAATAATTATACGGCTGCTGTAAGTGTGGCTTGTGCGAAGATTACCCGGCAAATCGAGGAGAAGCAGCATTTTGCCGATCCCTATGTTAAGATTCAGAACCTGGAGCGCGAAATTCGGATGAAGGATATGCTGCTGATGTTCTTCATCAATTATGTCCGGCCCTCGAACCTCTCGGCTGGTGGAGAATATGATAAATTATATGAGGCTGTCAGAACCAGCTATGACATCTCGTCACTGGAACAGTTCCGGATCCGGGGAGCGGCCATTTGGCGTGCTGAAGGTAATGACGGGATCAGGCAGGTGGCCGGCAATGTCGGCAAAGACCGCTTCTATGCATTCGAGGACAACGACGGCCGTAATGGTAAGGACCGGATTCTGGTGCTGGATGCTTTTTTGCAGGGGACGGTTCAATTTTTTCTGTACCGGGTGCATGTTGCCGCTGAATATATTGTGTGTTATCCTCTAGGTAAGGAATTGGTAATTACGATCCATTTGATTGGCCCTCTGGAACTGACAGCGAAGCACTTCGAGCAGATCTCCGAGGATAACAAGGAATTTATGAACGTACTCAACTATTTGTTCGGAGGGGATTTGAAATGAGCAAACCGCGCGGTAATGAGGGCAGCCTTGAGAAAGCGGGGCAAGCCTATAAAGTCTCATCCATCTCCCGTAAGAATCGGGACAGGCTAAGAACAATAGCCCTGAGTAATGAGTCGGGCAGAGTCGTCAAGGGACCTTCCGTTAGTAGCGATAGCGACGTGAACTATATTTTGGTGTACCAAATGGATGCCAATTATGAGAAGCCGTTTTTTGCACGATAACATATGAAGCAGGCCGAAAGCAGGAGGATCTTGGGGTACCGGGATCAGCTTGCTTTTTTTGTTGTGGGATGGAGTTAGTTGTCTTTTAAAAGGTTATAAGATAATTTAGTATAGTATTCGTCATTAGTGAGCATGGGTTTTCAATAAGGGGTGAACAGCATGAGTGAGCTATACAGAGTGTTGGTTGTTGATGATGAACTGTTGGTTAGACAAGGCGTCAAACATATACTGAATTGGGAACAGCATGGCTTCTGTATCGTGGGCGAGGCTTCCAATGGCAAAGAAGCTTTGGAAATGATTGCGGAGCTATCTCCACATATCGTGCTTACCGATGTCGTCATGCCGGTGATGGACGGCGAAGAGTTGACTCGTCTGATAAAGCATAGCTGGCCGGATATTGAAGTGATCGTGCTTAGCAGCTTCAGTGAATTTGATTATGTCCGTTCCACCTTCCAAAGTGGTGTGTCTGATTATATTCTCAAGCCACACTTGGAGACGAAGATGCTGCTGAGTGTGCTTGAAAAAACGGTAGAAAGACTTCCGGTCGGTCTACAAAGGAAACCACAAGCCGACTACACGATCACATTGAACCAGGTACTGGAGAAGCTCATTGATCGTTATGAGGTGGAAATAGACCAGACCATGTTGGCAGAATGGTTCCCTTATCAGAAGTACTACATAATGGGCACTGCGGTGGATGAGGGAGAGCAACTGTTGGAATCTTTGCAAGCGCTTATTTCCGAGATGACCCTCTATCCATTGCCAGTGAATTCTATCCCAAGACACCCGGAACTGAGGACTTATGTTGTGAATATCGGACAAAATGCTGAGGCAGAGAACATTCTTTTGTCCAAGCTGAAGCTATTGTACCCTTCTTCGGTTACAGATAGTGGAGACTTCGTTTGGGCGCTTAGCGGACCTTTTCATTCACTGGATCAACTGGGAGGCACCTTTCATCGCAGCTTCTTGCCATTGCTATCCTATCGCTTTTTCCTGCCAGTGCCGATGGTACTTGCACCCTCTGAGCTGCCGCACTTTGAAAAGGTTATCAGAGCCTCAGCATCCTTAAATGACACCGCGCTGCACGCCTTAATGGAGCATATTCGTAGATTACAGCTGGAGGAAGGCTTCGGGGTGCTCTACCAATTCATTGCACAGCAATCTGAGTCGTATAATACGGATGTATTTGAATTCAAATCCTTAATTGGTAATCTGATCTTCAATGTCATTCAATTGCTTGGCACGATGAACATGAGCTCAGACGCGCTGAATGAGGCTAAATATAGCTATTTCAAAGCCATAGAAGAAGCCGGGCATGTAACAGATATCATCACGCTGCTGGAGCAGTTCCGGACACAAATCGATCGCAGCATTCATGAAGCTACGTCTTCTTTCCATGATGGCAATCCCAATATGAAGCTGCTGCTTGATTACATTGACAAAAATTATACAGAGCCGATCACTTTAACAGAGATGGCTAAGCAATTTCATTTCAATCCTTCGTATTTATCCAGTTTCTTTGCTGCCCATCATCACGAGGGCTTCAAGGAGCATTTGAATCGGGTTCGCATCGATAAGGCTGCTGATTTATTACGGGGCAGTGACCACTCGATCTCCGAGATCGGCAGCATGGTGGGCTATGCGGATCATAGTTATTTCTGCAAAGTCTTTAAGAAGAATACAGGCATTTCTCCGAGCCAATACAGACGACAATATTATACACGAGTGGAGAAGGAGCAGGGATGAAGGAGCGACTTGAACGATTACGATTTCAGGGACTGTTTATTAAAATATTTCTGGTCATGGTGGGATGTATCATTGCAATTGCGGTATCCGTGGTATGGACCAATCTGCGTATGACGCAGCAGCTATTTCTGAAAACCTTCAGCATTACGAACTCTAAAGTGCTGGATCAGATTCATAATAACTTCGAGTCCTTTCACTACTCGGTTGTACTCGCAGCCAATCAAGCCCAGCAGAGTGTGACGCTAAAGAGCTATCTGACAGAGAAAGAATCGGACGAGTTGTACCGTGTGATGAATTCCTATTACAACATGACCCAGCAAATGAACCGAATTCAATCCGGGATCACTAGCTATTCGGTGGGTCTGTCGGTCATCGGTAAGAATGGCCGGGATTATACGGGCGTAGTGAATTATGATAAGCCGACGGCGCGGGAGCTGAACAGCAGTGCTATAACGACCAATGCGGCAGCACAGCCTGGCAGAATGATGTATCAATATTATCAGGATGAGCAGGGAAAACATGCCATTGTCGCTACAAAAGTGCTGCGGGAGCGTACGACAGAACAGCAATACGGCATGTTGTATATCGCTATTGATGAGAGCAGCTTCAAGCCGTTCTATAATAATTTCTCCAGTGAAGGCAACGACTTCATTGTGCTTGATACCAACGGAACGGTGGTAACAAGCAACCTGTCTGACCTTGAGGGACAGAAGAATGATGAATTGCTGCATCAGGCCAAGTTGGTTCAGGAGCAAGGACAACAAGCCAAGAAGATCCATATCATGGATCGTGATAAGCTGATGCTCGTGCAATATTTGCCTTCGTATGACTTTTATCTGGTGAATATGATTGACCAGCAAAAGGTGCTCGGACAGATGGTAAACACACGCAGTGTGGTACTTATCTGTCTCTTTATTGTGCTTATAGCTCTGGTTGTTGTCTTCCTGATCTCGCGGAAAATGACCCGGTCGATTACGCTGCTGGCCCGTCAGATGTCTAAAGTGACGCGCCGCAATTTTCATAACTATGTCAAGGTCTCCGGGGGTTATGAGATTCGGGAGCTGGGGCGGGCATACAACTATATGCTGGATGAGATCAATGATTATGTGGACAGGCTGGTGGAGACGCAAAAAGGCCAGCGAAAGGCGGAACTCGCGGCTCTTCAGCAGCAGATTAATCCCCATTTTCTATACAACACATTGGCTTCGGTCAAATTCCTTGTGCAGCAGGGTAGTAAGGATAAGGCTGAACAGACCATTCATGCGTTAATTTCACTTTTGCAAAATACGATCAGTAATGTGTACGAGACGGTGTCCGTAGAGCAGGAGCTTGTGAATCTGAGAAGTTATGTGTTCATCAATCATATCCGTTACGGGGAACGGATTCGGGTTCATTTCTTTGTTGCGCCGGATTGCGTGCAGTATCAGGTTCCCAAGCTGATTATTCAGCCATTCATCGAAAATGCATTTTTCCATGCTTTTAACCGCAAAACAGAAGGCGTTATCCATGTCTTGATTGCCAGAGAGGGGCAAAGGCTCGTCTGCGAGGTGATTGATAACGGAGATGGCATGGAACTGACGAGTGGGGAGGAGGGTATGCCCATGAACTCAGCTCCGAACAAGGTGCCTAAGCATTCCAGTAAGCTGTTCTCAGGTATCGGGGTTGCCAATGTGAATGATCGGATCCGGCTGCTGTATGGTGAAGAGTTCCAAGTGAACATTACAAGCACGGTTGGTGAAGGGACCAGAGTGAAGATAACGCTTCCTTTAATCGAAAAGACGGAAAATGAGTGATGTAAGCGGTACAAAATCTAATGAAATTACTATAATCCAAAAATAATACATGCCGGTATTAAGTGTAATGTGCATTCGGGCAACAAAAGAACAAATCTATATAAAGGATGTTCTAACGTTGTATTGTTGCCCGGTGATATCATTAATTCATGCCTAGTAAGCGTTTTCAGTAATTTTCATGAAATCGCTTTAAAGCGAATCTTACACAATAAACAGTCAAAGGGGCGGAACAAATGAAAAAAGCACTACTCTTGGTATTAGCCTGTATGGTATTGCTGGTGGGTTGCTCTTCCGGTGGATCTAATAAAGAAGCTGCATCCGGGGATGGTCAGAAAGAACTTACAATCTGGGCATGGGACCCTGCCTTTAACATCGCAGCATTGAACATTGCCAAAGAGACTTACAATAAGAAACATCCTGATGTCAAAATTAACATTGTTGAATACGCCCAAGGCGACATTATTCAGAAAATGAATACAGGACTTAACTCCGGCACTACGAAAGGTCTTCCCAACATCGTATTGATCGAAGACTATCGTTCCAAAGGTTTCCTGCAATCGTATCCAGAGTCCTTCTATGATTTGAGCAACAAGATCAAACCAACCGATTACGCAGACTACAAAGTCGGACCGACCAGCGTGGACGGTAAGCAATACGGTGTTCCTTTTGACTCCGGTGTAACCGGCCTGTATGTCCGTAAAGATATTATCGAGCAAGCTGGATTCACGATTGACGATCTGAAAGACATCGATTGGAACAGATACATTGAAATCGGTAAAGTGGTCAAAGAAAAAACAGGCAAAGACATGATTACCTTCTCTCCAAGTGATCTGGGCTTCGTGCGTGTCATGATTCAATCCGGACATTCCTGGTATATGAAAGAGGATGGCAAAACGCCTGATTTGGCCGATAACAGTACATTGAAAGAAGCCTTCTCTCTGTACAAAGAAATGCTGGATTCCAAGATCGTGAAGATCAATGCCGACTGGAGTCAATTCATCTCCTTCATCAACAATGACGATGTGGTCACTGTACCTTCGGGGAACTGGTTGACTCCATCCGTGAAAGCTGAAGTTTCTCAATCTGGTAAATGGGCCGTACTTCCTTTGCCAAAATTGCCTAACACACCGAATGCAACACATGCCTCCAACCTGGGCGGAAGCTCGTGGTATGTCATGAATGTTCCTGGTGCTGAATTAGCGGAAGATTTCCTGGCAGAAACGTTTGGTTCTGATGTAGGAATGTACGAAGAACTGCTCAACAAAATCGGGGCTATTGGTACGTTGAAAGCGGCAGCTGAAAGTGAAGCTTACAAGAAAACCGATGAGTTCTTTGGCGGTCAGCAAATTGTAAAAGACTTCTCCGAATGGACAGCGCAAATTCCTAACGTGAACTACGGTGTGTCTACCTATGCCATCGAAGATATTCTGGTAGTTGAAATGAACAACTATCTTAATGGCAAGAACCTGGATCAAGTCATGAAAGATGCTCAGGCTCAGGCAGAGACGCAAATCAAGTAAATCACGTAAGTAATTGAGCATATGAGCATTATGTAACCCTTGGGCGCTGCGGCATCGTGAGATCCAAAGCGTCCGGCGGGTTATTTTGCAGCCAGAGAGGAGACCTTGCTACGATGAATGCTAAGAAACGTGGGCTAAGCATGACCGCTAAGTATAATTTGACAGGATGGGGCTTTGTCCTGATTTCTGTAGTTATGATTGGCTCATTCTATTTTTATCCAATGATTCAGGCGCTTTTCTTGTCATTTAAAACAGGAACAGGCACCAACCTCACTTATACAGGGTTATCTAACTATACGCGCTTGTTCTCGGATACGACCTTCAGAACAGCGCTATTTAACACCTTTATCTATCTAATTGTTCAGGTGCCATTAATGATTCTGTTGGCAATGTTCATCTCCGTGCTGTTGAATGACTCCAAGCTTAAATTCCGCGGGTTCTTCCGTACGGCGATCTTCTTGCCTGCTGTAACTTCTCTCGTCGCTTACTCTGTTGTGTTCAAATATTTGTTTGGATCCGATGGCCTGATTAATGCGATGCTGTTGAAGCTGTCGATTATTTCTGCTCCCGTGGAGTGGATTACTGACCCGTTCTGGGCCAAAATTACGATTATTATCGCCATTACATGGCGCTGGACCGGATATAACATGATTTTCTATTTGTCTGCCCTGCAAAATATCGATGGCTCCATTTATGAAGCTGCACGTATTGACGGTGCTTCTGCCTTTAAACAATTCACCCAAATTACAGTGCCGCTTCTCAAACCGGTGATCCTGTTCACTTCTGTTACATCCACGATTGGTACACTGCAAATTTTCGATGAGATCGTGAATATTACTAAAGGCGGACCGGGGAACTCCACAATGTCCATCTCGAACTATATCTATAACCTGTCGTTTAAATACACGGCTGACTTTGGATATGCGGCGACAGTATCCTATGTGATCGTCATTCTTATTGTTCTGCTGTCGTTCCTTCAATTTAAAGTGGCAGGTGATAAGAAATGAGAAATCCAAAACGTATATTCACCTATGTGTTCCTGAGCATTGCTACCTTCATTTCGGTATTTCCGTTCCTGTGGATGATAATCAGTGCAACGAATAAATCCGTAGATGTGACCAAAGGCAGACTTCTGCCGGGCAACTATCTATTCGAGAACTTAACGAAGCTGATCGAAACGACCGATCTATGGACAGCGCTCTGGAACTCGGCTAGAATCTCTGTCCTGACTACAGTCCTGTCGATTATCATCGCCTCACTTGCAGGTTACGGCTTCGAGATGTTCCGTAGTAAAGCGAAGGATGTTGTATTTAACATCTTGCTGCTGTCGATGATGATTCCATTTGCCGCCCTGATGATTCCACTGTATCAGATGTTCGCGGGCATCTCTAATACCATCCCCGGGATTGGTATCGATACTGTGGCGTCTGTGATGCTCCCGACCATTACGACGGCATTCCTGATCTTCTTCTTCCGCCAGAACTCCAAGATGTTCCCTAAGGACATGCTGGAGGCCGGACGTATTGATGGTCTGACGGAGCTGGGTATCTTCTTCAAAATCTTCATGCCTACCATGAAAACAACCTATGCAGCAGCAGGTATTATCACCTTCATGTCGAGCTGGAACAGCTACCTGTGGCCGTTGATTGTCTTGCAATCACCGAACCAAAAGACCATTCCGCTGCTGATCTCCACTCTGGGATCAGGCTATGCGCCGGACTACGGCCTGATCATGGTGGCAATCGTCATCGCCACCTTGCCAACAGCCATCGTATTCTTCGTGATGCAGAAGCATTTCGTAGCGGGCATGACGGGATCGGTGAAATAAATAGCTTGCGAGTTAGGAGCAAGTGATGTGATGAAGGCAGCCCCCCACGAGAGTGGGGGGCTGTTTTTGCGTTGGGCGTTGTTCTGGGGAAGCGCAATTTTACTTTTTAGGTAGGAAGAGGAAAACTATAGATGGAAAAAGAAATAGTATTAAGGAAATAATTCCTGTTATCCAGTGGGGAAAATCTGAGTGCGAATGTATAGCTCCCATGAAAAGCCCGGGTCCTTCGCACCAATATTTTTACAATATTTGTATAATGACTTACTGAGATGCTGGTATGAGAGTGTTTATTGAAGTGATTAGGTGCGATTTAGGTGCGTAAAGATGTGTAAAAAGTTTTTTTATCCTTTTTATGGTTAAAAATCGCTGTCGCTCCCTACGCGGGAGCGTGGATTGAAATTAGTGAGGATGCAGAGCAATTGAAAGGTGTATTGAGTCGCTCCCTACGCGGGAGCGTGGATTGAAATCCATCCAGGGCGGGCGCAAGGCGATGCTAATCGTCGCTCCCTACGCGGGAGCGTGGATTGAAATTTATCGGATCACATGCATAGCTCCGGTCTCCGTTGTCGCTCCCTACGCGGGAGCGTGGATTGAAATCGATGAAGCAACCATCCCCTGAAGGTTTTGAACGTCGCTCCCTACGCGGGAGCGTGGATTGAAATTCGCAATGCTTTCCGAGTTGCTTCCAATAATGCGTCGCTCCCTACGCGGGAGCGTGGATTGAAATAGCAAAGACGCTCCTGACCATGTAGAGGAAATCGTCGCTCCCTACGCGGGAGCGTGGATTGAAATTTCCAGAAGTATTATAGGCTGGAACAGTGGCACGTCGCTCCCTACGCGGGAGCGTGGATTGAAATAGGAATGTTTTTTGTTAACAAAACAACGGCAGCCGTCGCTCCCTACGCGGGAGCGTGGATTGAAATTCATTAAATATTGGCTTTGCTGGTGAAGGACATGGTCGCTCCCTACGCGGGAGTGTGGATTGAAATATTGCGCTTTTTGGATTTGCAACTGTGCTATTTAGTCGCTCCCTACGCGGGAGCGTGGATTGAAATTCGTTTTAAGTGCTCTGGTAATCGCTTTCTAGGCGTCGCTCCCTACGCGGGAGCGTGGATTGAAATCAAAAAAAATCGCATCAATTTGGCCCCATAAAACGGTCGCTCCCTACGCGGGAGCGTGGATTGAAATAGACGATGACCTGACAACCCTCTGGCAGCGGCGTCGCTCCCTACGCGGGAGCGTGGATTGAAATTCATATCTCATTCAATCTCCTTCGGCTTAGATTGTCGCTCCCTACGCGGGAGCGTGGATTGAAATCATAGCGTTATCTCGAAAAGCTACGGCATAACCTCGTCGCTCCCTACGCGGGAGCGTGGATTGAAATACACACAGAGTACGGTGTAAAGAATTGGCCTTTGTCGCTCCCTACGCGGGAGCGTGGATTGAAACAATGTCCGTAAGCGTAGCAACATCCTCGCCGATCGTCGCTCCCTACGCGGGAGCGTGGATTGAAATTGAATTTGTCGAGAACCTATGTAGTGACAAGAGGTCGTCGCTCCCTACGCGGGAGCGTGGATTGAAATAATCCGGCTCACTTCACGGGCCAATTGCTTTCGTGGTCGCTCCCTACGCGGGAGCGTGGATTGAAATGTTCAACAAGGTCTGGCACCGGGCCAAAAGTGTTTCGTCGCTCCCTACGCGGGAGCGTGGATTGAAATATACTGAAAATAAGTACAAAATGAATCCGGATTATGTCGCTCCCTACGCGGGAGCGTGAATCAAAATTCTATGAGACCACTAGAAAAATAAAGGAAGAAACGCCTGTTAAATATCCTCAAAAGTGCTGATTCTCAGAAATAACTGAAAAAAAACCCGTTATTTCTGAGAATTTTGCCTTTGAACAGCCTGCAACAGAATTTTAACAGGAGAAAATCCCTTTATTTTTGCGAATGATAATAAATCCGTACAAATAACTGGAGAAAATCCCGTTAATTTCTGAAGATAGTTACTTTACTCCAACAGACCGCTTATAAATTCAAAAGTAGGCTATGTTGTGACGGTTGCCCGGCTAAGCAAATAGTCCTTTGATACTAGTAACAGCCCTAGTTAGTCGACGCTGTTCTAGCTTTCTCCAACCTTGCACTTTCTCTTAAGCATTATCCTACTACACCCTACTTAGAATCCTACTCAGAACCCTGCCCCTCCATCTCCGCCTTCTTCCGCGCACGAAAGCGGCGCACTTTCATAAGGTTGCCGCAGGCTTTGTCGTCGCAGTATCGTTTGGAGCGGTTGCGGGTATCATCATAGTAGACCCAGAGGCAGTCATCGTTCTCGCAGATACGGAAGCGGGAGGTTTCTTTTTCGAATAACGCCGTGGCAAAAGAAGCTGCAATCTCCGCCATCACCTGATCCCAGTGGTTGTAACGTGGCAATAAGTTCATCTCATAACGTTGATGTTCTGCACTCCAAGCAACTTCTCTGGTTACAGGCCCGGGCGCCATGTAGTAGTTCAACTGCTCCAGTAGCGCTGGGTCTCGTGGTTGTTCTTGCACAATATTTTGCACAGCGGCCCAGAGGTGGGAGCGAAGCTGCTTTAATTGTTCCGTCTCGGCTTGGTCTGGCAGAGTATCGGTCTCTAGACGATGTTGCTGCACCCATGCTGAGACCCATTCCGAATCCTCCAGCATGTCCCGATCCTTGCTGCGGTCTCCGGTCCGCCAATCCCGCCAGTAGCTATTGATGAGATCCTCCCATAACACGATTCATTCCTCTTTTCCGTTCATAGCATTGTTCATATTGTAACAATTAAAAATCGCTTTTACTAGTTACTTGAATAGAATATAGGAATATGCTAAAGTTTTTCAGTAACTTTTATTTTATGATTTAAGTCGTTACATATTACGATTTGGAGGTAGAACATGCAGAATAAAATCAGTGATGTTTTGCTGCAAAATTGGGATTATGCCATGGATGTGGAAGACTGGTCTCCGCCGCTCAGCGATGCGCTGGATGGGGTCAACAGCACGCAAGCGAGCTGGAAACCGCAAGGTGCAGCGGGGAATTCGATCTGGGAGACGGTCAACCATTTGACGTATTATAAGGATCGCTTGCTGCGCAAGCTGAAAGGGCTGCCGAAACAGCCTGAGCTGGAGAGCAACGATGATACCTTCACGGTTACGGAGTCGGGGGAAGAGGCTTGGCAGAAGGCTGTGGAGCAGTTGAAAAGCGTACATGCCCAGCTACGCGAAGTGATTGAAGCGCTGGAAGAGGGTGCTTATGATTGGGGCGGCTCGGGGCATGCTCCCGGCGAAGAGGTGATGAGCCTCATTCTGCATGATGCGTATCATACCGGGCAGATTGTGTTGCTTCGTAAGCTTCAGGGTTCTTGGCCCGCACAGCGCAGTTTTTAATCATTGTAGAATTAGAAAGCAATTTTGTATTTGGAATAAGCCTTCTAAATTATACAGGTGAAATTACAACGAACCACAAAAGGCGTACGAACTGACCTCAGTTTGGTACGTCTTTTTCTTTTGGAGGAATATGGCTTCGCGGAGATTTCGAGTAGTTCAGTAGTAGCTCCTCTTTGTATGATAGAACATAGGGTACACCTTTTTTACACCATTCTAAAAAATACCACGCTTTATCTCAACTTTGCTACAGTACAATCGAGCAAGAAATATAATACATTAAAATCACAACTTTGGTATAACTTCCCTTATATCGAATCAAATTTGTTCGGGTACAGACCCATCACGAAGGAAAGGAGTCGCTAGAGAAAAGAGAAAACGCTTACAAAAAACGGAATACAGCCAAACAAAACGTAATCAAATTCATTCAACATTGTCCATCATACAAAGAGGAACACAACGCAAGTAGGAGAGGATAGGCTTGTACATTCACCCAAGATGAGTGAGAGCGTTCAAGGGGAGATCCATGCTGTCCAATCAAGGGAGGGACAATAATGTTAAAACGAATGATATCCGCGATTTCCATGGTGGCTATTGTCGCAGGTCTATGTACAGTTAATCCCGGCGTTACAGCGGCGGCACCGATCAGTGAGGCGAATAATACGATCTTTGGTCCGAATGTCTACGTGTTTGACCCAACCATGTCGACCTCCGATATTCAAGGCATTACTTCCTCCGTATTCAGCCGTCAGGAAAGTAATCAATTTGGCAGCGAAAGAGACGCTTTTCTTTTCAAACCAGGTTCATATAATGTTAATTTCCAAGTAGGTTTCTATACGCATGTGGCGGGGCTCGGGCAGAATCCCGGTGATGTGAGCATCAATGGGGGACTTAATGTGGATGCGGCTTGGCATAACGGCAATGCGACGCTGAATTTTTGGCGTACGATTGAGAATTTGACAATTGCTCCTTCGAGCGGTGAGACGAAGATTGCTGTCTCCCAGGCTGCACCGCTTAGACGGCTGCACGTGAAGGGACAGCTCAGTCTGTTTGATTTTGATAGTAGCTGGAATGCCGGTTGGGCAAGTGGCGGGTTCCTCGCAGATTCAGTAGTGGATAGCCAGGTTGTTCCCGCATCGCAGCAGCAGTGGTTCTCCCGGAATAGTCAGTGGTCCAACTGGACTAACGGTGTATGGAACATGGTTTTTGTCGGGACTAACAATCCGCCTGTTGGTGAATTCCCGGAACCGCCTTATACAGTTGTGGAGAAGACACCGGTCATCCGCGAGAAGCCTTATCTCTATATTAACGGGGCCGGACAGTACCAGGTTTTCGTGCCTGCTCTACAGACCAATACCCAGGGAGCTAGCTGGCTGAACGGTTCTACACCGGGTCAATCCATCTCCATTGATCAATTCTACATCGCACGTCCCGAGACTTCGACAGCAGCTAGCATTAATGAGGCTTTGACTCAAGGTAAGCATCTGATCTTTACCCCTGGGATCTATCACTTGAACGACACGATTCATATTGCCAATGCGAACACGGTGGTTCTGGGTATTGGTATTCCTACGCTGGTACCGGATACGGGAAAAGCAGCGATTTCGGTTGCTGATGTAGACGGTGTGAAAATCGCAGGGCTCACCATTGATGCTGGTCCGGTGAATTCGCCGATGCTCATGGAGATTGGGCCTGGGGGCAGCACGGCGAACCATGCCGCCAACCCGACCTCGCTGCATGACATCACCATCCGTACGGGTGGGGCAACGGTCGGCAGCAACGATGTCAGCATGAAGATTAATAGCAACCATGTCATTGGCGACCACTTCTGGATCTGGCGTGCAGACCACGGGGCGGGTGCTGATTGGAACACGAATGTTTCGAAGAATGGACTCATTGTGAACGGTAATGATGTCACACTGTATGGCTTGTTTAACGAGCATCACAATGAATATCAGACACTGTGGAATGGCAATAATGGCCGTACTTATTTCTATCAATCCGAGATTCCTTATGATGTTCCTAGCCAATCCGAGTGGATGAGCTCTGGCGGCGCAATCAACGGATTCGCTTCGTACAAGGTAGCAGACTCGGTGACCAATCACGAAGCTTGGGGTCTTGGGGTGTATTCTTTCTTCAGGGATGCGGCAGTGAAGCTGAACAGCAGCATTGAAGTTCCTGATGTACAGGGTGTAAAAATCCACCACGCCACTTCCATTTGGCTGGCTGGTGTACCTGGAAGTGAAATTACCCATGTGGTGAATAACACTGGGGGTACAGTCTATGCCAACTCCCCAGCAGAAGCGATGCGGCAGACCGTATCGGAATTCTCAGGCAGCGGCAGTGGCGGAGAAACCGGCGCGGCGCTGGACCGGACCGGCTGGACGGCGAGCTCTGAACCTTCCAGCGGAGACATTGCTGCCAACCTGCTGGATGACAGCATGGCTACACGCTGGAGTGCCGGTACGGCGATGGTACCAGGCCAGTTCCTGACCGTGGACATGAAGTCGCCTAGGATCTTCAGTAAGTTAGTCATGGATTCTACAGGCAGTAACGACGACTATGCCCGCGGCTATGAAGTGTACGTGTCGGCTGACGGCGCAAGCTGGGGCAGTTCCGTTGCCAGCGGTACCGGTAGCGGTCCGGTGATTACCGTGAACTTCGCGGCGGCCCAGACGGCACGCTACATTAAGGTGGTACAGACGGGTACGGCTTCGAACTGGTGGTCGATCAGGGAGTTGAATCTCTATCATTAATACATTTGATATCACTCGTCAGCTAATACAGCAAGGTTAATCTGTCTGCATGCAAAAAAGCGGCCCCCGATAATCCGTAAGGATATCGGGCGACCGCTTTTTTGGTGATATCAGCACCTACAGGCTTCATTGAATAGTAGAACAATAGCTAGTAACGGGCTTCACCCGGAAATTCATCGGCGTTGCGGTAAAAGAACCAGCATTCGTTCAGCAGTTTGATCTGACGGCGGTCTTTTTTGTAAAAAGCTTTCATCATCTGATGACAGAGCCACTGCGGCACGGTAATCCCTCCCCTGGCATGCTTCGTAGGTTAGCATATGGGGGAAAGGGCCCAAAGGTGACCGTTATAAGCCAAATGATGTCGTTTTTTTACAAAAGAATCCCCTTAATGTACGCCTTCTTCTTCCTCTTCGTACCACTGCTCCAATTGCGCTTGCAGCGCCCGAATCTCGGTCAGCAGGGAGATCAGCGGGTAATCTTTCTTCTCCTGAACCGAAGCAAAAGCGCTTTCCAGTACATTGATATAATCAAGCCCGGATTGCAGCGAGTAATCCTCGCGCAGCAGTTCCAGGGAATCGCATTCCGCAATCGCCTTCGGCAGGTCCGGCACATTGTCGGCAGTCAGCTTGTCGATCTCCTTGTTGAGACGCAAATTCAGCGCACTGAGCTGATATGCATATTCCTCTGGCATTTCCACGAATTGAAGCTCTTGATGTTGCTGCAAAATTACATACCGCATTTTCGGCATAATCATTCTCCCTCCGTACTTGTCTTCCTTCTTGACAGTTTAGCCTATGCACAAGTTACAATTCAAGTAGAGATATTAATCCCCGTGGAAAGGACTTGGGAGAGAACACTATGGAAAGTATGAGCAATGAAGAGCTGCAGCAGTGGATCGAGCAGGTGTCGCGGGAAAGTTTTGGACTACCGTTCCGGCACAAAGCTTCTTTTAATAGTAGGTTATCATCTACGGGCGGACGATATTTTATCAAAAGCCATAATATAGAGATTAATCCCCGTCAGCTGGAGACCTTCGGGCGCGAAGAGACGGAGCGAATTATCAAGCATGAACTGTGCCACTACCATCTGCATCTGGCCAAAAGGGGATACATGCACCGTGACGCGGATTTCAAAGCGCTCTTAAAGCAAGTGGGTGGCAGTCGCTTTTGTCAGACCTTGCCGGGCACGAAGGCCCGCAAGCCGCTTCCTTATCGATACAAGCTGGTCTGCACCGCCTGTGCCACGGAATATCCGCGTAAACGAAAGGCAGATCCCAAGCGTTACCGCTGTGGAAAATGTGCGGGTAAGCTTAAGCTGTTCGCTCTGGAGTAACAATGGATGTTATCAGATGCATCCCGCGATTATATTAGCAATTTGTACTACAAGCTTGGGGCTGTTGCGCGGGCGCAGGCCATTCTACAACTTCAGGACATCCTCAACAATGTCAGGGATAATTTTCTTTAGAACCGTACCGTCTGTCGTGGTTATATAACGCCAGACGGTTTTTGTCTAACGGGTGAACAATATTTTAGGAGGTACCTTCTGTTTTTAAGGACAGGTGGGGCAGGTCCGGGAGATGCGTACAAATACACCTTTTTATGGATAAAATCGCACATCGTTTTGTAAGCGTTACCAACCTAAGATGGAGAGGAAGTCCATTTTTGTTAGAGGGGGTACACGATATGAAGCGATTCAGGTCCGCTATGGCAGGTCTGCTGGCAATGCTGCTGATTCTCTCCAGCTTCCCTGCTTACGCGGCCGATGGTGGTTCCACCGGGACCGGAGGGACCGGGGCATCACAAATTCCAGCAGGTCCGGTACTGATCAAGAACAAATGGAAGAACAATTTTTTGTACGAGACCGCAAACGGCATCGTTCGTTACGGAATGACCAATCCGGCAGATACATCATCGCATTGGCTGGTCGTGACGGAGAACGGTCTCTCACAGATCAAGAATGTGAAGACCGGTCACTATATTACACTTGCAGGTAACGCCGGGAAGGAGGATTCGCTCAAGACAGGTAACATCTCCGGCGGAGGAACGACAGCAGACAAATGGCTGATCGATACTTCGAACCGTGCCGGTTATATGGTCATTCGCAGTGCGACCGCACCGGATGCCAAACTGGTCATCCACCAGGAGAATCAGCTTGGCTATGCTCAGGTTAGTGCAGATATCAATGTTACATTCGAGAGTCCGCAGTGGGCTTTTGTCGATCTGAACTCTGCACCTGTCCGGCTGGAAAGCCGGGAACATCCAGGCCATGTCATGTATGAGAGTGACGGTAAGGTGCTGCACGGTGAGAAAGATGCCAAGGATGAAACAGCGCAGTGGTATCTGGAGCCGGGGAGTGAAGGCGGTATACTAATGCTTCGTAACCGTGCAACCGGACACTATATCAAACAAAATGTAGAGTTTTGGTTGGGCGTATTTTCGGCGGACATTGACCCGGACAATGTGAAATTAAGCCAATGGGTACAGGAGGATGCACCTTCAGGAGATGGAGCAGGCTACATAACCCTCCGCAACTTCGGGATGACTGATAACGGCGCTCCGCAATGGCTGAACTCGCAGTTCCCCGGCGACAATGACGTTCGTTCTAACAACTGGCCGGGAAGCGCGGCGACACATAGCGCCCAGTGGAGAATAGTTCCTGTCTCTGAGCTGCAGCCGATCCGACTGGCAACGTACACAGACGCTCAGGCTGCAACTGACTTCTTGTATGAAGCAGCTGACGGCCAGCTTAAGCATGGAACCATTGCTCCGGACGCGGCGAGCGGTGGAGCGGATTATTTGTGGTATGTTGAGGATTTTAACGGTAACAAGCGAATTCGTAATGCCGCAACGAATCACTATCTGATGTATGGTGACGGTACGGTTAGGGCTGTACAGATCGCGGAGAGCGGGCTGTCTGACCAATGGATTTTCAAGGAATCCGATGATGTGGATGATTATCAGACGATTGGGAATGTGAGCAATACCAATGTGTTCTTAGCAATAGAGAATGGAGGCAACGCTGGCTCTTCCTCAGATCCGGCTTCCTTGCAAGCCCAGTGGCAGCTGCTGGATCCGGCGGCGCCGATTGATGGGTCGGAGCATTATATCCGCATCCAGAACGGCTGGAAATCCTTCTACTGGTATGAGAGCAGCGACGGGCTGCTGAAATACGGCAATATGCAGGAGGATCAGTCCGATCAATGGCTGGTGGAGAAATACAATGGTCGCAAGCTGTTCAAGAACCGCAAGACCGGCCATTACATCAATATTGCAAGCATGCCGGAAGGACATATCCGGGTCTCTGCTTTGGCCGATAAAGCCAATGTTGATCCTGGTTTTATATGGACTGGGAAAAATACAGGCGATAACATCTACGTTGTCTCCAATGTTGCTGACAAGCATCCAAATGAGCGTCCAACCAAATATATTTCGCTTCAGAACCTGACCAAATATGCCGAATATGGTGTCATTAACCCGACTTGGGGCAGCCCGCAATGGCGTTTTGTTCCTGTGACAGAGAAGAAGCATGATGTGTTCCGCTTCAAACTGAACAATGTGAACGGAGAAGATCAGTATTTGCAAGACGGGCCATTGCCTGAACCCGCACTGGATCTGGCAGCGGTGAAAGCGACTGTTACAGAGACCACTTATGATCCGGAAAGCGACAATGCAGTTACCCCTGAGAATGATGTGAAGGATGCTCCAGAGCCATCACCTTCCGCGAAATCGGCTACGGCACTTGCAGACGATATGACGGTTGGTCAGGCTACCTACGGTACGCTTGTATCTGGCGATGATTCATTTATCTGGCAGCTGCAAGAAATTCCTGGCGCCAATGGTGCGGTAAAAATCAAGAACAGAGGCACTGGCCGCTATCTTTCCCTCGAGCATTTAGGCGGTGTTATTGAGCAAGATGAACCGGCCGAGGCGGTTCAGACGTTAAAGACGGTTTATGACGTATGGGCCAGCATTAAGTGGGTGGTCGATATCAAGTCCTCCGGAGCAGCCACTATCAAGAGTGCTTGGGCAGGTCATTACCTTTACGGTGCGTCTGATCAGGATGGGCATGCGGTAATCAAAATCAGCAAAGCCGCAGATGCAGCGACACGGGATAACTCGCAATTCACTGCTGAACCGGTAATCATCCCTGAACCGCCAGTTCCGTCTTATCCGGTTCGCTTTAAGAATGCGGGTAGCGGGGATTATCTCTATGAGAATGAACACGGCGTAGTACTGTATGGGCAGCCGGCAGCGGATAACGGTTATTCACACTGGATCATCTCAGCCAAAGATGGCAAGCAGTACATTGTGAACCGGGCAACCGGACACTATTTGACTCTGAGCGAAGAATATTCGTTCCTGGAGAGCACGGGTGTGGAACCAGCCTCCGGTGGAGCCTCCGGTTGGGCTGTGAAGCTCTCTTCCGATGGGGTTAACTATACCATCCGGAGTTTGTTCGGAGAGCATGACGATGAGTTCGTTAATGTGGAGAATCGAACGGGCTACGCAGAACGCGGACTTTTGCTGGAATCCTCCGAATCTGTACATTGGGCACTGGAAACAGCAACAGCTGAGTTCAACACCCCTGCGGGCGAACCGCGTAATCAAGATACGGCTACACCGATTCTAAGCGATACCAACACGATTACAATTGCTCCTAAGGGAGTGAATGGCAAGGTACTCGCAGAAAAAGACGGGGCAGTCGTATACGCAGAACCTGCAGATTCAGCAGCACACTCGAAATGGCTAGTACAGGATTTCAACGGGCGGAAGCTGGTCTTGAATCAAGCGTCGAAGAAGTACCTTTCCATCGATGACAATGATCAGATTATATTAACGGCTAATGTTGCTTCAGTGTCCGCCCAATGGACCCTTGAGGAGAAGCTGGGCTATAACTTGCTGGTTAATTCCAAAAATGGCAAAGTGCTTGCGCATAGTTCGAGTGAAGTCATTCTTGGGGCGGCAAAAGATGATGCGGCGCAATGGAGCTTTACTCCCGTATCTTCTGATGTTGTGTACTCGGGCAAAGATGCCTTCCATGGCGATCAAGTGATTCGTTTTGCTGTTAATGCGGCTACAGCAGGCGAATATATTGCTACACTTCGCTACAAGAACAATAGTGACAATGCAGTTGCCACGCAGCTGGATGTGAATGGGATTAAGCAAGGTTCTCCGTCCTTCAATGCTTCTTCCACATGGCGGAAGGTGCAGGTGAAGATGAAGCTGCGCGCGGGCATTAATACCGTTGCTCTAAGTAGTGACAGCACATCCTGGGGCGGTATTGAAGTGGACAGTCTAACTGTTCATAACAGTGTGAACAAAACCTATCGCGGAGCAACGCTGCCATACATTACTTACGAAGCGGAAGATGGTGTGACGAACGGTACGCTTATCGGGCCTTCCCGTAAGTACCGTAATGTTGCTTCGGAAGCCTCCGGACGTGAGGCGGTAAGTCTGAATAACACCGGTGATTATGTTGAGTTCACATTAGCGAAGCCAGCTAATTCTATTGTGCTGCGCTACTCTATTCCGGACAGTCCAGACGGCAAGGGAGCCGAAGAGACCTTGTCCATGTATGTGAACGGTACTTTCAAACAGCAGTTGAAGCTGACTTCCAAGTATGCTTGGGAGTACGGAAGCTATCCGTGGTCTAACGATCCCGCTCAAGGCAGCGCACACCGCTTCTTTGACGAGATTCATGCACTGACGGGAGACCTTCCGGCTGGAGCGAAGATTACGCTGAAAAAAGACAAGGACGATCGCGCATCTTCTTATATCATCGACCTTGCGGATATGGAGCAGGTAGCCCCGGCTCTCCGTCAGCCGGCCGGATTCCTGTCGGTAACGGAGTATGGAGCTGTGCCAAATGACGGCAAGGACGACACCGCTGCGTTCAAGGCAGCACTTGCAGCAGCCAAGAGCAAAGGCGTGGGCGTCTGGTTCCCGGCCGGCGAATTTGAGGTCGGCGATGGACTGTTGGATTTGGATTCCATACAAATCCGCGGTGCCGGCATGTGGTATACAACGCTGAATGGTGCTAAATTCGTGGGTCATGGCGGCAAGATCGGCGTCTATGATCTGTTGATCGAGGGCGGCATCAATGAGCGGGATGATGAAGCCATAACCAATGCATTCCATGGTGCTTTCGGGCAAGGCTCGGTCATCCAGAATGTATGGATTGAGCATACGAAGGCTGGGCTGTGGCTGACACAGGTATCCGGTGAAAAAGCACGCACAAACGGCCTGCACATGGTTGGCCTGCGCATCCGCAATCTGATGGCAGACGGTATCAACTTCGCTGTTGGCACCGGAAACAGCATGATGGAGCAGACCGACATTCGCTATCCAGGCGATGACGGTATCGCGATGTGGTCGTTCACAGATGAGAAGCTCAAGGATGTGAACGGGGCAGAGCGGACACCAAGCGTGAACAACACCGCACGCTTCAATACGGTAACACTGCCTTGGCTGGCGGACAACATTGTAGTGTTCGGCGGCAAGGATAACAAAATTCAGGATAACGTCGTTAAGGACACCGTTACTAACGGTGCCGGTATTGCGGTATCCACTCGTTTCTCGGCAGAGCCTTTTGAAGGCACAACTGTTGTAGAGCGCAACACCATGATCCGTACCGGCAGTTATGATTCTGGTTACGGCGTGAACCTGGGAGCCTTGTGGCTATATGCCGGGGAGAGTGATATTAAAGGGGATATTAAGATTGAGAACAATATTGCACTGGACAGCACGTATTCCGGGTTAATCGTTCACGGTAGCATGAAAATGAACGGTGTCAGCATTATCAATCATGTCATTGACGGTGCTGGAACGAACGGCATTGATGTGACGCCGGATCTGCAAGGTTCACTCCTGGCAGACAATGTGATTATCCGCGGGGAGCGGATGACATTGGTATCGAATCCGACCTCTGGCTTTATCATCAATGAGCTGAATCAGGGCGTAGCCACTGCGATCAAGCCGTTCGCAATTTCACTTGCAGATGGACAGAACGGACCTGTGGTACTGACTGTCGGTGATTCCGCCGAACTTACGGTCAAAGGCAAAGACGGAAGTGATCTGACAGATTCAGCAACTCTAACCTTCGTCAAAGCAGACAATAAAGTGGCTTCCTTTGACGGTCATAAGCTGAAAGCTCTTAGTGAAGGAACAGCTCTCTTCACCGTGGCAGCAGGAAATGTGCAAAGAGAGTATTCAGTTATTGTTAAGCCTGTTGGAGGCAAACCGGATGACGGTTCTTCTGATGGCGATGATGGTATGGATAACAGCTATATTGATCCGGATGGGGGTACCACTCCTGGCACCAACCCAGGAACGAACCCGGGTTCAAGCAACCCATCGGTTCCGGTTGTGACTCCAACTGCTGCCAATAATGATGCGCAGCTCAAAGCCAAGACGGCTGCAGGGCTGGCAGTGATCGAGATTCCAGCCAATGCTGACGGCACAGCCCGCTTCAGCGCAGAAGCCCTGCGTAATGCAGCGACGGCAAGTCCTAATGCCGTGCTTGTGATGCAGAACAGCGGCTTGGAATATCGCCTCCCGCTCAGCCTGGTGGCAGATGTGCTGAAGGGTGCCGGACATCCGGACGGCACACTGGAGTTCAAGCTGGAGCCGCAAAGCGGTACCACACTTGAACAATTACTCGCCAAAGCGAAGCAACAAGGCTTTACCGTGAAGGGCACTCCGGCAAACTTTGGTCTTAGTGTATCGGATGGCAAAACTTCTGTGCCGGTGTCTGGATTCGGTACAACTCATGTGGACCGCACGCTCATCGTCAAAGAGGTGCTTAATCCACAGACAGCCGTAGCCTTGCTCTACGATCCTGTGAAAGGTAACTTCAGTTATGTACCGGCGGTATTCACTGTAGAGAATGGAGTCACGAAGGTTACCGTGAAGAGCAGCAGTGCGAACGGAATTATCGCAATTGCCCTGCACCCGGTTACCTTCACGGATGTGACAGGACACTGGGCAAAGGCTGAGATTGAGCGCTTGGCTAGTAGACTGATCGTCAACGGACAGTCTGCTGGACAATTTGTGCCAAACGGGTCTGTTAGTCGTGCTGAGTTCGCGGCTATGCTGGTTCGCTCGCTGGATCTCCAGCCGGGTAAAGCAGCAGGAGCCTCGTTCAGCGACGTGCCGGCTGCAGCCTGGTACGCAGAGTCTGCTAACATTGCGGCGCAGCTTGGAATTGTTCAAGGCTATGAGGACGGCAGCTTCCGTCCGAATGCTTCCATTACGCGGGAGCAAATGGCTGTGATGGCCGCAAGAGCCCTTAAGCTGCTGAATGTAGCTGAGGGTACAGGCAAGGGTGCTGCTTCCTTTAAGGATGCAGATAGTATCTCCTCCTGGGCTACAGAAGCGGTAGATCTTCTCACTGCTACCGGCATTATGAAGGGGCAAACCGCAGACAGCTTTGCACCTGGCAGAAATACGAGCCGTGCTGAAGCAGCGGTTATCCTGACACGTGTGCTGGGAGCGGCTGGACTGCTGAATAACTGAGTCTTTTAAAGCAAAAGCCGCCGAAAAGGAGGGTACTCTTCCTTCTCGGCGGCTTTATTTTATATAAACGGTCTATTTAATCTGTGAAAGTACCAGACTGATCTTATAGTTGCCATACCCCAACAGTTCATCCAGAAAGGTACTTAGTTCCTCCTGACTGGTCGCACGCACACGCATCCAGTAGCAGCCCTCACCGGTAACTTTATGAATCTCTTCGACCCGGCGGTCCTCTTTAGCAAAGGCCAGGAACACCGGATGTGCCGCATTGGAAGCCAGAAAAACCGTCACAAACGCATGGACGTTCTGTCCGATTTTCCCCGGATTCCAGCGTACGGTATAGCCTTCAATAATCTCCAGCTCACGCATTCGGCGGATACGTGCGCCAACGGCTTGCCCGGTCATATGGACCTGTTGTCCGATCTCTTTATGGCTGAGTGTGGAGTCTTGGATTAATTGCTGGAGAATGCGGTAATCTACGTCATCTATCAAATGTTGCGACATTATTGTGTAATCCTTTCAGCATGAAAGTAGATCGGGGCAATCTCTTTCTGCATCAAATGTATTCTTTTAGGGTGTTTATTTATAATTAAATTGTAGCAAAAGATATCGTAAAGAAGAGGTGTTTTGGATGAAAATACAACTAATCCGCAATGCGACTCTATGGATTGAATACGGCGGCGTGACCTTTCTGGTCGACCCGATGCTTAGTGAACAAGGCGTGAATCCTCCGATCTTCAACACGGAAAATGACCGCAAAAACCCGCTCGTGCCGTTGCCGGGTAACGTTCAGCAGTGGCTTCAGCCAGATGCTATTCTTGTAACGCATCTTCACCCCGATCATTGGGATGAGGCTGCGGTGTCGCTGCTCCCGCATAGTATACATGTATTATGTCAGGATGGAAATCAGGATACCATATCTGCACAAGGTTTTGAACAGGTGACAGTAATCGAGCCTTCCCTTACGTTTCGAGGTGTAACCCTTACCCGTACCAGCGGCCAGCACGGCACCGGAGATATTGGGGAGTTGATGGGGAGGGTGTCCGGTTTTATTTTTCAGGCAGAAGGGGAGCCGACGCTGTACATCGCTGGAGATACCATCTGGTGTGATGATGTCCGCCAAGCCCTTGATACGTATACGCCTGACTGGACCGTTGTCAATGCTGGGGGCGCTCGCTTCCTGAACGGTGGCCATATCACAATGGATGATCAGGATGTAGTCGATCTATGTGCGTATGCACCACAGACTTCGGTTGTTGCCGTACACATGGATGCGATCAATCACTGTTTGGTTACCCGTGAGAAGCTGCAAGCCAGATTGGAGGAAGAGGGACTGCTTAATAGAGTGGCGATTCCGCAGGACGGAGAATGGTTCGGGCAGTAATTCCTAGATCCTCGCCATATGGCGAAAGGGGCAATGGGTGCAAAAGGCTCAAAAGGCTTAATAGGCGCTAAAAGCTCAATAGTTGCAAAAAGTGCTAAAGATGCTAACTCCGAGCTCACATGAAATCGCGGGGAGATCCACACCCCTTGCTGCCATAGGCTTTTTCCGCTTATTGATCCCAATTGTCGAAGTTTTCGAATGGAGAGAGAAGAAGAAGGTTCGCACTTTCACGCCACAGAGACCTTGTGCAACAAGGGCTCTGTGGCGTAGCTGTCGCTCCTACGTGGGAGCGTGGATTGAAATTTGATGCTGTCGAGGATTTGGACTTTAATATTGTGTCGCTCCCCTGCGAAGGAAGTGTGGATTGAAATCCTGTAAAGCAGCTGACTGTAGAAGACATAAAAGTCGCTCCCTATGCGGGAGCATGGATTGAAATAAGCGATCCCCTCCTCGATCGCCGCATTGCATTTGGTCGCTCCTTGTGTGGGAGCAAGGATTGAAATTTGCACTCAGCGAGTCCTTTTTATAGCGGTCGCAGTTGCTCCCACGTGGGAGCATGGATTGAAATCTGGAATGTGGAGCAGGATGGTTCAAACGTGTTACTAGTCGCTCCACTATACGAGAGCGGCATTTAATATCCAATCTATCAATCTATTTTAAGTAAATTAAGATCCAAACAAAAGAGCAGACGTTGTTCTGGTCAAGTTAGGGCTTCAAGTCACTAAGTTACAAACTTCCTATCCCCTGTACCAGTCTTTTTAACTATGAAAAACGGCTCTGCCCCCAATTAACAGCATTTTTGTACCTTAAATTTATCGAAAAGAGAAAAAAGAGGGAAATAACGTCATTTTTGTATCTTATTTTCGGGGAAAGTGCGTTGAAAAGCCTATTTTGGAAAAATTAACGTACAATATTGCACTTAATTGCCATCTATTCTTAGCTGCAGAATATTTAAGGTACAAAAATGCCGTTAATTACACTTTGGAAACGAATTCCGGATTTTATTTGTTATTTTAATGTGTTCTATATAAAAGAATATTAAAACCAGTGTTTTCTTGCGCAGCAGTAGAGCGAAAAGGAAGGAGGATTCTGGAAAAACGATAGTGTTCGCCTTAAAAGACCGAGTTCAACCTCTAACTCTTTCTACACTAAAAAAATCGGTTTTTAACAGCGATCGCAAGAACCCTCCGAATTCGTAGCGGCTTGTTCTAGGACATCCAGTCGCTAGCAGCTTTATTGATCATAACACCCCCCGAACCAGTAGCGCCTAAGCAAAGAAACCACTGTCTTCGCCTCACATGAAACCGATCACAAAAAATTTAAATCAACGCTTGACTGAACCTTAAAATCATGATAAATTATATCTTGTTCACACCTTTTAATGTTCCCTGATAGCTCAGTTGGTAGAGCACTCGACTGTTAATCGAGTTGTCACAGGTTCGAGTCCTGTTCGGGGAGCCATTTTCATGGAGAGATACCCAAGTGGCTATAAGGGGACCCTCTGCTAAGGGGTTAGACTGCGTAAGCGGTGCGAGGGTTCGAATCCCTCTCTCTCCGCCACATATTGTGGCTCACGAAGCGAACATACATAATGAACATATAGAGGAGTCCTTCGGGACTCTTCTTTTTTGTACTGAAGGCGAAGGTTGAGTTGATCAATCGGATGCTTGATTGTATGTCTCTGCAGAGGAAGAAAGAGGATACTTGACTGTATTTTCCGCGAGGAAAGGCATTAGAGGAGAGCTCTTTTGGCGGTCGCAAAACGTCTCTTACACTTTTTTTGAAAAATAGCTTGTCAAAATCGCTAGAGTCTGATATACTCATTTTTGTTGTGAAAAGAACATAACTGAACAGCATGGCCCGTTGGTCAAGGGGTTAAGACACCTCCCTTTCACGGAGGTAACAGGGGTTCGAATCCCCTACGGGTCACCAATATGCGGTAGTGGTGGAATGGCAGACACGCTATCTTGAGGGGGTAGTGGGTGTATACCCGTGGAGGTTCGAGTCCTCTCTACCGCATAGATAAAAGGTAAGAACTTCTTTGCTTTCGCAGAGAAATTCTTACCTTTTTTGAATTTATGGTTGTCCTGAGGTTTCTTTAAAAGCACCGGCGTATTGGGGATACAGCTGCCTAATGCACTCTGGGCAGATATCGTGTGTGAATTGTACATGGAGCTGCATCTGCAAAAAACGTTCTATGGTTAGCCACTCCTCCTGATTATTGCGAATGGACTTGCAGGACGCGCAGATGGGGATGAACTTGAAGGTTTGCTTCATTGTAGAAAGGTGAGCGGTCAAAGGCTGGATATGGCGTCCTTCGACAACCGGCCCGGCATCCTGGTTAGCGACGACCCACATTGCTTTCTCGGGAGAAGGAGCTGGCAGGAGGGGGAACGCCTCAAACCGGAACACCCGTCTGCCTTTGGGGATACATAGTATAGTACAATCGGAACTGGCTACAAGACGTTCGCTGTCTAGTGTGGATTTTAAGACGCTATGCAAAAGAGTCGGCTCCACAACCCATTCTGGTAGCAGCTCCAAATAATTGCTTCCCACCTTTGCAAGCTGTGAAGGGAGACTGTATTCCTTGCAGCAGGCGCGCCAGCGGTTATTGAGTGACAGGATGGTGCCATGCCGGTCAATGACCAGCGCATTGTGGGGGACAGTGTCGATGGATTGTGTAGCTGAAGGGGATAGGCTTTGTGACAAAGGTTTTCGCTCCTTGTGATCCCAAATGGGTCCGTTGCTAGGATGGCGGCAGGTCCAGCAGCTTCTCAATCTGGCGCCGGTACCGCTCGGCCCTGCGTGTTCCGTGGATCAAATTGGATAGGCGGTAGGGAGGGATGTCATTGATTCGACAGAAGTCCTTCTGATCAAGTCTGAGTTCCGTCAGACGCTGCTTGATCGTCCACCCATAAGGCGTTATGGGATGCTTGTTGTTCATCTATCTCACCTCTTTATCGATATTCCAGCTGTATGATATAATGGAATAAGACATAATAATAGTTAATTATATACTTTTTTACGTCATTTTCAATAAAAATAACTTAAATAAGTGATTATTTATCAAGGTGGAAGGCGGTCAGCAAATGCAGTCCATATACGAGCGTATTGAGTACTTGATCAAACAAAAAGGGATGACGAAGAAGTCGTTTTGCGAGGAACTGGGGATCAGCACTGGGAATATGGGCGACTGGAAGCGCGGCAAGTCTACCCCTGGCACTCATAAACTTATCGAGATTGGGGCATACTTTCAAGTAAGTCTGGATTGGCTGATTCTTGGCAAAGCTGCACCGGAAATGGTGCGTGAGAGCAGCGAGGATTATTTTTTTGAGCAAATACGGCAATTGAATTGCCACACTGAATTGCTGCCGGATGAGAAAATATTCATCAAGGAATACCTTGCTTTTACCGAATATCGGAGACGCAAAGCAGCGGAAGAAAATTCTTGAGTGAACATCTTTACATTTGAGGATAAAGAGATTATAATATTGAATGTTGACCTCAGAACAATGCATTACGTTGTACACACCGCGCGGTAGTGGTGGAATGGCAGACACGCTATCTTGAGGGGGTAGTGGGTGTATACCCGTGGAGGTTCGAGTCCTCTCTACCGCATATATTGTAAGATGAAGAAAGCCTTGCGCAGCAAGGCTTTTTTTTGTTAATATCAGGTAGCATAAATTTGGAGGTGGAAAGTTGTGATCATAAGTACGATTCTGGTGGGTCTGGTTGCGGTTATACATATTTATATTTTGTATCTGGAATGTTTCCTGTGGGCTACGCCCAAGGGGATGAAGACTTTCGGCCTGACAGAGCAGGATGCCAAAGCTACGAAATCTCTGGCGTTCAACCAGGGCTTCTACAACGGGTTTCTAGCCGCCGGTTTGATCTGGGGTCTGTTGTATCCAGGGGATGAGGTAGGACGTCATATTCAATTGTTCTTCCTGGCGTGTGTGTTAATTGCCGGGATTGTCGGCAGCCTTACAGCCAAGAAAACGATTCTGTACGTGCAGGCATTGCCGGCATTGCTCGGGATCATAGCTGTTCTGTTCCAGTGGTAATTTAGATTTAGAGAATGGGCTTCATCTAAAAAAGGATACTCCTCCATCGCAGTGTAAAGCTGCAGTGGGGTGAGTATCCTTTTTTGCTATCTGGAAAAAGTATTATTTGAGCAATTGCTTGATTTCTGCTTCGATCTGGTCCGGTGTTGTCTTCGGGGCAAACCGTTTCAGGACGCGGCCATCCTGGTCAACAAGAAACTTGGTGAAATTCCACTTAATGCTCTTCGAGCCGAGCACTCCCGGTGCTTCTGCGGACAAATATTTGAACAACGGATGGGCTTCATCGCCCTTTACATCCACTTTCTCATACATCGGGAAGGTCACACCATAATTGATTTCACAGAACTCTGCAATTTCATCACTCTCGCCCGGCTCTTGACCTGCAAACTGGTTGCTTGGGAAACCGAGTATCTCAAATCCATGATCCTTGTATTTTTCATACACTTCCTGGAGACCTTTAAACTGGGGGGTAAATCCGCACTTGCTGGCTGTATTCACGACGAGCAGTACCTTGCCTTTGTACTTGGAGAGAGATTCTTCTTCTCCGCGCAGGGTTTGGGCTTCAAAATCATAAATGCTCATGGATAACGCCTCCTAATTTTAAACCTATAAATATTTATGTCAATTTAATTGTACACTATTTATATTCAGAGTCAAATGTTGATGGTAAGCGATCTGTGACAATTGGTTTCAAATTATGCCCATGGTTTAAAGTTAGGGTGTAAGGTTGCAACAAATACAGCGGTTAAAGGAGAAGATGAGTGATGAAAGCATTGTATACAGCAACAGCAACAGTACATGGTGGCCGGGAAGGCTCGTTCGAATCCTCTGACGGCGCGCTGAAACACAATTTGAGTATGCCAAAAGAATTAGGTGGTCCCGGCGGCTCGGGCACCAATCCGGAGCAATTATTCGCGGCAGGCTACGGCGCCTGTTACGAAAGTGCGTTGGCGAATATCGCCCGGAAGGAAGGCGTCAAGCTCCAAGAGGTGGAAGTGACCTCCAATGTAATGATTGGCAAGGATGATAGTGACGGCGGCTTCAAACTGGCTGTACGTCTGGATGTGAAAATCCCCGGGATTGATAAGGCTCAGGCGGAGGATCTGGCGAAGAAAGCTCATGACTTCTGTCCGTACTCCAAAGCTACCAGAGGCAATATTGAAGTGGAGCTAAATGTGGTATAAAACATAGAGCGCAGCGTCATGATTATAGCTTATGTACAGGTAAGGCCCGGCTTGTACAGCGGGTCTTTTTTACTATTTTAAAAGATGAGGGTGAAGGGCGATTTTTATGGCAATCCTATCTAAATAGGGATTATGGACAGTGAAAGAGATCCAGCGGTGCGTACTTTGGTTGACATCCCCCTTAAAATTCTTTAATATGTCTAAGTATCTGAATATGTCGCGTGTGCAAATAACCAACAAAAATTTAAATAATGGGTGATGAAGATGTCTTACAGACCGAATATTACGAATGTGACCAAGGCCAGCAGCAATGATAAGGAAGGATTGTACGAGTTCATTATCAAGCTTGCTGACGGAACGGAGTGCCGCGCGTTTTATCATCGGTTTCCGGAATGGAAAATGACGAACATCAGCCGCCTGTTGAAAACGCCATGTCCAATTTGTCGCAAAGATTTCATCTGCAAATGTATGGATGCATTTACTGCTGATTTCGAAGAGCAAATGATTGGCGATAATCAGTGGATTGAGAAGGCCATTGCTGAATAATTAAATGAACGGAACTTAGATGGCGCGGAAGCTTTTTTCCGCGTTTTTGTTTGCTTTTTAACAGAATTTATTGGAAAAAATGGGGGAGAGGTGCGTGGATTATGGGTGAGCAAGAGAATTCTGTAGGTCGGCCTGCGACAAAGTTGACTGATGCAAGGCTGAACGATAAATCGGTGGTACTTATGGATGGTGTATGCCATCTCTGCCAGGGACTGGTCCGCTTTATTATTCCTCGTGATCCGAAATCGAGATTTGTATTCGCTCCCCTGCAAAGTGAAATCGCTGCTCAGCTGCTCCATGATGGAGGCCTTGATCCGAAGCAATTGGATACTGTCGTGCTCGTGGAGAACGGGAGGTACTATACAGAGTCAGCTGCGGCGCTACGGATTGCTCGTGGGCTTCGTTTTCCATGGCCGCTAGCCTACGTGTTCACCCTGGTGCCGAGACCTCTGCGCGATATCCTTTATCGTTATGTGGCACGCAATCGCTACCGCTGGTTCGGACGTGATGAGCAGTGTCTGCTCCCGACGCCGGAGATTCGAAAGAGATTTCTGTAGGGGCAAAAAGTGTGCTTCATGCGCTTGGCTAATGCTTTTGCAAATTGTATCATTTTATTATATTGATCTGTTATCTATAAATTACAGGGTGGGATGGAGCGATGGCTCGAAAAGCGGGGATTCAAATGCTGGTCTTCATGTTAGTTTCTTTATGGATAACGGGTACGGTGTCTGCGGCCCCCAAGCTTCAGGTTGAGGTGAATAATTCAAGCGTGGCGGGAGTTGTAACCGAATCCGGGCATACGATGGTTCCGCTGAAGGCTTTTGAACGCTTTGGCAATCTCTCCATGCAGTGGGAGGCTCAGACAAAGAAAGCAACGATTAAACGCGATTCTACGGTTATTCAGCTTACTGTCGGTGATAGAACTGCTTATATCAACGCTAATCCGGTACAGCTGGAGGTTGCTGCCAAGATTGTGGACGGAAGAGTTACGGTCCCGCTGAGATTTATTGCTGAGGCACTGGGCGCCAGGATCACTGTAGATGCTGTTAGCAATACGGTCTGGGTTCAGGAGCGGGCCAGCGCGGCGATTCTGAAGAATTATAACAACAGCGATTTGGCGGCTTCACGGATAGCAGCACTGCATATTCCAGTGGATGGGAGCACGCCTTCCCGGTTAATAGAAGAGAGTACTGCAGGTGATGCTGAAGTTTTCTCGGAAAGTTATTACTTTGCTAAGGGGAAATCAGACGGCTACTACTTGCTGAACGGGCATTTCGTGACTTATTTCGAGATTAAGGATAGTATTCGCCAAGCGGTCTGGGAAGCCAGTCTGGACAATACCAAAGAGGCGACGAACAAGGATATTACATCTGTGTTTGGACATCCGATCTACAAGGAATATGGCAAGCGGCCTGCACAATCCGAGGAGTATGTTTATTTTTACACCAGTATCTGGGGTGGTCTGGTCACTTACGGCATAGCTAATATCGATGGAACCTCCTCTGAATTAGGGCGTCTGACGGACTGGCCGGATACACGCAAGCAATTCGTTGTAGCCATTCGGGGGGAGATAAAGCTCTGAAGGATGATATAGCTGTAAATTAAAGGATAGTAACGGAAGCACCGTTCATTAACCGTATTTCACGGTTTTTGGCGGTGCTTTTTTGCTGTCTTTTTTTAGAGAAAAGAGAGTGATGGCATGGCGGCAAGGATTGTGCTGGCCGTGCGGGAGAGTCAATACATCGAACCGTTGCTGCATTATCTTCATCATAGCCGGTATAGCGAGCTGCTGCGGATTACGGCGTTCAGCCGGATTGAGGCTTTTGCAGAATTTATACAGGGCGATGAGGTGCCAGATGCTGTTGTCGGGGACGCGGCCTTCATTGAAGCCTGGCTGGTCAGCGGACGAAGCACTGTGCGGTGGGCGGTTCTGAGTGAAGATGGAGGCCCTGGAAGCTATCATGGAACCAGTAATAAGAGTTTAGCTGGCGGGGAAGTCATTGCCAAATACCAGTCGTTACCTTCCTTACTGGAATCAATACTGCAATTATGCGATGTCAGGCGTTCAGGCATACCGTTATCAGCCAAACAAGAAACTTTGCTGCTCGGCGTGGTCTCCTGCAGCGGTAGCAGCGGCAAGACAACGATTGCCCTGAATACGGCGAAAGCTTTGGGCGATCAGGGCTTGTCGGTCTTTTATCTCAATCTGGAAAGTGTAGATAGCAGCGGTATCATTCTTCGCCCGTCGCATGGGAATGTCCCAGGGCTCGAAAGGCTGCTCTATGATCTTCAGGCTGGTAGGAACAATGATGAGGCTGGGACACCTGAACTGAGACGTTATGTCATTCGGCATGAGGAGCTGCAGAGCGATGCGTTCAGACCCGTGGGTAATCTCAAAGAAATGCTTCAGATGACTTCACAGGATACACTCGACTTGCTGGAACTGCTCACGGCTACTTCCAGCTATGATGTTGTCATCATCGATACCGGGAGCATAGAAGAGGAGCGGGCCAATGCGGTGCTGCAGCGTTGCAGTATTCTGCTATGGGTGATGCGAAATGATGATCTGAGTATGCATAAGACAGCTAGATGGCTATCGCATTGCAGTGCACCTCATTCCGGTCTGCCGCCGGGTATTCTTGAGAAGAGCCGGTTTGTCATGAACTTCGGGTCAGACGATCTAGAAGTACGAGGACTGCCGGAAGGGCTGAGCATGGATGGAGTGCTTCCTTATGTTCCGTCTTGGACATTGCGCCACCGTGAGGAACTGTATCTCAATTCTCCCCAATTCCAGCAAGCGGTTCTGGAACTGTGCCGGGGGATCGTAGAGCCTTCTCTGCCGCAGGTCTTTACTGGAAACACCGATTATGAATGAGGAGATGTTTGATTCAAATGTGGTACAATATGGGGCTATTTGCGAAGGAGGATAAATAATTAATAGACAATCAAAACCTAGCTAGTGTTTTGTCATTCGTCTCATTGATCGCCGTATTTGTTTTGGCAAAAGTACAGCTAGTAAAAGCGACAGAATGCGCCTAAAAACTTATTACTTTTAATTGGTTTGGTATTCGGATTAGTGATTGGTGTTGTGCCATACAAAATTACAGAGTTCGATCTAACGCTTAGGTTGTGGACTGGAGGTTTGGCCGGTCTATCAGCAAAGGGAACATTTGAACTGGCGTATAATGAAGTTAAAGGAATTCTTGATATTTTTTTGTGATCCCTGAATATGAAATGGTAATGTCGAAAAATTATTCTGAGAATAGCGCTGCAAAGATAAAATCTAATTGTGCTAAACTTAATCTATTAAATATATAGTCATTTTCGAAATATTAAATGGATCATTATTACATCTACAAGTGGTTAGCGCTTTTTTATTTTTTGCATTATATTGTACTGGATATTTTTTGCTTTGCATCATTGGAAATTTCATCTTTGTGAAACATTAATGGACATAACGATGACGTTAGAAAGATTGGTATCAATTTCACCAATCTATGAGATGCTATCGGCGGAGATCGGAAAGTAAGTCTGTAGGGGAGAAAGGAGATGCGATAATTCTGAATATAATATTGTAAAGATAACGGGGGTATTAGTGGATTGGGTACTGGCGCAGTGTTATCTGGGAAAATGATTATGTAGCGCAGTCAGCATAGATAATAACGATATCAAAAACATTTTTGGGATAATATACAAAAAAAGAATATTTTTATTTGGAAACATGTTAATATATGGTGGTAGAATAAAAAGTCTATAAAATACAACGAAAAGTGCTTTTAAAACACGGGGAAATATTATTTATAGGAGGAGATGTTATGCGTAAGAGACAAGATGGTAGTATATTACTAAAGAAGATTGTATGGACGATTATAACGTTGCTTTTATTGATTTTTATTATTTTGATTTTGGTTAATTTAATTCATTTTATTAGAGCATAAAAAAAAGCCCCGCAAGTGGGCTTTTTTTATGCAGTTTTTAGTAAGTATCGAGTTGAGAACTAGCTGTAGTGTTAAAGATATAAAGATGTAATTTGTAAGTGGAACTGAAACTGCCGTTAATTTTTACAAAAGTAAAGGAATAAGTTGCTTTAGCGGGGGCGGTGCTTGTCTGAGACTGATTATCAATAGTTGGTGGCGTTTCATTGTTTACGTAACCACCGGCGGCTTCAACATAACCATCAAATACTTTTGAAATATAGGGATATCCGCCATTAACCAAGACATAATCAGCAAAGAACTTTGCTTTAACCATAACAGTTTCTTCTTTTACTGTTGCATTGTAGTATTTCTTGTAACCACTGCCGCTTTCAACCCAGCCTGTACTATTATCTACAATCATTGGAGTAACTATTTGTTCATTAGCATCGGTAGTATCGAGAACTGACTGAATAACAGATCCATCAGGGAAGACAGTTCTTTTTATTTTAAGGTTTTCTGAATTGACAAATTCGTATGTAACCCCAGTATCTTTTTTCTCTGGATTGTCGGAGTCCGGAAGTTCGCCGGATTCAATTTTTTTAATAAGAGTTTCTTTAACTTCGTTTGATAACCCTAAATCATCCGCAAATCTACTGATCTTAGCTTTGTCCTCTGAGGAAAGTAGATTTTCATTTGATTCAGATGCAAAACTGACTGAAGAAATAGAAAACAACATAACTGCAGACATCAAAAAAGCGACTACTTTTTTCATAATTTGCCTCCTAAGATATAATATGTAATTACATTGTTTAATATATCATTATATCTTTAAAATGTAAATATAAAACTATTTGTCTAATATGCAGAATAATTAGAATATATTATACGATTGCACTCATAGATATATTTGCTGAGTAATATGTAGTTTAGTGTTTACATAAAATAACCCTCCAAAATTTTGAAGTAATCCCATGAAGAAACCTGGCTGGTCAGCGGACGAAGCACTGTGCGGTGGGCGGTTCTGAGTGAAAATGGAGGACCTGGCAGCTACCATGGGACCAGTAACAAGAGTTTGGCTGGCGGGGAAGTCATTGCCAAGTACCAGTCGTTACCTTCCTTGCTGGAATCAATACTGCAATTATGCGATGTCAGACGTTCAGACATGTCGTTGTCGGCCAAAGAAGAAACTTTGCTACTCGGTGTAGTCTCCTGTAGTGGCAGCAGCGGAAAAACGACGATTGCCCTGAATATGGCGAAAGCGCTGGGCGAACAGGGTTTGTCAGTCTTTTATCTCAATTTGGAAAGTGTGGATAGCAGCGGTATCATTCTTCGCCCTCCGCAAGGAAATGTCCCCGGGCTGGAAAGGCTGCTCTATGATCTACAGGCTGGCCGGAACAATGAAGAGGCTGGGACACCTGAACTGAGACGTTATGTCATTCGACATGAGGAGCTGCAGAGCGATGCGTTCAGACCCGTGAGCAATCTTAAAGAAATGCTCCAGATGACTTCACAGGATACACTCGACTTGCTGGAACTGCTCACGGCTACTTCCAGCTATGATGTTGTCATTATCGATACCGGGAGCATAGAAGAGGAGCGGGCCAATGCGGTGCTGCAGCGTTGCAGTATTCTGCTATGGGTGATGCGCAATGATGATCTGAGCATACATAAGACAACTAGATGGCTGTCGCATTGCAGTGCACCTCATTCCGGTCTGCCGCCGGGCATTCTTGAGAAGAGCCGGTTCGTCATGAACTTCGGGTCAGACGATCTTGAAGTAGGAGGACTGCCGGAAGGGCTGAGCATGGATGGAGTGCTTCCTTATGTTCCGTCTTGGACATTGCGCCACCGTGAGGAACTGTATCTCAATTCTCCCCAATTCCAGCAAGCGGTTCTGGAACTGTGCCGGGTTATCGTAGAGCCTTCTTAGCCGGAGGTCTTTACTGGGAACACTGGTTGTGAATGAGGAGATGTTCAGGGCACTGCGCGGTGATATCCGGGCTGGACTGGATGTTACTTCATCTGTTGGAAACCGTGAGCTTACAGCCTATATTGAACAAACCATTCTGGAGCGGGAGAGTCTTCGCTACTTAACGGCGTAGGAAAAGCATGAGCTGGTAAAGCGGCTGTTCGATTCCTTCCGCGGTCTGGATGTACTTCAGCCCCTGGTTGATAATCCGGCGATTACGGAGATTATGATCAATAGCCACAATGATATTTTTATTGAAGAAGAGGGGGTTATCCGCCGCCTGCCGCTGGCTTTTGAATCCGGTAGCAGACTGGAGGATATTATCCAGACCATCGTTTCCGGCGTGAACCGGGTAGTCAATGATTCTTCTCCGATTGTGGATGCAAGACTTAAGGATGGTTCCCGCGTCAATATTGTTCTGCCGCCCGTTGCCTTGAAAGGTCCGGCGATGACCATCCGCAAATTTCCGGAAAAGCAGGAGTCCAGTTTTACCTTCATTCGAATTATTCAACGAGTCAAGGGAATATCATGGGGAAAAGCGACGAATTAGAATCCAACTTTTTTACAATCTCCCGATCGACGAAATAGAGACCCGTTGCCAGGCGGAGCTTACCGCTAGTCAGGACGCGGTACCATGGATTCACCAATGCGATCAGCCGGACGACGGAGAATATAGCTGTATAGAGCACGGATAGCGAGGTGGAGTTTGAGCGGCAGTCAAGCTGCGGGATCTGGCGATGAAGAGACTAAAGGAGGTGGAACGGGAACTCATTCAACTGGGGTACTTGGACCATGAGGATGAGTATGATTCCATTATGTGTGGTGAGCTTGGAATAAGTAAATGGAAGAGTCGACGGGTGAAGTCGAGGTTGGTATAAGTATTGGTGTGCGCGTTGGGATTAGAGGCTTTACTCGAAGGTAATTAATCAAAAAATAGGACTGGTCCTAGTTGACTAGTCCTATTTTTTGGTGATATTTTAAAATAAAAAGAATATTATGGAAGGACATTGTTGTTTATTGTAGAAATTAAAAGAAGGACTGGATAAGGGGGATTTTTGTGAAGAAAATAGTGTTTGTCGCTGGGATTCATGGTGTAGGCAAAACTTACTTATGTAATAGTTTAACTAAAGAGCTGGATGTACCTCATTTCTCTGCAAGTAAACTGATATCAAAACAGAGAGATTATGAGTTTTCAATCTCAAAGAGAGTACAACAAATAAAAGAAAATCAAGATTTCTTAATATCTGCTATACATAATTACACACAGGACTTCCCTACCATATTATTGGATGGTCACTTCTGTTTGCTGAACGAAGAAGGAAACATTGAACGTTTACCAGAAGAAACATTTGAAAAATTAAATCCAGTGTGTTTTCTGCTTATAGTGGATAATGCCTCAACCATTGCATCTAGGTTAAAAGAACGCGATGGCATTGATTACGACGTTGGCTTTTTAGATTGCTTTCAAAATTCTGAGACTGAGTATGCAAAGGAAATAGCAGAAAAAAACTCGGTACCATTAGTAATACACTCTATAGATCAGAGTCAGGCAGAACTTTTTACTTTGTTGAAATCCTATTTATAAGAGGAGAATGTATATGAGAAGGTTAGTAAGAAGACAAGATGATTATTTGACAAAAAGAAAGTTTGAAAATATAGATATAAATGACCCATTTTTTGACTCTCTAAAAAGAGATTATAGTGAATTTGAAGATTGGTTTAATAGAAAAAGAAATGCTGAAGCGTACTTATATTATGAAGGAAATCAAGTGGAGGGTTTCTTGTATATAAAAATGGAGGACGGCCCAGTTGCAGATATTTCTCCTAATCTTGAATGTGAGAGGGCTCTTAAAATAGGGACATTTAAAATTAATCCCCATGGAACAAAGCTAGGGGAACGTTTTATTAAAAAAGCATTAGATTTTGCAATTGTCAATAATGCAGAATTTTGCTATGTAACGATTTTTAATAAGCAACAAACATTGCCGCTAATAGTTTTGATGAAAAGATACGGATTTTATGAATATGGCACAAAAGATACTCCCAATGGTATAGAATTGGTATTGGTCAAAGATCTAAAAGTTTTAACGAACGATATACTTATTGATTATCCTCTTATCAAAAAACAAGATACAAACAAGTACCTGTTGGCTATATATCCTCAATATCATTCCATTATGTTTCCCGATTCGATACTTAACACGGAGGATGTAGACATCTTAGAAGATATTTCATTTACGAATAGCATTCATAAGATTTATGTTACAACCATGCCGGTTAACAAAACATCCCGAGGAGATGTTTTAATAATGTATAGAACAGCAACGCCTGGTAAAAAAGCTGAATATACATCTGTAGCAACCTCTGTTTGTGTTGTTGAGGAAGTTAGAAGTCAGAGTGAATTCGAGGATTTTGAAAGTTTCTATTCTTATGCTAGTACGTATAGCGTTTTTGATAAAGACGATTTAAGATATTGGTATAATAAAGGTGGATGTTATAGTATTAAGATGACATATAATGCTGCTCTTAGTAGAAGGTTGATTAGAAAAAAACTAATTGAAGAGATAGGTATCGACAGACAACGTAAACTACGCTGGTCGTTTTTTCGATTAACCGATGATCAATTCAATCAAATTCTCGAAGAAGGTGGAGTAAGTGAAAGTATTATTATCGATTAAACCTGAATTTGTTAAAAAGATTTTTAGTGAGGAAAAAAAATATGAGTATCGAAAAACTATCTTCAAGAAAAAAGTCGATACTGTTATTATTTATTCGACTATGCCAGAAGGGAAGATAGTCGGAGAATTCAGCATAGAAACAATTCTGCACGATAATCCTGAAAGTATTTGGGAGAAGACCAATGTTTTCTCAGGCATTACGCATAGCTTTTTCAAAGAGTACTTCGAAAGTAAAGAGAATGCCTATGCTATCAAGATTGGAGACATTGAACGCTATAATAAACCAATTGATCCTAAAAACTTCGATTTTCCATTTACGGCGCCACAATCGTTTTTCTATGTAGATGATGATTATCGGCCAATTGCGCAAAAGGTTGATTTTTTAGAGCCAACACTTTTTTGACCGTTTTACAGCGGTTCGTAATATAGAAATCAGGCGAGAGTGACACGCACGGCGTAGCCGTGGCCTACTTCCTCTCGCCTTTTCTGTTACTTGTCGATTTTAAAGCGAAGAACACTGTTCAATCAGGTCATGATTCAAAGGCATAAAAGAGTTCTTTTCCGAATGCGGTAATCACATGGCGACAAATATTGGGGTAATGCCTTTTCAATAATTTCAGGTCATAATTCCCTTTCGCTTTGGTATATTACCAGAATAAAGCATTTGGGAACAATACCAAAAAAACGAGGGAGAATAAACATAGGAAGAATTGAAGGGGTTAACAAGCGTTCTTTATTATTTTTGTTTTTGACTTCTATTTCCATATATTGTAAAATGGTCTTATTCTCCTCTATAACAAAGTCTGTAAAGATTTTAAGTAAAGAGCAAATGCTTTTACTGTGGATGCGGAACGATTGCCGATCTTACCAGTGTGTGTGCATCGCAATAATCGCCATTTTATCGGTGAAAAGCTTACATATATCAGCAAAAGTCATTCATTTATGAACGGTTTTTTTCTATATGGTGGAATAGCTCTTGAAGAAAAGGTACAAGCAGCAGTTAAAGGTTCCACCAGGTAGCCGTTGAAGTATAAAGGCTGTATGTGGGGTCGGTGGATAGGCACGAAGGAGTTTTGCAGTAGGGCGATTTGTCAGAAGGGAAAATCCTCTTAAATGGTGAATTGCTCTTATTAAACTAGGAGGGATAATGATGAATTATTATCAATTGATTTCTTTGTTGTCAGATAATATGTATCCTGAAAAATGGATCGACACTATAAGTTGGGATTCCCGGCACCACTTTACTTTGAAGGAAGACATATCAGTTACTATTGAGGAAATGCCTGAAAGAGAAGAGAATAGCATTTCAAATGAGTTTACAGAGAAATTTTTAAATAAAACGGCCAGTTTTTACTTTTATGCAGTGAAGTATAATGGAGCTATTGTTTTGAATGTGTGTTTGTACATGGTAGATGGTGCAAGAGCATTTATTCCAGCCCCCCGTGGGATTGCAGATACTCATATAGAAGATGCAGATTTGATAGTCGGTGTAATCGTTGATAGGTTAGTATTTGATACACGGTATTCGCATAAAGATACTACTGCATATTTAGATCGATCTGGATTAGCATATCAGAAGGAGTTTATAAAGTAAGCTCACTAAGCACCTTTACGGGTGCTTTTTTAGTCTTCTATGAGCCTTTCTGAGCCTCCATATTCGGGAATGATTGTAGTTTGATGGTGGAAAGCCAAATAAGAGCAGCACGGGCCGATTCTGTTGTCCTGTGTTGAAATATGAGGCTGCAATATCTTATTCATACATTTCTCGCTAAAAAGACAATAAATTATAAAATATTATTATAAACAGTAAGATATTTCTATGTAGTTCTCAAAATCAATCTATAAAAAGCCCAACATTGATGTGGGTATTAGCGCGCGGATATTCTGGGGTAATGTCACTAAGATGGCGACAATCACAAACGATAATTAAATCTTTTGCCCACTGTAATTAGGTCCGTGGGCTTATGTGTTTTTTATTGCGGTCTTGAATGATTTTTCTTTTCATGTAATAATTTAGGTAATCAAATGAGGGAATAGGAATGATAATAATAAATGAGAGTACTATCAAACATCATGAAAAAAAAATGCGAGTCAACATTATATAACAAAATTTCTGATATTACACAAAATGCAAAATCCCATACTCTCAAGTCATTCAAGTTTATAGGAGATGCCTTGTCATTTGCAGTGAACATCCTCTTTAAAACCCCCTTTTTTATTTTTTCACCAATTATATTGATTTTTATATATTTTCTCTTGTGGAAGATTTCTTCACTTATTCAAATTCCTCTATTTCAGTATGTACATGAGTTATATACTTATGCTGATCTAATTGATCATTATAGCACTGATATTGCGATACTAGGAGTTACTACAAAGATACTAATAGTTGCATTACCCTTATCCCTTACCTTTTTTTACTTTAGTTATAAAGAACAAAAAGCTTTAGCTATAAGTAGTGCATCATTTTGGAACATTTCAACAAGATCTTTCGGTATGCTTGCTTTAGTCTCTATTGTGCTAGGGGTACATTTGAAAGTAACAATGAATACTACTTTAGCTAAAGACCCAGCAATCTTGATTCAAGATATGGATAATCTTTTCTCCCTACGTGTATTAATTTGGTTACTTTGCTTTTTTGGAACCATTATTTTTGGTATAAGTGCAATAAAAGTTCATATTGCTAATTTGAATTATTCATCACAATTCAACTTTGCACTAAAGAAAGTAAACAAAAGTGCGAAAGCATTAGCTAATACATATTTTGATTTTCAAAGAAAAAAGGCCTTTGATAATATTTACAGTAATGTAGATGCTTTATATCAAGTATTGTTTTTAGCAATAGAAAAAAATACAGTGTCCTTTCTGAAAAATGCAATGAGAAATTGGGGAGATGCTCTATTTAGTCTCAGCTATGATTCAGACTTTGCCCAAAAAAATATCATAGGCCCTAGCAAAATAAATGGTGATGATTATTATCGTGATATGTATCGTTCAATTCTAAAAAATCATGTAACTTTAATAAATAAATTATTTACTGCGCATAAATTTGAAGATGCATATGAGTCTTTGGATATTTTTGTTAAATTAGAATCTAAAGAGCAAGAATACTACACTGCTTTACATGAACTCTCTTTACTTCTATATAAGCAAGATAATTTGAATGTCATTCTTCAAATTTTAAATAGAATTACTAATATTTATAAAAACAAGGAAATGACAGTGGATGAAGTTAACATTATCTATAAACAACTTTTAATATTAACTATTGAAAAAAACGACATAAAGTCCTTATCAAGCTTGATCTACTCCCTTCTAAAAAATTATAAGCAACCGAATAGTGTTAAAGGGATTTCTAAAATTATTCCTTTACCAATTTTAACAAGTAACATTCAAGATTCAAATTTAAATGAGTGCATTGTGTACTTAGTTTTACAATCACTGCTTAAGAGCATAGAACTGTCCCATTATAGTTGCACAGGTTTACTGATAAAATTTTTAATAACAAACTTTAACGGCGAAATAATAAAAAAAACCTATGGTATTGCTATTACCAACTTAATTAAAAAGAAGAAGGGTGAAAACCCTTATTTAGCGAAGAGTAAGATTTCTAATATTCATGTGAGCTTTAATTTTAATATAACAACATTGCGATATTGCTATGAAAAAATGTCGATTTTAATTTATTGCGAACAAAAATTTGTGAAAGAAAGAAAAATAAGGATTAGTAATAATATAAACTCTCAACCGCCGATAGACATATTTGGATTGAATTACGATTTAGGATATTTATTTGATAAATTAAATAATGTTGGTATGAAATACGGACTTTTATACTTTGATGACACTGACTTTATGGGGAATATGCAGAAAGAAATTGAAAATATCTTAATTTCACATAGAAGTCATCCTAAGAAAAAGAAAATACTCAAAAGGAATTAGATTATTTGCAAAAAGATGTTAATTTTTATGAATTATTATATATACAGTTAGGGAACAATATGATTAAATTATAAATATAATATGGGTAGGAGGTGTTTGTTATGGTTTCAATCCAAGATGTGGCAAAATTTTTTATTAATAAGTCACAAACGGCTGGATTCCCAATAACTCATCTGAAACTCCAAAAGCTTTGTTATTATGCTCAAGCATGGAATTTGACTCTTTCCAATGATCATAATCCTTTATTTCGAAATGAATTCCAAGCATGGGTTCATGGTCCTGTGAATCCAGATCTGTATAGGGAATTCAAGCACTATGGATGGAATAGCATTGAAAAAAAATATGCAGATGTCAAGTTCCAACCTAATGAGCTTTGGATTTTAAATGAGGTATGGAAAGTTTACGGGCATTTAGATGCAAAATTTTTGGAGACATTGACACACAATGAAACGCCATGGTTAAACGCGCGTAAGGGTCTTCCCGAAGGAATGCCTTCTGAAAGGCTCATAAATGAAGGGGATATGCTTGATTATTACGGAAGTTTAATCAAGAAAAAACCAGTTCATGCATAAATAATTCATTAATTCCCGTCAGGAAGTATCTGACGGTTTTTTTGATTAGAGATGATGTTACTTAGTGATTATATCTACCCTTTAGATAATGGACCACATGAACTATACTTAATTTATCAATTCTTGAAGTATCGAGAAGCTGTCGGAAGTGGAGAGTTATTTATTATGAGGGAATATTTCCCTTCCGGTGATATAAAGGCGATTTTCGTAATGTCTCAAGTTAATATACTTATCTTATCGGAAATGCTGTGCTTAGCCCAGCACTGGCGGGGTATTTTCGTAAAGGACAGGACAGGATAGGATAGGATTAATGATTAGCCTTCAACGGAGGAGTTTACAAAGCAGACAGTAGGATGATTCAAGAGGAAAGGAAATAAGGAACTGCTCACATAGATATTGTTTCAAAATAGTGTTTATGAAAAAGTTGGGGGATATCCTACAGCAGATGGCAGCCGTAGAATGCATTCATGTTATAAAGTAATGAGAGCTTTAATGAAGAGCGGCGATAAACAAATTGACGGTTCGGAGAATGGGAATGGATCAACGATCAACCCTGAAAATTCTCTATTACACATAGAAGTGAGAGTAGTAGAGTTACATATAAAGTCTTAGAGAGTGGTAAAGCCGTCCTAAATGCTACGATGTTACAAGTTAAAGTACCTATATAGTTCCGATTGGAAGATTTTTGAGAAGAGCGTGAAAACGTTTATGGCGGATAGTGGAGGGATATCACTCAGGGGAGATTAAGATCTCCGGAAGCTGGTTCAAGCGTAACCGATTAGAACTTAGAGCTTATACAAAATAACCCATTAGGCTTTAAAACCCAGTGGGTTATCAATTTTGTAACTTCAATTCAAGGAAAAGCAACTATCCTCATCACATGGTTTATCTCTGTATATGGGATAAATGCTACCCCTCGATCACTACGAATTTTTACAGTACCCTTCATTGTACTTTCTTGCGGAAATCCTACTATTATCCCCATCCTGTGTATTTATGCTGACAACTTGTTGTTTGGTTATCGCAATGTTTAATTTTTTAATCATACATTTACTCCCTAACAATAAAATAAGAAAAAATACTGGTTAAGAATCGAAAAGGTTATTATTAACTATTTCGGATAAAATCCCGAAAAATAAATAGAAAGAAAACAATAGGGAGAAATTTTATGAGTAGAAGGGAGAAGGGGTTTGTTTACTTAGCCTCTTTGATATTAGCAGTTTCACTACAATTAATATCAGTTGGGGTAATCGAGAGTAGTATATTTGGAAATCTGCCAGTACTAGGCAATATTTTGTTTGCTATTGATGTTAGCGTTTTGATATATCATCTTAGTGGCGGAGCAACAATTAGTGTATTCTATCTAATTGCTATGAGATTTGTTAGTGTTCTAGCCACAATTTTAACTCTTAATCATTTGTCAGATTTAAAGAGTGTATCAAAAGGAGAAGCTCTTTCTCCAGATATGAGATTTTGGTTATTTATTATTGGGATTTTGATCAACGCCGTAATTTTGTACTTTTTAAAGGAAGTAGTGTCAATCTTATTTGGAAGTATTGAAACAATCAATAAACAGATAGAAGAAATTTCAGATCTTATAAAATACTAAAGGATTAAGGTGAGCACAAAAACTTACTTGCTAGTGCTGGGTATTGCCTTAATAGATTCAGAATCCATATTTGATCTTATTGTATTAACAACACGCCTTCATTCCCACTAATATGGTGGTTGTGAGGGCATTTTGCGTATTTTTTAGGAAAGCCTCTCAATTGTGTCTCATTTCGAAAGATCTATATTTTTGGAATTATAGTTTTAATATGATTGAATTAATCTCTAATAATTGTATTGTGATTAATATATTTCATAAAAGAAAATAAAATGATAAATTTAAAAAATATTAGCTTTGTGTCTTTCGTTGCTTTTAGTGGTTTTACCGTCGGTTTCTTCTGCTGCTGAAGTAAATTTAGAGGAGCAGACTATTAAACCACAAGCAGTATGAAGCAATCCCTACGATTGATTGAGCATATAGAAGACCGCAACAGGAATAATCTTGAGCGGCTTTTGGTTTATCCGCAAACTGTTAATAACAATTGAGTATGAAAATACATTAGAGGGTTCGCTTTCTACGGGGCAATCAAACAGCGCTACGACATGGTCAGCAGACTGGAGACGATGGTGCTCATCGCAACAGATCTGTCGATAATTGTTGTCCGGCAATAGGTCAGCTCTGTGATGGACATCTCGTCATTTATCCCGGCTCCGATACAGTTCCAGCCGCGTGATGGAAATCTACGATGTACATAACTTGAAAGAGTGAATCTGGTTCACGGTGACGCTGCAGAAAAATTAAGCTAGAACGGTCAAGCTTCATCATCGAACGTTCTGCAGAGGTGGCTCAGTATGTGGAGAAGTCGCAGGGCGTCCAGAGTAAATGCTGAAATTTTAATAAATCTGGGAGGATATGTGCTTAAGGATCAGGGTTCCCTGAACGGGACGACTTGGAAGGGGGAAACCATGATTCCGTAGAAGGAATATCCACTCATCGAGAGAACCGTGTTTACTATTGTAAAAGGCAGCTATACTTTTCATACAGCCTAGTTTGTGATATGTGCATTTAACAATGCACATAGTTTTCTTAATGAGTCTTCAGATGCTGAAGGGCTGATTCCAATGTGGGAAAAGCAAAGCTGAATCCGTGTTCCAATGCATTGGAAGGAAATACATGCTGGCCTTTTAACAAGATTTCTGAGAGCTCGCCGACGGCTGCTTTTAAAGCGAAGGCAGGCAGCGGAAACCAGTGGGGCCGTTTGTAGACCTTGCCTATGGTCTGCCCAAATTGCTCGTTCGTAACTGGGTTCGGAGCAGTAGCATTGACTGGGCCAATAATGGCCGGAGTTTGAATACAGTAGTCAATCAGTGTCACGATGTCATCCAGGTGAACCCAGGACAACCACTGTTTGCCGCTGCCGATTTTGCCGCCAAAGCCCAGAAGATAGGGCAGCTTCATCTTCGGAAAAGCACCGCTCTCGTTGCCCAGTACAACCCCGGTGCGCAGCTTCACTAGTCGGATATCAGGATCAGAGAATGCGTCATCAGCCGCTTCTTCCCAAGCCTTTACGACTTCTGATGAAAAGTCCATCACATGGGATGGTGAAGACTCGTCAAAGGTATCTTTCAGCGAGGTGCCGTAGATGGCTACAGCCGAAGCCTGGATGATAACGGGCGGTTTATTCTTTAAGACGTCTAATAGCTTGGCTGCTGCGGTAACGGTTTCAAGACGTGACAACATAATGGATTTCTTACCTTCTGGCGTCCAGCGCTGACTTAGGGAGGATCCGGCGAGATTGATAATAGCATCACTATGCTCCGCTGGGCCAGGATTTGATGTCAGGCTGTCCCAGGTATGATAGCTGAGTTTGGGATGGGTAACATGGGAATCTGGAATTTTGCGCCCGACTATCAAAACTTCATGCCCGGCTTGAAGCCAGTATTCCTTGAGTCTGCTTCCGATGAAACCTGTACCCCCGCATATTATATATTTCATACTGTGCGCCTCCGTTCATACCGTCTAGTCTGGACAGGGAGTTCTGTAGGATTAGCTTGCTGTGTGCGTGAACTAAGGGACTAGTTTACTTGATTAAGTGTTGGTAAGGGGAATAATCAATCCCGTTCTTTTCAAGGAAATTAACCAGAAAACGGTTATCACGCCGGGGTGTAGCGACAATGTAGCCTTTAATGCAGTGATCTCTTGTCACTTCTGAAGCCTTGCTCTCCACTGCGATTCTCCCGATCTCGGCGGCAATGGAATGCTTGGCGATATCGCGGAATGGCCCCGGTACCGGCTGAACGAGCTGATCCAGAAAGGCTTTGGATTCGTCTCCCCAGAGCGGGCGGCTGCGTTCTACCCAGTAGTTCTGCCAATCCAGTTTGGATTTTCCGTCAGCCTTGGGAAGCACTTTCAGGAACTTGCGGAACATGAAGTAGCCGCCGATGCACATGGAGCCCAGCAGCAGGAAGGTCCAGAATGCGATGGAGTTCATAAACCAATTGCTCGGTGCCATTGATAACCATCCAAGCCCTGATTTGATAAACATGTCCATACCACCTTTAACAATGATTATTATCACAGAATTCTCTCTAATCTAAAGTATAGCGTATTTGCCAAGTTTTGCGAAGCGGAAACGGGAACCTGTCTTGCCTAGATTTATTTCTCTGATCACGGTAGAATATAGTTTAATTCGTGATGGAAAGAGGGAAATGGCATGCTCAAAATAGGTTCACATGTGTCCAGTTCGGACAAGGGTCTGCTGACCGCTGCAAAAGAAGCCAACGAGTACGGCTCCAGCTCGTTCATGATATATACCGGAGCGCCGCAGAACACGCGTCGCAAGCCGATTGAAGCGATGTATCCTGAGGAAGGGAAATTAGCAATGAAAGCCAATGGGGTAGAGGAGATTGTTGTCCATGCGCCATACATCATCAATTTGGCCTCTTATAAAGACAATACGTACCAATTGGCCGTAGACTTTTTGCAGGAAGAGATCCGGCGTACACATGCATTTGACGTCAAGAATATTGTACTGCATCCAGGTGCTTATACCGACAAGGATCCGGAGTATGGTATTCAAAGAATTGCTGATGGGCTAAATGAAGTGCTTAGCGGAACTGGCGAGACAGAGGTCCGTATCGCCCTTGAGACCATGGCTGGCAAAGGAACTGAGATCGGCCGCAGCTTTGAGGAAATTGCGGCGATTATCGACAAGGTTGTTCATAACGAGCGTTTGTCCGTTTGTCTGGACACCTGCCATATTCATGATGCCGGTTATGATATTGTCGGCGATCTGGATGGGGTGCTCCGCCAGTTCGATCAGATCGTTGGCCTGAACCGCCTTGGTGTTATTCACATCAATGACAGCAAAAACCCTGTAGGAGCGCGCAAAGACCGCCATACTCCGCTCGGCTCAGGATTTATCGGCTTCGAAGCCATTAACAAAATCGTGCATCATGAAGCCCTGGCGAGCCTTCCGTTCATTCTGGAGACGCCATGGATCGGCAAAGATGCCAAAACCCAGCGTCCGATGTATGAAGTGGAGATTGCCTTGCTTCGCGGAAATGTTGCCGAGCGGTTCGGACCGGAGTTTCTGCAAGAGGTTGAAGAGCTGCATGGGTTCTTTGCCAAGCTTGAGCTGGATTCCCGTCAGTATGTGCTCGATGTCTGGAATTTGCTGAAGAACGATGCGAAGGCCAAGAAGGCAGATCCGCGTGAACCGCTGGAACGACTGTATGATCATGTTGTAGACGCCGGACTTTTCCCGGCGCTCAATGAGGAAGCGATTAACCATCGCTTGATTTCTTGGCTTGCAGGCAGTCAAATTCTGGTCAATGCATAGGCAAAATTAAAGAAAAGCGCAAGTAGATGAGAGGGTGGAAAGAAGAACATGGAATTACATGTGAAAAGAGATCATTCTTCAGGTAGTCATCAATTTCCGAACCGTGCACGTATGCTCATTTCCTGTCCAGATGGACCGGGAATTGTGGCTGCGGTATCGCATTTTCTGCATCAGCACGGCGCCAACATTGTACAGTCCGATCAATATACCATGGATCCCGATGGCGGCATGTTTTTCATGAGAGTGGAATTCGACCTGGCAAAGCTTGGGGAGCGGCTGGAAGAGTTACGCACACTCTTCAATCCAGTGGCAGAGCAGTTCAAAATGAACTGGAAGATCTTCAGAGTGAGCCACAAAAAGAGGCTGGCTATTTTCGTCTCCAAAGAAGATCATTGTCTAATGGAACTCCTCTGGCAGTGGCAGGCTGGCGATTTGGATGCTGAGATTACCCTTGCGGTCAGCAATCACGCGGAGATGAAGGCTTACGTGGAATCCTTCGGTATTCCGTTTCATCATATTCCCGTTACTGCTGAGACTAAGCCAGAAGCGGAGAAGCGCCAGCTTGAAGTTATCGGGAACGATATTGATGTCATTATTTTGGCCAGGTATATGCAAATTATCTCGCCTTCGTTCATCGAGTATTATCGTCACCGGATAATCAACATTCACCACTCCTTCCTGCCAGCCTTTGTGGGCGGCAAGCCGTATGCGCAAGCATATCAGCGCGGGGTGAAAATCATTGGAGCAACTGCCCACTACGTAACCGAAGAGCTTGATGGCGGTCCGATCATTGAACAAGACGTGCAGCGCGTCAGCCACAGTGACGATGTGACCGAACTGAAACGGATTGGTCGTACTATCGAACGTGTAGTATTGGCCCGTGCCGTGAAATGGCATATCGAAGACCGTATTCTCGTACACAACAACAAGACCGTAGTCTTTAACTAATTCAATAATTCCGGTGAACCTCAGGCAGAATCAGTTATCCTGGTGTTCACCGGAATTTCTTCATCAGACGGAATGCCAATTCCGCAGTGTTTAGCAGTGCAATTTTCCCAGGACAATCTAATAACTTTTCTTACACTCCCTACAGGTAAAAAAGCATTTTACCAGTATTTTGGACATCATTGTGCCAAAGTGTATTTTGTCGTGTGAAAACCGCGACTTGATCGCGCGGAGCGGTATTTCGCATCCACAGGCCATTTCAGATGGTTAAGAAATGCGTCTTACAGCTTTGGCCGGAGCGCTGACCTCAACGCTACCAGACTGTTTACCGTCAAGAATCATGTGCCCACGGCGGCCATTAATAGTTCGGCATTGGTGTACCAATTAGATGCCCGGCAGGCAGTACACATCATCTGATAATGATAGATTTGTCGGATATGCCAACCTTCGGTATTTTGGAAAGTAACGGACAGTGACGGGACAACCAAGCTATACCGGACTTACCAACATTAATGTGGATTTCCCAGAGCCAGGGATCTATACCTTGGAGCATTGGGCAGTCGACCAGATCGGGCCAAATCTAATATCGACTCCCTTAAGGTGGATGTTGTCAGAAACCTCGCGCCATCAGTGGCGATCATTTCTTCTGCCGGGACAGCTATCAATCCGTTTGTTTTGGACGCTGATACGCAGGAGATCCTCTCGGCAAATGTATGTACTTTGCGGAGAAATGATCCGCAGGAAAAGTATTGGCCGGAGTTTTTTTAAAGGAAGGCTTGTTGGCTATGAGCGTTGAGAATCCGGACGTTATAGGCTTGATTTGGCAGTATCAGGTTCCTAACTTAACCTTTAATCAATTTGAATATTTTACAGTTCTGGGGCCCGCCAATTCCAAAGGATTTTCATCATTGACTACCCGCCGAAGCCAGGCTTTACGATGATCACTGATATCGGAAGGGACGAAGCGAACGTTCGATTTATCGGACGGATGTTTTAAACATCAAGAGTACGGCTGAAGATCTGGATGAGCCGAAAGGCAACACGATCAGCTATAAGTATCTGCTTAAATCAGGAAATGGAGCAGAGATGACTGCAAGTACGCAAAAAGGCTTTTCCAAGCAGCTCACCACGAACGGTGTATTTACATACCGACAGATCGTCACAGCTCCCTGGGGCTGTTCAGAGAGCTATCCCAAAATATCACCGTGGTGAACCGGTTGCCGAAGGTCAACATCACTTATCCAACGAGTGACAACCCGAATAAGCCGACCATTGCCAGTACATTGACTCCAATTATTAAGTGGAACTATCAGGATGAGGATGGAGATCTGCAGCAACGTTTCCGTGTTAGAATTATCAATCTGGCCACTGGAGCTATAAAAGCACAGTCTGGAGATCAATTGTCAGGTGCGAAGCAGTGGCAGATTCCTGCGGGGGCTCTGATCGAGAATGAAAAATATGCTGTAGAGGTTGAAGTGTTTGACGGATTTGATTGGAGTAATATTTCCGCACGGAAATATCTCATGGTGAATTTGTTGAGCGTTAAGGGCGGAGTGAAGCATACGGAAGAGTGGAATTTGAACCGGCAGAATTATAATCTGAAGAAGAGTGGCGACAGAGAGCAGCCGCGGGGTTATAGCGTGTTTTGGGCGGGAGAGAAATTTGTTTTCCTGGCGGACACTACAGGGTTGCCGGATACGGTGGAGGTGACTATACCGGGCGGGTACAGCACGCAGCTGCGTCCGGACAATGAGGATAAGCTGGTATGGAAGGGGGAACTGTATGACTCCTCTTTTGAAAAGCTGCCTGACGGCCCCCTTACGTTCACCTTCACGGCTACGAACGAATATCAGGTCAAAATCGATAAGGTAACGGTTCAAATCCTGGATGATTGGTCAGAGTATTTCCGGTTTCATCGTATAAAATAGCAAGTATGAACGGCGGAGGAAGGTCGATTAGATAACGGCTTCCTCTGCCTGTTCCTTTATATCCTTCATCATTCTGGCGGAACCAGAAGTCATAATGAACGTGTCTGAGCGAGCCGCATTATAATTGATCTTGCGCAGGTAATAGCACAGCTTGCCACTATAAATCTTATGGTGATACAACGAGAGGGCAAAGTCCTCTGGCGTAACAAAGCAGGATGGTTTATTCACAGGAAGCCTCTGGGTCTCTTCGAAGACAGACGCGACGAAATGCGAGCAGAAATAGGCGTTTTCCCTGTCGATTTTAATATTAAATAATACTCCAACCAGGCCCAGTAAATGATATTTGTAACGGTCCTGGTGTTTCATCATGCCCTGAACATGATTATACATAGTATCGTATTCCTCATGAGATACCTTTAATTGATAAATAGCACAGTTTGCACTGTTATAAAAAGGGTCCACAAAGTTCTCTCGTATAAGCCCGGCGACAAACGGGTTGTACATTTTTTTCCTGCCGAAGCTGTAGACTTCCCGCAATTCAGGATCAAAGGCAATGGAGGCGTGATTCAGATTGGCCCTTGTGAACAAGCGGATAAAGCCGCTAAAAGCGGTACCCGTTCCGGTCAACACAATATAGATATGTTTGCTTTGAGTCATGTCCCAGATCCCTTTCTGCTGGTAGTAATGGATATTTCGGTAAAATTCTGTTTGAGTAATTCCATCTTACTGTATAATCCGGCGTTGTAAAACAAACTTTAGTCTTAAACAAATACTGGACCTGAGACCAGTGCGCACAAAAAGAAATGGTAATGCTTCTACACTAGTGATACAATAAGAGTCAAAATGACATTCTTGAGATTTCAGAGGAGGACAATTTAAAATGAGTGATTCTACACAAGCTATCCAGAAGGAAGAGAACTCCACTATCGACAATCTGGCGATCACAACGATCCGTACCCTGTCCATTGATGCAATTGAAAAAGCAAATTCCGGACATCCAGGTATGCCGATGGGTTCCGCACCGATGGGCTATCAATTGTTTGCAAAAACAATGAATCATAACCCGGAACATCCGACTTGGGTGAACCGTGACCGTTTTGTATTGTCCGCAGGACATGGCTCGATGCTGCTTTACAGCCTCTTGCACCTCAGTGGCTATGATCTGCCTATGGAAGAATTGAAGCAATTCCGCCAATGGGGCAGCTTGACTCCAGGACACCCTGAGTTCGGCCACACTGCTGGCGTTGACGCTACAACAGGCCCGCTCGGACAAGGGATCGGGATGGCTGTAGGGATGGCACTGGCTGAAGCCCAACTGGGAGCTACTTATAATAAAGACCAACATAAAATTGTCGACCACTTTACCTATGCAATCTGTGGTGACGGCGACTTGATGGAAGGGATTTCTTCCGAATCCGCGTCCCTCGCTGGACATTTGAAGCTGGGCAAGCTGGTAGTACTGTACGATTCCAATGATATCTCCCTCGACGGCAAGCTGAACCTGGCGTTCTCTGAGAACGTAGCTCAGCGTTTTGAAGCTTATGGCTGGCAAGTGCTGCGTGTAGAGGATGGTAACGATCTTCCTGCTCTGGAACAAGCGATTGCTGAAGCACAAGCTGAATTGAACAAACCAACATTGATCGAAGTCAAAACCGTTATCGGCTACGGCAGCCCGAACAAGCAAGGTAAAGGCGGCCATGGTGGTACACACGGTTCTCCGCTGGGTGCAGAAGAAGCGAAACTGACTAAGGAATTCTACAAATGGGTATACGAAGAAGATTTCTATGTACCGGATGAAGTTCGTGCACGTTTTGCAGAAGTGAAGGACAAGGGGATTGCCGCCAACAAAGCATGGGACGAGCAGTTCGCAGCTTATAAAAAAGCTTATCCTGAACTGGCTGCCCAGTTCGAAACCGCTCTGAATGGTGAGCTTCCAGAAGGCTGGGATGCTAATCTTCCGTTCTACACAACAGAAGATAAAGCCGTGTCCACACGCGTGGCTTCCGGTAGTGCACTGAACGGTCTGGCTCCAAGCGTACCACAACTGGTTGGTGGTTCTGCAGACCTTGAGAGCTCCACAATGACTCACCTGAAAGACCTGCCGGTCTTTACATCTGAATCTTATGAAGGCCGCAATATCTATTTCGGCGTTCGTGAATTCGGTATGGCAGCAGCGATGAACGGGATTGCACTGCACAGCGGTCTGAAAGTATTCGGCGGTACGTTCTTCGTATTCACTGACTACTTGCGTCCGGCAGTTCGTCTGGCTTCCATCATGAAGCTGCCTGTAACTTATGTTCTGACTCACGACAGTATCGCTGTTGGTGAAGATGGTCCTACTCACGAGCCGATCGAACAATTGGCTTCCCTGCGTATCATTCCAGGTCTGACTGTGATTCGTCCGGCAGATGCCAACGAAACTTCCGCAGCTTGGGCGTATGCGCTCGAGAACAAGGACAACCCGGTAGCGCTGGTGCTGACTCGTCAAAACTTGCCGATCCTGGCTGGTACTGTGGAAGGCGTGCGCGAGAACATCAAACGCGGTGGATACGTTGTTTCCGATGCGAAGAATGGCACACCGCAAGCACAAATCATTGCGACGGGTTCCGAAGTTCAACTGGCAGTGAAAGCACAAGCTGCTTTGGCTGAAGAAGGTATTGATGTTCGTGTCATCAGCTTGCCAAGCTGGGATCTGTTCGAAAAACAAGATAAAGCTTACCGTGATTCCGTTATTCTGCCGGGCGTTAAAGCCCGTCTGGCGATTGAAATGGCACAAACCTTCGGATGGGAACGTTACACTGGAGATCAAGGCGACATCCTGGGTATCACAACCTTCGGTGCTTCCGCGCCTGGCGATACTGTAATCAAAGAGTATGGTTTCACCGTGGAGAATGTAGTTAGCCGCGTAAAAGCTTTGCTGTAAGCTATTGCAACTTATAGGGGGAGAACAGGACATGAGCGAGTTTAAGAATGCGACGATTGTCAAGGCAGCCAATGTGTATTATGGAGGGCAAGTAACCAGCCGTACGGTTCATTTGGAAAATGGAACCAAGGTGACACTTGGCATCATGCTTCCGGGTGTATACGAGTTCGGTACAGACGGTCCTGAGATTATGGAGATTCTGTCCGGCGACCTGAAGGTGCTGCTTCCCGGTGCAGAGGCATGGCAGGAGATTAAAGGAGCGGAGACTTTCCACGTTCCTGGTAACTCCAAATTTGCGCTGGAAGTGTTCGGCGTAACGGATTATATCTGTTCTTACCCAGAGTTGTAATTTGTAAAATAGATATTCTTGAAGGAGCTCCGCTTATGCGGGGCTTCTTTTCTAATCGGTTACAACAAAAAGACTGCTTTTCTCGGACCCGCTGGTCGGGAAAAGCAGTCTTTTGTTCAATGCAGCGAATCCTTCGGATGCAACTACGCTGTATTATTGTTCCGGCTTTTCTTCGCCGATTTTCTGACCAATCCAGGACTCGTAAGTTTTTACTACGGCAGAGAGATCTTCCTCGCCGAAGCCCTGGGTATAACCGGCTTGGAACAGGCTTTTGGCGAGACCCAGCATCGGCGTAGGGACGCCTGTGGCATCGCTGAGCGAAGAGGCGAGCTTCAGGTCCTTGAGCATCAGGGCCAGTGAGAACTGGTTACTGAAGTCATTCTCGATGATCTTGCGGCCTTTGAGCTCAGCCTGCTTACTGCCTGCTGAACCAAGCTGCACCAGTTCCAGGAACTTGTCCGCGGGAACGCCTGATTTTACGGCGATGGAGAAGCCTTCGGCAAGCGCAACATTATGGATACCCACCATGGTGTTGTGGGCCAGCTTGGCGACGGCGCCGCGGCCGTTGCCGCCCATGTGCAGCAGTTTTTTGCCCATGGTATCGAAGAGGGCACGGTTCGCCTCAATGACTTCGGCGCTGCCGCCGACCATGAATACCAGCGTGCCATCCACGGCTGCAGGCTTGCTGCCAGTTACTGGTGCGTCGAGGAATTGGCTACCGCGCGCTTCCACGGCTGCTGCAATCTCTTGTACCAGTCCAGGGGAGATTGTACTGGAATCAATCACAACTGTTCCGGGCTTCAGCGTTCCGAGGATACCCTCTTCTCCGTAATATACTTCACGGATGGAATCATCGTTGCTGATCATGGTAATAATAACATCCTTGCCTTCTGCTGCTGCACGCGGTGTTGCTGCCGCCTGAGCGCCTTCTTCTACAAGTGGAGTGCACTTGGAAGCTGTACGGTTATAAACGGTGACCTGAAATCCACCGCGAAGCAGGTTGGAGGCCATAGGCGCCCCCATCGTTCCGAGTCCGATAAAGCCGATAGTTGTCATTACTTTCACACCTTCGCTATTGGATTTCTGTTGAATTCGACAGGATTTGTGGAGTGCTTTTCTCCATTTTAGCACGCGCTTTGTACAGGTTCCACAGGTAGCGTTTTCAGTTTTATTCAAAAACATCGTTCTAAAGCCCGGGTTGTGTCCTAAGACCTTGCCAGCCTAGGAAAATTAAAGTATCCTATTATAAAGTTGTAACAAACGGTGTCAAATTTAAAGAGACAAACAGGAGGTTACCATTACACATGTCTAAAAAGATTAATTTTGACTACAGCAAAGCACTTACTTTTATCGGACAGAATGAAATTGACAACTTCGCAGCTCCAGTAAAACTAGCTCACGAGCAGCTACATAACAAGAGCGGAGTAGGTTCCGACTACCTGGGCTGGATCGATCTGCCAACAGCATACGATAAGGAAGAATTTGCCCGCATTCAGCAGGCTGCCAAGAAGATCCAAAGTGATTCCGAAGTACTTATCGTAATCGGCATCGGCGGTTCTTACCTGGGCGCACGCGCAGCAATCGAGGCACTTTCCCATTCCTTCTACAATAACCTTTCCAAGGATAAACGCAAGACACCGGAAGTTTATTTTGCCGGTAACAACATCAGCTCCACTTACATTACGCACCTGCTTGATCTCGTAGAAGGCAAAGACTTCTCCGTGAACGTAATCTCCAAATCCGGTACGACTACTGAGCCGGCGATCGCTTTCCGCATTTTCCGTGCAGAGCTGGAGAAGAAATACGGTAAGGAAGAAGCTCGCAAGCGCATCTACGCTACTACAGACAAGGAGAAGGGCGCACTCAAGAAGCTGGCTAATGAAGAAGGCTATGAGTCGTTCATCATTCCAGACGATGTAGGCGGACGTTATTCCGTTCTAACACCTGTAGGTCTATTGCCAATTGCTGTTGCAGGCATTAATATCGAAGAAATGATGCAAGGCGCAGCGGCTGCCGCTGATGAGTTCAACAACCCGGACGTGGCAACGAACCAAAGTTATCAATACGCTGCTGTACGTAACGCTTTGTACCGTAAAGGCAAAACAACGGAAATCCTCGTCAACTACGAGCCTTCCCTGCACTTTGTCTCCGAATGGTGGAAACAGCTGTACGGCGAGAGCGAAGGTAAGGACTTCAAGGGGATTTATCCTTCTTCCGTTGATTTCTCAACAGATCTTCACTCCATGGGTCAATTCATTCAGGAGGGTAACCGTAACATCTTCGAGACGGTCATCCAAGTGGAGCAAGTGGCTCATCACGTAACGATCGAGAATGATCCGGATGATCTGGATGGTCTGAACTTCCTGACTGGCAAAACGATGGATTTTGTCAACAAGAAGGCATTCCAAGGAACGATGCTGGCGCACACAGACGGACAAGTTCCGAACCTGATCGTCACCATTCCGGACCAAACGCCGTATACTTTCGGATACCTGGTTTATTTCTTTGAAAAAGCCTGCGGGATCAGCGGATACCTGCTGGGCGTCAATCCTTTTGACCAACCGGGCGTTGAAGCTTACAAGAAGAACATGTTCGCGCTGCTGGGCAAACCGGGTTACGAGAAGGAAAAGGCTGAGCTGGAAGCCAGACTTACCGAGTAACATCGGCTACACCGTAGCAACCCTCATACTAGCGTAACTCACACTGGAGCAGTCCATAGGTATCATTACCGCGGGACTGCTCCTCATATATATTTAGCTATTATTTGCGTATAAGGACTGGGCAATCATGTTGGAACAATACCGGACGGTACGCGCTCCTGGGTCACAGGAGATCGTTATCCGTAAGTCACGCTTTATCGGCCATGTTATGCCGGTGGAGAATGAAGAAGAAGCGGTGCAATTTATCGAAGACATCAAGAAGCAGCATTGGAACGCCACACATAACTGCTCTGCTTTTATGATTGGTGAGAGGGACGAGATCCAGAGGCAGTCTGACGACGGGGAGCCTAGCGGAACAGCAGGTAAACCGATTTTGGAGGTAATCCGCAGCCAAGGGGTTAAAAATGTCGCAATTGTTGTCACCCGTTATTTCGGAGGCATCATGCTGGGAGCTGGAGGGCTGATCCGGGCTTACGCAGATGGCGCAGCGATCGCGCTTGAAGCTGGAGAGGTCATCACTCGTGTACTGAGGCGGGAGGTATTCGTGGAACTGGATTACACCTGGCTGGGCAAGGTTGAGAACGAGCTCCGGGGCAGAGGTATTCAGACCGGCGAGACTTCATTCACCGACAAAGTGACACTGACCTGTCTGCCACGCAATGATGAGGGCGATGCATTTATGGCATGGATAACAGATCTTACCCAAGGCCAAGCCTTGGTAACGGAAGGGCGGCGGCTTTACTACAACGAAGGGGAATAGACGATGGCAAGAAGAGCAGTAGAGCAAGAGTTGTCGAGGGAAAGGATACTGGAGGCAGCCAGGCATTTGTTTATTACCAAAGGATACCGGGCGATTTCCATGCGCAGCATAGGGCAGCACTTGGGGTATAGCCATGGCTCCCTCTATTATCACTTCAAGGAAAAGGCGGAGTTGTTCTACGCCATTGTTGTCGAGGATTTCAATTATGTGGCTGCACTGCTGAGCCAGGCCATGAATAATCCCCCGGAAGAAGGTATGACACGGGTGGAGCAGCTAATTATGGAGTTTATCCGGTTTGGACTGGATCATCCTTATCAATATGAGATCATGTTCATGATCCGTGATGAAGAGTTGCTGGCCTATTGCAGAGCAGAGCAGGGACGATGTTATGACTTATTCGCAAGTATTGTACGCCGTCATATGAAAGAAGAAGGATTTGTACATGGGGACTGGCAGAGTATGCCATTGACCTTATTTTTATCCGCACACGGATTTATTTCTTACTATATTCAAGATAAAGTATCTTTTGAGGACGTCAAAGCAGAAGCAGTCTCCCATATCAAGGTATTATGCCGCAATCTGTAGAGCTTGCTTTTTTTTTAAGTTTTCGCTTTAAAGCATTGCATTGGTATAACATCACTTCTCTGCTTGATGAAAGTATTGTAGGAGCTATCTTTTTTAAAGAGGGCCGCTTCACGGTAGCAGCCGTTAGCGGCCCTCTTGTTTTTATCCCTCAACAATTTTTAGATAATACTCTCTGTGTCTGGGCCCGTCAAATTCGCAAAAATAAATCCCTTGCCAACGTCCTAATAGTAGCTCGCCATTATGGATGATGATGCTCTGTGAAGGTCCTGCGGTAATGGATTTCAGATGGGAAGCTGTATTCCCCTCAGCATGGCGATATTTCGGATGCTTCCATGGATAGATCTCATCCAGCTGCATTAGCACATCATGTTTTACATCAGGATCGGCATTCTCGTTAATGGCAATTCCTGCTGTGGTGTGTGGACAATAGACAACAAGAATTCCATTCTGAACACCGCTTTTTTTAACGTAAGATACCACATCGCGGGTAATATCCCGCAGTTCGTCACGCTTGCTCGTAGATAGCTGGATCGTATTCAGCATGCTACATTCTCCTCTCTGAATCAACAAACCTGAACAGCATGAAACGCTAGAAGTAACCCTTTTTCAAGGGGAAATGGTTTTCATTACATATTTTACCCTAAAACGTCTGGAAAGTAATTGACGTTAGTTAGTCGCTTTTGGTAAAGTAGTGTTTATATTAAACCGAGTATATTAATAGGAATAATGCTGTGTGTAAAGGCAAGTATACCGACCGGTAAGCCGGAGGTGGGGGGACTAATCGTTGAATTCGCTGCTTAGACACAAAGGATGGACCTGGGGGTTCCGCACCACGATCCTGCTGTATTTTGTAGTCTTGATTGTACTGCCGATTCTTGGGGTGTATTATAGCTCCTTCTCGCTGGGTTTTGGTAATTTCGCCGAAAGCCTCAGTGACCCGATTGCCTGGAAATCGGTACTGCTGACGTTAAAGCTGGCTGTTATCGCTGCACTCATTAATGTACTGGTGGGGACGATGATTGCCTGGGTGCTGATCCGCTACAAGTTTCCCGGCAAGGCCTTGTTGAACAGTCTGGTGGATTTACCGTTTGCCCTGCCTACGGCGGTAGGGGGATTAATGATTCTGCTGTTGCTCGGACCCGGTAGTCTGATCGGCGGAATTGCAGAGAAGCTGGGCTTCGAGATTGTCTTCCACCAGCCGGCCATCGTTATTGCGATGGTGTTCGTTACGTTTCCTTTTGTAATCCGTGCGGTGCAGCCGTTACTGGAGGAGCTGGATCCTTCCGAAGAAGAAGCTGCATATACCATGGGTGCCAAGGGCGTTAGGGTGTTCCGTCAGGTGATTCTGCCGTCTATGGCTCCCGGAATAATTGGCGGCGGTATGCTGGCTTTCTCAAGGGCGCTGGCGGAGTTTGGGGCGGTCGTGCTCGTAGCTGGCAATATCCCAGGCCGCACACTGGTTTCCTCTGTTTTTATCTACGGTGAAGTGGAGAGTGACAATCCCGTAGGCGCCTCAGCCGTATCCATCATCCTCCTAACCTTATCTTTCCTCATCCTATGGCTGATCAATATGGTGCAGATGCGGGGGAGAAGATCATCATGAGAAAACTCTGGATTGGATTAACGTATCTGGTGTTCTTTCTACTCATTGCTGCGCCACTGGGTAAAATGACCGCGGGTGCCTTCAGCCAGGGGCCTGCTGGGTTATGGAATGCCTTGGTCCGGCCAGAAGCGCTGCATGCGCTGATGATGACCGGATTTGTCGTGGTCGTGGTAACGCTGCTGAACACGCTGTTCGGAATTATGCTGGCTCTTTATCTGGTCCGGGCACGCTGGATTGGACGGCGACTGAAAGGCTTGCTGAACAGTATTGTCGATCTGCCGTATGCGGTCTCGCCGGTGATTGGCGGCTTGATGATTGTGCTGCTTCTCGGACCGGACAGTGCGCTGGGCGCGCTGTTTGAAGGGATCGGGCTGAAAATTGTGTATGCTTTTCCCGGGATGGTGATTGCCACACTCTTCGTGACTTTCCCCTTGATGGTGCGCGAGATTATGCCTGTGCTGCAGGAGATCGGCTCTCAGCAGGAGGAAGCGGCTTCGACGCTTGGTGCTTATGGCTGGACGACCTTCTGGCGGGTGACCTGGCCTTCGATCCGCTGGGCGGTGGTGTACGGTGTCATCTTGACGGTCGCCCGTTCACTGGGCGAGTTCGGGGCGGTGCTGGTCGTCTCAGGCAATATCATGAATAAAACGCAAACGGCCACTACGCTTGTATATCAGGATGTCGAGAATTTTAATGTGACCGCTGCGGGCGGTGTAGCGCTTGTACTGGCGGCTTTTTCCGTAGGTCTGCTGCTGTTGATGGAATGGACCAAGAGAAGAAAGGGAGTGCATTGATATGCATGTCGAAGTCCGGGGATTAAATAAGCATTTTGGAGATTTTCATGCCGTCAAGGATGTGGAATTCGGGATTACCAAGGGACATCTGATCGGTCTGCTCGGCCCAAGCGGCGGCGGCAAAACCTCGATCCTGCGCATGCTGGCAGGGCTGGAGTCACCGGATAGCGGAGAGATTATTTTTCATGGTCAGACGGTCAACAACCTCCCTCCTCAGGAACGCGGCATTGGCTTTGTCTTCCAGAACTATGCCCTGTTCAAGCATATGACCGTATTTGAGAATATTGCCTTTGGTCTGAAGGTGAAAAAAGCAAGCAAGACAGCTATTCGCGACCGGGTAACCGAGCTTGTCGAGTTGACGGGCCTGAAGGGTTTTGAAAAACGCTACCCGCACCAGTTGTCAGGTGGGCAGCGTCAGCGTGTGGCGTTCGCCCGGGCGCTTGCGCCGGAGCCACAACTGCTGCTGCTCGATGAGCCGTTTGCGGCGATTGATGCGAAGATCCGCCAGGAGCTGCGATCATGGCTGCGTGAGCTGATAGAACGTGTAGGCATTACCTCCATCTTCGTTACTCATGACCAGGATGAAGCGATTGAAGTGGCGGACGAGATCATGATCATTAACCAGGGGCGTCTGGAGCAGAAGGGGACCCCGTGGGATATTTATAAAGAGCCGAAGACACCGTTCGTTGCGACATTCATCGGCGAATCAACACTGATCGATGATGCTTCCGAGCTGAAAGGTTTTAACAATGCTGGCGGAGGTAAGCCGACCAAAGCGCTAATCCGTCCGGAGTACATCGAGGTGGGCAGCCTGAATGAATTTAGGGTCGCCTCCGCTACGGAGCAGGGCATCGTGAAGCATCTGCATTTCCGCGGCAGCGAATGGCTGATAGAGATCGAGGTGAACGGCCACAAGCTCGTGACATATCGTTCCCTGGAGAAGGAGACCTTGCAGATAGGGCAGGAAATATCCGTGCTGGTGCACCGCGCTTACCTGTTCAATGAGGATCATAGCTGGATTCAGGAGAACAACCTGAAGGATGACCCGATGCCGGTATTTATTTAATTCTATTCTATTTAGTTTGGTAGATACGATACGGTTGCGAAGAGCGAAGAGCGAAGAGCGAAGAGCGAAGAGCGAAGTTCGAAGTTCGAAGAGTGAAGAGTGAAGAGTGAAGAGTGAAGAGTGAAGAGTGAAGAGTGAAGAGTGAAGAGTGAAGAGTGAAGATTGAAGATCAAATGTGCGGAATGAGAGGAGTTATTGGTATTGTATAAATAACTGGAAAAGCTCCCGTTAATCCTCTGATTGGCGGGCAGCCTCATTAAATAACTGGATAAATTCCTGTTAGTCTAAGGTTTTTCGTCGATTGGTAGAAAATGCGCCGAAATAACAGGAGGGATTCCAGTTAAATTCCGCTAGGGCGATAATACGAGCGAAATAACGGTACAGAATCCCGTTAATTCTCGTGATCAGGTCTGATTACGTTTCACGCTAGCAGTGAGTAGTGAGGATCAGACTTGAGCCGAAGAAGGACAATCATCTATCTATTTTAAAGGGATGTGGGCCGCAATGAAGCCTCTCAAAAGGAGCAGACAACTGCACGGATGGCTTGCTACCCTGATGCTGGTTATGCTTATACTGACGGTAACCGGCTGCGGGAGCGGGAAGAAGGATAGCGATGCGGCTGACTCGCCCTCACGCAAGGGCGACCTTACGCTGGTAGTCGGTGCCTACAGCGTGGTCAAGGATGCCATGGAAGAAATATTGCCGATCTTCGCCGCCAAATGGAAAGCCGATACGGGGCAGACTCTCGAATTCCAGCAATCCTATGAGGCATCCGGAACTCAGGCCCGTGCCATCGCCGGAGGGTTCGAGGCGGATGTGACGCTACTGGCGATGGAAGGGGATGTCGACAAGTTGGTTAAGGCTGGACTGGTACAGCCGAACTGGAAAAGCAAGGGCGGCGAGGACGGGATGGTGACCCGTTCGGTGGTAGCCCTGGGCACACGCGAAGGCAACCCGAAGGGCATTCACAGTTTTGCGGATCTGGCGAAGCCGGGGATTAAGGTGCTCTACCCCAATCCCAAGACATCCGGCGGCGCCCAGTGGGATATCAACGCCATCTATGGGGCGGGCCTGAAGCTGTCTGAGGAACAGGAAGGGGTTAAGGACCCCGTGGCTGCTAAGGCTTTTCTGGAGCGGGTACATGCCAATGTGGAGTCGCTGGACAAAAGCGGCCGGGCATCGATGGCCGCCTTCGAATATGGTGTCGGCGATGTGATCGTCACCTATGAGAACGAGCTGCTCGCCCGGATCGCCAAAGGGGTCAAATATGAGGTGATTATCCCACAGGATACCATTCTCATTGAGAACCCGCTGGCGGTTGTGGACAAATACGCAGAGAAGCATGGTACCCGCGAGGCCGCGGATGCGCTTGTGGCATACCTGCTGACTCCGCAGGCACAGGAAATCTTTGCGAAGCATGGCTTCCGTCCCGTCAATAAACAGGTATATGCTGCGAACGAAAGCCATTACCCCATCCCGACCGGTTTGTTCGACATCCAGTACCTGGGCGGCTGGGACGAGGTGCGCAGCACGCTTTATTCTAAGCGTGGTATCTGGTATCAGGTGCTAGCCGGAATTTAAGCTCGGCTATTGGGTTAGCAGAGTAAAGAAATCAGATAACAAGAGTAACGGAAGTCCAAGCCTTCACCGTAGTGACGACCGAGCCTTACGTTCGTAACTTGAGCTCATGTTAAATAGAAGGAACAGAAAATAGATGAGAAGTGTGGTCGTTCGTAAGGCAAATCGCCTTGTGGGCGACTTTTTGTATTATCAGATTAGCTAGAATCTTCTGATTGGCTCTTTTTCTGGACTTCTTACGATGGGGGAGTCTGTCTCGTGGCCATGTACTAAGTGGGTCCTTGGCTTCGTGCAATGGTGCTCCAACCTGTTTTATAATGGGCATACAAGACTTCGTGATAGGACAGAAGGAGAGAGAACTGATGGATACATTGGTATTTTTGGGCACGGGCGATGCAATGGGAGTTCCACGGGTTTACTGCGATTGTGAGACTTGTTCAGAGTCGAGAAATGGCGGACTAAACGCTCGGCTTCGTTCCTCCGTACTGATTGACAACGGCAGCGACGGGCTGGTGATTGATTGCGGTCCGGACTGGAGACGACAGATGGAAGAACAGGGAATTCGCCATATGCGCCGCTTACTCGTGACACATGCGCATTTTGACCATATCGGTGGCCTTCCCGAATGGGCGGACGCCTGCCGCTGGATGGGTTATAGAGGTCAGCTCTATGCACCCGCAGAGGTTATTCCGGTGATTCAACGTCAGTATCCTTGGCTGGAGAATCAACTGGATATGATTCCTTGTGATGAAGGGATCACATTGGACGGCTGGGCGATAGAGACGTGGAGAGTGTGCCATGGCAAAAATGGCTACTCCTATGCTTACAGACTGGAGAAAGAAGGGTATGCGTGGGTTTATTGTCCAGACTCCATTTCGCTGGGAGAGGAAGAGACCCGGCGTATGCATGACGCTGATCTGCTGGTACTGGGGACAAGCTTCTATTATGAAGCAGCCGAGTTGTCCACTCGTTCTGTCTATGATATGACGGAGGCCGCGGAACTGCTGAAGGAAGTAAAGCCCCACAGGGCGATTTACACCCACATGTCCCATGATGTTGACTTGCGGAAGGATTATATTCTACCGGAGCATGTCACGCTGGCGCGGACGGGGATGAGGGTTCCGCTGGGAAGCGCGGCAGAGTAAGTATAAGAGGAGAGTAGGTATGGGAGTAGAGCAGGCGTGGGAGGAGCAGGTATAGAAATAGAGCAAGTATGAGAGTGAGCGGGTATGGGAGTAGAGCAGGTATAGAAAGCAGGACAGGTATGGGAGTAGAGCAGGTGTAGGAGTAGAGCAGGTGTAGGAGTAGAGCAGGTGTAGGAGTAGAGCAGGTATAGGAGTAGAGCGGGTATAGGAGTAGAGTAAGTATGAGAGTAGAGCAGGTATGGGAGTAGGGCAGGTATAGAAAGCAGGACAGGTATGGGATTAGAGCAGGTATAGAAAGCAGGACAGGTATGGGAGTAGAGCAGATATAGGAGTAGAGCAGGTGTAGGAGTAGAGTAGGTATAGGAGTAGAGCGGGTATAGGAAGTAGTGCATGTATAGCGGGTATAGGAAGTAGTACATGTATAGCGGGTATAGTATGTGCAGCGAATATAGCAGGAAATACAATAAGTGCAAGAGGTGCAAGTGGAGAGCGAGTATGTCAGTAGAGAAGTATAGTAAGCATGATAAGTAGGGGTAGTTGAGCAATCAGAGTGTGGAAAATCAAGTGATCAGAAACACATATAGCAGCATTTATCATTTAGCAGTACCAGCAGTCCAGCGCTACCAGCGTATCTACTATATAAGCCGAACAAAAGAAATGAATAAAAAGCGAAAATGAGCGAACGGGGAAGTTTAGAACTTTAGGGACAAAACGTTCTTCTGGAAGCTTTTCATAGGACAGCTAGCACGGAAGATAGACTGTCGACAGATTTCAACCACTAGAAGCGGTAAATTGCCCCTCACCAGTTATCTTAATAGTGCAAAAGAGGGGCCACCTCTCCAACTAAGAGCATTTTTGTACCTTATTTTTCTTTAATATAGGCTAATTAGGTAAATAAGGGCATTTTAGTATCTTATTTTTCGAAAAAGCAAGCTGAACGGGTGATTCTGGAAGATTTAAGGTACAATATTGCACTTAATCTCCAATAACCCTTATCTGCAAAGGATTTAAGGTACAAAAATGCCGTTAATTACACTTCGACCCTTCTTATATAAGTTCTCTTTATTCTTATACAAGCTCTCTTTTTCTTGGCTATGTTTGTTTTTAAATGCGTTCTATACAGCTAATTCATAGAATTAAAAAGGAGCACAGTCACAGGGTTGATCCCCCGGCTACTGTGCTCCTTTTATTGTCTAACCGCTAACCGCTAACCGCTAACCGCTAACCGCTAACCGCTAACCGCAGTTATCTTCTAACCTAAGTGGTCTGCTAATGCATGGTCATGCCGCCGGTTACGTTTATGGCTTGCCCGGTCATGTACGAAGAGAACGGGCTGGCCAGGAACAGGACCACGTTCGCCACATCCTCCGGCTCGGCGGTCCGGCCTAGCGGAACCTGTGAGCGGTCTTCCGCCAGAATATCTTCTGGCGTCATTCCACGGAGCTGTGCGCCCTCGATTCGTTCACGGCGCTTCATATCCGTCTCCACAATTCCCGGGCAGACGGCGTTCACCAGAATTTGCTCACTGGCGAGTTCGATCGCCATCACCTTGGTGAATCCCAGCACCGCGTGCTTGGAGGCCACGTAGTTCCCCATACAGCGATAACCGTTTTTCCCCGCCTGTGAAGCGATATTGATAATTCGACCGCCGCCGCCTTGGCGCAGCATCTGTCTGGCTCCCGCCTGGGAGACCAGATACACGCCTTTGGCATTGATATCCATAACCTTATCCCAGTCGGCTTCCTTGATGTCCACGGCATAGTCCATGGTAGACGTGCCGCTGTTGTTCACCAGAAAGTCGATCCGACCGAAAGCCTGAACGGCTCCTTCAATGAGCCTGGTGGCATCCTCAGCCACTGTGACATCAATACGGAGATGAACCAGCCGCTCATGGATCTGCTCGTAGTCTGCCTTGCAGGCGATGTCGCCAATGACGACATTGGCCCCGGCCTCCAGGAACAGATCCACAATGCCCTTGCCGATCCCGGTTAGGCCGCCGGTAACGATCAATGTTTTGCCGGTAAAATCAATGCTCAGCATGCTGCACAGTTCCCTTCTGTCTTAGGCTCTGAATGGATCGTCGCTGATGCCGGCATCAAGTACGATACGGGCGTATTCTTGAGCGCTGAACAAAGAGTGATCCTTGTAATTTCCGCACTCCAAAGCAGAGACCGCAGGCACATGCACGGTTTCGAGAACCTTGTGCAACACCTTGGTAAGTGCCGCTGCCACATCGGCAGGGTTGTGCTCGTTCCAGATAATAAGATAGAAGCCGGTTCTGCAACCCATTGGGGAAATATCGATAATGCCTTCCAGCTCATCGCGGAGGTAAGTTGCGAGCAAGTGCTCCAGTGTGTGTACTGCTGCCGTTGGCAGGGCATCCTCGTTCGGCTGAAGGAAGCGCAAATCATACTTTTGAATGGTGCTACCCTTCTCATTAGTTTCAGTACCTGCAATTCTTACATAAGGTGCTTTCACCTTGGTGTGATCTAGTTGGAAACTTTCTACTTCTGCCATAATTATATCTCTTCCTTTCGGGACTTTTCATTCCAAACTATCACAACCCGAAAGGGATGTAAATAGTTAGGTCTTCCAAAGCGGATTATTCATAGTACATTATACGGATTATGTTTGTAAATGTGTTGACATGTATATTAATGCATTGTAACATATGAAACAACTTAAATCTGATGCAATTACTTGGTTTTATTCAAGCTAGTCTTGCGTTGGGAAAGAGCATCATGTCAAAGGGGAGAAACATCATAATGAAGAAAAAATGGATTCATTCTGCACTAATCATCGTCGCTGCCGCACTTTTTATTGCAGGATGCGGTAACAACAAGGAAGCTGCCGGTTCAGGGGATGCTTCTAGCCAGGATAAGAAAACGCTGCGAATTAGCTTCAATCCGGGGCCTTACAGTGATCAGTTCAAAAATGGAGTAGCACCCTATCTGGAGAAGAAAGGGTATCAAATAACATATAAAGAATTTACCGATGGCATTCAGCCGAACGTGGCTGTGGCTAATGGTGAGATTGACGCGAATGTATTCCAGCATTCTCTGTATCTGCAATCTATCAATGTGAGAGAAAAGATTGATTTGATAGGCGCTGTACAGGTGCCAACGCCACCTATGGGGCTCTATTCCAAGAAGCATAAAAGTCTGGACGAGGTGAGCGATGGCGATCAGGTCAATTTGCCGAATGAGCCGGTTAATATGCTACGTGCGCTCAATGTCCTGAAGGATATTGGCTGGATCACACTGAAGGATAATATCGATCCGCTGCAAACTTCTCTCTCGGACATCACTTCTAACCCGCACAACCTGAAGTTCATAGCCACCGAGCCGGCACAGGGGCCGCGCGCGCTGGAGGACGTCGATTATGCTGCTATTCAGGGGAATTTCGCTGTATCCAACAATATTAAGCTGACAACGGCGCTGCAACTGGAGAACATGACGGACCCATTCACCAACATTGTAGCGATTGACAGCAAGAACAAGGACGCACAGTTCGTTAAGGATATTGTTGAGGGATACCATTCGGACGAGTTCCAGAAATACATCAAGTCGAACCCGGTCTATGAGGGTTACAAGCTGCCTAGTTACTTTAAATAATAACTGATCCGGTCTGCCATTCCTTTACGGAGAAGTGGCAGACCCTCCTGTTTGTTGGGCGGACAGAATGACGATTACCTAAACCGAACTTTGCTAAAGAGGTGTAAAACAATGGACTTCAGACCTTCCAATGTAGTCAGTGAATTACCTGATAATTATTTCAGCGCGATTAACGACAAGATTGCCTTATACCGCAGCAAGGGGATTGACGTTATTGATCTGGCAAGTGGGAGTCCAGACCAGCCGACCCCGCAGCATATTATCGAAGCCCTGAAAGAAGCGGTCGAGGAGCCGCTGAATCAGGGATATCCGCCTTTTTACGGGAAAGGAAGCGCACGGGAGGCGGTAGCTGCCTTTTATAAGCGGGAATACAATGTTGAGCTTGATCCGGAGACGGAGGTGGCTGTGTTCAACGGTTCGGCGATTGGTGTGGTAGGCATTCCGCAAAGTCTTCTGAATCCCGGCGATCTGTTGCTGACAACGGATCCTGCATACCCGCCTTATTTCGCTGCGGCGATTCTGGCAAGAGCACAAGTTCAGACGATACCCGTCTACGAAGAGGATGGTTTTCTTCCCCGTTACGAGAGTGTTCCTGAAGAGATTGCCCGGAAGGTGAGACTGTTGATGCTGAACTATCCTAACAATCCGACAGGTGCGGTTGCTACGGAAGAATTTTTTGAGCAGACGCTGGCGTTTGCTGCAAAGCACAAGTTTCCGGTGCTGAATGACTTTGCTTACGGTGCCTTTGGCTTCGATGGTCACAAGCCGCTGAGCTTCCTTCAGCAGTCTGGGGGCAAAGATTACGGCGTGGAGTTGTACACGGCTTCCAAGACATATAACATGGCAGGTTGGCGCTTTGGCTTCGCGGTCGGAAATGCATCGGTCATCGGAGCGCTCAAGCACTATCATACTCAGGCTTACAGTACGATTTTCGGGGCGGTGCAGGATGCTGCTGCTGCTGCGCTACTTGGCCCGCAAGAGGGTGTACAGCAGCTCGGGGTCTTATATGAACAGCGGCGTGATTTTTTGGTGAAACGACTGCGGGAAATCGGCTGGGCCGTTACAGCGCCTAAGGGCTCGTTCTTCTCGTGGTTCAAAGTGCCGGAAGGGTACACGGCAGAATCTTTTGCGGAGCGTCTGCTGGAAGAGGCTCATGTTGCAGTGGCTCCGGGAGCGGGCTTTGGCAAGCAGGGAGATCTCTATGTCAGAGTCGGCCTGGTGAACAGTGAGGAGAGGCTGAGCGAAGCCATCGACCGGATTGCGGCGACAGGTATTTTCAAAGAATCGGGTATAGCAGTGCAGACAGGGGGCGTGCAGCATGATTGAGCTTAGAGATGTCCATAAATCCTTCGAGCGCAAAGGACAATCCATTCAAGCCTTGAAAGGGGTTAGTCTCCGCGCGGAAAAAGGGGATATTTACGGGGTGATCGGCTACAGCGGAGCCGGCAAAAGCACACTGATCCGTCTGGTGAACTATTTGGAACGGCCGACCAGCGGTCAGGTCTTTGTAGACGGGGAACCTCTTGATCAATACAGTCCCTCCGAGCTGCGTCAGGTGAAAAAGCGGATCGGCATGATTTTTCAACATTTTAACCTGCTGGAATCCAAGACCGTATTCGATAATATTGCTATTCCGCTGGTGCTGCTGAAGAAGGGCAAAGAGGAGATCCGTGAGCGCGTTACAGAATTGCTGAAGTTCACGGGGCTGAGCGACAAGGCTGGGAGCTACCCTAAGGAACTGTCCGGCGGGCAAAAGCAACGGGTCGGCATCGCCCGGGCGCTCGCCAGCAATCCGTCCATTCTCCTGTGCGATGAAGCGACTTCGGCACTGGACCCGCAGACGACAAGCTCCATTCTGGAGCTGCTGAAACGGATCAATGAGGAATACAACATCACGATCATGATCATTACTCATGAGATGGGGGTCATCCAGCAGATCTGCAACAAGGTAGCCGTGATGGAGCAGGGACTGATCATCGAGCAGGGCAACGTGCTGGAGGTCTTCGGTAATCCCCGTCATGCTACGACGCAGAGCTTCGTACAAACAGTGATTCACAACAGTGTGCCGCAAAGTGTAATCCATACACTCAAAGCAGAAAGCGGACGGCGGCTGTTCAGGCTCAAATTCGTTGGCGGCGCGGCATCCGAGCCTGTCATCAACAACTTGATTCGCAATCATGAGGTCAATGTGAATATTTTATTTGCCAATATGACGGAAATTCAGAATACAACGCTGGGGACGATGATTTTGCAGATGAATGGGGATAACGGCACAATTGATCAGGCTGCATCCTATCTGCTGAGTCAGGGTGTTGAGATTACGGAGGTGGATAAAGTATGAATACGGTGATTACGGCAGATCAGCTTTTCGGTGCCTTGAGGGAAACGGTCGTTATGGTGGGTTTCTCGTTGTTCTTCGGCGCCTTGCTTGGGATTCCGCTTGGTATTGTACTGGTGATTACACGGCCCGGAGGCGTTCTGGAAAATAAATTTGTTTTCTCGGTACTGAATCCGGTGATCAATATTGTACGTTCTCTTCCGTTTATTATATTGCTAGTCGCCATTATTCCGTTTACACGCTGGGTCGTACATACTTCCATTGGTACTAGTGCGGCTATTGTGCCGCTGATCGTCTATATTGCCCCGTACATCGCACGGTTGGTGGAGAATTCTCTGCTTGAAGTCAGTCCGGGCATTCTGGAGGCGGCGGAGGCTATGGGAGCAACGACTTTCCAGGTAATCTGGCACTTTCTGCTGCCGGAGGCGTTTGGGTCTCTGATTCTGACGATGACAACGGCTACGATCGGTCTGATTGGGGCCACGGCCATGGCCGGTACGGTTGGCGGGGGCGGCATCGGTGATTTGGCCATTTCCTACGGGTATCAACGGTTCGATACGTTTGTCATGATCGTTACGGTGGTTATCCTGATTATTTTCGTGCAGGGCATTCAGTCTCTTGGCAACGTGCTGGCTCGTAAGGCTCGGCGTAACTAATGAGCAGGGCGGACGAAGGATTGAAGCCGGAAATTATAGTACGGGCTGCACCGCAAGAATTCATCTGTAGACCCGGTTCTTGGGGGAGCTTAGAGCAGCACTTGGGCCGAAGAGGCATTCGTACAGTATTGATTGTGCATGGCCGGGATTCATGGAGTGCGGCGCAGCCCTTTCTGCCAGAGCTGAAGGCGACAGAGGTCCACTTGTACGCGTACAGCGGGGAGTGCACCTATCCGGAGCGCGACGGAATTGTGGCTGAAGCTGCAGGGCATGGGGTACAAGCCATTATTGGCGTAGGTGGCGGTAAAATAAGCGATCTTGTCAAAAGCGCAGCTGCGGCGTTGCGGCTTCCCGCGATTATATTGCCCACACTGGCCTCGACTTGTGCAGCATGGTCGTCCCTGAGCGTCATGTATGACGATCAGGGACGCTTTGTGAGTATGGATGTATTTCCATACAGCAATGCGCTGGTTCTGCTTGATCCGCAGGTCATTGCGCAGTCGCCACCGGAGCTGCTGATCGCTGGTATTGGAGATACCTTGGCCAAATGGTACGAAGCCGATGTCATCATTCGGGGCATGATTTCCCCTCCGGTAGAGGTGGAACTGGCTTGGTACACAGCACGAAAATGCAAGGAGCATCTGCTGAAACACAGCGAAGCTGCTCTTGAAGCCCTGCGAACAGGATATGCCAATGAGGATCTGACACGGATTGTCGAGACTATTATTATGGTTGCTGGTCTTGTGGGCGGCTTCGGCGAGGATTACGGCCGCACAGCGGGTGCCCATTCCATTCATGATGCTCTAACGGCGATACCGGAAGCTCATGGGCAATTGCACGGGAATAAAGTGGCTTACGGAGTGCTTGTGCAGCTTGCGCTAGAAGATAACCGGACGGAGATAGATTTTCTTTTACCATTCTATGAGCAGTTGGGTCTGCCCGCCTGTCTTCAGGACATGGGACTAGGACATCTGGAGCGTGAGGATTGGCTAAAGATCGGGGAACGGGCAACGGTGCAGGAGGCCTCGATTCATAGAATGCCAGGTCACATCGGAGCAGAAGAAGTAGCAGATGCAATAGCGCAGCTTGAGATCTATACAGCAGATTACAGAGTGAAATCCAACATGGAGAAGGCGGGAATGACATGAGTATCGCAATTATCGGGGCGATGGAAGAAGAAGTGGCATTGATTAAATCACATTTGGAGGATATTCAGCAGTTGGTAGTGGCCAAAAGAAATTTCTTCACCGGACGGCTTAAGGGGAAGGATATTGTGCTGGTGCAATCAGGAATCGGCAAGGCCAATGCGGCAATGACCACCACCATTTTATTGGAACGGTTTCAGGTCGAGCTGATTATCAACATCGGTGCTGCAGGTGCACTGGATCCGAGCCTCCAGATCGGCGATGTAGTGATTGCCGAGGAAATTACCTACAGTGATGTGGATGCTACTGTTTTTAATTATGTCTACGGACAGGTTCCGCAGATGCCGGCTTCGTATCCGGTGGATAAGCAATGGGTGGCCTTGGCGCTGGAAGGAGCTGCCCTCATTCATAGTAAGCGGAGCGTCGTGACGGGACTTGTGACCACAGAGGATTCTTTCATCGGACATTCGGAGCTTGCTGTCTCCATCCGAGCACGGTTCCCGGAGTCCAAGGCATCGGACATGGAAGGCGCGGCCATAGCCCAAACCGCTTATCAATTTGGGGTTCCCTTCTTTTCGGTTCGCGGGATCTCTGACAATGTGGGCGCGGGAGCTGCTGAATTGTTTACCTCCAACGTGGATCTGGCCGCGAAGAATTCGGCGGAAGTCGTTGAGGCATTTCTGACTTTGTATGAACCTGAAAGCTCTTTGTAGTATAAAATATGCCTGTATAAAACGTTGCCGTTCCACCCAGGGAAATGCTCCTGGCGTGTGAGCGGTTTTTTTTGTGTCCCAAATATATACAAAATTAGTAGTATTCTCGGGAGTGAATTCCCGTTATAATCGATGTACCTGCGTGAAAAGGTTTACATATTTATATAGACTGAACAAAAAAATAACATAAGGCGAGCGGAATGGAGGGGAATTTTGGAACTGTAGGAGCGATAGCGTCCGCCTGAAAGCTTTCCGAAGGAAAGCTCGCATCGGAAGCGTAAGCTCTCCAGATTTCATCCGCAAATAGCGGTACAATCCCAAGAAATCTGGAGACAACAGCGGCCGAAAGTCCAAACATTTTCCGCAATGACGACCTTAGCCCATGTGAAAATCCTAGGTTCAATCTATTTAGTATTAAAATCAATTGAAATGGAGGATTACATAATGCCAGAATCACAAGCCCCAATCTTGCTTGATTTTCCCGAAAGCTTTGAGACAGAACGTCTGCTGATCCGTGCTCCATTGTGGGGGGATGGCGCCAGTATGCATGAAGCACTTGTGGAAAGTCAGGAGCTGTTGAAGCCTTGGATGCCGTTTGCTCAGACCTTGCAGAGTCTGGAGGAATCGGAGAAGTTCACGCGTGAAGCACGGCTGGAATTTCTGAAGCGCACAGAATTGCACCTGCGTATTTTTGACAAAGTGTCAGGCCGGTTCATCGGCTGCACCGGTATGCATACTCTCGATTGGAACATTCGCATTTTCGAGATTGGCTATTGGATCAGAAGCAGCTGCACTGGCAAAGGGTATATGACCGAAGCAGTGAACGGGGTTACGGATTTTGCGATCCGGGAGCTGGCAGCGAATCGGATTGAGATCCGTTGCAGCGCCCATAATCTGAAAAGTGCAGCCGTAGCGGAACGCGCGGGCTATACGCTGGACGGGATTTTACGCAGCAATAGGCGGGCGATGAGCGGGGAATTACATGACAGTAAGGTGTATGCCAAGGTGCGGGGAACAGAATTTTAGAATGGAAGGAGACTTGTAGTCATGCAACAAGGGGTATTTTCCCGATTGAGTAAGTACATGCTCAGGCACAAGCTTATTTATTTCATATTAATTATAACCACCTTGATGGGTATCACCCTTGAGCTAATGATTGCCTGGTTTCTGTCGGCAGTGACAGATGCTGCTGTTCATTTTGATGTGGATAGACTGAAAAATGTAATTGGAATTGGGCTCCTTATGCTGGCTGGCATCGGGGTCAATGGTTATGCGGATGCTTATTTTAAAAACAATGTGTCAGCCAAAATCAGAAATGAACTGCGCCAAGACATGATGAAACATACGCTGAAGCTGCCGCAGTCTTATTTTGACCGCAATCATTCTGGCGACCTGCTGTCCCGGTTCACGAACGATAATCAATCCGTCGGCGAGGCCTGCGGACAGGTGATAATCGGCTTGCTGCGTAATCCGCTGCTGGCACTCGCGGCCTTCGCGTATTTGCTGTATATTCACTGGCTGCTGGCGCTGATCTGTTTTGCAATGGGGCCGCTAATGTTCCTGACCGGGAAGGTATTCGGCAAAGCAATGCGCAACAACAGCGTACAGCTACAGCAGAATATGGGCAAGACGACTTCGTTTCTAAATGACATTCTGGGCAGCAGTATGGTATTCAAGTCATTCTCTATTGAACCTCGTTTGTTTAAGCAATACCGCAAGCACAGTGAGAACATCGCTTCCGGAGAACTGAAGCGCGGCTCCATCGAAGGGGCCACGTCTGCGGTCTCCTCTCTCCTGGGGAATATGACCTTCCTGCTGGCGCTGGTCATAGCGGGGTATTTTGTAGCTAAAGGTTCGCTCGAAGTTGGAGCAATGTTGGCCTTCATCCAGCTGATGAACTATCTGGTGAACCCGTTCTCAACTCTGCCTGGGCTGGTGGCATCCATGCAGCAGTCTTTGGGTGCCGCGGGGCGGATTTTTGAGGTGATGGATGTGCCGACAGAGGTGGATTCTCTTGAAGAATCAAAGCAGCAGACGGAGACTCCACAATTTCAGACCTTGAAACTATCTGATGTTACCTTTACTTATCCCGGTGCGGAGACTCAAAGTCTGAACCAAGTGAGCCTGGAGCTTATACGCGGGCAGCAAATCGCGATTGTTGGGCCAAGCGGCGGCGGGAAGTCCACACTCTTTAAGCTGCTGCTGCGCTTCTATGATGCTGACAAGGGCGAACTGTCCTTGAATGAACAGCCCATTGGTGAGATCAGCCTGTCCAGGCTGAGGAGTTATTTTGCCTATGTCCCCCAGGATTCTGGTCTATACTCGGGCACGATCCGTGATAATATTCGCAATGGCAGATTGGATGCCGGCGATGAGGAGATTGTAGAGGCATTGCGTAAGGCGAACGCCTATGACTTCGTTATGGCTTTGCCGCAAGGACTGGATTCGGAGATTGGTGAGGAAGGGGCCAGACTCTCAGGGGGACAGCGTCAGAGACTATCTATTGCTAGAGCGATTCTGAAAGATGCACCGATTCTGTTGCTGGATGAAGCTACGGCTGCGCTGGATAATGAATCTGAGAAGCTGGTGCAGCAGGCCATCCGCAAGCTCATGAACGACAAGTCGACGCTCGTCATCGCTCACCGCCTCTCAACGATTCAGCAGGCTGACCTGATTCTGGTCATGGAGAACGGTTCAATCGTGGAACACGGCAATCATGAGGAGCTGCTGTCGGCAGGTGGCAGATACCATGCGTTGTACTATTCACAGTTGGAGCGAGAAGAGGAAGAAGACCAGATGAAGGAAGCGATCCTTTCCTCAACAGGTCACTGAATGCATAAATAAAATAAAGTGCCGCACGCCGTGAAGATAACATGGCTGTGCGGCACTCTTGGTATTAATTTGCGGTCTGCAAAATGAACTTCTCAATGACATGCTTGACGCCATCCTCGTTGTTGCTGAGGGTGATGAAATCGGCGATTTCCTTCAGCGCCGGGATTGCGTTATCCATGGCTACACCCAGGCCTGCTGCTTCGAGCATCTCATGGTCGTTCCAGGAATCGCCGACAGCGATCGTCTCGGACAGATCGCATCCGAAATGGCCGGCCAGGAATTCCAGAGCCAAGCCCTTGGTGCCTTCATGATGCATGATTTCCAGGAAATAAGGTTTGGATTTGGTGATGTGCACGGAATCTCCCAGCAGCTCACGCAGAATTGGCGCCAGCTCATCCAGGAAATCGGGATCGTCGATGATGAGCATTTTTGGTGTTTTTTCGGGTACCAGCTTCTCCCAGTCTGGTTCGATATAGTAACGGGTATTGTTCAAAGCGGAGTAGTCGATCAGCTTCTGGTTCTCTTCACGGGCATACAGTTTATCATCAATGTAAGTTTGCAGATGCAAGTTATGCTCCACACAGTATTCGAACAGCTTGCGAACGGCATCCTGCGGAACATAACGTTCATACAATACATTTTCGTCGAGCAGGTTCTTCACGAGTGCACCCTGGTACGTAATGATCGGCACGTTAAGTCCGGTCTGGCGGGCAATGGCCTGGGCCGACGCATACGCGCGTCCAGTGGCTAGTGTTACTACTACGCCTGCGGCAACAGCTTGTTCGAGCGCTTGCTGTGTGGCCGGGGTAACTTCCTTGTCATCATTAATCAGGGTGTCGTCAATGTCGATCGCAATCAATTTGTACATGGATGGTTTCTCTCTCCTTATTTCTTTCTGGTTATAACAATCAGATCAAATGGGTACTGATGCCTGGCATTGAAAGTTGGCTTGTACAGTAAGACAAGTTGTCCAAATTGTATCCTAAAACAGGAGTAAGAACAAGCCAAAGCTGCCGAAGATCCTTTATGGAGCAGGGCATTTCAGGGTTCAAGCTGGACAAAATGGCAGGGTCTTGGTATACTTCGATAACCGTACATTTGTTCTCATTTACATCTTGGAAAGGGAGCGGTTTTCGTATGATGGGCAAATCCCATTTAATCATTAGCACCGGGGTTACCCTGTCGGTTATGAATCTACTTGGTTATGAGATTACCATTCCGGCCATTGCGGTGGCCGCGGTAAGCTCGCTTATGCCAGATATTGATGAGCCCAATTCATTATTGGTCCGCAAAGCCATTCCGGAGTTCGTGCTGCGAATTCTTCAGGTAGCGCTGATCGGCGCAGCTATTTATCTTTATTTCGCCGGTCTGGCTCAGCCGCCTTGGAACATTGCTTTGGCTCTGCTTGTTGGCAGTGTTTCTTTCCTGCCGGGACGCAGACTGAGGCATCTTGTCATGATATTGATTGCCGTGGGCTTGGTAGCCTTCGCAGATGCCTATGATCCATGGAACTATATCGCGGCCTGCATACTCATCGTGTCATCCGTTGTCCCGCATCGTGGGTTAACGCACACGCTGTACGGCGTGGCCGGATGGGGCGCTCTGCTGTATTTCGCTTCCCTTGGCATGAATGACGGCGGCAGCCTGTGGATCGCCGGGGGCCTATCCTATGCGCTGCATTTGCTGGCAGACTCCGTTACTCAGCGCGGGATTACCCCGTTGCCGCCGCTACCCTTCAAGCTGCGTCTGAGGCTGATGAGCACTGGCACGAAGAAGGGCAGCGCAGTAGAGAATGTCTGTATTTTACTTACATTAGTACTAGTAATCTATGCTTTCATTCTTTCTCCGTAAGGGACTACGGGTCCGCAGCGATATTGCTGCAACAATACATACAATCAATAAGGCTCTTTCGCTGCGCGGTGCAGTGAGAGAGCCTTATGATTTGTTTTATAAGAAAGGAATCTATTCTTCCAGGAAAATCAGCCCGAAAAACTCCTCCGGTTCAATCCGTCCGAAGTAATGCTTCAAGTCCAGCTCTGCGAGCGCTTGTCTGACCTCGACCTGCTCGTAACGTTTGCCGCGAAGTGCATTCTCGACGTCCACCACATCGCCAGCACCGAAGAAGTCGCCGTAAATTTTAATATCCTTGATGTAGGAATCTTCAATATCCATCCGGATGTCAATGATTCCGGCAGGGAACTTGCGCGTGTGTTTAACGTTGCTTTTTGGTGACAACCCGTAGTTCCAATCCCAGTTCTGGTAGTGCTCTTTGGAAATTTCGTTGATCTTCACCCAGTCATCCATTTCGAGCTTGTACTGTGGCACCTCGGAAGGCTCCATTCCGAAGATCGAGCGCAGCAGACCGCTGCGGAACTCTTCAATCGTCATATCCGTCCCTAGCAGATCTTTAATGTTGGCTACACGGCTGCGGACTGACTTTGTACTTTTGGATTTGAACTTCTCCGGATTAACATTCAGCGAAGCTTGTACATCCTCCAAATTAAGGTCGAACATTAGAGTGCCGTGGCTGAACATCCGTCCGCGTGTGGAGAACTGGGCATTCCCGGAGATTTTTTGCTCCCCGACCTGCAGGTCGTTCCGCCCGCTGAGCTCGGCATTGACGCCCATGCTCCGCAAGTAGTCGATGACCGGCTGCGTGAACTTCAGGAAGTTAAGGAAAGACTCGCCGTCATCCTTAGTAATGAAGCTGAAATTAAGATTGCCGAGGTCATGATAGACCGCTCCGCCGCCAGATAAACGACGAACAACCTGGATGTTATTGTCCTTCACGTATTCCTGATTGATCTCTTCGATCGTATTTTGATGCTTGCCGATAATGATAGACGGACTGTTGATATAAAAGAGCAAATAGCTCTCGTCCATTGGCAAATGCTTGAGCGCATATTCTTCAATCGCGAGATTGATGGATGCATCCGTAATCCCCGTGTTATCGATAAAAAGCATGGCTTGTTCCTCCGTTGCAGCATGATTGAATACAGCCTTTATTTTAAACCAAAAGCAGGGATTTCACAAAAAAATTCCATAGCTGAATCCAATGAAATCCCTCCGGCGGGCTGAAACCATTTGACGGATTTCCGGCTCTGGCGTAATAATGAGGGCATTGGCTTACACGATGAAGGAAAGGGCGAGGAGAGCATGAGTGATACCACAGAAGCTAGAGTAATGAGTGAAGCAAGAGTAGGAACTGTCGCTAGTACAGTAAAGTCGCCTTTTATGAATGAAGAGAACACCACAAAATATACCTCTCTGGTCTTTCCAGGATTGACTCTGGAGCGGAAGGAAGACCATTTGCTGCTGGCATTCCCATCCGAGGTGGACGGACTGTCGAGTGCTGTATACGGCGGAGGCATGATTCGTCTGACACGGGCAGTGAACCTGTTCGTCAACCAGGACTATGAATGTAGTGATCCGGTACGGGATATGGAGAACAAGCTGCGGGAATGGGGTTATCCAGCAGCGGGCTGCGCAGGGCTGATGACCGCCGTTCCACTGGAGCTTGCTGCGATTGCTGAAGAAGATATCGGCTCTGCTGCGATCTTCTGCTGTGTAACGTCAGCAGCGGGCAATGCTGCTCGTGCCGGGGTAGTGCGCCCTGTGCTGAAGGCTTACAGGCCAGGTACGATCAACATCATGCTGGGCATTGACGGGCAGCTGTCGCCTGCCGCAATGGTTAATGCCGCGATGACAGCTGTTGAAGCTAAGGCGGCCGCTCTAGCCGATCTGGGGATTGTCGACAATGAGAACGGCCTGACAGCAACGGGTACACCAACAGATGCTATCGTACTGGGCGTGAGTCAGAGCAGACGATACCACGCTGAACATGTCTACGCTGGCACAGCTACTGATTTGGGTGGTGCGATCGGACGTCTGGTCTATGGAGCAGTTACGACTAGCCTGCAATCTATGCAGGCAAGGAAAGACGGATAAGAGTACTAGAACCGCTAAGAACCACGACTGGATGAAAAATCCGGGGCCGTGGTTCTTTTTTTACCCTGCTAAGTGTGCCATGATAGCTATGGGGGCGATGATGGATGTTTCAGGATTTCAAGCTCATTGCCGGACGACCGGTATATATACAAATCAAAGACTATATGAAGCACTTAATTATAAAAGGTGCGCTGCAAAGCGGCCAGAAGCTGCCGTCCACCCGTGAGATGGGTGTGCTGCTACAAGTTAGCCGTAACTCTGTAATCGCCGCGTATGAGGGGCTGGAGGACGATGGATTTGTCTACGCCGTTAAAGGGCAGGGCAACTATGTAGCCTCTACTGCACCTGGTACCGTTACTGTTTCTTCCCGCACAATGGACTGGAAGAAACATCTGAACGATCACGCCATGCTGGCTGAAGAACTGGATATTATGAAGCGCGGTATTCGCGCAGACAAAGGTACGATTTCTTTTACCAGCATCGCACCGGATGAGAGTCTGTTCGATCTGGACAATGTAAAGCGGGCCTTCATGGACCGTATGGCCGTAGAGGGGAATGTCCTGTTGAACTACGGCTACGCCAAGGGCTACAAACCGTTGATAGATTATTTGCACCAATATATGGAGCACAAAGGCGTGGATATGAAGGGCAAGGACATCCTGATCACCAATGGTTTCACGGAAGGCTTCAATATTGTGCTGTCTGCCCTGAACCGGAAGAGTGGCCAGGTCCTGACCGAGAATCCCACGCATCACACAGCGATCAAGAATCTCAAACTGCACGGCTTCGGGATCAAGGGCATTAGGGTGGAACGGGACGGCATTCACCTGGGTGAACTGGAGAAGGCATTAGATGAGGGAGAGTATGATTGTGCTTACTTCGTGCCTTCGTACCATAATCCGACCGGGATTGTCATGTCTCCTGAGAAAAGACAGGGCCTGATGAAGCTGATGGCGAGATACGATATTCCGGTAATTGAGGATGGTTTCAATGAAGAGCTGCGTTATTCGGGTTCACATGTATCGCCGCTGATTGCGACGGCTGGTGCAGGCAACAGTGTGATTTATCTTGGAAGCTTCTCCAAAGTGCTGTTTCCGGGGCTTCGGGTAGGCTGGGTGCTGGCCGATCAGGAACTGATCTATTATCTGGAGAGTCTTAAGCGGGCACAGACCATTCATACTTCTACTCTGGATCAGTCGATCCTCTATCAATATTTGTACAACGGCAATCTGGAGAAATATTTGAAAAAAGCCAGAGCGGAATATAAACGGAAATATGAACTGACCTTGGAATGCTGTAAGCAGCATGTTCCTTACCAAACGTTGACGGGCGACGGGGGAATGCATTTGTTCGTGGCATTTGCAGAGGGCTTTAGCACAAGAGCTTTGCTTGAGGCGTGCCGTGCGCAAGGGGTTATTTTTACGGCAGGCGAGATGTTCTATACCGGTGGCGGCGGGCAGCATACGATGCGGATCGGCTTCTCCCGCGTGGCGGATGAGGATATTGTCAAAGGAATCGAAATCATTGGAAGAACGGCGCGGCAATTAATGGGATGAAGGGGTGCTGGTGATGAAGGTTGGCGTGATTATGGGGGGCATTTCTTCTGAAATTGAGGTGTCGTTGAACACAGGCAGAGAAATGATGAATCATCTGGATCGTAATAAATATGAGGTGGTTCCGGTTGTATTCAATTCACGTGAGGAGCTTTTAGAGAAGGTCAAGGGGCTTGACGTTGCTCTGTTGGCGCTGCATGGCGCTTACGGGGAGGATGGAACGATACAAGGAACGCTGGAGACATTGGGCATACCGTATACGGGAAGTGGTGTGCTGGCAAGCAGCCTGTGCATGAATAAGGATCTGTCCAAAAAAATCCTCCGTTATGAGGGAGTCAACACACCCGACTGGTTGTGCTGGGACAGCATGGACGATTTTTCACCGGAAGCTGTGGAGCGTTTGGGCTATCCCGTGATGGTGAAGCCGAATTCAGGCGGTTCCAGCATCGGAATGGAAAAGGTGAACGATGAGCAGGGACTGCGAGGCGCGGTGCTGAAAGCTTTTACCAGTGACCCCGATCAGTCGATCCTGATTGAACGGTATACGGTGGGCCAGGAAATTACCTGCTCCATCCTGAACAGGGAATTTCTCCCCGTGATAGGCATTACTTCGGCGTCTTCGGAATGGTTCGATTATAGTGCCAAGTATGAGGTAGGTGGGGCGCAAGAGGTTGTGATCACCCTGCCGCCAGAGCTGGAGCAGTCGGTGCGCAGAGCAGCAATGACCTGTTACAAGGCGTTAAAATGCAGCGTGTATGCCCGGGTCGATATGCTTTTGATGGAAGGTGTGCCTTATGTACTGGAGGTTAATACCTTGCCTGGGATGACAATGACGAGTCTGCTTCCCAAAAGCGCAGCGGCAGCCGGACTGTCATTCAGCGCATTATTGGATCGTATTATCAGCTGTTCCCTGACGGAACGCAGCAAGAACAAGGGGGTGCCGGTACATGTTGAATAATTGGATAGCGCCTCGCGTACAGGACATCCCGCCTTCCGGAATACGGGCGTTCTTCGAACTCAGTGCCGGCAACGAGGATATTATCTCGCTGGGCGTAGGCGAACCGGATTTCGTTACCCCGGAGCACATCAGAGAAGCTTGCATGGTGGCGCTGAGCCAGGGAGCGACGAGATATACGCCGAATGCGGGCTTGCCTGAGCTAAGAGAGGAAATTGCTCATTATTTGCAAAATAACTTCAATCTCCGTTACGACCCTGCAAACGAAATAGTAGTCACTGTAGGCAGCAGCGAAGCTCTGGACCTGGCGCTGCGGGCGTTCACCGCTCCAGGAGACGAAATTCTTCTTCCTTCTCCCAGTTATATCGCTTACTCGCCGATTGCCTATCTTAACGGCGGTACATTGGTAGAGGTGGAATCGAAAGCGGAGGAAGGTTTCAAACTGACTGCCGAGGCGCTACAACGGGCAATTACCCCGCGTTCCAAGCTGCTGATGCTAAATTATCCGAACAACCCGACAGGAGCGATTATGACTGCTGAGGACTGGCAGCCGATTGCGGAGATCGTGAAGGCGAACAACCTGCTGGTCATCTCCGATGAAGTCTATGCCGAATTGACCTATGACCGGAAGCATGTTAGCATTGCCTCACTGCCGGGAATGCAGGAGCGGACCATTGTACTCAGCGGATTTTCAAAAGCATTCGCCATGACTGGCTGGAGAATTGGCTATGCCTGCGGCCATCGAGATCTGCTGGCAGCAATGCTGAAGATCCACCAATATACAGCCATGTGTGCCCCGGTGCTGGGACAGATTGCTGCAATTGAATCCCTGCGCCATGGCCTTGAGGCTATGAGCGAGATGAGAGAAGTGTACCGGCAGCGCCGGGAGCTGCTGGTGAACGGATTCCGGTCGATCGGAATGCCTTGCCACGTCCCGGAAGGCGCATTCTATGCTTTTCCAAGTATCGCGCACACCGGGCTTGATTCCGAGACGTTTGCGCTGCAGCTATTGAAAGAAGCCGGTGTTGCAGCCGTACCCGGATATGTATTTGGATCGGGAGGAGAGGGGCATATCCGCTGCTCTTACTCAGTATCCACAGAGCGGTTATATCAGGCGCTGGAGCGGATGGAGAGCTTCATGAAGGTGAAGATATAATTGTGTTATAGGACGGCTAATGGGTATGCCAGACAGGCGGCTGTGGGAAGTCTGGTAATATTAAGTGACTACTACTAATGATAGGGGTGTACCCTTTATGTCAAAAAATACACAAGCCAGCTCTGGCAAAGACGGGGCTGGCGAGCAGCCGGAGTCTGACTTTCCGTCCAGTCTGGCCAAGCCGGCACAGCGCGCGCTTGCCGGAGCGGGGTATACTCGGCTTGAGCAATTGAGCAAGCTTACCGAGAGGGGGCTTTTGCAGCTGCATGGCATGGGTCCCAAGGCGCTGGGCCAATTGCGTACGGCACTTGCTGAGAAAGGACTGTCGTTTGCGGAAGGTTCCTGAGACTGGCATTCCGGCCAAAAGATATATACAAGCAAGCCCCCGTCCATTATCGGACGGGGGCTTGTCACATTTTAAGAATACATAGGTTAGATCTTAAATTGCTGCACAGCTTGTTGCAGCTTTGTGGCTTGCTCGTGCAAATGCTGCACTGTACGGGAATGACCTTCAAGCTCGGCGCTTTGTCGCTCGGAATTCCGAGAAAGCGTATTGGCATTAGCCTGCGATTTTGCAGTAATCTGCGCAGTTTCTTCTACGGAGGCGCTGACTTCCTCACTTCCAGCCGAGATTTGCTGGGTAGCTGCCGACACAGACTGAATACTTTGGTCGATACTTTGAATGAGGATCAACAGATGACTGAATGCATTTCCAGCTTCTGCAACCTTTCCGACGCCGGAGGCTACTTCCGAGTTAACGTGGTTCATCTCTGTGACAGAGCGATTCATATCCTCCTGCAAACCAAGCAGGAATTCACGAATTTGGTCGGTAGCTGTCCGGGATTGCTCCGAGAGTTTACGTACCTCTCCGGCTACCACGGCAAAGCCGCGTCCATGCTCTCCGGCCCGTGCCGCTTCAATCGACGCATTGAGGGAGAGCATTTGAATCTGCTTCGTGATTTCTGTAATGCCCTGCACCACTGCGCCGATTTGGAGGGAGCGTTCATTCATAATCTGGAACTGACCCAATGACTGCTCGGAAGCCCGTTCGACCTGGCGCATTTGTTCAACGGCTATTTGGGCAATTTCATTCCCGCCAAGCGCTTCGGCTGAGGCTTCGCTAATCTGTTCCGTAACTTCTCCTGCTGCGGAGGCGATATGCTGGATGCTGTAATTAATCTCTTCCATGGCCCGCGAGTTATCCTTCGCGCTGTGGGCAATGGATGTACTGCCTCTGTCAATCTCGATGACGGACTGGGCGGACTGTTCGGCCATGCCGTTCAGGACCTTCACGCGCTCTTTGAGGTCATTGGAATCTTCGACAACCGTACCGGAAGTCTCCAGAACCTGGCCGATCATTTCTTTGAGGCGATTGGACATAGTCTGAAAGCTTTCGGAGAGCTGTCCAACTTCATCGGTGCCTTTTATAGTCAACTCCTGGGTGAAATCACCCTGTGCAAGTTTATTACTATACGTTGCGAGCTGTGTTATAGGACGTGTTATCCGCCGGCTCATAAGCAGGGCACCGGTCATGCCGATGATAAGGACCACCAAGGTGATTCCTGCACTAGTCCAGAGGATGCTGCTCATTCTTTCTGTGATAAAGGCTACATCAGAGCTTACGCCGACAACCATCGAACTGCCTTTAATAGCGATGTAAGCTGTTTTATGTACACCGTAATCGTCATTATAGATATCGCTGAGCGTCGTTTTTTGGTTCTGGAAGGCCTGTTCCATAGCCGGAGTCACCTGCAGGGTGTCTCCTGTCTTAATCTTGGAGCCATGATCAGCGGCAAGTACGGTAGCTTGACCGTCGTTCAGACTCGCCAAAAAGATCGTCTCTACATCATGTTGGTTGCGTTTGTCCTTGAAGTAGTATTCGATATTGGTAATTGACTGCTCATTCTTGCCTAGCGCCCGCTGGGCATGGGTAGAATTGATGTTCTTGTATACATCCTGGACAGCTCCCGTCAGTAACTTGTTGATCTGCGGCAGTACATAGCTCTCGAACGTATTAGTCGATATGAAATAAAAGCTTACACTTAACAAAAGAGACGCGAGCAACAGGACGACAAATAACAAGCGCGTGAATTTACGGCTAATCGAGTGCTTGAAACGAAACATAGGGTTCTCTCCTTTTCTCTGATATGCCTTTCTATCCCAAGCCTGATGCCTTTTTATGTATGGATAGCTACGATAACTCCGTGAGTAGGGTCGTATATCAGGTTAATACTATCGCTCTGGTGGGATAAACACACATAGTTGATAACTATTTTATATAATTAACCTGCGGTTGAATAGTGAAAAATTTGATTTTCACTGTATTATTTTCTGAAAAAAGATAAAAAAAGTGTCGAAACTTCTAACAATGAATAGAATTGGGTGGAAGAAAGAGGATTCGTACAAAAAATCAAAATATTCTGGTATCTTTGGTTCTGTTATGGTAGAGTGTTTATGTTTTGTTCCGGAATCCGGAACCGCGGTTCGTAACCATCCCGCGTAAACAAAACTAGGAGGAGTTATAAGAAGATGTTTAATTTATGGTGGGGGATTCTCTTTGTCCTCGTCAATTTTGTGTTTTTTCTGCTGTGCTACCGATTATTCGGCAAAAAAGGGATGTATGCCTGGGTAGGAGTCGCCACCGTAATTGCCAATATTCAGGTCTCCAAAACCATTTCCATGCCACCAGGCATTGTCATGACTCTTGGCAACACCATGTACGTGACGCTGTATATGGCGAGTGATCTGCTCAACGAGAAGTATGGGCGGGTCGAAGCACGGACAGCGGTATGGTTTGGCTTTTTCACCCTGATTACGACGACGGTGATCATGCAGATGGCGCTGGCGTTCACGCCGCAGGAGAGTGATATCGCCCAGTCTTCACTGGAGACGATCTTCGCAATGATGCCACGGCTTGCACTGGGCAGCTTGGTAGCTTACTTCGTCAGTCAATTCCTGGATGTACGGCTGTATTCTTGGATTCGCAAGTATTATGGCAGTTCGCGCCAGCTCTGGATTCGCACCAACGGCAGCACGATGGTGAGTTCCTTTGTGGATACGCTGATCTTCTGTACGATTGCTTTTGCCGGCATTTACGACTTGAAGGTATGGACAGAGATACTACTGACCACTTATATTATCAAATTCTTGCTCACTGCAGCAGGGACACCGGTATTGTATATCGCCCGCACGTTTACTTTTGCGGAGGATAAACCGAATATGCCACTCCCGGAGGCTTCCGATACGAAGGCGACTACCGCCTAGAAGATCCAGGAGATCTTATAGAGCAAGTTACAGTATTTAAAAAACAGCACGTCCCCGCATATGGAGACGTGCTGTTTTCAATATGCGCCCAATTTTCTTTGGTCAAGGGCGATTGGAAACTCTCTCTATAGATGAAGCACAGTCAGAGCTTTAGGGAAGCTGGTCAGTGTCTGCGCACCGTTTTCACTGACGAAGACATCATCTTCAATGCGCACACCACCTACGCCCGGCACATAAATGCCCGGTTCCACGGTAAAGACATTGCCCACTTCAATGATGTCTTCATTGAGGCCGTGCAGTGAAGGATATTCATGGACATCTATGCCGAGGCCATGGCCGACACGATGCACGAAGTACTCCCCGTACCCGGCAGCTTCAATGACTTCACGCGCGGCGCGATCCACTGAACCAAAGGTTGCTCCTGGTATAGCAGCGGCAATCCCCGCTTCATTGGCTGCGAGTACGGCATTATAGATGCCGGTCAGCTTGCTGTCCGCCTCTTCCACGGCAAAGGTGCGTGTGATATCAGAAGCGTAGCCTGCAGCATATAGCCCGAGGTCGAACATCAGGAAGTCCCCGGGCTCAATGATCCGGCTACCCGGCTCGCCGTGCGGGAGGGCAGTGTTCGGTCCCGAGAGCACCAGGGTGTCGAAGGCTGGGCCGGAAGCGCCAAGCTTCTTCATTAAATACTCCAGCTCTGCTACCAGTTCAATTTCGCTGACACCGGCCTTGACATGCTTCAGGCCACGGCGCAGCACTTCTTCCACCAGCTCTGCGGCGTGTTTCATGGCAGCGACTTCTTCCGGCGTCTTTTTCGCGCGCATACTCCGCAAGAGATGGCCGATATCGCTGAAGCGCTCTGCCGGAACAGCTGCTGCAAGCTGCTCGAATCGGGAGACGGTGAAATGCTCTTTCTCGATACCGACCGCTCCGAGCTTCTTGCCTTGCAGACGCTGGCGCAGCAGGTCATACGGATTATCGGTGTCGCTGTGGGTGGAGATATTCTTCACGGAAGAGGCAGCATGAGCTGCTTCAGCATCAAGGGCCGGGACGATCAGAACGGGCTCTTCGCCACGGACCAGAAGTAGTCCGAGAAAACGTTCATGCGGATTACTTGCGAATCCGGTCAGATAGTAGACATGCTTGGGATCGGTGATGAGCAGAGCGTCCAGTCCTTCGCTGGTCAGCCCTTGCTCCAGGCTTTTCAATACATTGCTCATATTCAATAGTTCCCCTCTCGGTTTTGCGAAGGCATGCTTTCTCCCGTCCGCAAAATGATGTACCATTATATTAAGACAATCGCCCGCAAAAAACCAGAACAGGGGACCGGCCGCGTCTGCCGAATCCAGCCTAAGAGGAGTGAACCCGTATGAAAGGTAAGGTTGTAATCATCACCGGTGCCAATGCCGGTATGGGATTGGCTACAACAGTTGAACTTGCCCGCAAGGGTGCCAGGGTCATCATGGCTTGCCGCAGTCATAAGCGCGGGGAAGAGGCGTTAGTGGCCGCCAGACAGCAGAGTGGATCGGAAGAGATTGAATTGATGCTGCTGGATCTATCCTCGCTGGACAGCATTCGTAATTTCGCACAGGAATTCGCCGCTCGTTATTCTGTATTGGATGTCCTGATCAACAACGCCGGGGTAGTCAGCACGAAGCGCCAGTTGACGGCTGATGGGTTTGAGATGGACCTTGGCGTTAACCATCTGGGACATTTTCTGCTGACCAACCTGCTGCTGGAGCGACTCCAAGCGGCAGAGCAGGGACGGATCGTCGTGGTTGCTTCCGGTGCCTACAAAATCGGATCAATGCATTATGAGGACCCGACATTGTCGCGGGGCTTCAATCTGGCGAAGGCTTACGCCCGCTCCAAGCTTGCGAATATCCTCTTCACCCGGGAGATGGCCTCGCGCTTGCAGGGAACGCGGATTACTGTCAATTCGGTACATCCCGGAGCAGTGGGTACGAGCATTGGGGTGAACCGGGAGACCGGCTTTGGAAGCACAGTGATGAAGCTGATGTCTTATTTCTTCCTAACCCCGGAGCAAGGTGCGGACACCGCCCTTTATCTGGCTACAGCCCCGGAATTGCGTCAGGTTACGGGAGAGTATTATTACCGCCGTAAGATTAAGGAGCTGTCGCCGAGGGCGACGGACTCCGCGGAAGCTAAGCGGCTCTGGCAGTGGAGTGAAGAACAGGTCGGCTTGTCCTGACCGATTTCAGTAATAGTAAGAACCAAGCGCCAACCATGGCAGACAATGTATTATACTGGAGGAATGAAGATATGGATTGGCAGAACTACACGATTGAAGATGCCGAGCTCAACGATTTAGCGGAAATTGTGAATATCTATAACTCAACAGTTGCTGGACGAATGGTGACTGCCGATCTGGAGCCTGTACGCGTAGAGGAGCGGGAACGTTGGTTCCACGAGCATAACAGCCATCATCGCCCGCTGTGGGTACTAAGGAATAACGGCGAGATCGCGGCCTGGTTCAGCTTCCAGTCGTTCTATGGACGTCCGGCTTACAATGGGACTGCCGAGATCAGTGTGTATGTAAGTGAGAAGTACCGGGGAAGTGGCGCAGGCAGCATTCTGCTGACCCGGGCGCTGGAGACGGCTCCGGCCCTTGGGCTCAAGAATCTCGTAGGCTTCGTGTTTGGTCATAATGAGCCTAGTCTGGGTCTATTGCGGAAGTTCGGGTTTACGGAGTGGGGACTGCTGCCCGGGGTAGCCGAAATGGACGGTATTGCACGTGATCTAGTGATTATCGGCCGCAAGCTGTAATCTTGGGAGCACCATACCCCGCTCTAGGCCAAATGCTAAAAGGGAAACCGGCGTTCTCCGGTTTCCCTGCGTCACAGTATTATTTCGGTCTCCATCCTACGAAACGTGATTGCGTAGGGTCCAGTGAAGCTCTCTATAGTTAGACAGGAATCAGGATTGGCATTCTCCAGGCTCTATCCAGTCCTCGGACCATTGCTGCAGGTCCCGAATGACCGATTCAAGCGCCCGACCTTTTTCCGTTAAAGAATATTGAATTCTTACAGGGGTCTCGGGAAAAACTTCCCGCAGAACAATACCTTCCTGTTCCAAATCCTTGAGCCGCTCCGAGAGCAGTCTTCCGCTGACGGGGAGCGATGCTTCGATAGTGCTGAAACGCTGTGGTCCATGAAGAAGCTGATAGATGATCAGGCCGGTCCAGCGCTTGCCCATAATATCCATGCTTTTTTGTAACCGGGGACATAAATCTGTGGCTTTCATAAGGCTCACCTCTTATAGTACATTATAAACGAAAAGTCCCGTTACTAAAACAAATTTGAATTAAACGTAGGCTGAAAGGATGATTCATCGTGGCAAAAAAGAAAAGAACTCAAACGCCTCCCCGCGCTGCCGCAGCGGACAGTCCGGCTACATTGAAAGACCTGCTAAGCAGCGATGTGCTGAGCAAGCTGAAAGCGCAGGCAGATGAACTGAAGGCTGAAGAAAAACAGCGTCAGGAAGCAGCCCGTCAAGCGGTAGAAGACCAGCGGAAAGCGGAGCAGAAGCGGCTGGATAATGATTTTGCCCATCTGCTGGAGAACAGTAAACAAGATTGGCACAAATTCAAATAAACGGCTAAATGCCCAGGAAAGGACACTCGAATGAGTGTCCTTTTTGTGTGTGATGAAAGAGGGAGCGGGGAGAGGGCAGGCTGTGGTACTTTTTTCACAGGAATCTTCGGAATTCAAGTTATTCGCAGGCAGCAGGTAGATTGGGGGGCCATGAAGTGTCGATTAAGATCATTAGTTTGGATATGTTTCAAACGCTGGTGAATCTGGATAGGAGTACCATGGGAATGTGGAGTGCGATTTTAGGCGATGACTGCAGTGAGGATCAGGCGAATAGTTATCAAGCCTGGTTATTAGAGCATTATTATGAGATTGCTGGGCAGATGAGGGACGAGGGGCAGTTCCTCCTGACCAAAGAGATATACAGGCAGTGCTTTACACGACTCTTCGCCACGCATAATATCCGATTCGCGCCGGAGCAAGCGCTGGATATACTCGTCCGGGAGCATAAGCAGGCAGAACTATATGAAGAGACAGGAGACTTTATCCGGTATATTCTTGGGAAATATCAGGTTTGCATTGTAAGTGATACGGATCAGGATATGCTGCCTGTTTTTTATACCCGCTATCCTATTCGCCTGTTCGCTTCGGAAACGTATAAATCGTATAAAAATGACCATTCTAACAGACTGTTTCAGCAATTGACCGCACATTATAATGTGCAGCCAGCGGAAATAATTCATATTGGCGATACCGCCTCTGACGTTCTGGGGGCGAAACGCGCCGGAATCCAGGCTTGTTGGCTGAATAGGCTCTCCGCTCCCTGGACGCTGGGCAATCATACTGATCCGGATTTTATTATCCAAAATTTAAACGACGCCAGAGCCTTCTTGTAGAATCGTAGAATATCCAAAAGACTCTAAGGCGATACAGAGCGCGAGGCCGGTGGAATAACTGCCACAAACTTGCGTCTGTGGAGTGCAGATTATACAATAATCAGAATTAGTAGGATTCCTGAAAAGAATGGAGCTGAGGACATGAAAGTAGGCGTTGTATCCGATACACACATGACCAGAATGGCCAAAGCGTTGCCACAGGCCCTTATAGCAGAGTTCCGCAAGGTGGATATGATCCTGCATCTCGGGGATTGGGTTGCGCTGGAGATTTACGATATGCTGGCCGAGTTGGCTCCGGTGGAAGGGATTGCCGGGAATAATGATGGTCCGGAAATTATAGAACGTTTCGGTGAACGGAAGATTATCACGTTGGAGGGAGTCCGCATCGGCATGATCCATGGACATACCCCATACTCCCGCAAAGGAACCGATGGCAACGCGCTGCTCGCTTTTGCAGAGGAAGAAGTGGACTGCATCCTGTTTGGCCATTCACATCAACCGCTATTGCGCAGAGAAAATGGTATTTTGTTATTCAATCCTGGCTCACCAACGGACAAGCGGCGAGAGAAGCAGTACTCCTTCGGGCTGCTGGATATTGAAGATGGCAAGATAGCCGACGCCCGTCATATCTTTTATGACTCCAAGGAATAAGAATAGCAACAGCGATGAGGTAAAGATCCAAATTTTGCAGCAATCTATCCATGGGCTATTCGGCAGCCAGATATTACAATTACAGTAAAAAGGCTGTAGCCGGAAAGCAGGGGTATGTGATGCAGAAGAATGATGTGCAGAAAATCGTAATTAGGCAAGCTGATTTGGAAGACTTGGAGCTGCTCTCTCCGTTATTTGATGAATATCGGGTGTTCTACAGACAGGCATCCGATCTGGACGGGGCACGGGCGTTCCTGGAGGAACGACTGCGGCTTAAAGAGTCTGTTATTTTGCTGGCAGTGGAAGAAGCAGGGGATCAGCGCCGAGCGGCTGGCTACACACAGCTGTATCCGTCCTTCTCGTCGGTGTCACTGCAGCGGCTTTGGATCTTGAACGACCTGTACGTGAATGAAAAATTCCGGGGTATCGGTATAGGGTCTAGGCTGCTAGAGTCGGCGCGTGAGTATGCAATGAGAACGGGAAGCAAGGGTTTGACGTTAACGACCGCTACAGACAATAATGTGGCGCAGCATTTATATGAATCGAACGGCTACATCAGGGACGAGGACTTTTATACGTATGATCTTTTTTTCCAAAAGTAAATAGAGCAAGGAGACTTAATGTGGAGAAGAGCAAGAAATTAGCGGTATTTTTTGATCTGGATGATACGCTGTATGACCATCTGGTTCCCTTCCGGGAAGCGGTGAAGGAGGTCTTGAAGCCTGCGGGAGAGAACTTGGACTTTGCAGATTTATTCTTTAAGGTAAGGCATCACAGCGATCTGCTGTGGCCTAAGTATCTACGTGGGGAAATTCCGCTGGAAGAGACGCGGGTCATGCGGATGGAGCGGGCTTTTGCAGATTTCGGGTTGACGCTTGATCGTGCACAGGCAGCAGAAGTGCAGGCAGCGTACATCGGCCGTCAGTACAAAATCGAAATGATTCAAGGGGTGCGGCAGCAACTGGACCGCTTTATCAACGCAGGTCACACGGTAGGTGTGATTACGAATGGTCCGGCAGATCACCAGATGAAAAAGATTGTAGGTCTTGGTGTGGATCGCATCCTGCCTGCGGACCGGATTTTTATCTCCGATGCCGTCGGGATTGCTAAGCCGGACCCGGAGATATTCGCCTATGTGAACCGCAAAACCGGGACGACAGCAGAGCAGTCACTGTATATTGGGGATGCTTGGGACAACGATGTTGTCGGTGCGCTGGGAGCCGGGTGGAAAGTATGCTGGTACAATCCACACGGAAGAGAGCCGCGTTCAGCGCATAAGCCGACGCACACGTTCAGTAATTATGAAGAATTTGCCGGGCTGCCGATCCTATAGTATTGCGCGGGGTTCTGGTTTAGTGAGATTCCCCGTTAGCTTAAAACGTTCCCGTGGTTTGGAGTACACTCGGTGGTCAGCTCAAAAGTGATGCTCGAAGGAAATAGGGATGATCCAATTTATGCACAAATTATAAAACAAAGGACCTCTGAACTCCACGATTCGTGGAGGATGAGGTCCTTTTCACAGTCTTATAATTGCACGGAAATTCAATTCTGAATGATACTAGAGCATAGATCCCGGAGTAGAACAAATTAAGGGCAAATCTGTACCTTAATTTGGAGGAATGGAGTGGTTCTGGGCAATTAAAGGCAAAAATGTATGTTAAAATTCATCAATGGCCCCTTATCTGGTCCTTTCTTGAAAATTAAGGTACATAATTGCACTTAATTCGCAAATGAGGATAGATTTTTTAAATATAAGATACAAGTATGCACTTAATTCCCACTCACCTGTTCCTTCTAGTCGCTGTCCTGTTCACACTATGCTCCACATGCGACGTTTGACGTTCGACGCTCTACATTTGACGCTCGTCAATCGACGCTTGGAGTTCACCGCACCACATAGGACGTTCCGCAATCTACGCGCTCTGCACTCGACGCTCTACATTAACGTTCCGCAATCTACGACCTTGCATTCGACGCGTCCCGCGCTCAAAGCTCATTCAAAGCCTGCCCTCAAAGCTCCACATTTCTGCACACTTAATTAGCAAGAGTGTAGGTAGTGTCTGTCAGGTTCAGTCTGCCTTTGATACCGGACGTGGCATAGATCTTGTTGTCATCGGTAATGAAGAACGCTTCGATCTTCTCTGGCAGCGCCTCGATGAATTTCATGCCTTCGTCCAGACCCATCAGGAAGATCCCGGTTGACAATGCATCTGCATCCATTGCGTTAGGGCTCATGATTGTGATGCTCTTAAGCCCGTTCTGGGACGGGAAGCCTGTGCGCGGGTCGAGAATATGATGATAACGGACACCATCCTGGATGAAAAAGCGCTCGTATACACCGGAAGCATCAATGACCTCGTCCTCAATCTTGATCGTACCTAGTTGTGTTCCACGGCTCTGGTCAGGGTCCTGCAGGCCGATGTTCCACTTCGCACCGCCCGGCTTGGAGCCCAAAGCAATAATGCTGCTGCCGCCGAGGTTGATCATGGCACTCTCTATGCCTTGTTCTTTCAAATAGTCAGCGATACGGTCTGCGGCGTACCCTTTTCCGATCGCCCCTAGGTCAAGTACCATACCTTCTTTGGTCAGCTTGACAGTCTTCGCATTCTCGTCAATGATAACGTCTTTATAATTGGTCAGGCTTGCAGCCTTCGCGATAGCGTCTTTGTCCGGCACCTTCTTGCCGCCACTACCAATATTCCAGAGGTCAACCAATGGCCCAATGGTAGGATCGAACAGTCCGTCCATTTCCTTGGCATATTTAAGGGATTCCTTGATAATATCCAGCGTTTCGTCAGAGACAACAACAGCTTCTTTGCCCGCTGCCTGGTTCACGGCATAGATCTCGCCGCCTTCCTTAGTTCGGCTGAATTCCAAATCCATACGTTCCATCATCTGGTGGATATCGTCCATATTCTTCTGCGCGATCTTGTCTCCGAAAATCTTGATGTTCACGACCGTATCATAAATGTAAAATGTCTGCGACAGGGATTTCGTTCCGTTTTCTTCTACAATCTTGGAACCTTGTCCGTCCGGAGAGGTCGCGGATTCTTTGTTTTTGCCCCCGGTGAATAGCCAGATCCCGCCTGCTAAGGCAACAACAACGATGAGTGCAAGGATCAGCGTCAATTTTTTGTTTTTAAACATGTTCCACCATCCATAAAGTTAGTTTCTTAAACCACATCATGACTATCATACCGCAGATAAGAAGCCCCGGGAACCCATTTCTCCAGTCGGGCGACAATAAGCATACTCCAGAGAAAGGCCTGCGAATAGTAAATTTGTCTCACTTCAGAACAAAAACACCTTCCCTGAAAAGAGAAGATGCGTTGGTAAGTAATAGTGGTATTCATGTCGGTGTAATGCATATTGTGATAGTGTAAATCCATATGAACTCTGGCTTTAGTTCATCATATACTCCTTGTACTTATTCTTACGGGGATTTAATACGAAGAGGATGCCCTGGATATAACCGGAAACAGCACTCGTGTTGCGTTTTAGCGTTGATTTCCCTGTTAAATAGGTAAGTGTCCAGAGCAGGGCAGCGTAAGCGGTTAGCGGAGCTTGGCGCAGGTTCAGCAGATAATAATGATTGACCGCGGTCGCTCTGGCAACGCGTCCTGCTTTGTCGCGGGAGCTGGGGGATTCGTGATGCATAATTTTCATCTGGGGGTTGATGACTAGTTTGCCGTAGCGGCTGGCCAAATGACACATATAGATATCATCAGCTACTGCATAGCTGGTCATCCAGGGGTAGGGCTTCATATCCTTTAGGGCAGATCGTCGGAAGGACATATTGCAGCCGTGAAAAAAATCGGTCTCAAACGTCTCCTTCGTTTCTCCCCATAGAAGCAGGGAGCCAGCGAGCGTGCTCGCGGATAGCTTGCCCGGTGAGCCTGACATTTGGCAGGTCAGTCGGCCGAGCAGCTTGCCCGAAGGACTGCTGGACAGCCCCTTGGCGATACCGCCAACGCCGACGATGCCAGGATCAGTTGCATAGGTATCCAGCATACGGCGGATATACAGGGGATCGTCCAGTTCGGCATCATCATCGAACGTTAAGAGGATGTCGCCGTCGGCGAGACTCACCGCTTCATAGCGTGAGAGCCAGACGCCTGGTTTGGTCTTCCGATAATATCGGAGCTTCGTCTGCGGCAGCCCAGCAAGTATGTTGCGGAACTGCTCCAGGGTCTCCTCCGGTATGTCCCCGTCATCCATAATGAGCAGCTCTATAGAGATGTCCTCTAGCTGAACTTGTCCAGCAATAGATTCAAGACATCGCGTGAGGTCACTTATCCGGTTGCGCGTTGGAATCACGATAGATAAATCATGCATGCCGCTGTCTCCTTCCAGGGGGAGCGCTCCCCGCTATTCATCCGAAATTTCCGTTATCCCCATTCTACTCCCCGTCGAAGAAGAGCGTATATACCACTTTCGTTTACTTTTTTCAGAAAAAACCTAAGTTTGTATTTTCAAGTCTTCAACTATATAATAGTAAGTGACTTAATAGGTGAAGGATTATTTGGGAGGTTATGACGATGAGAATAGATATTTGGTCTGATTATGCATGTCCGTTTTGTTATATAGGCAAAAGAAGACTTGAGCACGCACTGAGCCAGTTTGCAGGCCGCGATAAAGTGGAGGTGGTCTACCGCAGCTTCCAGCTGGATCCCCATGCTAAATCTGACGGCGATGTGACCATCCACGAGATGCTGGCTAAGAAATACAACATGACATTGGAGAAAGCTAAAGCAATGAATGCACAGCTGACGGAGCAGGCCCAGGGTGTGGGATTGGATTTCCGTTTTGATACTATGGTGCATACGAACACGTTCGACGGTCATCGTTTGAGCCACTATGCAGCCAAGCACGGAAAAGCTGCCGAGATGACCGAACGTTTGCTGCGCGCCTATTTCACGGATTCTCTGAATCTGGGTGATCGGGGTGTACTTGCCAAGCTGGCCGAAGAAGTGGGGCTGGATGCGGCGGACGCTGCGGCGATGCTGGCATCTGATGCGTACAGCGCCGAAGTTCATGCCGATATCGAAGAGGGTGCCCGCTTGAATATTACCGGTGTGCCGTTCTTTGTCTTCAACAATAAGTATGCTGTATCAGGTGCACAGCCTGGACCGGTCTTCTCAGAGGTGCTGGACACTGTTTGGGCAGAAGAGCAGGAAGCTCCGGCGCTGCAGGTTGTGGGCCAACCCAAAGGCCAAGGTCAAACGGCTGGCGATGACAGTTGTGTAGACGGCTCCTGTAGTCTGTAATCTGTTGTTCTGAACTTAAAAAGGCGAAAGAGAAGGGAATCCCTTGCTCTTTCGCCTTTTTGGCATATGAATATCATCTAGGCCATTATCTGAAAGAAGTGATAAAGCTTGAGAACAGGCTTCGTACATCGTACTGATACTGGGTGATCGGTTCAATTGGGCGGTTGATGCCCAGCAGCGTGTATACGGCGATTCTGGCGGCTCTCACAGAGTATTCTTCAGTGAAAACAACATCGTCTGCAATTTCGCAATACTGTCCAATAAAGGCCAGATTCGTGGAGCCTTCAGGCACCACCTGCGGTCTGTCGCTGTGCAGTCTCGGCATAAATTGGGACGTGATATAAGGCATCATACACGGGATACAGTTGGCGGTGGCCATAATTTCTTCCCGGTGTGCTTCAAAGTGAAGATGACCGATCAATTCCTCCATGATCTCTTCCCCGGTACAGTCACACATTCTCTTCTTCACGAAGTCGCCGACTTTGTCCGGGAACAAGCCATAACCCCAGAATACCCGGACATGCTCTGGCTGGTTGCGGAAGTGGGGCTGGAAGGCCAGCACAACCGACATAAGCCAACTGGACTCCTTAAAGGTGACCAGGGCGCCGGTACCGGCACGGTTACGCGTGAATTTCTCCATAAGATCGAAGAACTTGGTGTCCTTGAAGGTGACTGTGAAGGATTCCCATTTCGAACCGTCCACATGATCTGCGAAAGAAGAAGGGTTACCGAGTCCCGGCTTCTTGGCCGCGATATTCTCCCATAGCTTCCAGGAGCTGCCCTTGCCGTTCAGACTTGGCGCTTCCGTCATAGAGCCGAGGCTGGAGCCTTCGGTCATGGAGCCGTTGGTGATGATGACGAGATCGCCTTCTTTTACATCGATCACATCCGCTACACCTTGGCGCAGCACATTCATCCGGGTTACAGTGATGCCGTCGCCGTCCTTGAACTCCAGGTCAGTTACGGTACATTTCAGGGTAAAGTCTACACCGAAGCCTTCGAGATATTTATGCATTGGCAAAATAATAGAGTCGTATTGGTTATACGGCGTACGGGTTACGCCCTCCAGGGTCTGAATTCTCGGGAACTCGTGGATGAAGCGTACCATGTATCGCTTGAATTCAACCGCACTGTGCCACGGCTGAAAGGCGAAGGTGGTTGCCCACATGAACCAGAAATTCGTTGTGAAAAAATGAGGGCCGAACAGGTCGTTGATCCGCGCTTTGCCCAGCTTCTCCTCTGGTGTGATGATTAGCTTGCCTAGTGTCAAGCGGTCAGCCATGTCGAAGCCCATCGACAGAACATCTTCTACCTCGCCTCGGCTATTGACCAATCTGGCATTGGAATGAGTCGGGTTGGCCATGTCGAAGGCCATAATCTCATCCCGTACTGACAGGCCCGGCCGGTCGATGGATGGGATCGATGTCAGCAGTTCCCACGTGTTCTCATAAGTTTCATCGTTGAGCATCCGCCCGCCGCGGATTACATAGCCATTCTCTTCGTCGCCGGCCCCGTCGTTGCTACCGCCTAGAATTTTCATTTCTTCAATGATATGAATGTTCTGACCGGGAAAGTCACAGTCTCTGACCAGGTAAGATGCGCCGGCCAGGGACGCAATGCCTCCACCTACAAAATAGACCTGTTTATCACTGTATTCTTCTCTCACAACTATCGCCTCCAAAGGGTTGCTGTAATCACACCCCTAATGTAATACAAGGCGTGAGGCGTGAGTATAATCAAAACCTTGGAAGTGTCGGGATTTTGGTCACTTGAGGGAAAGTGTCTAGTTTTTAGACAGGATTCAAAGAACTTCGCGAGGCATTCTTAAGAACGACTGCTTCGTAAAATCAGATTTGAATCAGATCTATAGGGATGAAGCCGACTTGTTGCCGTACGTGTGTAGGGCCTTAACAAAGTTGCCCTCGAGCAGTTCGCTTAGCTTTTCTATAATCTGCTTGGGTGGCTCCTTCATGCCGTTTCTTATCCATTGAATGACTAATCCGGTAAAAGCCAGTGTATAAAAGTTAGCTATGAATTCTTTATCGGTACTACTCACTTCCAGTCCTTCGGACAGCTCACGAATGACCCCCATGATCATGTCATGGGTCACTGAATAGAGATAGGCATCGAGATGATTCCGGCCTAGGGAATCCAGGGTGTTGCAGCAGAAGGCCTTGTTGCTCTCAATATAGCAGAATATTCTATAGAAACAGTCCGTCCACGTGTTAAAGCTTCGATACTGGGCGATGCTTTCCAGCGCCTCTGTAGTATAGATCCAGCCTAGCAACTCAAAAATATCCTGAAAATGATAGTAAAAGGTCTGTCTGTTCAGTCCACAATCATCTACAAGATGCTTGACGGTTATTTTGTTCAGCGGAGTATGCTCCATCAGACCTTTCAGTGAGTGGGCCAGCGCATTTTTGGTAAGTATGGCATTAGACAAAGACATCACCTCCACATGTAATTGCAACGTGTGAAACTAGGAATTTCTCCACCACTTGGCCAGCCGCACGATGCCTTCTACGATCAACCCGAAGACGAAGCCTCCGAGTGATAATACAGAGAAAGCGAAAAACCCCGTAAGATCCTGCCAGCCGGACATTTCCCTGGAGCTGTAAGTGAACATCACAAGAAAGCCTGCGGCAATCCCGACAGTTGCCATCATCCAGACCAACCGGGCACCAAGCCATCCGAAGGTATGCAGAACAGCGGATATCGTTAGGGCAAACAGGGCGAACCGCAGCAGAAGCGTAGCTTCAAAAGGCCGTCCGAGCAAGACGAAGCGATTCAGGCAGAGCAGCAGCCACAGAAGCAGACTGTAAATCCCCATCCACCGAAACCAGCGAGCTTCTTTGGCAGAAGGCAGAAATGACATAGTGACATTCTCCATTCTCGATTAGAGTTTGGCTGCAGAGTAGAAACTATAGATTTCCAAGGGCTTCGGCACTTTGCAAGACATGCTTCAACAGCTCAGGAATATCCTCCATCTGTTCCTCAGTAATCTGCCGCTTGAACTGTAATTCAACGCAGTTATGATAGCTATCCTCTTCCTGACCGTATATAAAAGACAAGGACTGCACTGGCTGCAGATCCGGCCCCCAAATGGTATTCAGTGCACTGGCTATAGTCGGGCATTCCTTAGTGGCATCGCTTATTTGCATATAAAAGCGTAGTAGCAGATGACAGCCGGGATCACTTCCCGGCGTCTCCAAAATTTCATCGCTCAGCTCTTTTACAGAGGAACGAAGTACAATCTCGGAGGTAATATTCCGGTTCCCGATGAGCTGGAAGGAAAGCATAAATTCCCGGGACATGATCGCCAGATCCAGCAGATCTGACCGGTCTGTAACAATAAGGAGTCCATCCAGGTTGTCGTAGTCGTAAATTTGGTTCTCGATAGCAATTTTAATATTATCAAAGACGGTAGGATGGAACATGAGGGCACCTTCTTACTTTTATTTTTATTGTAACATGCCGCTAGACAGGGTTAAAAATGCATAAAACTTAGTTGACAAGTTGGAATTATATGAATATTATAAGTGTCGCAGGATGTAATTTATTTCCTTAAAATTGAATTAATTAAGAGATACATATGATTCATAGAGTTCGTGTATTTATATAACCAATAAAATTCATGCGTATAGTGAGTTTTATTGAAGGATTTTATTTTCTGGGACAGAGTGGGTGTGCATATGCAATTAAATTGGGAGTTTATGATAGAGAGCTTGCCGCTGTATGGTGCAGCGATGTGGCTGACCTTCAAGCTGGCCTTCTGGGGGATTCTATTCTCACTGCTGATCGGCCTGGTGTTCAGTGTGATTTTATATTACAAGGTCAAGGTCGTTAGTCCTGTGATCCTTGCTTATGTGGAGCTTTCCCGGAATACGCCGCTGCTGGTGCAACTGTTCTTCCTGTACTATGGCTTGCCTAAGGTCGGTGTTCATCTGAGTGAGACGGCTTGTGCCATCATCGGTCTGACTTTTCTCGGAGGGAGTTATATGACAGAAGCATTCCGTAGTGGGATCGAAGCCGTAGGGAGAACTCAGATAGAATCCGGTCTAAGTATTGGACTGTCCAAGGTTCAGCTGGCGAGATATGTGATCCTTCCGCAGGCGTTTGCGATCAGTATTCCGTCACTGGGGGCTAATGTAATATTCCTGCTCAAAGAGACGTCCATTGTCGGAGCCATCGCTCTGATGGATCTGATGAATGTGGCTAAGGATCTCATCGGCATGTATTACAAGACGGCGGAATCGCTGCTGCTGCTGGTGCTGGCCTATCTGGTGATGGTGCTGCCACTGTCGCTGGTGCTGAGCTGGGTGGAAAGGAAGGTACGATATGCAGAATTCGGGGATTAGGGTGTTGTTTGAAGGCTCCAATTTTGAGCGCCTATTGGGCGGTCTGCTGGTCACGATAGAAATTGCATTTATCTCCATTATTATCGGCGTAGTGCTTGGAACGATTATGGGCCTCTTGCGGACACTGAATTCCCGGCCGCTGAAGTTCATTTTGCGACTGTATCTGGAGGCGTTCAGAATCATACCAATCCTGGTCTGGTTGTACGTGGTGCATTTCGGATTCTCTCCGCTGCTCGGCATTGATATAGACGGGGAAGTGACAGCCATCCTTGTGTTCAGCCTGTGGGGTGCGGCAGAAATCGGCGACATTGTCCGGGGAGGATTGGAATCCCTGCCTCGTCATCAACTGGAATCGGGAAAGGCGCTTGGCCTCGGCACCCGGCAGTTATACCGCTATATTCTTATTCCGCAGGCCGTGCGGCGAATGCTGCCCGGGGCGATTAATCTGGCAACACGGATGGTTAAAACGACTTCCCTGGTCGTGCTGATCGGAGTGATCGACGTGGTGAAGATCGGACAGCAGATTATAGAGCTCGGCGTGATCAAAGCGCCGACGGCATCCTTTTGGGTATACGGATTCATCTTCATTCTTTATTTTCTTGTCTGTTATCCGTTATCCAGACTATCCAAGAGGGTAGAGCGCCGATGGCAAAATTAGATATTAGGAAGGACAGATAGCGATGGCACACTCGGAGGAAATTTTGCTGGAGATAGAAGGATTGGAGAAGACCTTTGGTGACCGTAAAGTGCTGGAGGGGATACACCTGCAAGTGGGCAAAGGAGAAGTGCTCGTCATTCTTGGTCCCTCCGGCTGTGGGAAGAGCACCTTTCTACGATGTCTTAACGGCCTGGAGCCTGTCCAGGCTGGAAGGATTCATTATCGAAGTCAGGATCTGGCGAAGCCTGATGTAGATTTTCGCGAGGTGCGGCAGCATATTGGCATGGTATTCCAGAATTACGAGCTGTTCCCGCATATGACGGTCATCGAGAACATTCTGCTCGGCCCGCTGAAGGTGCAGAAGCGCAGCAGAGACGAAGCGCAGCGGCAGGCGGAGCAGCTGCTGGAGCGAGTGGGATTGCTGGACCGTAAGGATGCCTTCCCTCGCCAGTTGTCTGGAGGACAAAAGCAGCGGATTGCCATTGTTCGGGCACTGTGTATGAATCCTGAAATCATGCTCTTCGATGAAGTTACCGCTTCGCTTGATCCCGAGATGGTGAGAGAGGTGCTTGAAGTCATATTAGGGCTGGCCAAGCAGGGAATGACGATGCTTATCGTCACCCATGAGATGGGATTCGCCAGGTCTGTCGGGGACCGGATTGTCTTCATGGATCAAGGGAAAATTTGCGAGATATCTTCACCGGAACAGTTTTTCACCTCACCGTCGACAGAACGTGCCCAGCATTTTCTGGATATATTTCAGTACGACAAATTATAGACTTAAGGGAGATGAAGAGAGATGAGAAAAGGATTAAAGTTGTTAACGACTATCGTGTTGACCAGTTTGCTAGTGGTGGGTGTTGCGGCTTGCGGCAATGGCAATGAGGACAAGAACAGTGGCAGTACCGGCTCCTCCAAGTTCGCTTCGATTGAGCAGTTGAAGAAGAACGGCAAAATCCGGATTGGTGTATTTGCGGACAAACCACCGTTTGGTTACGTAGATTCGGAGGGCAAAAACCAGGGATTCGACGTCTATATTGCCAAGCGTTTTGCGAAGGACTTGCTAGGCGATGAATCCAAGGCGGAGTTTGTTCTGGTGGACGCCGCCAGCCGTGTAGCGTATTTGGAATCCAATAAAGTAGATATTATTATGGCGAACTTCACGGTGACCGATGAACGGAAGGAAAAGGTCGATTTTGCTGATCCGTACATGAAGCTGTCCTTCGGGATTGTATCGCCGGACAGTGCGCCGATCACTGCCATTGATCAGCTGAAGGAGAAGGGCAAGAAGCTGATTGTCGCTAAAGGCACAACGGCTGAATCTTATTTCACCAAGGAGTATCCGGACGTGGAGCTGCTGAAATTTGATCAATACACAGAAATTTTCGCTGCACTCAAAGATGGACGCGGCGCGGCGATTGCCAACGATAATACCGAGCTAATCGCCTGGGCTAAGTCCAATCCCGGCTTTACAGTTAGCATCCCCGAGTTCGGCGGCCAGGACACCATTGCTCCAGCGGTAGCCAAGGGCAACAAGGAACTGCTGGACTGGATTAACAACGAGCTGGGCACGCTGGGCAAGGAAAAATTCATTCACGAGGCGTATAACGAGACCTTGAAAGAGGTATACGGGGAAGGCTTTACCGATCAACTGGTCGTAGAGGGCGGTAAAGTGGAGTAAGGCTTAAACATAGAAAAAGTCTGTCCCTCAGCTATGTTGATAGCTTGATGGGACAGACTTTTTTTATTTTATCGGCTCAGGCGAAGTATACTTCAGGAACGCTTTAGGGATCGGGCTCTCGAAGGTCAGTAATTCTTCTGTTCCCGGATGAACAAAGGATAGAACACGGGCATGCAGTCCGAGTCTGCCTACGGTTTTGGTCTCTGCTCCGTATTTCTTGTCACCCGCAATAGGATGGCCAATGTCGGCCATGTGGACACGGATCTGATTCTTCCGCCCCGTCTCCAGTTGTACTTCCAGCAGGGAGAAGTGGCGATTGGACTGGATCAGCTTGTAATGGGTAACAGCGTGCAGGCCGTCGCCTTCATAAGGGCTGGAATACATCTTGAGCGTAGCGGTTTCCTTCAGCCAGGAGCTGACGGTGCCTTCCGGTTTTTTAACTGCTCCTTCAACAAGCGCCACGTAAGAGCGTTCTTTCACAGTATCTTTCCAGGTATTCTGCAAGGCCTGCTGGATCCGTTCGCTTTTGGCAAACATCATGACTCCTGAGGTGTCGCGGTCCAGACGATGTACGACGAAGATACGATTCTTCGGATTGCTGCGACGGACATGCTCCATAAGCTGGCGGTAGGCGGTCACTTCATTTTCTTCACCAGTAGCAATGGACAGCAGTCCCGCATCCTTCTGGATCACGATGATATCATCGTCCTCATGTACTATAGTGAGTCCGTTCAGCACTTCTGGCTGCACAGGTTTTTCCGTTTCGATCACAATGCTATAGCCCGGTTGAAGCTGGTAATTATGCTGGGTTGTCGACTTGCCATTGACCGATACCTGACCACGGGCGAGGATGGATTTGATCGCATTGCGTCCACGTCCGCTGATGTGACTGAGCAAAAAGGATAACAGTTCCGCTGGCTCGGTTACTGTATAGGTTTTTGGTGGTGCCGGTGTCTTCACCTTAGCATTTGGTTTGCTGTTAGGTTTGCTATGGGTTCTGGCCCCAGCCTTGGGTTGTGCTTTGTGTTGGGATTTACTTTTATGGGCAGGCTTCGCAGTTCTTGCAGAGGTCTCCCCGGGATTTCGTCTTGTGTTCATGTATGCATTCTCCGTCCTCTGATATTGTACTCTTCAATATACCATGGGCTCTGAAGAATTACTATTGTTGTAAAGAGGAAAAGAGAGCTGGAAATGTGGTTGGGCGGTTGCTCATTACTCCCATGCCCGGTAAACTAAAGAGAGATAGATCTAAGGAGTTATGATAGAGATGACTATGCAAGCACCTACTATGGAACAGGCGCAGGTTGAACTGCAAAAATATTACGGCTATCCCGATTTTCGGGAGGGTCAAAAGAAAATCGTCGGAAATCTGCTGGAAGGCCGCGACACACTAGGCATCATGCCTACTGGGGGCGGGAAATCCATCTGTTATCAGGTGCCAGCCCTGCTGATGCCGGGCCTCACACTGGTAATCTCTCCTCTGATCTCGCTGATGAAGGATCAGGTGGATGCGCTCACTACGGCGGGCATCCCGGCTGCGTATATCAACAGTACGCTCAGCGGCAAGGAGGTCAATGAACGCATCCGGGCGGCGCGCCGGGGCGACTTGAAGCTGCTATATGTCGCACCGGAACGCCTGGAACTGGACTGGTTCCGCTTGGAAATGGCGGGATTGTCCATTTCTTGTGTAGCTGTGGACGAGGCGCACTGTGTCTCCCAGTGGGGGCATGACTTCCGTACCAGCTATCTTGCCGTATCGCCATTCGTAGATGAACTGCCACAGCGGCCGATTCTGGCAGCATTCACGGCGACGGCTACGCCGGAGGTCATGGAGGATATCGTCCGTCTGCTGCGCCTGCGCGAGCCGGGTGTCTTCATGACCGGACTTGGGCGAGACAATCTGGCGATGTCCGTCCTGCGCGGCGAGAACAAGCGTGAGTTCGTAATGGACTACGCGGCTTCGCATACACACCAGCCGGGCATTATTTATGCGGCGACCCGTAAGGACGTTGACGATCTGTATCAACGGCTGCTAAGCAGCGGGATTGCTGCTGGACGCTATCATGCCGGTATGAATGACCAGGAACGGGCGGAGAGCCAGGAGAGCTTTCTCTATGACGACATCAGGGTGATGGTGGCGACAAATGCGTTTGGTATGGGGATCGATAAGTCCAACGTCCGTTATGTCATTCACTACAACATGCCGAAGAATATGGAGGCCTACGTTCAGGAAGCGGGCCGTGCCGGACGGGACGGTGAGCCAAGTCAGTGTATTCTGCTGTTCAGCGCCCAGGATATCATGACCCAGAAATTCCTGATCGAGCAGAATCCGCAGGACCCGGAGCGTAAAGCCAATGAATACCGCAAGCTTCAGCAGATGATCGAATACTGTTATTCCACCCGGTGTCTGCGCAGCGCGCAGCTCGATTATTTTGGCGAGGTCCATAAGGACAAGTCTTGTGGTATTTGTAGCTCCTGTACCGATGAGCGTGAGTTAGTGGACATGACGGTGGATGCGCAAAAAATCTTCTCCTGCATTCATCGCATGCGTGAGCGCTTTGGCGTTGCTTTAGTGGCCTCTGTGCTGAAAGGCTCTCGCAATCAGAAAGTGCTGCAATATGGCTTCGAGTCGCTGCCCACCCATGGCGCGATGTCCGGAAGAACGGAGAAGGAGATTACCGAGAGCATTAACGTGCTGATCTCGGAAGGATATCTGGCCCTGTCGGAGGGACAGTATCCGGTAGTTCGCTTACAGCTTCCGGCTGCGGAGGTGCTGCGCGGTCAGCGTCAAGTGCTGCAACGGGTGGCGCGGCCTTCGCGGACAGGGTCATCTTCAGGCTCACGGGATCGCAGCCGGGTGCGTGACCTGTCGCCGTCGGCGGTTAACGAGACGGTGTTCGAGCAGCTTCGCTTGATCCGGCGGGAGCTGGCAGGCCGGGAGCATGTGCCGTCCTACATTATTTTCAATGATGCGACCCTGCGTGAGATGAGTGTGGTTTGCCCGCAGACCGAAGCGGAAATGCTGAGGGTGAAGGGTGTCGGTGAAGTGAAATACCGCAAGTATGGCAAGCCGTTCCTTGAGTTTTTCCAAAATGACATGTAAAGAGGGCGCTGCGCATGAAAATCATCCTGGCTACATTAAATGCCAAGTACATTCACACCTCGTTAGCGATTCGCCTGCTCAAGGCGTATAGTCAGCATGAATTCAGTGATATTCATTTGGCGGAGTACACAATTAAGGACCCTGTAATGAATATGGTATCTGACCTGTTCCAGAGACGTCCGGATGTGATCGGCTTCTCCTGCTATATCTGGAATATCGAGGAGACGATCAAGCTGATTGCTATCCTCAAGAAAGTCATGCCCGAAGTGACGATTGTGCTTGGCGGACCGGAAGTGTCTTATGAGCCGCTGTACTGGATGAAGCGCGAGCCTGGTATTGATTTTATAGTCAATGGTGACGGCGAAGAGACGTTTCATCATTTGCTCCAGGAGCTGCGGGACGACCGCAAGTTCCATTTTGTATACGGCGTCGCTTATCGCAAGGGAGAGGAATTGATCGTCAATCCGCCTAGGCCGAAAAGCGATCTGAACACATTGCCAACGCCGCATCGGTTTCCCGATGATCTGCCGGACTTAAGCAAGCGGATCGTTTATTTTGAGACCAGCCGGGGCTGTCCCTTTAACTGTCAATTCTGCCTGTCCAGTATTGAGGTCGGTGTCCGGTATTATGATATTGAGCGCGTGAAGTCGGACCTGCTCTACCTGATTGACAATGGAGCCAAGATTATCAAGTTCCTTGATCGAACCTTTAATATTAACCGCAATTATGCGATGGAAATGTTCCAGTTCCTGATCGATAATCACCGGGGTTGTGTGTTCCAATTTGAGATTACGGCGGATATCATGCGGCCAGAGGTGCTGGATTTTCTGGCGGAAAATGCGCCGCCGGGGATCTTCAGGTTCGAGATTGGCGTGCAGTCGACCAACGATGAGACGAATGAACTGGTCAAACGCCGTCAGAACTTTGCGAAACTGTCGCGTACGGTCATGAAGATTAAGGCCAGTGGCAATATAGACCAGCATCTGGATCTGATCGCCGGACTGCCGCAGGAGGATTACGCAACGTTCCGCAAGACCTTTAACGATGTGTTTGCAATGGAGCCGGAGGAGCTGCAATTAGGCTTTTTGAAAATGCTGCGTGGCACCGGGCTGCGCACGCAGGCGGCCAAATATGAGTACACGTATATGGAGCACGCTCCTTATGAAATTTTGAGTAGCCACGTGATGCCTTTTGGCGACATTATCCGCCTGAAGCGGCTGGAGGATGTGCTGGAGAAATACTGGAACAGCCACCGTCTGGATCATTCAGTCAAGTATCTGATCCGTCATGTGTTTCCATCACCCTTTGATTTCTTTCAGGAATTCGGCGATTACTGGGAGGAACGGGGCTGGCAGAAGATCGGCCATCAGCTCGAGGATCTGTTCACCAGGCTGCATGATTTCCTAACAGAGCGTGGTACACCATCGATGGAGATCATCACCGGACTGATGAAGCTCGACTACTTCCTTGGACATAAGTACAAGCCGCGTAAAATCTGGTGGGAGCCTACACTCGGCAAGTCACAGTGGGCTTCCTGGTTGAAGGAAATTGCTGCGAATCCAGAAATTCTGTCCACGGGACTTGCAGGAGCAAGGTCGGGAATCAACGAGCGCGAGCTGCAAAAATATGCCGTGCTGGAACTGCTGCCCTTCCCGCTTGCGGAAGTGCTGACATCGATCAGCGGCTTGCGTGCTGATGAGAGCATGATCACCGCCGAAACCGGGGCCCAAGCAACTGTTCCAGGTGAGGAAGGATTGTCTACCCTTCCATCTGCACAGGCGAACATCTCCACTCTCGTCGCCGATGCTAGGGCGGGCGAGAGCACATTGCTCATCGTGCTGTACCAGCAGGAGGAGAGCGGGAAGCCGCATTATTACGCCATGCCTGTTAGTGAAGGCGAAAGAGAAAGAGGGGCGTATTCGTGAATCTAGCGATTTCATTGGCTCTGTATCAGGATCAATATAAGGAGGCGCTGTTTCGTTTTTACCTTCCAGAAGAGCAAGAGCAATTCACCGGTATGCCTGCAGATACATTGGAGGAAGCGCTGGCGGATGAGAACAGAATGGCCGTTGTCATCCTAGAAGGAGAGCGGCCGGTCGGCTTCTTCATTCTTCATGGTGGTGATGGAATTTCTGACTTCTATCCGAATCCTTTCGGGGCACTGCTGCTTCGTGCTTTCCTGATTGATTATGCACACCAGGGGAAAGGTTATGCCAAGACAGCGCTGTTATTGCTGCCGCAGTTCGTACGGATGCATTTTCCAACGGTAAGGGAAGTGGTTCTTGCTGTGAATGAAAGGAACCTTCCGGCAGAACGCTTGTATTCCCAGGCGGGGTTTGTCGATCATGGGATGCGCCGAACCGGGGAAAGGGGCCTGCAGAAAATTCTTCAGTACGATCTGCACTCTTACCCGGCACTAGAAAATCCAGGAGAGGGTGAGGGGTTAAAACAAAGGTTGATCGACATTATCACCGGAAGCCCCTGGTTAATGAACTTATTTCACGGTGCTCAAGCATTGGAGCCTTACCCCTATTACATTGGTGCAGGTTGTCTTGTCCAGACAGTCTGGAATGAGCTGACCGGGAGACCGCTCCATTATGGGATTGAAGATATTGATATTGTCTATTACGACAGTACTGATCTTAGCTTCGAGAGCGAAGACGCAATGATTTTGAAAGCCAAGACGTTGTTCGCAGATATTCCTATTCCTCTTGATCTGAAAAATCAGGCCCGTGTCCACCTATGGTACCGCGACAAATTCGGAATTGATCTCCAGCCCTACATTTCATTGGAAGCGTCGCTTGATACTTGGCCAACAACGGCAACTTGCCTAGGCGCAAGGATGAATAAGGAGGGTAGCTGGAAAATTTATGCCCCTTATGGTCTGGAAGATTTATTTGCACTGACCATTCGTCCCAATAAGGTGCTGATCAATGAAACGATTTACCTTAGTAAGGCACAAAAATGGGTAAATAAATGGCCGGAGCTGCAAATTGTGCCCTGGTAAATCGCTCTATTCATCTCTAACACAAAGACACCTTCGGGCTAGTTGCCTAAAGGTGTTTTCGTCGCTATGTTAAGCGAAATGGTCAGAGTACCGCCGTTCACTCTTTTTAGCGACAGCTAGCATATGCGGACTCATCCCCAGTAAGCTTTCCTGCTCTTCAACCAGTGCGCATAGTTTCAGTAGTTCCGCTCTACTGTAAGCGTTCTTCCACTTCTTAGCAAGTGCAGGCACGATCCACACCGGCCCTTCAACAGCTAACGTCTTAGTGTCCATGAAGCCTGCTTCGGCAAGTTCGCTATTCAATTCCTCAGGCAGGTGGAAAAAGGCCCGGGAGATAAAAGAAGGATAGGCCTCCGGCCGAATATGCTGGCCATTTGTCAGTTCCTGTGTAATCATTGCTGAAAAAACGGGATCTTCCAAATAGTCGTTTTGCCCTCCGTATACAGATAGTCCCCATAAGGTTGAGCTGAAGCGGGAAATCGCAGAGACAATGATAATTCCGCCGGGTTTTAGAACTCTCTTGGCTTCATGTAGCGCCGCTATTCGTTCTTCTCGTTCAGGTAAATGATAGAGCGGTCCCATCAGTAATACAAGATCCGCGCTATAATCAGGCCGCGCAATGCTTCGGGCATCGGCAACCTCAATGGTATGAATGGGGACGACTTTGCTGGAGTCCTGAAAGGCTCGCGCATATTCCACGGCTTTGGGTGCAAGCTCGAACATATGAACCTCATGTCCCATTTCTGCCAGCCACCTGGAGTAAACGCCTATGCCTCCGCCGATATCGTAGATGACTTTTCTATCGGTATTGCTAATAGAGATGTATCTGGAGATAATCTCTTTGGTGCGCTCCCATTCAATAACACCGATGCCGCGCTCTAGACGTCCAATTTCTCCACCATCATTGTAGTAGTCGAGAATCTGCTTCATACCATCCAAAACAGTCACGTGTATCAGCCTCCTTATTATGAGAAGTATTTTACAGCCCATGAAGTAAAGACAGCTGTGACAAATTTGCTTTATGAGCAACCCGTATATATTATGATCTGGGTTGTGATTATGTAATAATATGGATTGTGCTATAATAGGTATGAAAAAGGAGCCGTGCGGCAAACACGGTTCCCAGCGTACAACCACTGCTTCATAGCAGTCGGCCGTTATCGCTTGTGTGTGGAATAGACCGTTACCTTGCCGGGTCGGTCTATTTCTTTTTTAGATAGGCGAGCAACGCGAGTATAAACATGCCAAAAGCGAACATTAAAGTTAGAGCATCCTTGACTTCCATTCGTGTCACCTCCTTTAGTAAGGAGATAGACCGTGGCTAATTAAAGCAGTGTTTGTACAGTAGAATCATATCATATTTATAAAATCAAAAAATCGAGCATTAGTAGATTTATAGCGAAGAATAAAAAGACAGGCTACTCCGTAATTTGGAATGGCCTGTCTTTATTTATCTAGGATTAGGACTGTAGCAGTGCCTTCCCGGCGGGAAGATGATGCACCAGCCAATCCAGTACATCTGCGGTAACCTGATCGCGGTTAACTTCATTTAGCATCTCGTGCCGCCCTCCGGGGTATAACCGGCAGGCCACATCCTGAATTCCCTTGTTTTTATACAACTCTGCCAGCTTCAGCACACCTTTGCCCTTCATGCCGACAGGGTCCAGCTCCCCAGAGAACAGATACACTGGTTTGTCTGTGCATAAGGAGGCGAGTGATGTCTCGGAATGGATATCACGCAGCAGCCGGAAGAAGTCGCGGAAAAAGCGGGTAGTGCAGATCGCGCCGCAAAAAGGGTCGGATACAAAGCGGTCAACCTCATCCGCATCGCTGCTTAGCCAGTCAAATGGGGTTCTTGTCGGCAAGAACCCGTGGTTGTAGCTGCCGAATACAAGGCCGTTCAACAACACGCTGCGATGCAGTTCTCCTTGAAGGCGGTACTGGAGGTTGGCCAGGGATTCCCCGATACTAAGCATACTGCGCGGTCCGTTGGTGCCGCTGAGAATATACCCGGCATAGGTGGAGCTGCCCTCTTCGCACATCAGCTTTTGGGCCAGAAAGGAGCCCATGCTATGTGCAAACAGAAAGATCGGCAGATCTCTGTGCCTGGAGGTTGCAATCTCAGCGACCTGCAGCAGATTACGACGCATCCAGTAGAAGCCATCCTCACCAGTATCGCCAAGCAGATTCACTTGGCCTGCTGTTTTACCATGGCCCCGGTGATCGTTGGCATATACGGTATATCCCGCTGATGTCAGCGCCTTCGCGAAGCGGGCATAGCGGGCCGCCGTCTCGGACATCCCATGCGAGATTTGCACGATGCCCCTGACGGTAGCACCGGGCTCCGGCAGCCATTCATAAACATGTATATCGACCCCGATGGGATCAGTCATTGTAAAACTATTTTCCAACATAGCCCTTCCTCCTGAAAAAGATTGTGGGCAAAGACACTGGAATTAAGAAAACTTATGGCAAATAGGAGCGAAGCACCGTGGATTGGCCTTCGATTCCGTAAGCCCCCAGATTAGCTGGCAACAGGTAGCATTCGCCTGCGGCGTAAGGCTGTGATCCGCCTTCCCAGGTCAGATGACCGCTGCCTTCACAGATGACCAGGATAGTGAAGCTGTCCGGAGTAGTGGCGAGATTCCATTCACCTTGAACAATTCCTTTTTCTACAATGAAATAAGGGGAGGCAGCAAGCTGCAGCCATTCTCCAGGGACTGCACTGTCCGTCTTCATGGAAGTGGCTCCCGCGCCTTCGTAAGCCGTTACGTTAAGGGAATCCTCGACATGAAGCTCACGCGGCTTGCCGTCCAGACCCGGACGGTCGTAGTCATAGATACGGTATGTAGTATCCGAGTTCTGTTGAATCTCGGCGACAACAACACCCGCACACAGGGCGTGCACTGTTCCGGCCGGAATGTAGAATGTATCGCCTGCCGATACAGAGACTTCTTGCAGCGTGTCCATGACTGTACCGTTCTCCAGTGCTTGACGCAATGTTTCGCGGTCAACGCCTTCTTTCAATCCGTAGATGATTTTCGCATCCGGTTTAGCGTCAAGAACGTACCACATTTCTGTTTTGCCCAGTTCGCCCTTCGGTAATCCTTCGTAATCATCGGTAGGATGTACCTGTACGGAAAGATTGTCGTTGCAGTCCAGGAGTTTGATCAGGAGCGGAAATCTGCCGCCGGCTTCTGAAATACCTTTGCTGCCGAACCATTCCCGTCCGTATTGTTCACGGATTTGATCCAGACCTTGTCCGGCAAGGTCTCCGTTGACCACGGAAGAAGTTCCGTTGGGATGGTCGGCAATCATCCAGCCTTCACCGATATGGCCTTCTGGCAGGTCCAGTCCGAATTTCTCCAGGGCACGTCCGCCCCAAACGCGTTCTTTGAATTCCGGTTGAAATTTCAATGGATAAGGTTGAGTCATGATTACATCTTCCTCTCTGATAGTAAAATTTAGCTGCTGTTAGACCTTACGGGTGGATGCAAAAAACTCAATTTTTTCATGATCCGGTCCGTCAAAAAAGAAAAACCGGCTGCCGCCTTCCAATTGGCGGATAGCGGTCAGGCCCTCAAGGCCAAGACTTTCTATTCGCTGGTACTCTGCCTCGATATCGGAGACCGTAAAGGCGATGTGACTGACCCGGCCTTCATCAGGCAGGCCCTCCCATAGGGACTCAATCAACTCCACTTCGACAGAGGCTTGTCCCGGAAAAGAGAGAAAGGCCAGTCGCAGACGGTCTCCCGGCTCACCGACCGTTTCGGCCAGCGTCAGGCCAATGACGTCGCGATAGAAATCAATCGAGGGCTCGAGAGATGAGACCTTGATCCCAACATGCTCAATTTTGTGTACGGCCATGCGGTGTTCAGCTCCTTTTCTTCTTTTCCAGCGCCAGGCAGTAAGGGGCTGACGCCCGCTGAATCTGGCGGTATACAATGCTTTGGGCGACGACAGGCGGGACGGCGGAGGCCCAAGACTCCACGGCGGCGGCTTCCAGATCGCCGCCGTCATGCCCGGGATACAGCACCGCCGTGATGATCCCGCCGGGGCGCAGCAGCTCCAGCGCAGCTTCCAGAGCCGCAAGGGAGCTGTCGGGCTGGGTGATGATGGTCTTATCGGCATCTCCCGCAGGGAGATAGCCGAGATTGAACATCACCGCCGACACGGTTCCGGGCCAATCTCCCGGAACCGCTTCAAGCATAGCGGCGTGGCTGCGCTGCAGCAGCGTTACCGGGGACAGTGTCCCCGGTAGCGCCTCGCCCGCCGCGCGGAGGCGCTCTTCAGCCAGCGCGAGCGCCTCCGCCTGGATGTCGAAGCCGCGGACTTCGCCTCGCGGTCCGCAGAGCTTGGCCAGGAACAGGGTATCTGCCCCTGTTCCGACCGTGGCATCGATGGCGCGGCCGCCGGAGGTTAGCCGCTCGGCGGTCAGCTTCTGGGCGAAGCTGAGAACAGAATAGAAGCCCATCAGCGCTGCCTCCAGTACTTGCCCTGCCAGGAGTTCCGGGCAATCAGCTCTTTATCGATGCCGTTGAGGACCTCCCATTTCTTGAGGCTCCACATCGGCCCAATGAGCAGATCGCGCGGCGCATCACCGGTTAGACGGTGCACAATCATCTCCGGGGGCAGAATTTCCAGAGAATCGACAATCAATTTGATATATTCGTCCTGCTCCATAAAGCGAAGCAAGCCGGCTTCATACTGCTTCACCATCGGCGTCTTGCGCATGAGGTGAAGCAGGTGGATCTTGATGCCCTGTACATCCATTTTGGCTACGGCTGAGACCGTCTCCAGCATCATTTCATGGGTTTCCTGTGGAAGTCCGTGAATGATGTGTGTACAGATTCGAATATCGTGCTTGCGCAGCTTTTCGACAGCTTCCAGATAACAGGCTGTATCATGGGCGCGGTTAATCAGCTCTGAAGTGGAGTCATGGATCGTCTGAAGACCCATTTCCACCCAAAGGTAGGTACGCTTGTTCAGCTCTGCCAGATACTCGACCACATCATCTGGCAGGCAGTCCGGCCGGGTAGCGATAGACAGCCCGATAACCCCTGGCTGCTGAAGAATAACTTCAAAATATTCTCTCAGTTCTTCTACAGGGGCGTAAGTATTAGTGTATGCCTGGAAATAGCCGATGTACTTGGCATTCGGCCATTTGAGATGCTGCCGGTCACGTACCTTGTTGAACTGGGTAATGAGATCGTCACGACGGCTGCCGGCAAAATCGCCAGAGCCCCGCGCGCTGCAGAAGGTGCAGCCGCCCTTGGCAATGGATCCGTCCCGGTTCGGGCAAGTGAAACCGGCGTCGAGCATGACTTTGAACACTTTTGTATTCATCTGCTCGCGCATTTCGTAGTTCCAGGTATGAAAACGTTTATCTCCCCACAGAGGGACAGAGGAGGGCTCTAATAGGTTGAACATGGGTTGCTCCTTTGAAATTCGGTTCATTCTCTGCTATACGGTTAGTATATCGGCTTATAAAGAAGACGCAAGTAATTTTATCATGCGCCATGAGTCCAAACCATTGTACCAAAAATCATCGCGAAGCGTAACAATATGCACTTCAAATACCGCTAAAATTTAGGCTTGAAAGCAGAAAAATTGGCTTGTTAATACTTACACCTTATGTTATATTTGAAATGTAAAAAGTCAGCAATATCAATGGATTTTCCTTTCTTGAATTCATACTTTCGTGTCGTCCGGTCCATACTAATAACCGTGAGGTGATATCGATGAATTCTCAAGCGGCATATGCCGATGGCAAAGGTTCAATTGACGTTACGTTAACCCCTGATGAGGCGCTTGCACTGACAGGTGTAGAATTTAACGGTAACCACAAGATTAAGACAGAAGCGCAGCGCAAGATTCGCAACGCTTTCGAGAAGACACTCGATTTCAATTCCGGAACAAGGTAAGCTGAGCACACCACTGGTAGTGTAGTGCGGCATGACCCGATTTCAATACAAATCAGTAAGGGATTCTCGCAGCAGCCTTCCTTGGGCTGGTGTAGAGGATTCTTTTTTTTGCCGTTATACCTTTACTTTTGGGGACAAGTTCGGCACAATATTGCAAGTGACAGTTATAGCAATCGATAAGCGGAGGAATACGCATGCGTTTACGTGGAAGAAAAGGAATACGCGAAAGTCTCGAGGGCCAGACTGATCTGGTTGTTCTCGACCCCCGTAGCCATAAAGGGCAGTGGTCTGCCTTGTTCGGGAATGACCATCCGATTCATGTCGAATTCGGAATGGGCAAAGGGCAGTTTATCAGCCAAATGAGCTCCAAATACCCTGATATTAACTTTATCGGTGTGGACATGTACGATGAATTGATCCGCCGTGCCGGAGAAAAAGCGAGAGCCGTATGGGAGCCGCAAGGTCATGAGACCCCGCCTAACCTGAAGCTGGCGCTTGCCAATATCAACTATGCGGAAGAAGTATTTGCTCCAGGAGAGCTGGAACGCATCTATCTGAACTTCAGCGATCCTTGGCCGAAGAGCAAGCATGCCCGTCGTCGTTTAACGCATCCGCGTTTTCTCGACAAATATCGCGGCCTGCTGAGCCCTTTGGGTGAGATTCATTTGAAGACGGATTCCAGAAGCCTGTTCGAGTTCTCGCTCAATGCCTTTGCGGATTTTGGGTTGCAAATGAAGAACATTTCGCTTGATCTGCATACGGACGGCGTTATCAATGAAGAACATGTGATGACTGAATATGAGACGAAGTTCTACGGACGGGGTGTCAACATTCACCGCTGCGAAGCCATTGTGGGGTCAGAAGCGCTTGAACGTTATCAGGCTACTCGGCTGGACAAATACAGACTTTAATCGCATTAGAATAAAAGCCGGCAAGCCTCCGTGTTCACGGGGACTTGCCGGCTTTTATTTGCGGCCCTGGGGCCGCTGTTAGCTTTTACTCTAACATATCGAGAATGCTCTGGGCACTCTGCAAGGGATGATAGCGGGCGATTCGTTCCAAATGGTGACTCCGCTTGTTCTGCAGATCCTCATAGTTGTTCAGCAGGCGTTCCATCCATTTGACGACAACATCGAGGGATTCAATGGGCTCGCCGAATCCAGCCGCCGTGAAATATCGACAGTTTTCTTCCTCCTGCCCGGGCAGGGGATGATGGAAGAGCATCGGAATGCCTTTAGCCAGACCTTCGCTACAGGTCATACCGCCTGGCTTGGTGACGAGCAGATCAGATACCTCCATCAGCTTGTCGACCTCACGGGTGAAGCCGATGAGGTGGATATTAGGGTGGTTGTATACCGGGTTTCCGCGCATTTCCTCCAGAAGCTTCTCATTCTGGCCGAGACAAAATACAATTTGGATTTGCTCCCGGTACCCTGCCAGGAAATGATTTACAGTCTCGTCATTCATCATTCCCCAGCCGCCTCCCATGACCATTACCGTTGGCTTATCACGAAGACCAAACTGCTCCAGAATTTCCTGTCTGCCAGGATGCTCCCAGAAATTGGGGTGCACCGGCATCCCCGTAACCTGTATACTGGCAGAGGCAACTCCGCGGCGGAGCAGCTTGGATCTGACTTCCGGCGTAGAGACAAAATAACGGTCCACATGCGGACTGATCCAACTGGCATGCGCATCGTAATCGGTGATGACAGTGCAGAGCGGAACTTTAAAATCCGGGTCCAGCCGCTTCATACGCGAGATCACCGCACTGGGAATAAAGTGGGTGCACACGATAATGTCCGGCTGCAACTGCTTGATAATATTTTTGGTATGGGTATAAAAAATGCGATGCAGGGCAAGCGTGGTAAGGCGGTTAAATGATTTCTGATGACGGTAGACATACCCCATCAGCCGCGGCTGAGTGGTCACCGTTTTTCGATAAGCAGATACAATAATAGGCGCCATTTTAGGATTTAGAAAATTCCCCAATTCAAGCACCTTCGTTTGAACATTGGGCGACAGCTTGCGCAGGCTGCTTGACAGCGCGTAGGCTGCCTGCGTATGACCTGCGCCAAAGCCTTCCGACAGTAACAGCACTCTTTTTTTGCGCAATGTATAATTCACCTGTTCTCAAAAGGGATTCTAATAGTCCAGCCTATCTTGCTCAGGGCCAAAAGGCAATCGTGCCGGCGGCAACTCCGGTACCAATCACAGCACCTGCAAGCACATCGGACGGATAATGCAGGCCCAGGTACATCCGTGAGAATCCGACAATGCCTCCTAATGGGAGCAACACAAAGGCGAGCGGCGGAAAGGCTGCCATATAAGGAACGAGCCAAGCAAAGATAGCAGTAGTATGACCTGATGGAAAAGAATGATCCTTAAGCGGGTTGCGAAATGTCCGAGTACCCGGAAGCGCCAGATAGGGGCGTCTGCGCGGATACAGCTTCTTGGCGATAGCTACAGGCACATGGCTAACAGCTAGCGAAACCAGCGCCTGAAACGCCGTTGTTCTCCATGGTTGGGGAGAGAAGGCCCAAATCAGCAGATTGGTGCCGATTGCGATCGTTGCTCCGCCCAAATGCGTGAGATGGTAAAGCCAGAAGTTCAAAAACCGGTTATGCATCCGGCCGTTAATCCATTGAAAAAGACGCCGCTCCCAGAGATGCAGTTTCATGAATAAATGTCTCATATCGTTGTCCCTCCGCTAGTCCGGCTATCGGTTTAGCATTGATGCGGCACTCCGTTCTTAAAAAGTGAAGCCGTCTTAATCATACTTTTTTAAGGGAGCCCATTCAAGAAAAAGCTCAGCTTTGCGCGAAAATTGCCAGTTTTGACTTGGGATACCCTTACGCCTTACAATGATTCAAGCGGGCCGAACGTGTTTAAAAGGTAACAGAGAAAAAAGGGTTTCTGCATCAGGAAATCCGACCAGCCCTTAAGCGCGGAACATATAAAAAACCGGAACCCTGCCAACAATAAGTGAATGCTTGTAGTCTATTTTGTAAGGGATGCAACAAAAGGGTCAGAAAGAACGTTTTACAAGCTAGAGAGAAAAAGAACACCAAGAGTGTAAAAAGGGGGCATTAAAAAGATCATGACAGACGCACTGTTTGTTTCGCTCCAAGTGATCTTGGCGGCGATTGCGATTTACCAGTTTGCGTTCTCGCTGTTCGGACTGCACAAGAAAAAAAGAAAAGAGCAGTTTAAGCCGGAAAAATCGTTTGCGGTACTCGTTGCGGCGCACAACGAGGAAGAAGTCGTCGGCGCACTGATGGAAAACCTGAAACAGCTTAATTATCCGCCGGAGCTGTACGATGTATTCGTTATTTGCGACAATTGTACGGACGGGACGGCCCGGATAGTACGTGAGCATGGCATGAATGCCTGTGTCCGTACCAACGCCAATCTGAGAGGTAAGGGCTATGCGATTGAATGGATGCTCAAGGAACTGTGGGGCATGCAGCGTCAGTATGACGCCGTCGTGATGTTCGATGCCGATAACTTGGCACACACGGAATTCTTGATGGAAATGAACAATGACCTCTGCTCCGGGGCACGAGTAATCCAAGGCTACATTGATACGAAGAACCCGGAAGATTCATGGATTACGGCCGCTTACGGGGTATCCTACTGGTATATCAACCGTCTATGGCAGCTCTCCCGCCATAACCTTGGCATGGCGAATTTCCTTGGCGGTACCGGCATGTGCTTTGAGACCAAACTGCTGAAGGAGATGGGTTGGGGAGCAACGAGTCTGGTCGAGGATCTGGAGTTCACGATGCGCAGCGCTTCGAAGGGTGTATATCCGAAGTTCAACTATGACGCTAAAGTCTTCGACGAGAAACCTTTGACCTTCAAGGCTTCCTCAAGACAACGCCTGCGCTGGATGCAGGGACACTTCACCGTGGCCCGTCGTTATTTCTTCCCGCTGCTATGGCAGAGTATCAAGGAGCGCAGCTTGACGAAGTTTGACCTCGCCCTGTATGGGGCAAATGTATATATTGTGCTGCTTACTTTCCTGATGACTGCTGTGATGTGGATCGACAATGCCTTTTTTGACGGACCGAACATCGCTAATATTTATGGACATCTTCCATTATGGCTGGGCTTTGTGGCTGTAGGCGGGAATCTGCTTACGTTCTTCTTGGCGATGATCTTAGAGAAGGTTAAGTTCAAGAAGGTATATGCGTATTTAATTCTGTTCCCGATCTACCTGATCTCGTGGTATCCGATTACGTTCTATGCGTTCTTCACGCAGAACAACAAGCAATGGAGCCACACCAAGCATACGCGTGTCGTAAGGCTGGAGGAAGTGCAGAGCAAGCAAGGGTAACAGCTGGATAATGTTTTTTCGTAAAATATCGAAAATCTATTGACATTCATACGGGCAACAGTGTATAGTATTCAAGTATGCAAAACATAGAGATTGCAAGCAGAAGCACCGGCTTCTCACCTGACTGGCATTATGCTAGCTGGTTTTGATCTCAATGCTTTATGAATGTTAATGTTCATGAACGTTGATCAAACAGGGGTGTCGGGAGTTAACCGGCATCCCTTTTTTATGAAGTTGTGCTGAAGTTTATTGTTAACAAGATCCGGAGGTGGAGAGTTATCAGTAAGGAACATATGATCAATGATGAAATTCGGGCCAAAGAGGTTCGGTTGGTAGGTGCGGAAGGTGAGCAAATCGGAATCAAACCGATCCGCGAGGCACTGCAAATGGCGATCGATCTTAATCTGGATTTAGTCAATGTAGCGCCGCAGGCGAAACCGCCGGTATGCCGCATCATGGATTACGGCAAGTTCCGTTATGAGACGCAGAAGAAAGAGAAGGAAGCGCGTAAGAACCAGAAGATCGTTGATATCAAGGAAGTCTGGTTCCGTGCCAACATTGAGGAACATGATTATCAAACCAAGTTCCGCAACGTGGTTAAATTCCTGGGCGAAGGCGATAAGGTGAAGTGCTCCGTACGTTTCCGCGGACGTGAGATTACACATGCCAATATCGGCCAGAAGATCCTGGAGCGCGTCAAGAATGAAGTTGCTGAGATCTCTGTTGTGGAACGCCAGCCTAAGCTGGAAGGTCGCAGCATGATCATGATTTTGGCTCCTAAGCCTCAATAACCCCGGAACCATTTTGCAATGCAAAGTGGCGCCACATAATATTCAAGGAGGAAACACAATGCCTAAAATGAAAACACATAGCAGCCTTAAAGGCCGCTTCAAAATTACCGGAACTGGTAAAGTAACACGTTACAAAGCACACAGAAATCACTTGCTTTCCCACAAATCCAAACGTGCGAAGCGCGTATTGGGTACGAACCCTGTTATGGCCCCTGGGGATGTAAGACGTTTGAAACAACAATTGGGTAATTTGTAATAGTTTACTACACATTTTTGGGAGGTTTATTAATATGGCAAGAGTTAAAGGCGGATTCGTCGTTCGTCGTAAACATAAAAAAGTATTGAAGTTGGCAAAAGGTTATTTCGGTTCTAAACACCGCATTTTCAAAACAGCTAAAGAACAAGTAATGAAATCGATGGTTTACGCATACCGCGACCGTCGTCAAACTAAACGTAACTTCCGCAGACTGTGGATCGTTCGTATCAATGCTGCAGCTCGTTTGAACGGTTTGTCTTACAGCAAACTTGTACACGGCCTGAAATTGGCTGGCGTAGAAGTAAACCGTAAGATGCTGGCTGACCTGGCTGTTAATGATCTTAACGCATTCAACTCACTTGCAGTTGTAGCTAAAGAGAAAATCAACGCGTAAGTGTTGTAATATAACCGAAAAGCACCGCTATACGGGGAACCCGCAGGCGGTGCTTTTTTGTGGGATAAGAGAGCTCTTTCGAGATTTCGGTTAAGGCTGAGACTTGCCCGCAAACCTGTTTTGGGTTTTTTATGGCGTAAAGGACCTACTCCCAGTATTTGGTTGTGTTGAGCTGGAGAGCAAGCTTTTTGCTAATGCCCCGTCTGACTTTCCGCAGTTCGGCACGTTCTTCAGCCGACTCGCTGATCAGCTTCTCTTCATCGGTCTCAGGAATGACTGCTGGTACTGGGGCTGGCTGACCGTCCTCGCCGATGGCTACAAACGTCAGGAACGACGTCGCTGCAACAGCACGTTCTCCGGTGTAGAGGTTCTCGGCGATGATTTTAACGAATACTTCGATACTGGTACGTCCGGTCCAGGAGACGAAGGATTCGAAGCATACGGAATCGCTCGGTTCGATTGGGCGCAGGAAATCCACGGAATCGGTGGAAGCAGTGACGACGTTGATCCGGCAATGCCGCATAGCTGAAATAGAAGCAACTTCATCTATGCCGCTCATGAGCTTGCCGCCGAATAATGTTTTGTGATTATTTACATCATTTGGGAAGACTCGTCCGGTTTTGAATACACGGGATTCCCGGCAGTATTTAAAGGCGGGAGCCGCCGCTGGGGTTTCTTTGTTTTCATTCATTTTCTGAAACTTCCTTTCCGGCTTTGTAAGCACTCATGATAATAGAAATTGCGATTCTGTGCAATAATATTAAAACGAAGAAAGCGAAAGCTGCTGCAGAGTTTTCGACCTATCTAACGTGTTTTGTATGCTTTTGTTACATAATATGACAAGGATAGCGCTTTCTTGAGTCGAAAAGACAAATTATTATTGACCTTCGGTCATTAATAGACTGGATTTTAGCATTTTTTGCAGGTATAATTTGAGCTAATGGATGTCCAACCAGAAACACAGAGGACGACCAATTTTCTAAGGGGGATCACTATCAATGAAAAAGGTTTTCAAGCTGTCTCTCGTTATGCTGCTTGCGTTCACAGTAGTCTTGGCAGGCTGCGGTAAAGACAAAAACACCAACACTAACACAGGTGCAAACGGTGGAGAAGCCGCTCCTAAATCCGATGTTAAAGTCGGTATGGTTACTGACGTAGGTGGAGTTAACGACAAATCCTTTAACCAATCCGCATGGGAATCGCTGCAAGCCCTTCAGAAGGAACAAGGTGTAGAAGTTAAATACCTTCAAAGTAAATCCAATGCAGACTACCAGCCAAACCTGAATCAATTCGTTAAGGGTGGATACAACCTGACATGGGGTATCGGTTTTGACCTTGGCGATGCTATTAAAGTAGTAGCTGATGAAAACCCTAACGCAAACCTGGCAATCATCGACAGCGTTGTAGATGCTCCTAACGTTGAATCCGTTACTTTTGCTGAGAACGAAGGTTCTTTCTTGGTGGGTGTTGTTGCAGGTCTGACAACTAAATCTAACAAAGTAGCTTTTGTTGGCGGTATGGAAAGCCCGGTTATCAAACGTTTTGCAGCTGGTTTCAAAGCTGGCGTTCTTGAAGTAAATCCAAGCGCTGATGTGAAAATCACGTATGCAGGTGCTTTTGACAAGCCTGATACTGGTAAGTCCCTGGCAGCTACATTGTATGATTCCGGCGCGGACATTATCTTCCCTGCTGCAGGCGCAACAGGAACTGGTGTGTTCAACGAAGCTAAATCCCGTAACAAATCAGGCGGTTCCAAAGTATGGGTTATCGGTGTAGACAAAGACCAATCTCTGGAATTTGGCGATGATGTAACCCTGACTTCTATGATCAAACGCGTAGACGAAGCTGTTAAGAAAGTATCCCTACAAGTTGTTGACGGTACCTTTAAAGGCGGCACACATACTGTTCTTGGTTTGAAAGACAATGGCGTAGGTCTTCCTGAAACTTCGAAGGCTAACGTAACTCCGGAAATTCTGGCTAAAGTAGATGAGTACAAGCAACAAATCATCGACGGCAAGATCACAGTTCCTGCCGAGTAATATTGCCTCACCTTTTTCGTGTATTACACAATAGTACAAGGGAGCAAGGCCGGTTATACAGCTGGCCTTGTTCTTTGGTTAAAGCGCTAATTTGTAAATAAGTAACCAGTGATGCCGTCCTCGATAGGGCGGTAAAACGATTTCTAAGAGAGTTTCTTACTCCGCTGTATTATATTCTGTGATGAGGGTGATTCCATGAGTGCTGCGGCTCCAGTCGTAGAGTTGAAGCAAATCACAAAACGTTTTCCTGGTATTGTCGCCAACGATTCCATCAGCCTGACGCTTGAAAAAGGGGAAATCCACGCATTGCTCGGTGAGAACGGGGCAGGAAAGTCCACTTTGATGAACATCGTATTTGGGCTGTATCAACCAGATGAAGGCAGTATTGAGATTGACGGGAAACCGGTGATGATCGATAGTCCGAATAAAGCCATTGAGCTCGGTATCGGTATGGTTCACCAGCATTTCAAGCTAGTAGATCCTTTTACGGTTACCGAGAACATTGTTCTTGGCATGGAACCGAAAAAAGGTCTTAAAATCGACTATAAATCCGCTGCGGAGCAGGTTCGGAAACTGTCTGAGCAGTATGGACTTCAAGTCAATCCAAATGCCAAAATCCATGATATTTCTGTAGGCATGCAGCAACGGGTTGAAATCATGAAGACCCTGTACCGTGGAGCGGATATTCTCATATTTGACGAGCCAACTGCTGTGCTTACGCCGCAGGAGATTACAGAGTTAATGGCTATCATGAAACGACTCGTTGCTGAGGGTAAATCCATTATTTTGATTACTCACAAGCTTAAGGAAATCATGCAGATCTCCGATCGGGTTACCATTATTCGTCGCGGAAAAGTTATTGATACCGTCAAGACTTCTGAGACTAATCCCAATGAACTGGCCGAGAAAATGGTCGGACGCGGGGTAACCTTTAAAGTGGACAAGAAGCCTCCGGAAATTGGTACAGCCGTGCTGAAGCTGAATGATGTCAACAGCAAGAATAAAGATGGCGTGCCTGTATTGAATGGACTTACCTTTGAAGTTAAAGCAGGCGAGATTCTGGGGATTGCCGGTGTCGATGGCAATGGACAGAGTGAGTTGATTCAGGCGATTACCGGTCTGCGCAAGATTGATTCCGGTTCCATTACTATGGAAGGCCAGGAGATCGCGAACCTCTCCCCGCGTAAAGTTACCGAGAAGAATATCTCCCATATACCAGAAGACCGCCATAAACACGGCCTTGTCCTTGATTTCTCAATGAGTGAGAATATGGTGCTGGAGACCTACTATCAGAAGCCATATAACCAAAATGGATTTTTGAATTATGACATTATTAACAAGCATGCAGGAGAGCTTATCCAGCAATTCGACGTGCGGACGCCGTCTTTGGAGACTAAGGCGCGTTCTTTGTCCGGGGGTAATCAGCAAAAAGCGATTATTGCGCGGGAAATAGATAAAAATCCGACATTACTCATCGCGGCTCAGCCAACCCGTGGTCTTGATGTGGGTGCGATTGAATTTGTGCAAAAGCAGCTTATTGCTCAGCGTGATCAAGGCAAAGCCGTTCTACTCATTTCCTTTGAGCTGGACGAAATTATGAACGTTTCCGACAGAATCGCCGTTATTTATGAAGGACAGATTGTCGGCGAAGTGTACCCGCAGGATACAAACGACCAGGAACTGGGTCTGATGATGGCGGGCAGCTTGAAGCGGGGAGGGAAGACGGTTGAATAAGCTTAGAAAAATCTTTGCGACAGACAGCTACATTATTCCTCTTGTCGCGATTGTTCTTGGATTTCTAGTTGGCGCTATTGTCATGCTAGCTGGCGGATATGATCCGATTGCAGCATACTCTGCGCTGTTTAAACGCGTATTCGGCAGCACATATGACATCGGGGAAGCCATCCGTGAGATGACGCCGCTTATGCTGACCGGACTTGCAGTAGCCTTTGCATTCCGTTCAGGGATGTTCAATATTGGTGCGGATGGACAAGTTCTGATTGGGATGACAGCTGCATCGGTAGTCGGCATTAAGCTGGCTGCTCTGCCATCCTTCCTGCTTGTTCCACTGGCGGTGATTGCTGCCGGACTTTGCGGCGGTATATGGGCCGGGATTGCCGGTTACCTTAAGGCCAAGCGTGGGATTAACGAAGTTATTACCACCATTATGTTGAACTGGATCGCATTGTTCTTTGCGAATTATATTGTTAGAACCTTCTTGCTAATTCCGGGTCAGAACCGTTCGGAAGATATTCCCGCTTCGCTCTCTATGACCTTCCTTAATTCTTTCTTCGACAATGCCCGTCTCCACTGGGGAACAGCCATTGCGTTAGCAGCGGCCGTCTTCTTCTATGTTTATCTGTGGAAAACAAAACAAGGATACGAAATGCGTGCGGTGGGTCTCAATCCAAATGCTGCAGAGTATGCCGGGATGAATGTCGGCCGGAATGTCATTAAAGCGATGTTTATTAGTGGGGTATTCGCGGGCTTAGCCGGAGCAGGTGAAGTCCTTGGTGTATTCCATTACCAATCCGTCTTTGCAGGTTCGCCGGGCTATGGCTTCGATGGTATCGCGGTAGCACTGCTTGGTTTGACCCATCCGTTTGGTGTCATTTTGGCAGCAATATTGTATGGTACGCTAACCTACGGTGCTGCGGGTATGAGTTTTGGTGCGGACGTGCCGCCTGAGCTGATCCGTATCGTTATCGGTTCGATTATTTTCTTCATTGCTGCACAAGGTATTGTGCGCTGGGTACTCAAACCATTTTACTTCAAGCGCAAGAAAGAGAAGGTGTTATAGATGGATGTGCTGACGCTATTAGGCCAATTGCTCAATACGACGCTTGTATTTTCCACAGCGCTCATTTTCGCCTCCCTCGGCGGCATCTTCTCGGAACGCTCCGGTGTAGTTAACATTGGGCTTGAAGGTTTGATGATGTTTGGTGCGTTTGCCGCTGCTGTAGGGGGATATTATGCCCAAGAAGCTGGCATGGGTGATTTAGCACCTTGGGTAGGGGTGCTGTCTGCAATGGCAGTGGGGATTATCGGTTCCTTAATTCATGCTGTTGCCTCCATTACGTTCAAAGCAGATCAGACTATCAGTGGTACGGTGATCAACTTCTTGGCAGCAGGCAGTACGCTTTACATGGTAAAGCTGTTGTTTGAAGGCTCAGGGGAGACTCCATTGCTGGATGGATTCAGCAAGTTTGCTATTCCAGGTCTGTCCAAAATTCCAATTATCGGAGAAGGGATCTTCAATTCCTATCCGACGACTTATCTGGCCATTGTCCTGGTGATCATTGTATATCTGGTGCTCTTCAAGACGCCGTTTGGTCTTCGTTTGCGAGCTGTGGGTGAGCATCCGAGTGCTGCGGACACGCTGGGTGTCAATGTAAACAGAATGCGGTATATTGGCGTAATGATGAGTGGTATGCTCGCTGGTATTGGCGGTGCAACAATTACATTGACCACAACGGGAACCTTTGCCCATAATACGATTTCAGGTCAAGGCTTCATCGCTATTGCAGCGATGATCTTCGGAAAGTGGAACCCGCTGGGTGCCTTTGGTGCGGCCGTATTCTTCGGCTTCTCCCAAGCGATCCGCAACTACGTACAATTGTTCGAATGGTCCAAGAACATTCCTCAGGAATTTATCTATATGATTCCTTATGTGCTGACAATTATCGTGCTTGTAAGTACTGTAGGACGTTCGTCTGCTCCCAAAGCGCTGGGACAAGCGTACGATCCAAGTAAACGTTAGGTTAGAGCAGCAGTGTTAGAGTAATACAGTTCAAGCCGCATTTCCGGTATTGCCGGGGATGCGGCTTTTTTTATTCCCATTTTAGACTTTCATCCAAAGTAAACTCAGCAGAACAGGCGGATGAACAGGCAGGCATCTTATCCAGTGAATACATTGTTTTGAAGATGCAAGTAAAAGGCTGAGAGCAGAGTCAATATGATTGCGAAGACCATTCGATGCACGGATAGACTTCGTACAACTTTTGAGGAGGGGTATTATGGCACAGGCGGTTACCAAAAAGCAAGTCATGAAGCTGGTTGGTAAACATATCGTAGCAGTGAAAAAAGATGGAACGAAGGTATCGGGCAAATTGGTCCGCATTTCTGGAAATCGTTTGATCTTGCAGCGTTCCAGTGGCAAAAAAGTACAAACAAAGGCACTGATTCCACTGGTACTGTTTGATTTGCTGGCTGTAGGGACGGCTCCATACGCCTATGGAGGATACGGTGGTGCGCCTTATGGCGGCGGATATGGCTATGGCGGTTACGGCCCTGGATATGGGTATGGTGGATCCCCTTATCCTTATGGATTTTACTAAAGTCTTATAGCCTCATGGGTCTCAGAGTAATTGTTTTTCCATCTCGTAGATGCAGCTCTGTCTATGATAACGGGTCGTCGTGTAGCCTAGCTTACGATAAAAGGTAAGGCCAGCTGTATTCCCGGAATCGACCGATAACTTGGCCCGCTGGCACCCGCGTGATAGTGCAAATCGCTCTGCCCGATCCATGAGCAGATTCCCCCAGCGTTTGCGCCGAGCGGCGGGTGTGATGGCCAGCATGTCGATATATAGCAGATCCCCGTGCAGCATAAAGTGGACAAATCCCAGCGGATCACTTTCGTAATCGGTACAGGCAACAAGCGTCACACCGTGCCCCATCCGGCGGGGCAAATCTTTTCGTACCTGGGAAATCACTTTTTTCGGCAGATGGGATAATGGGACGAGCTGTTTCTCGATCAGATCGAGGATGACGGCATCGTCCTGTTTCGGTCTGCGGTAACGGATCATATGGCGCCCCCTTTCCACGCATTGTCGTACATCATATGACAGCAGGAGGGGGAAGCGTTCCGTAAGGGCGCAGGGGAGGAAAAACTTTTTTAAAAATATGGGTATTGACTAATCCGTGTGAGGAATCATATAATGTGTCTAAACATTTTAACGAGCATACATGTATCGGCAATGATGAGGACGAAGTTTTAAGGGCTCTTTTGCTCAGAGAGTGTGAGGATTTGCTGCAACCTCCACCGAAATCCCTTATATACGAGCTCACCTCGGAGCTGTTTTCCTGAAAGGTCCATCAGTAAGAGCGGTGGAATTATTAGGGGGAATCGTTTAGTCCGCGTTAGGGACTTCAGGTTACAAAGATTGGGCCCTGCCTACATCGATGGATTTTTGTATACCTGATAAGGCATTTCATCGCGAGATGAATGCAAACATGGGTGGTACCACGGAAGATCAACCTTTCGTCCCTCACACGCTTAATTTGCGTGTGGGAGGCGAAAGGTTTTTTTGTTGTTAAGGAAAGCCGCCCCTAACTAAAGTTGTTGTTAAATTGACGGTCCGTCATTTTGAATACTGAACGTTAAACATCGAAGGAGGAAGACTGATGAGCGCGCAAATACCGAAACTGCGATCGACAGATGAGTTACGTGAGAAATGGAAACAGCCGGAGGTCATTACCGGATCGGAGATTCTACTCCGCAGTCTTGTACTCGAGGGCGTAGATACCGTATTTGGATATCCGGGTGGTGCAGTACTGTACATCTACGACGCACTGCACGGCTTTAAAGATTTCAATCATATTCTTACTCGTCATGAGCAAGGTGCCATCCACGCAGCAGACGGCTACGCTAGAGCAAGCGGCAAGCCCGGCGTTTGTATCGCGACCTCGGGACCAGGGGCAACTAACCTGGTAACAGGTATCGCGACCGCGTTCATGGATTCTGTACCATTGGTTGTTATTACGGGTAACGTATTCTCTAGCCTAATTGGTACAGATGCGTTCCAGGAGGCAGACATTACCGGTATTACGATGCCAATTACGAAGCACAGCTATCTGGTACGCGATGTTGAGGATCTGCCACGTGTGATTCACGAAGCGTTCCATGTTGCAAACACAGGTCGCAAAGGTCCTGTCCTTATCGACATTCCGAAGGATGTATCGGCAGCGAAAACGCTGTTCACTCCGGTGCAAGGTGTTAACCTTCGTGGATACAACCCGCGAACTGTACCCAACAAGCTGCAGCTTGACAAGCTCGTGAAAGCTATCTCGGAAGCTGAGCGCCCGATTATCATTGCAGGCGGCGGAGTTATCTACTCCGGAGCACATGAAGAGATGCTGGAATTTGTCAAACGTACTGAAATTCCAATCACGACGACATTGCTAGGCCTGGGCTGTTTCCCAAGCGGCGAAGACCTGTGGATGGGAATGCCGGGAATGCACGGCACCTATACTGCCAACAACGCCATTCAGCAATGTGATCTGCTCATTAATATCGGTGCCCGGTTCGACGACCGTGTAACAGGGAAGCTGGACGGCTTTGCGCCAAAAGCTAAAATTGTACACATTGACATTGACCCGGCTGAGATCGGCAAGAACGTAACGCCTGACATTCCGATTGTAGGTGATGTGAAGACTGTTCTGGAAATGCTGAATCCAGAAGTAGGACGCGCAGCTAACGCGGACGCCTGGAGAACACAGATCGCGCAGTGGAAGCAGGATAAACCGCTTCGCTACAACGATTCTGAGACAGAATTGAAGCCGCAATGGGTTATCGAGATGATCAATGACACCACTAAAGGTGAAGCGATTGTAACGACAGACGTTGGTCAACACCAAATGTGGGCGGCACAGTACTACAAGTTCAATCATCCACGTTCATGGATCACCTCTGGCGGTCTTGGAACGATGGGCTTTGGATTCCCATCCGCAATCGGCGCGCAAATGGCGCACCCGGAACGGTTAGTAGTATCCATTAACGGAGACGGCGGCATGCAAATGTGTTCTCAGGAACTTGCGATTTGCGCCATTCACAATATACCGGTCAAAATTGTAGTAATCAATAATGAAGTGCTCGGCATGGTTCGTCAATGGCAGAACCTCATCTATGAGAAGCGTTACAGCTATACAGATCTGGCAGGCAGCCCGAACTTCGTCAAGCTGGCTGAAGCGTATGGTGTAAAAGGTCTTAGAGCCACCAACAAAGAAGAAGCAAGAGCGGCATGGCAGGAAGCGATGGAAACACCGGGTCCAGTATTGGTAGAATTCGTTGTTCCTAAGGACGAGAATGTCTATCCAATGGTTACCCAAGGCTCAACCATCGATCAAATGCTGATGGGGGATGAATAACTGTGATGAAACATACGATTGCTGTGCTTGTGAATGACCAGCCAGGTGTGCTGCAGCGGGTATCCGGTTTGTTCGGACGCCGGGGCTATAATATTGAGAGTATTACTGTGGGGCAGTCTGAAGAAGAAGGACTTTCCCGGATGGTTATCGTTACCTGGGGTGACGCCAGCACCCTGGAACAGATCGAGAAGCAGCTTTACAAGCTGATCGATGTCATCAAGGTTGTGGACCTCAGCTCCAAACCAATGGTGGCGAGAGAGCTTGCCTTGATTAAGGTGAAGGCAGAGCCGTCGGAGCGTCCGGAAATCATGGGCGTGGTGGAGACTTTCCGGGCTGCTGTTATTGATATCGGTAGCACTAGTCTACTTGTACAGGTCGTTGGAGACACCGATAAAATCGATGCCATGATTGAGCTGCTCAAGCCTTACGGCATTAAAGAACTGTCGCGTACAGGGGTTACAGCCATGGTTCGCGGCAACGCCTAAAGGTTGTATTTTACGGCTTTAGCGAATTACTGCTTGGTTGCTTTAACGAGATGTGATATAACGGTATAACGAGATTATGAAAAAATGACATGCCCGCTAAAGAGCGGGGGCTTGAGGAGCAGCTTAAGGATTCCTTCAGCCAGATGCTCTTGAAGCACCCGCTCTTTACGATGGGTCCAATTTAAAGGAGGATATTGACAATGGCAGTGACAACGTACTATGAACAGGATGCAGAACTTAGCGTATTAAAAGGGAAGACAATTGCGGTAATCGGTTATGGTAGCCAAGGGCATGCCCAAGCACAAAACCTTCGTGATAGTGGTCTTCAGGTTGTCATCGGCCTGCGTGAAGGCAAATCCTTCAACACAGCTAAAAATGACGGCTTTGAAGTATTGTCCGTAGCAGAAGCAGTATCCCGTGCTGATGTAGTGCAAATTCTGATGCCGGATGAAACACAGGCGTCCGTATATAAGAATGACATCGAGCCTAACCTCAAAAAAGGCGCAGCGCTGATGTTCTCCCACGGCTTTAACGTACATTTTGGCCAAATCGTAGCACCTAAGGATGCTGACGTGCTGCTCGTGGCACCGAAATCCCCTGGACACATGGTTCGCCGCACATATGTAGAAGGCTTCGGAGTTCCTGGACTGATCGCAATTGAGCAAGATGCAACTGGACAAGCAAAAGAAATCGGTCTGGCTTATGCGAAAGGTATCGGTTGTACTCGTGCCGGAGTAATCCAAACTTCCTTCCGTGAAGAAACCGAAACTGACTTGTTCGGTGAGCAAGCTGTCCTTTGCGGTGGTGTATCCGCACTGATCAAAGCAGGTTTCGAAACATTGACTGAAGCAGGTTATGCTCCTGAGATGGCTTACTTCGAGTGCTTGCACGAGTTGAAGCTGATCGTTGACCTTGTATATGAAGGCGGATTGGCTAGCATGCGCGATTCCATCAGTAACACAGCTGAATACGGTGACTATGTAACTGGTCCTCGTATTGTTACTGAAGACACTAAGAAAGCAATGAAGGCTGTACTTACCGATATCCAACAAGGTAAATTTGCTCGCGACTTTATCTTGGAGAACCAATCCGGTAATGCTTTCTTGACAGCAACTCGCCGCAACGAAGCTGCTCACCCGGTAGAAGTAGTTGGCGGTCAATTGCGTGAAATGATGCACTGGATCAAGAAATAAGCACATATAAATAAGGTAACATTGAAATCTATATGGTAATCCCCAGATGCGGCCGTTCACCAACGAGCCGCATTTGAGGGTTTTAGCCCAATTTTCAGGAGGTGCTCCGCATGCGGAAAATTTATGTGTTCGATACGACACTGCGCGATGGAGAGCAGTCGCCGGGTGTGAACCTGAACACGCTTGAAAAAGTGGAAATCGCCCATCAGCTTGAAAAGCTTGGGATTGACCGCATGGAAGCGGGATTTCCAGCTGCCTCGCCGGGTGATCTGGCGGCAGTCAACGCGGTAGCCAGAGCTGTCAAGAATGCGACGGTAATCGGGTTGTCCCGTTCAAGAGAAGCGGATATTGATGCAGTTAAAGAGGCTTTGCAAGGCGCACAAGATCCTTGCATTCACATTTTCCTCGCAACTTCGCCCATTCACCGGAAGCATAAGCTGCGGATGGATAAGGCTCAGGTGCTGGAAACAGCCCAGTCAGCGATCCGTTATGCTAAGAAACATTTTTCCAAGCTGGAGTTCTCTCTTGAGGATGCTGGCCGTACTGAATATGATTTTCTGGCAGAAGTGGTTGGCATGGCCGTCCGTGAAGGAGCGAATGTGGTCAACATCCCGGATACGGTGGGTTATTTGAACCCTTCGGAATACGGAGCGATCTTCAAGTATCTGAAAGAAAATGTGCCTGACATCGAGCGGGTGCAGCTCAGCGCGCATTGCCATAACGACCTTGGCATGGCTACGGCGAATACCCTTGCGGCGATCCAGAATGGTGCAGACCAGATTGAGGGTACGATCAACGGTATCGGCGAACGCGCCGGGAATACTGCTATCGAAGAGGTGGCGCTTGCTCTGGAGACGCGGAGCGAATTCTTCGGAGCGAAGACTTCCCTTGTACTATCGGAGATATCCCGTACCAGTCGTTTGGTTAGCAAATTGACCGGTATGGTCGTTCCAGGGAACAAAGCGATTGTAGGTGCGAATGCATTCGCCCATGAATCGGGCATTCATCAGGATGGTATGCTGAAGGAGAAGACGACTTACGAGATCATGACTCCGGAGACCATCGGTTTGAAGGAAAGCAAGCTTGTGCTCGGCAAGCACTCCGGCCGTCATGCCTTCCGTGATAAGCTGAGTGATCTTGGCTATGATCTGCCGGATGAAGATTTGAACACTGCATTTGCTAAGTTCAAGGATCTTGCGGATAAGAAGAAGGAAGTGTCCGACGAGGACATTTTGGCACTGATTGAAGAGAAGCTTGTCAAGACTCCTGAAGTGTTCCGTCTGCAGACGATTTATGTCACTTATGGTAATGAAGCCACACCAACAGCCAAGGTCGTTATCAACGGTCCTGAGGAGCAGCCGATTACTGCTTCTGCTGAAGGAAACGGTTCGGTAGATGCTATCTACAATGCCATTGATTCGGCTACAGGCGAGGAAGTCACCTTGAGTGATTATTCCATTAAATCCGTCAGCCGGGGTAAAGATGCGCAGGGTGAGGTTCATGTGGTATTGACACAGGGCATAGTTGCAGCACAGGGTAGAGGTCTCAGCACCGATATTCTGGAAGCCAGCGCCCGGGCTTATCTGGATGCGCTTAACAAGCTGATCGAGAAGCGTAAAACCTATACGCAGCGTGATCACGCTACTCTGTAAATTGAATACAATGTGCATGCATTGGATTGTTTGATGAAAGCCGTTTTGGCTATAGACATTTGTCTATGGTCAGGACGGCTTTTTTTGTTGCGTAACATGAGGATTTGGGCTTGGGACGTTTTGTTCAGAAAATGTTTAGCTGGCTGAATTAAAGTGAAATGTAGACTGTCAAAAGCTTAAAAACCTACAATAATTCAAATTTGTTTGGGGGGAGATGGAATCAGCGAGTTGGATAGGAGCAGCGTTAAGAAGGTGCAGATCGTATTTGGGAGATGACACTACGAGAAAGGGAGGCTATCTAGTTCATGAAAAGAAAGAATGCAGGAATTTGGTTGACACTTCTTCTTCTTTTTACACAGTTTTTTAATTCTTTTGGATTTAGCGCACGTGCGAGTGCAGACCCGTCCAATGAAATCAGCGAAAACATTATCACCAATGTGACTTTGGCAGTCTATGAAAATGGCCAGGTTGTGACAGATAATGTGTATAAGCTGGACTCAACAACGAAGCTAAACTTGACTTACGAATTACCGGCTGGACCGGATGGGGCAAGCAAGTATGGTGAAGGATCGACTTATACATTTACACTCCCAAATGTATTTCTAATCGATCGGGGCTATAGTGGGACCTTAGTGTACGATGAGTTTCCAGATGGCATCGGGACCTATAATGTAGGCCCTGATAATAAAGTAGTTCTTACCTTTAATAAAAATATTGAAGGTCTCTTTGATGTTAAAGGAACATTTAACATTGAATCAATCTTGAGTTCTACCCGAATTAGCGGATCTACGCAGCAGGTGATTCCTTTCCCAATTGCTGGAGATGCTAATAACTCATTTGTCCTTCACCTTAAGCCAAAGGGCGGCACTAGTATTAAAAAGGAAGGAACGCCCAAACCGCAAAAGTATAATCCGGAACGCATTGAGTGGTCGGTTGACGTCAATACGTCACTAGATGAAATTCATAATGCAATTGTAACGGATATTCTGGAGCAGGGGCTGGAGCTTGATCTTAACTCCATTTCTGTTTATAAGTTGGATGTTAATGTCAAAGGGGAAGCAACTGAAAATGGAGCCCTTAATGCAGGAGAATTTGATACGACCGGCAGTGATGCATCGAAATTGAACCTGAAGTTTGCTGCCAATCCGATCAAAGAAGCTTACCGCATTAAGTTTTCTACCAAAATTACGGATTCAGCAGGATTATCTTACCGTAATACAGCTAAATTGACAGGCGATGGAGTATCTAAAGATTCTTCTGACGTAGTTCCAGTAGACCGTGGAAAAACATTGGAGAAGAGTGCTACTGGCAACTATGATCCTGTTACAGAAACCATCCCATGGGAAATTCGTTTTAATTACAATGAAAAAACGATTCTAAAAGATGATGCTGTATTGAATGACTATTTCAACAAGTCACAGGTGCTTGATAAAGATTCTTTCCATGTCTATAAAGTAAAGCTGGATCAGGATGGAAAGGGCACCGATGATGGTGAATTGGTCTCGGGTACGGACTACACATTATCTGACCTGACAGACAAAAACAATAAGAACGGGTTCAAACTTGAATTCAGTAATGACATCAACTCGGCTTATCGTATCGTGTACAAAACCAAAGTAGCGGATCGGGTAATTAATGATGAAACCATTCATAACGATGTTACCTATGGTGATAATAATTCTGCAGGCGACCAAAAAGGCATTGGCCAGCGTGTTCTCTCCAAGAAACGTGGAGACGTAGACTATGATGCCAAGACTGTGAAATGGACGATCAAAATCAATGAAGATAAAAGAACCATGAATGAAGTGGTTCTGACCGATGTTTTTGATCGCGGGGGCTTGAAATACCTTGGAGATCTACAGATTTCGCCAAGCCAAGGAGTAGAAGGTACGGGTTACAGTATTACTCCTGTTGGCAACTCAGATTATAAGGAAAAAGATGGATTCAAAATCGAATTTAATAATCCGATCACTGAGCCGATCACAATTACTTACACTACTTCTTTTGATTCTTACAAGCTGAGAGCCGGAGAAACTGAATTTTACAATGTGGCTAATCTTGTGTGGAAAGATACAGATGGAAAAGAGCAAAAAAAGGGGGATGTATGGGATAAATTTTCTCCGCGTAATGAAGTGAAGAACAATGGGTTTAAAAACGGAGATTATGACGCGACCACCAAGAAGATTACCTGGACCGTCGGTGCGAATTATAACAAGAGAAATCTTGCCGCTGGTGCAGTACTCGAAGACCCCATTCCTGACGGTCAGAAGTATGTTGACAATAGCTTAAAAGTATACAAGTTGAGCTATGGTGCTAATGGGAATCCAAGCAATCCGAAAAATGAGGATCTAATTGATGCCAGTGAATATGCTCAGTCGGTTGTATCAGATGATCCTGATGATCCTGATGCTCCTGCAATATTAAGAGTAAAATTCAACAATGCAGTTGACTACGCTTTTTACGTTGTTTTTGATACGGAATTTGTGAATGAGGATATCAATCAATCCGAGGTAAAAAATATTGCAACTCTCAAGGATAAAGAGGGTAATGATGTATCCAAGCCACTAGAGAAAAAGCTTGATGTTCCAAAGGGTGGCGAATATATCAGCAAAACTGGTACTCAGGATACCAATGACCAGACTCAAATGAATTGGAGCATCACGATTAATGCTAACCAGTCCGATATCAATAAGGTTAAAATCGTTGATACCCCTACTCCGAATCAGATTCTGCTCCCGGATAGCTTCAAGCTCTTCAAGACTACAGTATCTAAGAACGGTACTGTAACAAAGACTAATGATAAATTAACTCGCGATGTGGACTATACGTTGGAAATCAGTTCAGATCAAACTGGAGAGACTTTTACGCTCGAGTTAAAGAACCCGATCAAAGAGGCCTATATCCTGGAGTATAATTCTATCGTAACAGCAGTCGGAAATAACGTCATAGTTAACAATCAAGTAGATTTCAGTGCTGAAGGAAAAAATGAAATTAAAAAACCGTTTACGAGCAAAAATGATATTCGTATTATCGATACTTCCGGATCGGGAAGCGGGGTTAGGGGCTCTCTCGTAGTCACAAAAACCAATGCTGACGATACTGAGAAGCTGAAGGATGCGGAATTTGCGCTGTTCCGTCTGGCTGGTACTCAGCAGACAGAGAAGAAAGAAGAAAAGACGGATTCAAATGGTATCCTGGAATTCAAGGATCTCAGAGCAGGGAAATATGTGTTAAAAGAAACAAAAGCCCCAGCGGGATACGCCTTGGATCCAACAGAGCATCCAGTGACGATCAACTCTTCAACTGCTATTGCATTAACTCTTAAAAATGATTTCAATGGGTCATTAAGAATTATAAAAGTAGCAGATGAAGACACGTCTATAAAACTGGAAGGCGCGGAATTTGAGTTGTACGATTCAAATGATCAATTAGTTGGTAGAGATACTACCAATAGTGATGGTGAGATTGTTTTCACTAAATTAAAGGGCGGAGAGTACACGCTTAAAGAAATAAAGGCGCCTACAGGTTACGTGCTGGATACTTCTCGCATCAATGTAACCATTGATCCATCACAAGAATTAAAGAAACAGGTATCTAATAAGCTGATACCGACGGCGACACCAACGCCCACAGCAACACCGTCACCAACGCCGGTAGTAACACCGACACCGACAGTGGAACCAACACCGACGCCAACGGTGGAACCAACACCGACGCCGACGGTAGCACCAACACCGACGCCGACGGTAGCACCAACACCGACACCGACGGTAGCACCAACACCGACGCCGACGGTAGCACCAACACCGACGCCAACGGTAGCACCAACACCAACGCCGACGGTAGCACCAACACCAACGCCGACGGTAGCACCAACACCGACACCGACGGTAACACCAACACCAACGCCGACGGTAGCACCAACACCGACGCCAACGCCGGTAGCAACACCGACACCGACGCCAACACCGGTAGCAACACCGACACCGACGCCAACGCCGGTAGCAACACCAACACCGACGCCAACGCCGGTAGCAACACCGACACCGACGCCAACACCGGTAGCAACACCGACACCGACGCCAACACCGGTAGCAACACCAACACCGACGCCAACGCCGGTAGCAACACCAACACCGACGCCAACGCCGGTAGCAACACCAACACCGACGCCAACACCGGTAGCAACACCAACACCAACACCAACGCCGGTAGCAACACCGACGCCAACAGCTTCGGCTACGCCTGAGACTAGCGCGTCGCCAACGGTAGCGCCGCCGACTGAAGAACCAACGGCTACACCTTCGGCCGCGCCGACAGCAACACCAGTACCGACCTCGCCGCCGACATCGACATTTGAGCCGGTAGCAACGCCTACTCCTGTACCAGGAGTCATTGTTACACCAACGCCATGGCCGTCACCGGGTGCTTCAGTAACACCATCGGCGACACCATCGGCAACACCACCGGCGACACCATCGGCAACACCACCGGCAACGCCGACAGTTGTACCAAGTGCAGGACCAACAACAACACCTGCTCAACCGACAACTCCGGCAACACCAGTCCCGCAGGTAACACCGCCTGTGAAGCAAGAGACAACGACTGAAGAAGTGCCGATTGAAGGCGAAATTCCGCTTGGAGGTGTGCCAAGTGTAGGTGATAAACCGGCACATGGTAAGGTTACCCTGAAGCCAAACGGCAAGTGGGTTTATACACCGGATCCAGGCTTTATCGGAAAAGACAAATTCACGATCATCGTGACCGATAAAGACGGAAATGAAGAAGAGATCGTCATCGAAATTGATGTTGAAGAAGTACCAAAGGGTACGGTAACAGGAGAGCCAGATGGTAATGGTAATAGTAAAGGCAAAGATGGAAAGCCTAGCGTATTGCCGAAGACTGGCGAAGACAGCCCGCTTCCGATCTACCTGGTTGGTGGATCTCTGATTATTCTCGGCTATGTACTCAGCAGAAGATTCAGAAGAGGCGGCAAACAGGAATAGAGATAAGAACTGCGTGAGATATTAAAAAGGTCTAGATTAAAGGAAAAGCGAGCCCATCTCCAGATGAAACGGAGATAGGCTCGCTTCTTTGTATAGGACCGGAATCAGCATCAGTTCGTTTTCTCTACAACTGTTTCAGGTTGTGTAGCTTCCAGTCGGAATACCAGCGTTCAATATTGGACGGCATTTCGGTGCTGAGATCATCCTTTAGCAGTTCATTGAGAGCTTTGTATTGCTCCTCCACCGCAAAACGTTCTCCAATACTGTCATAGACCTTCATCAGCCCCAGATGTCCTTGTTCAAAATAGGGCTGAAGCTGGACAATCCGTTGGTAGACGGTCACAGCTTCAGGAATTCGCCCACTGCCAATATAGTAATCGGCGGTCCCAATGGCATGATGCAACCAAATAGTCCGAAGCCGCTGTCGTTCGCTTTCCGCCCAGAGATAATCGTAGTCCCCATAATAATCTCCAGAATAAAGATCGAACAACCGTTGATGATCATTGAAATTGCTATCGTCGATGGGATCAAGCGTAAGAATACCGTTTTCCCACTGGACGGAATCAATTAGCATCGAACCGCTCTCCAGGGTATAGCCCTCACCACCACTGACATTGTTAATCAGCAGCTCGATACCGGCCTGCCTCAAGCATTGCCTAACTTGATAGATTGTAGTATAGAGATGGGTTGAAGCTTTTTTAAGATTAAAGTCGGGCCACAGCATATCTATCAGCGTATCTTTACTAACAAAACGGTTACGGTTATGGAGCAGAAGAGCGAACAGTTCCTGTGCCTTGTTGGTCCGCCAGCGAATTGTGTTCAGGGGTACGCCTCCCCGTTCAAAACGCAGAGAAGGAAAGCAGCGGACCATGAGCGTATCCGAGGGAATTACCTGCTTGGTCACTCGTTGTGTACGTTCCTCCAAACGACTTATTGTCTTTAAAAGCCGGTCACGGATAACTGGCTTCAGTACATAGTCCAATGCGTTGACTTCAAATGCTTCCAAGGCATAATTGTTGTAAGCTGTCACAAATACAATATCAGCCTCAGGGGTATGCTCATGCATGATTTCTGCAGCCTGCAGGCCGTTCATCTCCGGCATATCAATATCCAGAAAAATAACGTCCGCATTCCATTTTCCGGCTTCTTTGACCGCTTCCACAGGGTCCGTATATGTGGCCACTACATTCACTGTTCCTAGTTCTTTAAGCATATGCTCCAATTTCATCAAGGCCAGCCGCTCATCGTCCACTAGTATTGCCTGGATCATTACTATCCCACCACTCAGACTTAGTTTTATCTTGCAAGACAGTACTACTGAATTAGATTCAATTTCCGTATATAAAAGAGTTCGTTGTTAATGGAGTTTCTGTCTGCTACCTGCACAAAAAACGCAAAGCTGACATGCAATTTCCATACTTTCCCTATCCGTTAGTAAGAATCGTTCCTTCTCAATGTACAAATAAGCGACCACAAGTTCAAGTTCCCACTCAAAAAAAATTCAGTATTCAGGAGACTGAAGCTTTAATTCGACAAAAAAGGCATCATTCCCTCTATAATGGTAATGACTTGTTCTATAGATGATTGGAAGAAGCCAGTTGTTTGGTCCCAAATTAAAAAATAATGTGAAAAGATTGCAGGGAAACCGCGCTGCCGGGCGTCTAACTAAAAGAAGCAGGAGGAGGGGAGACAACTGGAAGAGGCGGAGTGGATATCCGCTGTGCTGAGAGGCGAACATCAAATGTTTGGACATTTGGTGGAACGTTATCAGGGCATGGTGTACAGAGTATGTATTAAGATTACAGGAGAAGCCGAGTCCGCCAAGGATATGGCCCAGGAGGTTTTCATCAAAGCCTACAAAGCGCTCCCCTCCTTTCGGGGACAATCCTCCTTCTCCACTTGGCTATACAGAATTGCTTACAGAACCTGTCTGGACTGGAAACGGGCTAACGACAGGGAGTGGCGGCACCGCAGTATGGCTGAGTACACAGAGAATGATTGGGTGACGTCGCAGACACCAGAGCACGCAGCGCTTCGTAAAGAAGCATCTGCTGAACTGGATGAGAATTTGAACAGCCTAGCGGAACCGTACCGGTCGGTTGTGCAGCTCTACTATTTTCAGCGACACTCCTATCAGGAAATTGCCGAGCAGCGGGGTGTTTCCGTCAAAACAGTGGAATCACAGCTGTATCGTGCCAGACAGATGATGCGCAAACAAGGGGAGGAATGGCGATGAATTGTGCAACAGTTAAAGAATGGATGCCGCATTATATAGACGGTCAGCTGTCTCCTGAGATGGAGCTGAGCATCAGGTTGCATATCGAGTCCTGTCCCGATTGTGCCCAGTGGCTGGAAGAAGCCAGGGAAATGTCAGCTTTGTGGACCGATATGGAAGCCTGGCTGCCGGGTACAGAGGAGCCCATGGAGTATCCAGATTTGAAAACAGATGTGATGGCTCATATTGAATCGCTAGAAGCCGAGCGAAGAGAGCGTACGATTACAGGAACGCTCGCAAGACGACGGTTCGCGCCCAAAACTTCTTGGATGCACTATGGTCTTGCGGCCTGCTTGACGTTCCTGCTGCTCCAGCTCGGTGTCTTTGAGAATTTGGCTTACGGAATCACGGAGATCAACGGGCATGTGTCAACCTCGGTGAATTCATGGTTCAGAGCCAATAAATAACGAATGATCTGCAATCACTAAGATTAGTACATTACAAATTATGGGAGGATATTGTATGATTAGAAAGAGACGCTGGCTTACCTTTTTTCTGGCGATGGTTCCAGGGGTCGGTCACCTTTACCTAGGGTTCAAAAAACAGGGCCTGCAGTTTATGATCGGAGCATCCATCTGCATCATCTGCATTCCGTCTGAACCGATGATTTTTCCATTCGCCTTGGCGGCATTATGGTTCTATCAGTTATTTGATGCGCTGCAAAAAGCCGCTTGGATGAAGATTGCAGCAGCAGAGCATGAACGAATGATGTTCCAGCCGGATGCCTTCGGCGCTCCGTGGACGATGGATCTGCATTCAATGCCGGGATACCCGCAGGATGATATGAACCCGGCCTGGGTAGGGATTGGCTGTGTTGTTGGCGGCATTCTGCTACTGATGATTACAGCGTTTCCAGGACTGTGGGACATTCTGTCAGAGATCAATTTCGGCACGATTCTACTCTCGCTGGTGCTGATTGGCTACGGGCTGAAATTGCTCAAGAGTAATACAAGAGCCTAAGAAACGGGGAGTTGTGTCAATGAGTAGATGGAAAATCGGAAGTTTCACCGCAGCGATCGGCTGTATCGCGGTTGGCGCTATTATTGCGTTGGCCCAGTATGGTATGTTGAGCTACGCTGCCTTGGGCTTTTTATGGCCCGCCTTGCTGATTCTGTTCGGTCTGGAGATGCTGCTTAGACTCTTTATCCGCTCAGATGCCAAGAGCCGTGTAAGCGGGTGGGCTATTGTTTTAATCATTCTTCTCGTTGCTGCAAGCGGAGGTCAGTCTCTTTATGCTGGAGGTTCGCTGGGTGGATTGTTCGGCAATAACCAGTTGGTTGCGATGAGCGGAACGGCAGAGGCGGGCTCTGAGGTCAAGGCGGTCAGGATAGAGCTGCCGAATGGCAAAGTAACCGTAAAGGGAGAAGCAGAGAAGGCCGAGGTTCAATATGAGGGAAGCCTGCTGCTTCCCGGTGATTCAGAAAGTGAAGCGAAGAGTAACCTGGACAAAAAATGGGAGATCACAACCCAAGGGGATACATTGGTTCTTAGGCTGGCTGGCAACAATAACTGGCTTTCCAATATACAGTTTGGCTTCTATAGCAAAGGCCCCTATCTGAATGTGAGTGTGCCGCAGAATCTGTCCGTAGAAGTGATCACCAGCGACGGCTCTATTGAGGCATTCGGACTTCAGTCTGGTTTGACGGTGGATACCTCCAACGGGGCGATGAACCTGCATGATATTGCTGGCGGCTTGACAGCCCATTCCAGTAACGGATCGATTACGGTGAAAAATATTCAGGGCGAAGTAGATTTGGCCAGCTCCAACGGATCGATGACGCTTGATAAAGTGGATGGAGCCCTGACTGCCAAGAGCAGCAACGGCAAAATAACGGTAAACTCCGGGGTAACCGGGGATTGGAGACTGACAACGAGCAATGGCTCCGTTGTCATGGGAATACCAGAAGCTACTGATGCCACTATCTCCGCGGACACCAGTAACAGTTCACTTAAAGGCAATGTGAATTGGGAACGCAGCAGCGATACCAGCGGCACGGCTAAAGTCGGCAAAGGTACTTATAAAGTTACTATCTCTACAAGCAATGGTGGTATCACCGCAGATACAACAGAATAGTAGAGCCAATGTTAAAGGGAGCTGTCCCTACCGGCACAAGACCGGGGAGAGACAGCTCCCTTTGTTGATTGTAGTTCTGCTTACAGATATCGAGTTAAAATGCGATCAGATTCATTGCTTACCGTACAGCTTTCTGGTCTTACCATGTATTATCAGTCTTACTGGGGATTACCAGGCGTAGGCTTTCGGAGCTTCCCCGCCCGGACCAGGGAAGATTTCGTCGAGACGTTTCAGTACGGACTCGTCCAGTACGATTTCCAGGCTGCGCAGTGCGCTTTCGAACTGCTCCAGCGTGCGCGGTCCAATGATCGGTGCGGTGACCGCCGGATTGGCCAGTAGCCAAGCCAGGGCAATATTGTCTTGTGGCTCACCCAGTTCTTGGCTCAGCCCGGCAAATGCCTCAAGCTGGCTCTTGTATTGCTCTACGCGCTCCGTATTGCCACCACTGCGGCTGCCTTCAATCTTCTTAAGGGCGTTGCGTCCTAGCAGGCCGCCGTCCAGCGGGCTCCAAGGGATGATCCCAAGGCCAAGACTTTGCGAAGCTGGCAGTACCTCAAGCTCCGGCAGGCGGCAGGTAAGGCTGTATTTATGCTGCTCGGAGACAAGCCCCAGGAATCCGCGGGCCTTAGCTTCCTGTTGGGCCACAGCGATGTCCCAGCCAGCAAAGTTGCTGGAGCCGACATAATCGATTTTACCCTGGCTCACAGCCAGCTCAAAGGCACCCCACAGCTCGTCCCAGGACACGCTGCGATCCACATGGTGCATCTGGTACAGCTCGATGTGATCGGTCTGAAGACGCTTCAGGGAGCCTTCCAGATGACGGCGGATTTTGTAGGCGGAGAGGCCAGCTTCATCATTAGGACCGTCCAGCTTGTCGCTCATGGAGCCATAGGCTTTGGTCGCCAGGACAACCTTCTCACGGCGTCCTCCACCTTGCTTGAACCAGCGGCCGATAATGGTCTCTGTCAGGCCGGAGTTTTCGCCCCATCCATAAATGTTAGCGGTATCAAAAAAGTTGACTCCTGCATCCAGCGCGGCGTCCATGATCCGGAATGCTTCTTTTTCATCGGTAGACGGGCCAAAATTCATTGTTCCCAGACAGAGGCGGCTAACCTTCAGTCCTGATTTACCAAGTTTAGCGTATTGCACGGTGTAATCACTCCCTCAATGATTTTGAAATAGGACGAAACCGGTTGCTTTTTCTTTTACTTATTAAGTGTAACCAACTTCTGGGTCAAGAGCAAATGTATGAGGGAACATTTATACATGAGCTATGTTATACCCATTGAGCTGTGAAACTAACAATAATGAAGCTCATTTACAAATTGTTACAGATCGAGTACAGTCATGATATTCATAGAAATTTTACTTCAAAGGGGGAGTTGAAATGTCGAGTACATCGGGAGGATTATTTTTATTAAATGGACTAAGTGTATTCGGTGTGTTGCTATGGCTGGCTACGCTTGGAATGGGTCTGTATGCCTTTGTACTCTTTGTGAAGCTTGCCCGCAGAGGTATAACAGCACTTGATCTGTACATTTATGACAAGACGATTGGCAACAACCGATCAAGGAATGGCGACGGACTATGAAGCTGAAACGGCTCAACAGGTAAAGTAAAATCTAGTAGTAAATCTTTCTATATAAGTACAATGGAAAGAAACCTGGAGACAACAGCGGCCAAAAGTCCAAACATTCCACCGTAGTGACGACCGAGTCTTACGTTAGGATCTTAAGTTAATCTTTATATATTTGAAAAGAGTAACCCTATAGGATATACCTATAAGCTCAATAGAATTTATATCTTTGTTGTTTACTGTCCGTTATGATACAACAATAGAAAGAAGAACTATGTCTGTGTGACTGCAGACCACTTGAGGAGTGACTGGAATGAGCGAGGTTAAGAAGATTGCGGTAATCGCAGGGGATGGAATCGGACCTGAGGTTGTGGCTGAAGCGGAAAAAGTATTGAAGGTAACAGAAGAAGTGTTCGGCTACAAGTTTGAAACGGAGCATGCGCTATTCGGCGGCATCGCCATTGACGAGAGAGGCACACCGCTTCCAGAAGATACACTGCAAATCTGTCGCAGTGCAGATGCTGTATTGCTCGGTGCTGTAGGCGGACCGAAGTGGGATAACAACCCGAAAGAGCTGCGCCCGGAAACAGGTCTGCTGGGTATTCGCAAAGCCCTTGGATTGTTCTCCAATTTGCGTCCGGCTAACGTTTTTGATTGTCTGAAGGATGCGTCCACATTGAAACCGGAAGTGCTGGAAGGCACAGACCTCATGGTTGTGCGCGAGCTGACAGGCGGCATTTACTTCGGGGACAAGCTTCGCCGTCAAGGTGAGCATGGCGAAGAAGCAGTGGATACCTGCGTATACAATGTTACAGAAGTTGAGCGCATCGTACGCCAGGCGTTCGAAATTGCCGGCAAACGCCGCAAGAAGCTGGCCAGTGTAGATAAAGCCAACGTTCTTGAGACTTCGCGCCTGTGGCGTGAGGTTGTAAACAGAGTGGCTCCTGAATACCCGGACATCGAGCTGGAGCATGTACTGGTAGATAACTGCGCGATGCAGCTTCTGCGTCGTCCGTCGAGCTTCGACGTTATCGTTACTGAGAACATGTTCGGAGATATCCTGAGTGATGAAGCAGCTATGCTGACAGGTTCCATCGGAATGTTGGCTTCCGCTTCCATGGGCGAAGGCAGCTACGGCCTCTACGAACCGGTACATGGCTCCGCGCCTGATATCGCAGGCCAAGGTCTTGCCAATCCAATTGCGACCATTCTGTCCCTGGGCTTGATGTTCCGCCTGACCTTCGGTTATGAAGATGCAGCGGATGCCATTGAAGCGGCAGTAGCGGAAGTGCTGGATACGGGTCACCGTACAAGCGATATCGCTGTAGATAAGAGCCAAGCGATCAGCACCACGCAGATGGGCGACCTGATTGCAGCGGCTATCCGCAAAGCCTAAAGAATCGTTACCAACCCGTCGCTGATCTCATTTTGAATCGGGAAGCATGTACTGAAACGTCACAAAAAGTTGCTTAATTATAATTATTATAAAAAAATAATGAATGTAATATTGACTTTGATTTTGTGCGATGATACCATTTGGTATGTAGCAGTAAGACAGTAACTGTCCATCAAAATTCAAGAAAGACACCGGCTTCCTGATTTTCTTCGGAAATCATGCAGACTTGTTGTTTTTCTTACATAATCAAGGGAGGAATAAGCAATGGCAGAACGTTTGGTAGGTAAACCGGCTCCGGATTTCACTTTGGAGACTGTATCGGGTGATGGTAAGGATTTCGGAAAGGTTAGCTTGTCCGATTATCGTGGTAAATGGCTTGTATTCTTCTTTTATCCACTAGATTTCACATTTGTATGCCCAACTGAGATCACAGCTCTTAGCGATGCTGCTGCTCAATTTGCGGCGCTTGACACTGAAATTTTGGGTGCCAGCACTGACTCGATCCACAGCCACAAAGCATGGATCAACACACCTAAGGATTCCAATGGCCTTGGCCAATTGAACTTCCCGCTTGCAGCTGACCTTACGAAGAAGGTTGCCAAAGATTACGGCATCCTGATCGAAGAAGAAGGTATCGCTCTGCGTGGTCTGTTCATCATCGATCCTGAAGGCGAACTGAAATATCAAGTTGTTAACCACAATGATGTAGGCCGCAGCGTGGAAGAAACGCTTCGTGTGCTTCAAGCACTGCAATCCGGCGGATTGTGCGCAATGAACTGGAAACCAGGCGACAAGAACTTGTAATCCGTTCATTCAGCATTGTGATCTTTGATAGCTGACAAGGACCTCCTTGCGGGATTTTTCCCGACAAGGGGGTTTTTTGCTCCAAATCGTTTGTATTTTTATAAAAGAAGCGTAATACAATACAATAATACGTAATTCACAAATATCGGATCATCCAAGGAGGGTGAACAATCATGAGCTTTTGCTGTGGAGCGAGTATGGTAGGAACAACGGGAACCCTAAAACATTATCGCACGCAAGTCCATAATGTTCCCCTGCTTTTTTGCCCGGTGTGCCACCGGGTTGAGGTACATTACAAGGTTGAGAATGAATATGAAATTCTTGCGGAATATGCGCATGGCGATGGTGTAACGGATGTGGATTTCCAGGATTACGTCATGGAGGACGATGAAGCGGTCTTCGAGAATGTCGTGAATGTCGAGAGTGAGGACCCGCTGGCGATTGTCCGCAGTCAAATTGACATGGCGCTTGACCTGCTTGCTTTTGCCAAGCAGATTCAGGATGCCAAATGGGAACGTGAATTGAAGAAGCGACTGGCAGTTATGAGCCAGCGTCGTCACCGTCTTCAGCAAAAAGCATAGAACGACAAGTTGCTATTTCATGAAAAAGAGCCTCTGCTGCTGTAGAGGTTCTTTTTTATGTCAAAATCGCTCTGTATGTCGTTATTAATGTAAAATCAGGAACGTGTGTACCCTTTCATTATGCTGCTTCGGGACTAAATTTAACTTTATTGAGAAAAATACTATGTCTTATGTATCATTTTATGATTATTTTTACTATTCGACAGTTTCTCTGATTGCGTTGTCTTCTCTACTTGGATATGATTGGAATATAGTTGAAACGGTTGGATAATAAAGAACGATTACCGAATGTTCTGGCGTCTTCGTCATATACTCAAATACATAGTCATTTGATGTCGTTGAGCGCTTCGTCATTTGCAGTAGAAGGGGGAACTTCGTATCGTGATAAGCCAATTTCAAGAAAGCTTGCATTTAACGGCAAGAACGTTTCAATCAGGAATGTTGGACACGACTTTTGAGGATGTTCTGGAGCACATTGACAGTGGGATCATGCTTTTTGACGAAGAGGGAGTTCTTAGCTTTGTGAACAAGCAAATGTACGGGATGCTGGACCTGCCGCGTAGTTCGTTGGTTGGATGCACGATGTCTCATCTGCTGGCCCATGTTCAGCTAAGCCGCTTCAAGAAGAAGCTAATACTACGTACTTACCGTGAGACGGTCTACAAGGGGAAATCAAGTTATGAATATATTGATGAATTCGGCCGTTATTGGAGAGTTACTCTATCCTCGGGGGAACAACTGAAAGGCTCTTATCTATTTACGGTAAAAGAAATCTCCGATTACAAGCTGATCGAGCAAACCGCCTACCAAAATGACAATCTTGCTATGTTGGGCAAGCTGTCAGCGTCCATCGCCCATGAGATCCGCAATCCTCTGACCGCAATCCGCGGCTTTATCCAATTGCTCCGTCCACACCTGCACCAACTCGGCAAAGAAGAGTATGCCAGAATTATACTGGCCGAAATTGACCGGGCGAACGATATTATACATGAATTTCTGACCTCCTCCAAACCTTCTGTACCTCAAGTCGGAATGATTTCAGTGTCTGCATTGCTTAAAGAAGTTGTGCTTTTGACTGAGAGTGAGGCTCTAATGAAGGGCTGCCAGATCAATCTCCACCAACTTCAAAACGACCTGATCATATCTGTGGATGTGAAGCAAGTGAAGCAGGTGGTTCTGAATATGATAAAAAATGCAATGGAAGCGATTACAGACCGGATGGACAGTGATATGGGTAAAATCGAGATCGGCGCACGGAGAGAGGGCGCAGAGGTCCGCATTTTTATTTCCGACAACGGTAAGGGGATGGACATCCTCACCTTGGACAGGTTGTTTAGCCCGTTCTTCACCACCAAGGAGAATGGGACGGGACTTGGACTGTCGGTTAGTGACCGGATTATTAAAAATCATGGGGGATGCATTTCCGTCAACAGCCGATTGAATGAGGGCACGCAGTTTGTAATTTCGCTGCCTCTGATTCAATAGTAGACCTGTATAGGGTATGTTGCTTCAATTATTAGTTCCATAGCGGGAAAAGACAGGTTGATATTTTGTCAGGTTGAGAGCCCAGATCCCTCACCTTACAGGAGATCAGCCTGTTCTGTGTTACAATAAAATCTTAGACTTCTGGGAACGACAGATGGAGGGACTATAATGAATATTGAATGGAGCAGTGGAAAACTGACCGATTCCGCACAGGCCGATGCCCTTGTGCTGATGATCTCGGAATCAGAAGCTCAGCATGGCGGTGTATCCGCAGAATGGGACAGACGGTTGCACGGATTGAACAAGGCGGGATTGTTTGAAGGTAAGGTGAATCAGACTTACGCGTTACCGCTGGAAGATCATCCGGCTTGTTCTTTGGGCATTTTGACTGGAGTAGGGGTTGGTCCTCTTGATAAATCAGACTTACGGCTGTGGGCGGCTCAGCTTGTCCGTACAGCGATCAGATTGAAGATGCAGCGAGTGATCCTGCAATTGCCGCAGGACTTCGCTCTGCGCGCAGCAGGGTTGTCGGGCATGGAGGCTGCACAAGCGCTGAGCGAAGGCTTTATACTAGGGGCTTACCGCCGGAAGCATTATAAGCTGGATCAGTCCCAGTTCGGTATAGATCATCTGTTGATCCATCAGGAGGGTGAGGCAGAAGAGGAGAGAGCGGCTGGTTGGAGAGAAGGGCTTGAACGAGGGCAAGCCTTTGGTGAGGGCACGAATCTGGCACGTGACTTGACGAATACGCCGGGCAATCTGTTGATTCCGTCTGATCTGGCCGTTGCGGCTATTGCTGTAGCAGAACGATACGGTTTTCCGGCAGAGGTACTGGATGAGCAGGAGATCGCTAGAAAGGGTATGGGTGGTTTAATCGCTGTGGGCAAGGGCAGCGTTAATCCACCTCGAATGATCGTAATCCGCTATCAGGGCACGGGGGAGTGGGAGAATGTCATCGGGCTGGTCGGCAAAGGCATCACCTTCGACACAGGAGGGATATCCCTGAAAAGGGCGCCCGGCATGGAGGACATGATCAGTGATATGGGCGGCGCCGCTGCAGTACTGGGCGTTATGGAGGCGCTGGGGCGTCTGCGTCCGCCCATCAATGTAGTGATGGCGATTCCTTCGGCGGAGAATATGCCGGCAGGAAATGCATTCAAGCCGGGTGATATCGTCACCTCCTACAGCGGACGAACCATCGAGGTGCTCAATACAGATGCGGAAGGACGAATTGTACTGGCAGACGCGCTCACCTACATTAGGGAATGGGGAGCGGAGCGCATTGTGGATGTGGCAACCCTGACAGGGGCTGTACTGTCTACGCTGGGCGATATTGCTACTGGTGCTGTAACGAATAATGAAGCCCTGCTAGAAGAGATTATGGCGGCAGGTGACAGTGCCGGTGAAAAGATATGGCAGCTTCCGGCATATCCCGAATTTCGGGATATGCTCAAGAGCGAGGTAGCGGATATCCGCGGCAGTGCGGGAAGATATGGCGGCGCAACGACCGCCGGACTGTTTATCGGCACCTTCGCCGAAGGTCTACCCTGGGTGCATCTTGATATTGCCGGAACGGCGTTCTTGGCAAGAGAACGCGGGATCAATCCTAAGGGGGCATCAGGCGTTATGGTGCGCACGCTTCTGGAATGGCTGCTCAGCCAGGCATTGCTGCCAAAGGGCGGCGCAACAGATTAGATCAGTAAGCTGGAGTACAATAAGCTCACTTCAGATAGAAAAGGCAGTGCCTCCCGATTTGTCGGGAAAGCACTGCCTTTGTTCCGTTCTTAACGGATCTATCCAAAATCAATTGCCGGGTCTTCGTGAACGAATTTGCTCGGCAACGGATTGAATGCCGTCCATCAATTTGTCTCTGGTCTTTTTATTCCGCAACAGATATACAGCTCCTAATGCCGCGGTAGTAAATAACGTTCTTTTGGCACCCATCGTGTGCACCTCCTCGGTCTAGTCTGCAGTCTGTGTATAACAAAAACATACCCGTGACCGAAGCTAATTAAACCAAGATATTAATGGAAACCAGCCCTCCGTACGGCTCAGTGTTTGCCTTTGGCGCTTTCTCCCCCACAGGAGAACGGGGAGTCAAGCGAAGCTGCAGCACAGGTCTTGCCTTTGTCACAGCCGGCACAAGCGCCTTGTTTTCCCTTCTGCACATGACGGTAGATCATCCAGCCTGAGTAGCCGAATACAAGCCCAATGATGATAACGTTGATCATGTTTTTTGCCCCGCCTTCTACCGCTGTTCGCGGTTCGATTAATCTGACAAATCTCTCAGCTTACGACCACCCAAACAGCCTTCCGCTCTGAAAAACAAGAAACGATACGGTGTAGGCCAGTACCAGGCAATAGCCCATGGAAAAGAACGTCCACTTCCAGGAATTTGTCTCCTTCTTGATCACACCGACAGTAGCCAGACATGGAATATAGAGCAGAATAAAGATCATGAAGCTGATGGCGCTCAGTGGTGTGAACACTTGTGAAATCTGGTTTTCCAGCCCGGTAGTATCCGGGGCATGATAGATGATGTTCATGGTGGAGACTACAACTTCTTTAGCCAAAAAACCGGGAACCAGTGTGGATCCTGCCTGCCATGTGCCAAAACCGAGCGGCGCCAGCAGTGGAGCGATCAGACCGCCGAATTTGGCAAGATAACTGTCATCCATCGCGACATCGAATCCACCAGGTCCAGCATAGGAGACCAGCCAGATGATAACAGAACCCGCCAGAATGATGGTTCCGGCCTTGCGCAGAAAGCCTTTACCCTTCTCCCACGTGCTGCGGGACAGGGTCTTGATCTGCGGCATCCGATAAGGAGGCAGCTCAATCATGAAGACAGAGGACTCATTTTTAAAGAGGAGCCTGGAGAATATTTTACATAGTATCAACGCAAAGACAATGCCTAGAACATACATCGACAGCACAGCAAAGGCTTGCCGTCCCGGGAAAAAAACTGCTGCAAACAGCGCATACACCGGGAGTCGTGCAGAACAGGACATCAGTGGCATAAGCAGCGTGGTCAGCATCCGGTCCTTTGGCTGTTCAATGCTTCGTGCGGCCATGATGGCCGGTACATTACAGCCAAATCCGATGATAAAAGGAATAAAGGCTTTACCGTTTAGCCCCATCCGTTCCATGGTACTGTCCATCAGCAGACATACCCGAGCCATGTAGCCGGAATCCTCAAGAAACGAAATGATCAGGAACAGGATAAAGATCTGTGGAACAAATACAATCACACCACCAACACCGGCAATGATGCCATCAACGATCAGCGCGTGCGTAAAATTGGACGCCCCGAGGAATCCTAGCAAGGAATTGGCACCTTCGCTGATAGGCCCCGAGATCAGTCCGTCCACGAGATCTGACAACGGGCCACCGACCCAATCGAAGGTAGTCTTGAACAAGGCATACATGATGAAGATAAATAACGGCAGTCCCCAGAAGCGATGCGTTAGCAGGGCATCCAGTCTTTCGGTGAGGTTATGCGGCTTCTGATCTGCTTTGTCCAGCACTTCCAGGCATAACGAGCGAATATAGTCCATCCGGACTGAACGGAGCCACTGGGGCAGCGTCAAGGCTAGATTCTTTCGTTGCAACTTGCTCTGACAGGCATCGCCAAGCTTCACTAACTTGCTGATATCCATACGGGTTTTCAGGAAATCTAAGACAACGGGATTCTGCTCCATCAGTTGTAGAGCTATCCAGCGGTGGTTCGGCAAATCCTTCATATGTTGCAGTTCCTGCTCTATCGAAGAAATGGCTGCTTCGGCAATTTCACCGTAATGAAGCTTGAAGCGGACAGGCGGGATGTCGGCGGATTGCCCAAGAAGACTCAGAATTTCTTTGCATCCCTTGCCGGTTCTCGCTACCAGCGGAAGCACAGGAATACCAAGCCTGTCCTGCAAGACCTCGTAGTTGACATGAATGCCGCGTGCTGTAGCCACATCAATCATGTTCAGACCCAGCACGGCGGGTTTGCCGTATTCAAGCAGTTGGAGCGTAAGCAACAGGTTACGCTCCAACTGGGAGGCATCGACAATATTAATCAGTGCCTCCGGCGATTCTTCAATCAGATATTGGGCAGCCACGCCTTCATCACGGGAGAGAGGGTGGAGTGAATAAATTCCGGGCAGGTCGATGAGCTTGCCTGCGCCGTTTTTGAGACTGCCGACTTTTTTCTCGACGGTTACACCCGCCCAGTTCCCTACATATTCGTAGGAAGCAGTCAGCGTATTGAAAAGAGAGGTCTTGCCGGTATTGGGATTGCCGACCAGTGCGATAGCGCTCATGAGAGGTTAACCTCTATTCTGGAAGCTTCCTTCCGGCGGATGGCAAACAGTTGACCGTTGCATTCCAGGGTGATGGGTCCCAGAAAGGGACCTTTTCCTTTAAGCCGGATACGGACACCCTCCAGAACGCCAAGATCGGCCAGACGCCGACGGAGGATGGGATTGATGCCTTCTATTTTATGAATGGAACCGGTAGAGCCGGTTGGCAGTTGAAGCAGAGAACAGAGGTGCAGAGTCATAAGAACCCTCCATAAGATACTGATAATCAATCTCAGTTGTCTTTTTCTGTAATGTAGCATGATTCATGGGCAAACTCTGTGATTTTCGTCATTGTTGCCTGTAGGAAAATATCTTTACATTTTATTCTTCATTAAAGTATTATTGAACGATAATCCATGATTGCATAGTTGAAGGGAGAACGAATCGTGAAGACTAATCAGAGCAAAATCGTCGATTGCACCATCCGCGACGGAGGTCTAGTGAATAACTGGGATTTCAGTGTGGAATTTGTTCAACAATTGTACGCCGGCTTGAATGAAGCAGGTGTTGATTATATGGAGATCGGGTACAAGAATTCGCCCAAATTGCTGAAGGGTGCCGAAGGCGCTGGCCCTTGGCGCTTCCTGGACGATGACTTCCTGCGTAAAGTAATCCCGCAAAAAGGGCACACGAAGCTCTCTGCGCTCGTTGATATCGGCCGTGTGGATGAGAATGACATTTTGCCCCGCAGCGAGAGCATGATCGACCTGATCCGTGTGGCTTGTTACAGCAAAGATGTAGACAAGGCGCTGCAATTGGTACAGACCTTCCATGATCTTGGTTATGAGACCACTATCAACATTATGGCGCTGTCCAATGTGATGGAGAACGAATTGTTGGAAGCTTTCGAACTGATTAACGAGAGCGTTGTTGATGTAGTGTACATCGTAGATTCCTACGGCAGCCTGGATCACAATGATATGAAGTACCTGGTGGACAAGTTCAAGACACATCTTCCGAACAAACGTCTGGGCGTTCATACACACAACAACCTGCAGCTGGCATTCTCCAATACGCTTGTAGCTGCTGAGAACGGCGTGGAACTGCTGGATGCTTCTTGCTACGGTATGGGACGTGCAGCGGGGAATTGCCCGACAGAACTGCTCGTGACTCACTTGAAAAATACAAATTACAAACTTCGCCCGGTGCTGGACGTTGTGGAACGCCTGATGATTCCACTGCGTGAAAAAGAGGAGTGGGGCTATATCATTCCTTACATGATCACCGGTACGCTTGACGAGCATCCCCGCTCAGCCATGGCTCTCCGTTCATCGGAAGACAAGGACAAATCGGTAGATTTCTATGACAAGCTCACGACACCGGAAGTTACCTTTGGGGAAAAATAAACGGCAGCTTTCGCTATAAGCACTGACCCCGCTTTGGGGAAGGTGCTTTTTTTTGCGAAATGATAAATCCATCTTCGTTAACATGCAAAAATATAGGTAGAAGAATGGGGATACCTGTCGATAACACTTTTTTATTGTCGAAAGAACGCTGTAACTTTATAGACCCAACCAACCGATATTTATAAATAGGGTAAAAAAATCCATTCCATTAGATATGAATATAGATATCATTTTTTGGACGCGAGGGACTTATGAGACAAGAAGAGAAAAAAACAATTCGTGCGGCTATACTGGGGGCGCTGCTGTTCCTTCTGATTCAGATTTTTCATTCATCGTTAAATCTGGATGAGGACTGGTCCTTGCTGGCAGCGTTATACCTTATTGCAGGCTGCTGCAGTGTTGCTTTCGGGTTTGCAATTTTTGCACAGGGCTGGCTATTTTTCTCGAACAGATTGTCCAAAGCGAGACTCTACGCCTCTGCGCTATTTTTAGGAGTGTGCATCTTTGATTTCCTGCATACGCTCAGCTTTGTCGGCATTCCCTGGATATCTTCCTACATAAGCTCTGATGAATCATTGTGGCTGCTGACCTCATCGCGTCTGGCCAGTGCCCTTGGCATCCTGTTTATTTTTAGTAGAAAAGCTCCTGCCGTCTCTTATTCTCATAAAAGCAGAGTGTTTCGGGTGTCTCTTGTGCTTATTGTGCTGTCCCTGAGTGTATTTTTTTTCGGAAGAACTATATTCCCTCAACTGCTGACGGATGCCGGTGAGAGCACGTTGAAACAAATTGTAGATATTGCCGTGCTTGTTCTCTATTTGATCGGCGTGGTCGCTATACTCTTTCCAGACAAGCAGGAGAAATCCGCATCCTTGTTGATCATCATCCGGGCGCTGATTTTCTTCGCTCTTGGGCAAACGTTCTATATGTATCCTCTTCATCTCGGCGATGTGGATTATCTGTTCGGGATGATCTGTGGAGTCGTGGCCTATTATTTCCTGCTTACCGGGGTTTATCGGCTGACGATTGAAGAGCCCTTCCATGAGAAACAGCAGATTGAAGCCCGGATCAATTATCTGGCTTTTCATGATGACCTGACGGGACTGCCGAACAGGCGCCGTCTGATGCAGCGCGTAGAAGAAATGATCAAGAACACGAACAAGGACGAGGCCAGGAGTCTCTCCGCAGTCGCCATCTTGAATATTAATCATTTTAAAAATATCAATGACTCTTTGGGTCATTTTGCCGGGGATCTGCTTCTCCAGATGGTTTCCCAGCGTATCAGTTCCGAGGTCAAGTCCCATGAAGAGCTCTTTAGCATGGGAGCAGATGAGTTTGCTTTTCTGATGAAGGAGAAGGCCAGCCTGGAGGACAGTCTGGTTCGGGCCAGGGAGCTGCTGGGGCTGTTTGAGACGCCGGTTAATCTTGAATCGAGTGAATATCATATTTCCCTGAGTCTGGGCCTAAGCATTTATCCGGGGGATGGAGAGACGGCTGAACAATTGATCCAGAATGCAGATACGGCCGTGCATAATGCTAAGGAGCAGGGCGTAGATATAAGGCGCTACATACCAGCTATGCAAATGAAGGCCAAGGAGCGGTTGAAGCTGGAGAATGATCTGCGGAGAGCCTTGGAGCGGGACGAATTTTATCTGGTTTACCAACCACAGGTAGAGCTTGAAACGGAAGAAATTGTGGGCATGGAGGCGCTGCTGCGCTGGAATCACCCTAAGCGCGGGCTGGTCTCCCCGGCCGATTTCATACCGATTGCGGAAGAGAGTGGGCTCATTGTACCGATAGGGGAATGGGTGCTGCGGACAGCTTGCCTGCAAAATAAAAAATGGCAGGAGGCTGGCTACCGGCCCATCTGCGTATCCATTAACTTGTCGATGCGCCAGTTCCTGCAGCCCAACCTGGCCGGCAAGATCGGCAGCATTTTATCAGAAATCGGGCTGGACCCAAGTTATGTGGATCTTGAGATTACGGAGAGCATGACTCTGGACAAGGAGACAGCATTCGAACAGTTAAAACGGCTCAAGGAGCTTGGTGTGTTCATCAGTATTGACGATTTCGGCACAGGCTACAGCTCTTTGCATTACCTCAAGAATATGCCGATTGACCGGCTGAAGATCGACCGCTCCTTCGTGGCCGAAGTGATGGAGGATAGCAACAATGCGGCTATCGTCTCGACCATTACGTCCATGGCCCACCACCTGAAGCTCAAAGTCACCGCCGAAGGCGTCGAGAATCAGGAGCAGCTGCAATTCCTGCGCCAGCAGCGCTGCCATGAGGGGCAGGGCTTTCTGTTCAGCAAGCCGATCCGGGCGGCGGAGTTCGAGGTCTCGTTTCTCCAGTCCTCGATGCTGGGTATGCCGCACTGATTCCATAAATTTCAACTTAGGCATATCCAAGTATTGCATTTCAGGCTAAAGAATGATAAGATATCTCTTGTATTAAATTTTCTGTTGCGGGTGTAGTTCAATGGTAGAACTTCAGCCTTCCAAGCTGATAGCGTGGGTTCGATTCCCATCACCCGCTCCAACATCTAAATTACCCAAACCCTTGCGCTGCAAGGGTTTTTTTGTTGTGCATAAGGCGATATCGTCAGATTACCTTTAGTGTTTTTGCTTAATATTCTTAATTTCACATGTTATAAATAGAACGCATTAAATATTACAATGTAATTTCTCTGAAATAGACTCAGGCGAATATTTAAAATAAAGGTGGAGATTCAATGAGCATTGAAGAACAACTGGAGCTTCTGAGATATCAGATCAAACTAATAAGAACGGTGGTTGCCTCTGATGAATATCCTTATTTCATGTTCTTGCTCGATCATGATTTCACGGAGAAGCAAACCCGATCATTAAATGATGTATTGTACATTTTAAACCGGCGGCTTTCAGAGCAAACTGCGGAAAGAGATGAGCAACTGGATATCTTTCATCGGGAGAAGATAGAGGATATAAAAAGACGCAATGAACTATTTTCAGTTCCTGACGATTACTTACTAAAGGGTTCTGCGCCAACATTTGAGGAATTTGCATCACTTGTGAAATTAATAGCGCCGATCGATGTTAATCCACTTTATCTTTTAAAGTCACTCCAAATGCAAGGGATGTATGTCACTCTTTGTGATCATTTGTTAAATACGAAATAAGGAAAAGGGCTTGCAGCTTCAGAGGGCAGGCTCTTTTTGTACACATATATTTGAATGGAGAGTCAGCGATTATGTCATTTTTTGGTGACACAGCGCTGTCTGATGAGGCTTTATTTTCAAAGGAGTATTGCTTAATTTCTTTCCCATTGGAAAAACTTTAAATTAGGGCATACTTCATTGTGGTTTCACAACAAGGTTTCTCTAGACCCACTCGCTATTTGTCTGTTAAGTTTTACTTAATCCTGGAAAAAGGTTGTGAAGCTCTTGAATGGTTCGAAGACGGCTTTCCTATCTGTGCTTAGCAACACATTCATTGTTTCGTTAAAACTTGTTGTCGGAATAGTTACAGGTTCTGTGGCCATTATTTCAGAAGCGATCCATTCCGCGCTGGATTTGGTTGCTTCGTTGATTGCTTTTATTTCGGTGCGGATTTCGGCGCGTTCTGCGGATAAAGGCCACCCTTATGGCCACGGTAAAGTAGAGAATATCTCAGGCACAGTTGAAACGTTACTTATTTTTGTAGCTGGGATCTGGATTATTTATGAGTGTGTGCATAAAATAATGAACCCGACGGAAATCGCATTTCCCTTCTTGGGAATCCTTGTTATGGTTGTTGGGGGTGGCGTCAACTTTGTGGTTTCTCTGAAGGTTAAGAAGAAAGCTGAAGAACTTCATTCTGTGGCGATGAAATCAAATGCGCTGCATCTGCTTACCGATGTTTTCACATCTTTGGGCGTTGCATTCAGTTTATTATTGGTTACCCTCACGGGATGGACGATACTGGATCCGGTAATCGGGATTGTTTTGGCCCTGTACATTATGAGAGAAGCCTTCAAGCTGCTCAAGGAATCATTTCCTCCTTTGATTGATGCGCGATTAGCTGAGGAAGAGGAGAATGAAATTATGCGTCTCATTGAATCCTTCCAAGAGAGATATATTGAGTTTCATGATTTTCGCACCCGCAGATCGGGTCCGGAAGAGTATGTGGATTTCCACCTGGTCATCCCTTCCACGATGGATGTTGAAACTGCGCATCAGCTATGCGACGAAATTGAACAAACCATTAAAGCAACATTCGTACGTGCCCAGGTGATGATTCACATTGAACCAGAGCATGAAAGGTTGGCCGGCCAACCACTTTAATTTAGAGACAGCTTCCAGTTTAAACGCTGAGACAATACCGTCTTAAGCTCTACCGCCTGTTCATAATGACTGGTCCATCTGACGAATAACGTGCTCTATAAGACAAACGTAAGAACTGAACATAAGAACCGAATGTAAGAACGAATGTAAGAACGAACGTAAGAACCAAACGTAAGAACCGAACGTAAGAACCAAACGTAAGGCTCAGTCGTCACTACTGCGGAATGTTTGGATTTCCGGCTGCTGTTGTCTCCAGATTTCTTTCTATTTGTACATCTATTTGCAGTTGAAGTTTGGAGACAGCCCATCTTCCGCTGCGGGCTTTCCTTCGGACAGCTTTTAGGCGTTCGCTACCGCTCCTACAGTTCCCAATTTCCCCCTTTGTTCCTTCTCGCTTTTTGTTACTTTTTTTGTTCGGCTTATATAGTAGTTAAGAAAATAGAGCTTATATAAGAAGTATCGAATTAATTAACGGCATTTTTGTACCTTAAATCCTCTGCAGCCAAGGATTAGTGTAGATTAAGTGCAATTTTGTACCTTAAATCTTACAGAATCCCCGTCTAGCGTACATTTTTGAAAAATAAGATACAATAATGCCCTTACTTACCTCATTTGCCTATATTGGAGAAAAATAAGGTGCAAAAATGCCGTTAGTTGGAGAGGTTGCTGCTCTTTTTAACTTAAGATGACTGGTGAAGGGAAATATATCGCCTCTAACACTTGAAATTTGTCGACAGTCTATGTTCCGGTGCTAGCTCCTATGGAAAGCTTTCAGGTGAGCGTTTTGCGACCGCAGCTCCAAACGTCCCCCTTGCTCCGAATGGATTGAACGGGGAAATAGTAGTGTTTAGTATTTACACATTGTTCCAAAAACGCTAAAATAGAGTCTTGAATGATGTGTCCCTTCCAATTAAAGGAATGAATCTAGGAGATATACGATGAAAAACAAATATTTAACCTTACTGATAGCCCTACTTACCCTAATTTTGGTCTTCGGACAACCTGGTTACATTGATGCGCAGAATGGTAACGTAATTGATAGTGAAACCAGAGATAGACTGACAGAACAATATGGGCTCGAACAGCCAGAAATTTCACATAGTAGTGGAATTGATATTGGCATAAGTGATCCTGTCCCATTCTTCATTACCATATCTAAAATTGCTGTGAATCCATATGCTTATATGGTCCAAAAGCTGATACATCATTGGGTTTACTGAGGGGATAAGCTCCCGAAGTACATATGATTCTGAAGTACATATGATCATTCACTTCGTTATCGCAAAAAAAAGCCCGGCCTCTTTTAATGGGAGGTCGGGCTTTAACGTTATTGTCCTTATACTGTTTTCAAAAACTCAACAATGGTCAGCAGACCTTTATCGAAGTTCTCCAGGTTGAAATGCTCATCTGGTGCATGCAGGTTCTCGTCGTCAAGGCCAAAGCCCATCAATACCACCGGCGCTTCCAGTACGCGGGCGAAGCTCTCCATGATTGGAATGGAGCCGCCGTCTTTGGTGAACAGTGCACGGGTTCCGTACACTTTACCGTAGGCATCAGCTGCGGTTTGCAGAATCGGATGTGAAGGATCACTATTGAAGGCGCGTGCCTTCTCCATTTGCTTCACATGAACCTTCGCACCAGCTTGAATGTTAGCCTTCAGATGAGCCTCGATGACATCAAGTGCGTGCTGCGGATCTTGGTCACCTACGAGACGGCAAGTGATTTTGGCATGTGCCTCTTTAGGGATGACCGTCTTGCTGCCTTCGCCTTGGAAGCCGCCGTATACACCGTTCAGTTCAAGCGTAGGACGAGCACCAATCCGCTCTACGAAGCTATATCCTTCTTCGCCGTACAGCGAATCCAGTCCAAGTCCTTCTCTGATCTTGTTCTCGTCTACGCCCTGCTTGGCGAACTCTTCGCGAAGTAGCGGGGACAATTCCGGAACACCTTCGTAGAAGCCTTCAACCGCAACGCGGCCCTTATCGTCATGGAGGCTAGTCAGCAGCGATACGAGGGCATGCAGAGCATTCGGAACGCCACCACCGTACGAGCCGGAGTGCAGATCGGTCAGGGCAGTCGTTACAGTGACCTCCAGCGAGCAGAGACCGCGTAGTCCTGTGCAGATAGCCGGGCGGCCGCGCTCAAGCAGAGAGGTATCCGAGACAAGCACGGCATCTGCTGCGAGCTTTTCTTTGTTAGCTTCGAGGAATGGTGGGAGATGTGCACTGCCGATCTCTTCTTCGCCCTCGATGCAGAGTTTGATGTTGACCGGAAGGGTGCCTTCTTCCTTCAGGATGGCCTCGATTGCCTTGATGTGCAGGAAGACTTGACCTTTATCATCTGTTGCTCCACGGGCAAACAGCTTGCCATCGCGGATCTCCGGTTCAAAAGGCGGGGTCGTCCACAAGTTCAGCGGATCTACCGGCTGTACATCATAATGGCCGTAGACCAGGACGGTCGGTTTGCCCGGCGCATGAAGGTAATCGGCATATATGACAGGGTGTCCGGCAGTGGGATGAAGCTCAATGTTCTCCAGCCCGGCCCGTTTCAATGTATCGAGCAGCCAGTGTGCCGCCGCCAGAACATCATCCTTGTGCGCAGACAAGGCAGAGATGCTGGGAATGGTAAGCCACTGCTTTAACTCATCGAGATGTGCCTCCCGGTGAGTTTGAAAATAAGATTCGTATGACATAGTGATATGTACCTCCTTAAAATGTATGCCCGCACGACGGGCTTAAGGTCTAGCCAGAGGGTCAGTCAACCAAGAGTCTAGTCTTTACTACCGTTCTTAGAATGCGTGCTACAGGAAACATTATACTGGAGAACGCCAAAGTGAGCAAAAAGGATTGCAAAATGGAGCCCGCCAGCCCTTTTTTCCTTAATGCAGCGCCCCTTGACGGTTCTCTCCCAATTATTGATTACTAAGCAGTAACCATGATAGACTGGGTTAACCTAATTGGCGAAGCGCTGTACAAGCTGCATGGAGGTAAGAGGAACGATTATATGAACAGAGGATGGGAATATTTTGCATAAAGAGGTTAAAACACCTGCATTTATCTATACTTACGCTAGCTCAGCGGATGAAGAGTCCTTGTGTGCGATGGAGCTGCGCTGCTTGTTTGGGCAGAACGTGGGTCCGTCTATTTTTGCCAGTGATATTGAAGTGGACGTCAGCCGCAGCCCTTTTGTTAAGGAACGGATTGATGTTATGTATGCGGGCGACAGCTTGCCTGAGATCTATGAACAAACGGAACAGGTGCAGGTAGGGGAGAAGACGTTTAAAGTTATTTTCGTCAAGACCAACGATCTGACAGCTGAGAATAAAATCGAATATGATGAGCGCAGAGGAATTGAGCGGGAAATCGGTTTGCGCATTGAAGGCGAAGCGGATGTGAACTCTCCGCAGTTGGTATACGGCATTGTCACTTTGGGCGGACGCTGGTACTTCGGGCCGTACCATAAGAATAACGCGGATTGGTTCCGTCATATGAAAAAACCCCGCAGCTACTCCATTGCGCTCAGCACACGCGTGGCCCGGGCAGCGATTAACATGGGGATTCCAGACCCGCAGGGCATTAAGGCGATTGATCCTTGCTGCGGAATTGGTACGGTTATGGTTGAGGCCTTATCTATGGGTATCGATATTGTCGGCCGGGATATCAATCCGATGATTGCCACTGGAGCCAGAACGAACATTGCTCATTTTGGATATAACAGTGAAGTTACTCTGGGGGATATCGCTGATATTCAGGACCACTATGACGTTGCATTCATAGACATGCCTTATAATCTGTATTCCAGCATTACACCGGAAGAACAATTCTCCATTCTAACGAATGCTCGGCGGATTGCAGACCGTGCCGTGATTGTGGCGATTGAGGCCATGGATGAGATGATTACCGATGCGGGATTCACGATCAAGGACCGTTGTATTGCTAAAAAGGCGGGCTTTTCCCGTCACATCATGCTCTGCCAATAGACTGTACCCTGCGGAAGAATCCAAGGAGAAGAGGGATTATTCATGGAACAGAAATGGTTATCCTGGGCTAAAGAGATCCAGGCGATTGCTCAAACAGGTCTGGCTTATGCTAAAGATGTGTATGACATTGAGCGTTATCAGGCCCTCCGTGAGCTGAGTGTGGATATTCTGGCCCAATATTCTTTTGAGAGCAAGGAGAAGATCAGACTGGCTTTCGCAGGAGATGAAGGCTATTGCACGCCCAAAGTGGATATTCGGGGTGTAGTGTTCCGCGAGGACAAGATTTTGCTCGTTCGTGAGAAGCTGGATGGCAAATGGGCGCTACCCGGCGGCTGGGCTGATATTGGGCTTTCCCCGAGTGAGGTCGTCGTCAAGGAAATTGCTGAAGAAGCTGGCTTTCAGACTGAAGCCGTCCGCTTACTGGCCGTACTGGATAAAAAGTTTCATCAGCATCCTCCGGAACCTTACCATATCTACAAGCTGTTCATCCTCTGCCGAATTACCGGCGGTGAGGCTGCCGTAGGAGTGGAGACCAGTGGGGTCGCTTTCTTCGGGGTAGACGAGTTGCCAGAGCTTTCGGAAGAACGGAATACGAAGACTCAACTGCAGACTATGTTTGAATATTTGCAAAATCCCGACAAGGCAGTCATTTTGGACTAGGAGTCATGCATATAATGTATGACTTCCCGGTGTATAGACGTTTCGAATACCGGAGAGAATGGTTAATATCCATTATGTAAGCACTTACAATTTAAAAAACCGCTGAGCCTTTATATCTAAAAAAAGACTAAAATTTTTACTTTTTGGGCCAGGCGGTCTACATTTTTTCCTCTGCTGTGACGATAGATATTTTAGGAGGGGATCGCATGGAACAAGAAGAATTGAGACTTCCGTTGCAACAGGAGGGTGTGAAACGTCCTGCGGAAGGCAATATTGCTACCGGGCTGTTATGGGGCCTTCTAATCAGCATCCCGCTATGGATTTCGGTCTTTGGCTGGATTATGGGCATTTGGCGTTAGAACCAGCACAAAGTACACACTTATTCTATAACTTTAGCCGCATATAACAAAGGCTGCGCTCTTCGGTCCGAAGAGGCAGCCTTTTTGGTATTTTTAGAGGGTGTGGGATGGTGAGTAGACAACTTCAAAATTCTCACACAGGACCATTATCCCGGTGTCAAACGCTACATTCCAGAAGTTGGCCTCCCGAGAGAAGAAATCCTCATGGACAGCACGCCAATAGTCCAATGTCCGGTCGCCTTCCCCCTCGGTATAGGCAAATTCGGCACTAACCTCGTTAAACGGTAGAACGTCCACCTTCGTGGTTAGAATCACCGCCTTCGGCTGACCTAGCCCGTTCAGGAGAATGGCTTGGTCTCCAACGCGAGGAGGTGTTCCCCCTTCAAGCTCATACATTGCATAGTTAGAGGATGTTCCTGTCTTGATTCCCCGCAGCACGAGGTCCAGAAGCTCGTCGGCCATTTCCGGGCTATCGCCAAAGGCCCATGCTTCATAGTAATGGCTCACTCCGGGATGAAGCTGGAGATATTCTTTCCAAAACTGCTCGATCTGTTCTGTGTTATTCATAGTATTCACTCCAGTGTTTTTTAGAGGGAGCCTTCCGTGTGCCAAAAGATGAGGGGAAGACGACTCTTCTCGCAGTCGTCTTTTTATCGCATCTTATCGCATCGAAACGTATCGCATCGAATTGAATCGTACCATATCGTCCTCTTATCATATCTTATTGTATCTATCGTATATCGCATCCAATAACGCTCTGCTTCAACGTTTGGGTTCAGCATCTTTACTTCACGTTAAATACACAGTGTGCTCCGCGGCTTGTGTCAGATTGCAATCAGAGCTGCTGTGTTACTCAACAGCACCTTCAGCGGCTTCCATCCAGGCAGAGTAGAGCTCATCCAGCTTCTCCTGCGCAGCATCCCGTTCCTGCTGGAGTTCTGTGAGCGCAGTCGCATCGTTGCCGATTAGCGGGTCCATCATCCGGGCATCGATGTCTCCGAGTACCTGTTCCGCAGCAGCGATGTCCTGTTCCCAGGCGGCTTGAGAACGAGCAGGGCGAGAAGTGACATTATTGGATGAGGAACGGGTAGTATCCTTGGATGCTGATCCAGTACTATTTCGCTGTGACGAGCCAGCAGCATTCTTGCCTGTTGCCGTAAGGTCTTGCTGCGACACACCAGTAGAGGCTGCTAGTTCAGCCTGCTTCTCTTTATAGTATTCATAGTTCCCCTGGAAGACATGGAACCGGCCGTTTTCAATGCACCACAGCTTGCGGAAGCAGCGGTTAATGAAGTAACGGTCATGGGAGACGGCCAATACGGTTCCCGGGAATTCCTCTAGCGCTTCTTCCAGCGCTTCACGGGAATCGATATCAAGATGGTTAGTGGGCTCATCGAGAATCAGCAGATTCGGACGGCGGTGCATCAGCACCGCGAACCGCAGCCTAGTCCATTCGCCGCCAGACAGGTTCGCAATGTCTTTGAACACATCGCTTCCGTAGAAAAGGAAGCGGGCAAGCTGCCCGCGGGCTTCGCCTTCCTCGAGTCCTGCTTCTTCCCGGAAATACCGGAGTACGGATTGTCCCCCGTCACCAGGAACGGCCTCCTGGGCGAGGTAACCGACAGCCGCCCGGGAACCCAGAGTACAGCTGCCGCTGTCCGGAGTTTCTTCCCCGAGAACCATTCGCAGCAGCGTGCTTTTCCCTGCGCCATTGCCGCCAATGAGGGCTGTTGTTTCGCCGTATCGCAGGACTTCACTGGCTTCCTTGAACAGCAGGCGTTCGCCGTAAGACTTGGCAACCCGGTCCAAGATGAGCGCCTGATTCCCGGAGCGGTCATTCTGCTCCAGCTGCAAATCCATGGTTTTGCGCTCCAGAATCGGGCGCTTCACCTTGACCATCCGATCGAGAGCTTTCTGCATGGAGGCAGCGCGGCGGTGGAAGCCTGGGTTCGGTGGATTGGAACGGTTACCCCATTCAATCAGGCGTTTGATGCTCTCCTGCATTTGTTTGATTTTCTTTTGCTGCTCCTGGTAATCCGCAAACTGCTGAAGCAGGCGTGTTTCTTTTTCTTTTTGATAGTCACTGTAATTTGTGTGATAGGTGATGGCTTCACCATCTTCAATCTCGATCACCTTCTTCACCAGCGCATCCAGGAAGTAACGGTCATGGGAAATCGCGAGAATGGTGCCATCATAGTCCTGCAAGAATTGCTCCAACCATTCGATGGCCGCCATGTCCAAATGGTTGGTTGGCTCATCGAGCAGCAGCACATCAGGACGACGCAGGAGCAGCTCAGCCAGGCCGACCTTGGTTTTCTCCCCTCCAGAGAGGGAGGTGAAGAGACGGTCGTACTGCTCAGGTTGAATGCCTAGCCCGGCAGACACGCGCTGAATGTTGGATTCGATCTCATAGCCGCCAGCATTTTCGAACTTGTCCTGAAGGCTGCCGTATTCCCGAAGTAGCCGGTTCCAATGTGCTTCATCGGTTTCTGCGTTCAAGAGAGACATCTCTTGCTCCAGTTCCCGCAAGCGATGCTGCCATTGCAGCGTCTCGGCAAAGCTGCGCTGAAGGATGTCATACACGGTGTCATTTTCCTGAAAATCTTGAATCTGCGAGAGCATGCCGACGATGCTGCCTTTACGGATTGAGATTTGCCCTTGATCCGGGCGTTCTCCGCCACTGAGAAGGTGGAAGAGCGTGGTTTTGCCACAGCCATTGCGGCCGATGAGGCCGATTTTCTCGCCTTGGCGAATTTCAAAGGTAACGCTATTTAGCACGAGCTCAGCGCCGTGGTATTTTTGGACATTTTGACATTGAATAATCATGGGTATTCTCCTTTTAGAACACCCTTCATCCGCCGTTACACCAATACAAAAAGACCGCAGGGAAATATCCCCGCGGTCTTGTCATCTCCGATAATTATATCCGTTCGGGTGATGGCAGGAAGGGCATTTCGCAATTGTGTAGTGTTATTGAGTTCTTGAAAATGGACAGACTTCTCCCGTTGTTGGCATTTTCATTAACGATGCCAGCCATTGCCAAAGGCAGCCGGCTAATAACACTGTTGGTCCAATTGCGATCCATCCTACCACACCTCCTTTTTTTGCAAATTTACATTAATAGTAATCAATTCGTCTGAAATAAGCAAGCCTAAAATTGCATATTCCTGGTTATTACCTCGAATGATTGCCGAAAATTCTAATAATATGAGTATATGACGGAAGGCGGTCGTCAAATTACAGGACAGAAATGGGGAAGGGCCAATGGCACTTTTTGACGGAATATTGGGCAATGCTTCACAGGTGGATCTGGCGGCAGTGCGCAAGGAATACGGTCAGATTCTGATCCTTGATGAAAAGATTGAGCGAGCCTACAAGCTGGTACGGGATATGTTTATTTTTACAGATAAACGGCTAATTCTGGTGGATAAGCAAGGGATGACCGGGAAGAAAACGGAGTATCATTCTGTCCCTTACAAAAGCATCTCCCATTACTCCGTTGAGACGGCGGGACATCTGGATCTGGATGCCGAGCTATGCCTCTACATTTCCAGCAGCACAATTCCTATTAAGAAGACGTTCAACAAAAACGTTAATATTTATGAGGTGCAGTCGGTCCTGTCGCAGTATATTTTGAAGTAGTTTTATGAGTGCTTGACGTACTGATAGGAACGTAAGATAATCGTTGGAACAAACCTGCTACTGTAGCAGGGAATAATCGGCGATGTACAATTTAACAAAACGTCTGCACCAGCGGCAAAACGGCTCTTGTCCCTTTCGGGATGAGATAGCCGTTTTTCTTAGAATACGGGCAGATCAGTTACGGGTACGCTGATAAATAACGAGGAGGAGATCACCATGACTTTTGAGAGAAAACCTTTGGCAGATTGTGTACCGGAGCTTGTGGCAACAGCCCGTGGTGACCGGCCGGCTACGCTGGTGATTACTGGCGGCAAGCTGGTGAATGTGATCTCCGGCGAAATTTTGGATGGGATGTCTGTAGGGATTCAGGGTGGACGTATCGCTTATGTGGGCAAGGATGTCTCGCATTTGATTGGCGAAGACACACAGGTCATTGATGCGAATGGAAAATATATTGCTCCTGGACTGCTTGATGGTCACTGCCATATTGAGAGCACGCAGCTAACTGCGACGGAATTTGCCCGCGCGGTGCTGCCGCTCGGGACTACCGGTGGCTTCTTTGATGCCCATGAGATTGCCAATGTTTTCGGGCTCAAAGGCATCAAGCTGATGCTGGATGAATTGCGCGGGACGCCGCTGGCAGGGTATATGCAGGTAGCATCTTGCGTGCCGGCAGCGGGACCGGAGTTTGAGACCACTGGTGCGGCAATTGGACCGGAGGAAGTAGCAGAAGCTTTTACCTGGGGCGAGGATGTAATTGCACTGGGCGAGGTCATGAATTTCCCGGGCGTTGTCTATGGTGACGAGAAAATGCTGGGCGAAATCCAGGCTACGCTGCGGGCTGGCCGGCAGGTGGACGGGCACTTTACTTGGCCGTCCAGTGACTGGAGACTTCCGGTCTATGCGGCAGCAGGTGTCACGGGAGACCACGAGTGCGTGACAGCAGAGGATGTTATTGAGCGCGTCCGGCTCGGTATGTATGCCAAGCTGCGCCGCGGTTCCGCCTGGCATGATGTGGCGAAGACGATCACAGCTCACACGGAGCATGGGATTGATCCTCGCCGGATCATGCTCGTGACCGATGACCGCAGCTCGGAATCCCTGCGTGATGAGGGGCATATGGATTTTGTGGTGCGTCATGCTATCGCTCAGGGTGTGAAGCCGGTGACGGCTTTCCAAATGGCGACGATCAACACGGCGGAGCGCTTTGGTGTGGCCCGGGATATCGGCTCCATAACGCCGGGTTCCTGTGCCGATATCATTTTGCTTGATGGCAATCTGGCAGATGTTAATGTTGTGCTAACTATCGCAGCAGGTGTCGTAGTGGCTGAGAATGGCGTAATGACAGCTCAGCTGCCTGCCTTCACCTATCCGGCGGAAGTAAGGGCTTCGGTCCACTTGGCGCAGCGCCCGACTGCTGATGATTTTATCATCACAGCTCCACTAGCATCGGGTACATTGTCCACACGGGTTATCAAGGTTCGGGAAAACCATGTAGAGACCATCGAGCGCATTCTTACCCTGCCCGTCGAGGATGGTAAGCTGCAAGTGGGTCAAGGCGACGGACTGTGTAAAATTGCTGTTCTGGAACGCCACAAAGGGACAGGCAATAAATCGGTCGGAGTTGTGGAAGGAATCGGATTCCATGAACCAGCGGCCATCGCCATGACCGTGGCCCATGACAGCCACAATGTTCTGGTTATCGGGAATGATGACGAGCTCATGGCACGTGCCGCGAATGCAGTCGCTGATGCACAAGGGGGAGTAGCGGTAATCACAGCTTCAGGAGAAACCTTGTTACCGCTGGCAATCGCTGGACTGATGTCCGCCGAGCCGTTCGAGATCGCTGCCGCCCAGTCAGCGGCCATCAGTACTGCGCTCTATAACGCGGGCTGTACGTTGAATTATGCTTTTATGACCTTGTCGCTGCTTGCGCTGGCAGTGATTCCGACCCTCCGCATTTCTGATAAGGGCCTGGTGCGGATTTCTCCGGAAGACGGTATACAACTGGTGCCATTGTTTGTACAAGATTAAATAGAAACAGTTGCTCCGTTAATAGAGTGATGATTCAGATATAACCGAAAAAGAGCTGCCATTTAGGGTGTTTTGTCCTACTGTGGCAGCTCTTTCTATTTTTACTAATAAGTTTGGCTGTGTCTGCTCATAAAAAGGATATATATTAAACAAATATAACAAAATTGAATCATTTTCTTTGTAAAAATAGTATAAAATCATTAACTATATAGATTGAACAAAAGATAGTAACGATATTTATTGAAAGAGAAGGGGTGCATCAGAGATGATCAGATTAGGAACGCAGGACATTGTGGATATTGCCATGAAGCAAATTGCCGGTATTTTCAAAATGGAGCCGCTCGAGCTGAGATTTGTCAATGATTTTCAAGGGGAGAAATATCTTCTGACCAATGACAAGCTGCACCTTAGCAACAAGCAATATTGGGCGAAGGTGATGGAATGTGTCTTCGAAGACCAAGTCAGACCTGTTCTGATGTGCGAAGTGCTATATTTTCTCCGTAATGAATTCCTGGAAAGTGAGATCCAGCTGAACTTTTCCTACGATTTTGCTGAAGGGGTGGAAGGGGAGGCCGAAGCCTCCGCAGAGATCTGCTTCAACGATTCACCTGAGCTTACACGGAGTGAAATTGCCGAGTTGATTGACGTGGCTTTGTCTATGCAAGATAAACAGTGGTTTGATGAATTAACTGACAAATACAAGCAACTGAGCGTCTAAGTAAGACGTCCAGTCCATAGAGCCGTTACCGGCAGTACAAGCCGTCCTTTCGGGATCAGAGATGATCTGCGGTAGGGCGGCTTGTGTGCGTTATCCAGCCCTGGGCGTTCTGCTCCACCTGATGGGTCAGAAAGGACAGCCATTCCTCCTCGGTATTTAAGCAAGGAAAAGTTGTGAAGTTCTCCTCTTGCCCGCCGCCTGCTACAAATAACTCACGTCCTTCTATAGCAAGCTCATGCAGGGTTTCCAGACAATCGGTCACGAGGCCTGGTGAGAAAATAGCCGGTCTTCGTATTCCCCGTCCCGCCAATTCGCCAAGTACATCTGCTGTTGCTGGTCCAACCCACTCTTCCCGTCCGAACCGGGATTGAAAAGTAAGCTGCCATTCTGCTGCTTCCCAACCCATGGCCTCAGCTAGCAGCCTTGCCGTCTCCTTGCACTGTTCCGGGTATGGATCGCCGGTGTCGGCATACCGCTTCGGGATACCGTGAAAGGTCAGGACATAATAATCGGGTTTGTCCGTCATCCCCTCCAATTGACGATTGAGATGATCCTTCATGGCTGCGATGTAACCAGGTTCATCGTAATAAGCCTCCATGAACCGGAGGGCGGGTACAAATCGCTTCGATGCCGGACCACGCGCGCTGCGTCGTCCAAGTATAGCAAAGGCGGCTGCATCATACACGGAGGCGGTGGTCGTCGAAGAATACTGCGGGAATAAAGGAACGATAATGATCCGTGTCGCTCCCGATTTTTCCAGTTTGTGTACAGCCTGCTCCATACTTGGTTCACTGTAGGCGAGGCCTAGCTCGACCTGATAACGATTGCCCAGCAGTTGTTGCAGTCTAGACTGCTGCGTTAGGGAATGGGTGAGCAGCGGCGAGCCGTCGACTCCCCAAATCTGCCGGTATAGCTCCGCTGAGCGGCGGGGTCGGGTTCGCAGAATAATTCCGCGCAGCAGAGGCTGCCAGAGCAGTGGGGAATAGTCGATAATCCGGCGGTCGGACAGAAAACGCCGCAGGTAAGGACGAACTGCTGTGGCACTAGGTTCGGATGGTGTTCCAATTTGAGCAAGAATGACCCCGATGGGTGGTTGCTTGTTCACAGGGTCGATCAACTCCCTTCGTCGTGGCATCCAGTTAAAATAGCATACCTGACACGGATTGCACAATTAGTGTAATCACTGCAATTTACAGCAAGAAGAAAATGTAAGATATGAGAGGGAAAGAACTATAAATAGTAAATAACTAGAAAATAGTGATGTTTATTATAGGGGCTGTGATTTTATATACAGAGAACAAGGAGAGGAGTCTGATAACATCAAGCCAGAAATTGCCGCTGAGAGGCTTTTATCCAAACATGTGAATTAATTCACCTTTGTACTAATAGACATTTTTTGTGGGCGGCGGATAATGCGATTCGAATACTGGAGAGGGGGGATGGACTCTTATGGAGTTGGAGAAGCACGGGGTTCTTCATAAGAAAGCAATGAAAGCGCTATGATCAAATTTATTTATAAAAGAGCTACATACTACTGGGGATTTGGTAAAGGAGAATACAGATTGAAAAAACAAAAGTTTATATCATTGACTGTCAGTGCGGCACTACTGTTGTCGCCATTCGCTTACACACTTCATGTTCCGACACTGAACCTGAAAGTGGACGCGGTGTCTGCAGCTTCGGAGGAAGCACCAGCGGCGCCCGCCAAGCCTGCGGCAACGCCTAAAGCGGAGCCAACGGCCAAACCAACCGCCAAGCCAACGCCAAAACCAACGGTTAAGCCTACACCTAAACCAACGGAGAAACCGGCAGCAACACCGCAGCCTACTGTAAAGCCAGAAGCTACTGTTAAACCTGTGGCAACTGCCAAACCGGTCGTGACAACCCCGGCCAAACCTGAGGCAACGACCAAACCTGCGGCAACTCTTGTTCCGGCAGCAACCGCCAAACCAGTTGCTACCCCTGCTCCGACAGCAACTGCTAAACCAGTTGCTACCCCTGCTCCGACAGCAACTGCTAAACCAGTGGCAACACCGCAGCCTGTGACTGTTCAAGAGAACGTTTATGAAGACGGGATCTACGTGGCATATGGTAACGCCTACTCCAAAGGTACAGAAGGGGTCAAAGTTGCCATCAAGGACGGCAAGATTACCGATATTGAGCTGATGAGAACCAGTCCGAGCTTGATTGACCGTGATGCTCGCTACAATTACAGCGGCGTATGGCAGGCTTATAAGCTAATGCATGAAAGACTGCTCGGCAAAACAAGAGACCAAGCCGCGGCTGTGGATGCCGTATCTGGTGCAACGCGGACCAGTGATGGCTGGAAATTGTCCGTGGACAGAGCCTTTGAACGTGCACTTAAGGTGAAGCCGGACGATGCAATATATTTTACCGGCGAACATATGGGGATTGATCCCGAAAGAAAATACGCCGTATTCTCCACTTATGATGAGAACAAACTGGCAGCAGTGAAGGTATATCCGCTGAACAGTGCTGGCGATATTGTGGAAGAGAAAGCTTTTACACCGGAACAAACAGCCACTGTAGCAGCGATTACGCCTGCACTGCTGGGTAGCGGAACAGCCGCCAAGCCTGTTGCCGGATTGGAAGGTGATTTCAAGGCTGCAGTCAATGCTTTCTGGGATGCTGAGCAAAATGCCAAGATTAATAATTCTTCTGCTTATATCGACGGATTCTATTCTTCTTACGGAACAGCGAGAACTGTCGGTGTAGAAAGAGCGGATGTCATCATTCGTAATGGCAAGCTGGTAGATGTGAAGCTATACAGACTTGGTTCCAATCTGATTGACAGAGGCAATACCGCTTATGCTGACGTCGTTAAAGCCAACGCTCCAATGACAGCAAAGTTCCTGGCAAACGGGTCTTATATCAGTAATTACGATGAGAAGGTTGACGGGGTCTCCGGAGCTACTGAGAGCAGCCATGGCTGGAATCAGGCTATTGAAAGAGCCTTCGAGAAAGCGCTAAAAGATAAGGGCGAAGAGAAATATTTTGACGGCAAATTTGCTGGTGTAGATAACGGGTCCAAGCTTCTCCTATTGGTTGATCTTGCAGGAGATAAGGTAACCGGCGTGAAACTGAGTCTGTTCGGTGCTGACAAAAAGCTGATCGCCGATGACAAATTAACTGCTGAGCAGAAATCTGTTGTAGACCGTCTGACAGCGGACCTGCTGGTTAAAGGCGTTCAACTGGCAGACATCGCAGGCCAGGAAGAGTTATCGGGAGCTGCAAGGGCTGCACTGACCGATGCGCTGTATAATGCGTCCAAAGAACAAGGCGCATATAAAGATGGTAAGTTCACCGCTTACGGCGATGCGTATGATAAAGGCTCCAATAGAGCTGATGTTACGCTGCGTAACGGAAAAATCGTAGATATCGCTCTTTATCGTGTAGGGATGAATCTTGTAGATAGAGGAGCTGCCGCTTACCCTGAGGTAGTCAAGGCTATTCCTCAATTGACTGAGAAGTTCCTGGCAGCAGGCACCAGAGAAGGTGTGCAAGATGTGGATGCTATCTCTGGCGCAACCAGCAGCAGTACAGCACTGAAGGCTGCGGTGGACAGAGCTTATGGTAAAGCGGAGGTTGTAGAGAAGGAAAAGGCTGCTTATTTCGATGGGATCTTTATCGGCGTAAGCAACGACAAACTTGTGAATGTGATGGTAACTACCAAATACGGCATTCCTGTAAAAATGATGGTTTACTATCTCGATAATAACGGCAATACCCGAAAAGAAGCTCAATTGACCGAAGCCGAAAGAGCAGTAAAGGCTGAGATTGAGGGCGGGTCGACCCCGGGACTGCATAAGTACGGATACCGTGCGGCAGTGTTCGGTAAGAATGACGCTGAGAAGGAAATATCCGCCAAGGCGATAGAAGCCATCAAATCAGCACTTGAAGCAGCGGGTAAATAAGGCTTAGTTGATTGTTATTTTGCAGCAAGGGGTTGTCTCAGGTCAGTAATGCGGCCTGGGCAGCCCTTTTTGGTTTATATATTGCAGATTCACTTACAGTTGCACACACCAATGGGACCCTGAATTTGGCTGTATCCTGAGGTCTTTAACTTTTGGACAAATTTGCAGGCAGACGGTAATATAATAGTTTTAAAGGGTTTCAGGAGGTGAGTGTCTAACAGTATTATATACAGCAGGCCCCAGGCTTGTTATTAATGGGAGGCTTCAACATGACACTTATTAAACAACTGGCTCCACAGGATGAATTTGTCGGCTATTATATCTTGCGGGAGCTGGCAGTCAAACAAACAAACGGTACTCCTCCAAAGGATTATTTTGATATTATTCTCGGCGATTCCAGCGGGCAGCTGACCGCGAAGTACTGGGATGTTAGCGTGACGGACAAAGAAACTTTTTTCCCAATGTCGCTGGTGAAGATTCGGGGGATTGCCCATACTTACCGTGAGAAGCTACAGGTTAAGATTACGAAGATCCGACTGGTTAATGAAGCCGACGGCATAGCGCTGACAGATTTTATCCGCTCTGCGCCGATCCGGCCCGTAGATCTGATTCATACAATCAAGAATGCGATGAATAGTATTGCCGATCCAGATATCGCTGCCATTGTATCCTTTTGTGTTGGCAAGGTGGAAGAGAAACTTATGCATTATCCGGCGGCCAAAACGCATCACCATGCCTATTTCGCCGGGCTTGCTTATCATATGGTCCGTATGCTGGAGATTGGTGACTTTCTCTGCAAGCAGCGTCCGTTCCTGAACCCGGATTTGCTCAAAGCCGGCATCATTCTTCATGATATCGCGAAGCCGGAGGAAATGATCTCGCAGCTCGGGATCGTATCGGATTACAGTGTTCAGGGTAAGTTGATCGGCCACATTTCCATGGCTTCCAACTGGATTACAGAGGCGGCGATCCGCACAGGTCTGGACTTGGAATCAGAAAAGGTGATGGCGCTACAGCATCTAGTCTTGTCGCACCATAATTTGGGTGAATGGGGAAGTCCTGTTCAACCGCAAACGGCCGAAGCGGTGGCCCTGCATCATATTGATGCGATGGATGCCAAATTGCAAATGGTAGAAGATGCGCTGGATACGACGCCTGAGACGGAGGAATGGACACCATTCATTCGAGGGCTGGAGAACAAAGCGGTTTACCGGTTGAAAATTTGATAAGAAAGAACCCCCGACGAATGTTTAGGGGTTCTTTTTTTTAGATGATATATGGAACTATAGAAAAACTTTATATAAAAGAATTGATCGAAGCTGCCGATCTGCCAACACTGTCCTTCTTACGCGCACTTTTCTTCGGCTTCTTAGGAGCGGAGAAGGGCGTGTACCCGCCGGGATACATCGTTCCGCTTGCATAACCTTGCGCGCCGGCCAGAAGCAACGGATCATGCTGCTCCTCCCGTTCCATCAGCTTGAGCAGGATCGAAGCTGCCGCGCGGGCATCATCAAGAGCATCATGGTGCTTGAGCGGAATGCCAAAATGCTCTGAGATCACATTCAGCTTATGGGAGGGCAGATCACTCAGCATTTTTTTACCCAGTACATAGGTACAAAGATATTGAAACACCGGATAATCGAGATAAGCGCCGTCAAGGCAATACCGCAGAACGCTCATGTCAAAAGAAGCGTTATGCGCTACTATAATCTGTCCTTGCAGCAGTGGTTCCAGCGTAGGCCATAGCTCGGAAAAAGTAGGCTGCCCGGCTACCATAGACGGGGTAATGCCGTGAATGGCGATGTTCCAGCCATCGAACCGCTGCTGCGGATCAATGAGCCAGGAGTGCTCTGCTGTAATGAGGCCGCCGCGAACCTCTACAAGTCCTAGTGCGCAGGCACTGGATCGGCTGGCATTGGCCGTTTCAAAATCGATTGCTGTAAAATCCATGGGTAAAGCCCCTTTTCTATTATGTAGACTCTCCTGCACGAAGTGCCTGCATGTCATAGATTCAATTTTGCCAGAAAAGGCGGGCCGTTTCAAATGCTATCCTTCAATAACCTGATAGTTTGTTTCCAATACTTGACAAAATGTAACCACTTAATTACAATGTAAATGTAATCAGATAGTTACATTAAGTAAAGGGTGAATTACATTGATTGAAAATCGTATTAAAATTTTGCGAGCTGTACAGAATTGGACGCAAGCTGATTTGGCTGAACTTCTTGGGGTGTCGCGACAGGCAATTATATCCATCGAGAAATATAAATATACACCCTCCCTGGAGCTAGCTTTCAAAATTGCAAAAGCATTTAATGTATCTGTTGATGAAGTATTTACATTAAAGGAGGATGTTAAATAATGTTTAGTCAAACAGTGATGCTAGTTTTGGTGATCGCATTGGGTATAGGACTTTTTGGTAATGTATTTTACCAGCTTGGTAAAAGTATAAAATATAAAAATGATGAACGCTGGCAATTGATTCAGATTAAAGCGAACAAAGTGATATATTGGTACCAAGGTTTAATTACAACAGTACTTGCTATTATATTGGTTGTAGATCTATTCAATCCTTTTCAAGTTAGTTTAAGTGTTTCGAACGTAGTGTTAGGTGCATTTATGTTACTGTTTCTACAATATACAGTTGAATTAATTTCCTTGATGTACCTTGATAAATCGTTGTAACAGCAGGAACCGATCCATCACCATGTCATCTACCTAATACAAGGATTAGTTATGGAAGTGCAAATACAAAAAATGAGCAGTTTATATAATCAAAAAGGGTATTCCATAAAGCCTTGAATGGCTTAGGAGTACCCTTTTGTGTATGTGACACAGTGTTTAATGACGCTCAGAAAAAATGCTCCCTGGCAGGATAGTTTCTGATTACTGGGTCTAAAGGTGTGGCTTAAGAGACGGCATTCTGTTGGAATTGCAGCTGATCGAAATCCAGGCGGAAGCCCTTAACGAGATGATCGCCGTTGTCAATATCTGTCTCATAGGCTCGCTGGAAGCCCAGCTTTTCATACAGCTGAATCGCCGACGCCATCATATCGGAGGTGTGCAGATTTAGGGTGCTTGCTCCAAGTTCAAGGCTGCGTCGTATCGATTCCTGAATGAGCAGGGTAGCAATTCCCCGTCCCCGGGCATTGGGGGAAACCGCGAGCAGGCGAATAATGGGGGATTCGATCCCCAGCTCAGGCTTGCCGTAAGCTGCCTCTGAGGAGAGGAACAACTGCACACTGCCTACAATCTGCCCATCTATTTCGGCAATGATCCGTGCTTTAGGTCGGTCGCCGTAGGCGGATTCCCGGATGGAGTTGCTATATTCTTTCCAGGATAGTTCCGGCATAACAGTTGCATATTGGCTGTAAGCCTCCAGCATCAATTCGGCGATAGCCTCACGATCTTGCGCTGTGGCTTCACGAATACTCACTTCATGTATATGACCCATACGGTGCCTCCTTTGTTTGGCTATATTCTTTTTGTAAAAATGATTATAATACTAAATCCCGATAGATATAAGTGGCATTTAACAATTTTGATTAATAAATTGAAAATTTCAATTTGAAATGAAAGACAAAACGAAAATCCGTTGACAAAAAAATGAGGGATGACTAAGATAGATACAAAATCTCTATAGGTCGTTGCGGTCTTAATTCATTGTTAATCCATTGGAATAATTGAAATTATCGCAAAACGTGAATGGGGGAGCTCAAGTGAACATCGAAAATATTGAAGCCTTTGTCTATATCAATCATTATGGCAGTTTTAACAAGGCAGCGGATGTCCTTTTTATCTCTCAGCCTACGGTTACGGCTCGAATTCAGTCTCTGGAACGGGAGCTTGATAGCAGATTGTTCGACCGGCTGGGCAAAGTGATTCATCTTACGGATAAAGGCAGACAGTTCCTTCCGTACGCACAGCAAATTCTGCAAACCTATCAGAAGGGTAAGCATCAGCTTCAATCGAAAGGCAGAATTCCCAACGAGCTGCGCATTGGTAGTACCGTATCGGTGGCTAATTATTTATTGCCACGTCTACTGCCTCATCTCAAAGAGTGCTATCCACATATGAACTTTAAACTGACCACAGCCTCCACCGAGCATCTGATTGAGAAGCTGAAGTCGAAAGATATTGATCTTGCTTTTATCCGTAAAGTTGTGAATCCGGCTTTTCAAGCTTATCCGTTCTGCGATGATCCGATCTCTCTCTATGTTCATGAAGGTCATCGTTTGGCTGGTGCAGGGCGGGCTTCGATACAGGATATCCGCAATGAGCCGCTGGTATTTTTCGAGTGCGGGTCCCTGGATTGGCTACGGCTGCACCGAGTCTTTGAGAGTCTGGAACAGCCGCCGAACATTTTGTATCAAGTAGATAATCTGGAGACGGCGAAGAAGCTGGTGATCAAGAAAGCGGGAATTTGCTTCTTGCCAGCTCTCAGTACAGAGGAGGAAGTGGCTGCTGGAAAGCTGATTCCCGTGCAAATTGCTGAGACGGCAGGTATATCCCTGCGTACCAGCCTCATCACCCTGAATGGTGAGAACGCCGAATTCATTGCCACATTGCTAGAAGAGGGTGCGGTAAGCCCAAAGAATCAACTAATTGTATAAATGAATAGAAAAACTCTATTAGCGCATGACGGTCATGCAGTGATAAAGTTAATTGCACATAATCACTACTAAATCGATGGGGATTATAAAAATAAAAGAAGGCGGGGAGGACAGAGGATGAGCGAGGTATTTCGGCAGGCAGATCTTAAGGATGCAGAGCAATTGGTAGATATTATATATCGCGCCTATCATCTGATCCGTGAGCTCGGGCTGCATTGGCCGGCAGCAACCGCCGACCTGGCCCTGGTCCAGGAGAATGTAACGCTCAATGAGTGTTACGTATTGGAGAAGGACGGAGCCATCCTGGCGACAGTCACACTCTCCAAAGGAGATGAGATTAGTCAGCGTACTGGTATCCCTTTCGTCAAATGGTTTGCCGTCGATCCGAATTACAGCGGGCAGGGCTACGGAGGCAAGCTGCTGGATTGGGTGGAAGAGCATATCATTCATGACCGCCTGGGCTCCTCTGCCGTGACCCTGGCAACAGCCAAGAAGCATCCCTGGCTGGTCCAGATGTATGAGCGTCGCGGATACGAACGGTTCATGGAATTGGAAGGACGAGACGGGGACGGCTTGATGTACCTTTTGAAAAAAACGCTCCAATACAAACAACAGACTATTTAATAAAAGGGGATATAAAGATGAAGAAGACATTCGCACTGACATCGATACTAGTATTGGCACTGGCGGCCACGGGTTGCGGCTCTAACAACAGCACAAACAGCAAGGAAGGAAATTCAGCTGCTGCACCGGAAGGCGGAAAGACAGAGGCGGCCGCTAACACACCGGTAACCAAAATTATAGTGGGGACAGGCACTAAATTTCCAAAGGTCTGCTTCATTGACGAGAATGGTAAGCTAACAGGTTTTGATGTCGAGCTGTTAAAAGCTATCGACGAGCATTTGCCGCAATACGAGTTCGAGTTCCAGACTATGGACTTTAGCAACCTGCTGCTGAGTCTGGAAACGAAGAAAATTGATCTGGTAGCACACGTTATGGAGAAGAACCCGGAACGTGAAGAGAAATATCTGTTCAACAAAGAAGCTTATGGGCACTGGAGAAACCGGATCGTAGTAGATAAGTCTAACGACTCTATCAAAACACTGGATGATCTCAAAGGCAAGAAGGTCCTGGTCGGAGCGACCAGTGCACAGGCGCAGATCGTGGAGAACTATAACAAGGATCATGACAATGCCATCAATATTGTTTACCAAAATGGTGCTGCTAACGATACCGTCAATCAGGTGACCACTGGACGGGTGGATGCAACGCTTGCCGCGGATTTTGTACTGCCGGTGATTGACCCGCAGAGCAAGCTAAAGGCCGTGGGCGATGGATTGTCTTCTGCCGACATTCTGTATGTTCTCCGCAAGGATGATGCAGATGAGCAGAAGCTGTCCGATGCAATTGATGGAGCTATCAAGGACCTGAGAGCAGATGGGACACTGAAAAAACTGAGCACGGAATGGCTTGGTGCGGACGTGACTTCTGACACAGTAAACTAATCAGCATCCCTACACAGGGGAAGGGAGGGTGTCTTCATGGGTGCACCGTTTGATATAAGTTTTGTTTTATCGTTTTTGCCGAAGCTGCTGTCCACTTTAGGCATCACGCTTCTGATAGTGGTCTGTGCATTGGTCTCCGGAATCATTGTCGGGTTTTTCGTGGCCCTTCCCCGATTGTACAAGGTACCTGTACTGAAGAACTTGTCAGAGATCTATATTTCCTTTTTCCGGGGAACACCGGTGCTGATCCAACTATTCCTGTTCTATTACGGGCTGCCTGAAATTCTGAAGCTTGTCCATATTGATGTCACACGGGCGCCGGTACTGTTCTTTGTCATTCTGACCTATGGCCTGCATACAGGGGCGTTCATGTCAGAAATGATTCGGGCTTCCGTAATGGCCGTGGATAAAGGGCAGGTAGAGGCCGCATATGCCACGGGGATGACCGGTTTTCAGGCATTTACAAGAATTATATTGCCACAGGCGCTAGCTATTGCCGTACCTGTCTTCTCCAATCTCGTTCTGGCACTGCTGAAGGATACTTCGTTGGCTTTTACGCTCGGGGTTATGGAAATGACGGGTAAGGCGCAGACGCTGGGCGCATTGACACAGCATTTTATCGAGGCTTATCTCGCGCTTGCCCTGATTTATCTGGTTATTAGCTTTACGATCGAGAAGCTGCTCCTCGTGGCAGAACGTCGCCTGATGCGGCATGAGGTGCGGGATAACCCGGAGAAGAGAACGTTTGGTATTCAAAAGAACAAATCCTTCCGGCGTATCATTGCCGAGCTGGAATCTGGTAAAGGAGGCGTCGGCCTGTGAAGCTGGACCCGTCATTTATATGGACCGCCTTCGTGGAGCTGCTGGGCGCTGTACCAACAACACTATATATCACGGTTGTATCCGTTCTGGTTGGTTTCATCATCGGTACGGCGGTGGCTCTGATTCGCATTTATAAGGTGCCTGTCCTCTATCCGATTGCAGTGGCGTATGTCACCTTTATCCGTGGGACCCCGATGCTTACGCACTTATTGCTGATCTATTTTGGGCTCCCGGTATTGATTGACGGGCTGTCGGCCTACTTCGGCTGGAGCTTCCGGTCGGTTAATATGCCGATGATCGGGTTTGCCTATATTTCGTTCTCCATCACTGCGGGTGCTTATATGTCCGAGGTAGTCCGCTCCGGTCTGCTGGCAGTAGATAGAGGACAGATCGAAGCGGCTCATTCCGTGGGTATGACTACACCTCAGGCACTGCGGAGGATTGTATTCCCTCAGGCGCTGGCAGCGAGCCTGCCCAACCTGTCCAATTCTGTTATCGGGATGCTGCACGGATCAACGCTGGCTTTTACCGTATCGGTTGTGGACATCAATGCCAAGGCAGAGATTGTGGCTTCAACGAACTGGAAGTTTTTTGAGGCCTATGTCGCAGCGGCGCTTATATTCTGGGGACTTACAGTGCTCATTGAGCGTCTGACTGCCGTGATCGAAAAACGGATCAATCTGTACAATCGAGGTGGAGTAGCATGATCAAGCTGTCGAATATATCGAAGGCTTTTGGCCGAAATCAGGTATTGAATAACATTAATTTGACGGTGACCAAAGGTGAGGTTGTCGTTATTCTTGGACCCAGCGGTTCGGGGAAGACGACCCTGCTGCGTTGCGTGAATTACCTGGAGAAGCCCGGTGATGGCGAGATTGCTATTGGTGACTTCAGTGTGAACTGCAAACATGCGCGGAAGAAGGATATTCACCAGCTTCGGCAAAAAACGGCTATGGTCTTTCAGCAATACAATCTCTTCAGGCACAAGACAGCTTTGGAGAATGTGATGGAAGGATTGCTGGTAGTGAAAAAGCTTCCTAAGGAGGACGCCAAGCAGCGGAGCATTGCCCTGTTGGAAAAAGTAGGTCTCGGGAATAAGCTGGACGCTTATCCCAGCCAGCTCTCCGGCGGACAGCAGCAGCGTGTCGGTATTGCCCGCGCATTAGCGCTAGAGCCCGAAGTCATCCTGTTCGACGAGCCGACCTCTGCGCTGGACCCGGAACTGGTGGGAGAAGTATTGGCCGTTATCCGCAAAATCGCCAAGGAAGGCATCACAATGATTGTCGTGACCCATGAAATGGGCTTTGCCCGGGATGTGGCGAATCATGTGGTCTTTATGGACGGTGGTGTCATTGTTGAAGAAGGTACACCTGGTGAGGTCTTTAACCACCCGCGTGAAGAACGAACGAAGCAGTTCCTGAAGCGAATTACACCGGAACTCAATTATTCCATTTAGGAGGTATTTCCCATGACGATAACGATAAGTGTATTAGACCAAAGCCCGATCTATCCAGGAGAGACATCAGAGGAGGCCCTTCATCATACGATTGCTCTGGCACAGTTATCCGAGCGGCTGGGATTTCGCCGTTTCTGGGTATCAGAGCATCATGATTCTGAGCAGGTAGCCGGTTCGTCACCGGAGGTGCTAATCTCGCATCTCTTGGCCAAGACCGAGAGCATCCGCATCGGTTCAGGCGGCATTATGCTGCAGCATTATAGCCCCTACAAGGTGGCGGAGAACTTCAATGTGTTGGCCACTCTGGCTCCGGGCCGGGTCGATCTAGGCGTCGGACGTGCACCTGGAGGACTTCCACGCAGCACACAGGCGCTGCAGCAGGGAACGCCCAGCACAGCGTCACTGACGGAGAAGATCGTAGAGCTGGAGAAATATGTACACAACACGCTTGAGGAAGATCACCCGCTGTTCGGTTTGAAGGCAGGTCCGATCCCAGCGTCTCCACCTGAGATTTATGTGCTCGGTGCAAGTGTGGCAAGTGCGGAGATTGCCGCAGAGCTGGGACTACCTTACGTGTTCTCCCTGTTCATTAACGGGAATGAGGAGGTCGCGCTAGAGGCGATTCGGACGTACCGCAACGGTTTTAACACCGCGGATGGAAAACAACCGCAAGCCATTATTGGGCTGTCGGTGGTTGTGGCCGACACTGCCGAAGAAGCGGAAGAACTGACCAGTGCACTGAAGCTCTACAAAATTCATCTGGCCAGCGGAAAGTCGCTGACCGTAGCCAGTCAGGATCAGGCGGATGAGTTTATCCGTCAGAGCCAGGAAGAATACACAATTGAAGAGAAGGAAGCGGTAATCTTGAAAGGAACTCAGGAAACTGTACGCGAACAGCTCCTGCACCTTCATCAAGCATCCGGTGTTGATGAATTCATTGTAACTACAAATGTGCAGCCATTCGAGAAGCGGCTGCGTTCATTTGAACTGCTGAGCGAAGCGCTGGCCGGAGTGACAGCTGAGGCTTAGCTGTGCAGGCTGCATAATCTTAATATAGTTTTTTGAAAGGAGGCAGGGGCATTGACAAGTCCAGTAGCAGTATCCAAGGCTGAGGCCATAAGTGAACAGTTGATTGAGATCCGTCGGCATTTGCACCGGCATCCTGAGCTGTCCCATGAAGAAGTGGAAACCACGAAATACATCACCTCCCTGCTGGAAGAGGCAGGAATCAGAATTATAGATTACGGTCTGAAAACCGGAGTCATCGCTGAAGTCGGCGGTCTGCAAGGAGGTCCGGTAGTTGCTCTGCGCGCCGATATCGATGCTTTACCGATTCAGGAGGAGACCGGGCTACCGTATGCCTCGGTATACCCGGGGAAGATGCATGCCTGCGGGCATGATTATCATACGGCTTCATTGCTTGGAGCCGCGTTTCTGCTGAAGGAGCAGGAGCAGGAGCTGAAAGGAACGGTTCGCTTCCTGTTCCAGCCAGCCGAAGAGAAGGCCAAAGGTGCTCTGCAGATTATAGACAGCGGTGCGCTGGAAGGCGTTAGCGCCGTCTTCGGAGTTCACAACAAGCCTGAGCTGCCGGTGGGTACGATCGGCATCAAAGGCGGTCCATTAATGGCCGCCGCCGATGGATTCAGAATAACAGTGACTGGAGCCGGAGCGCATGCGGCTGTGCCTGAATCAGGTATTGATCCCATTGTAGCGGCGGCGCAAATCGTTACGGCACTGCAGACGGTTGTAAGCCGTAATGTAAGCCCGCTGAACAGCGCTGTGATCAGTGTAACCAAGCTGCATAGCGGGAACGCCTGGAACATTATCCCGGAAACGGCGGTGCTCGGCGGTACGATTCGTACGTTTACTGAAGAGGTGCGATCCAAGGTTCTGAAGCGGTTCGTTGAAGTTACGGAAGGCATAGCAGCAGCGCTGGAAACGAAGGCGACTGTGGAGTGGATCGGGGGCCCGCCGCCGACGATCAACGATGATTCCCTGGCGCAGCTGGCCAATGAGACGGCAGCTGCCCTGGGACTGAATGCGGTGACGCCGGAGCTTTCACCTGCGGGTGAGGATTTTGCCTTTTATCAACGAGTCGTCCCTGGACTGTTCGCCTTCGTAGGCACCTCCGGGACCCGGGAATGGCATCATCCTGACTTCAATCTCGATGAACGGGCACTGCCGCTTACTGCAGGATTCTTCACAGATGTCGCGAGGCGCTATCTGGAGAGCCTGTCCACGGAAGCGCAAGGCTGAGCATGAGTGGCCCGATCTACGATGTGATCATCGTTGGCGCCGGCTCCATGGGAATGAGCGCCGGTTATCATTTGGCCCGCAGAGGTGTTAAAACGCTTTTGATTGACGCGTTCGATCCGCCGCATACCGAGGGCAGCCATCATGGCGAGCCGCGATTGATCCGGCATGCTTATAGCGGAGACCCTGCTTATATTGATCTTGCGCTCCGGGCGCAGACGCTATGGGAAGAGGCAGAAGCAGAGAGCGGAACGGAGCTGCTGGTAAGGTCCGGCGTGTTGAATCTCGCGGACACTTCTGTCTATTCCTTCAGCGGCCGGCTTCATGAAGCGGAGCAGCGAAGGGTGAGAGTTGAACGGCTTGCTGCGGAGGAAATTACCCGCCGCTGGCCGGGACTTACGATACCGGATCATTTCGAGGCCATGTATGAGCCGGATGCAGGATATTTATATAGCGAACGCTGTATTACTGCGTATCGCCAGCTTGCATTAGCCCATGGTGCGAAGCTGCTGGTGAATACACCTGTGCTGGATGTGACTGCCACGGAGGGTGGCGTCACCGTCCATACGAAGGATGGCGACTTTCACGGAGCCAGCGTGATTCTTAGCGCTGGAGCCTGGTTTCAGTCGTTGTCGCCCTTTATCAATATGCCGATCCGGGCGGTTCGCAAGGTGGTTGGCTGGTTCGAAAGTACACCGGCTTTTGATGCCGGAACCTTCCCGGGCTTCACGCTGGGTACGACTGAAGGCGGCTTTTATGGCTTCCCGAGTATCGGCGGTGCGGGTCTCAAGATTGGCCGGCATGATACCGGGCTGACATGGAAGCCGGGAGAGCCATTATTGCCCTTCGGCAGTGAGGACAGCGATGAAGGCGATCTGCGCCGCGTGCTGGAGAAGTATATGCCGGGTGCAGCCGGAAGGCTGCTTAAAGGGGCGGTATGCAAGTATGAGCATTCGCCGGATGAGGATTTTATTATCGACAGGCATCCGCTGCACAGCCATGTGCTGCTAGCCGGAGGCTTTTCGGGCCATGGTTTCAAATTTTCCAGTGTGGTCGGCGAAATTTTGGCAGACCTCGCTATCGATGGGCGTTCGCGCCATGAGATCAAACCGTTTTCGTTATCGCGTTTTGATACGCGAAAGAAACCGGAAGACAATGTTATTTTGGAGGGGACATAATGAGCATTGTGAATATAGAGGGTTACCTGAACACTCATCAGCAATTGGTTCAAGCAATAGAAGGTCTGACCGAGGAACAGTTGAAATGGAAGGCTGAGCCGAAGAGTTGGAGCGTGACAGAAGTTCTGGCCCATCTGGCGGATCATAGTATCGTTATCTCTTTCCGTATTCGTGACATTCTGGCCGATACGAAGGTGCAACTCCCGGCATTCGGGCAGGATGCATGGGTAAGTGGCCAGCATGCCAATGCGGGCAGTGCCGGAGATAGTTTGGAGCTTTTCCGTAGCCTTTTGCAGTATAACAGTCTTCTATTTGGACGGCTTAGTGCAGAAGAGTGGGAGAAAAGTGGCATTAATTTCAAAGGCGACAAGGTGCGGATCGTTGATATCGTAACCAGCTTTACTAACCATGTTCAGACGCATTTGGGTCAGATTGAGCGGATTAAAAAGGGAGCCGCCGCAGCGGCGGTATCTTAAACCAGTAACGGTTAGCGCTCTGCACACTACATTTTTAGGAGGAGAGAGAATATGGCGAAGTCAAAACAATTGAAACTGGGAGCCTTGCTGCACGGAGTAGGGGGAAGCACTTCTACGTGGCGTCATCCTGATGCCAAACCGGATGCCAGCGTGAATTTTGAGCTTTACAAGTCGTGGGTACAGAAGGCCGAGGAAGGTAAGCTGGATCTGATTTTTATCGCAGATGGTCTGTATATCAATGAGAAATCTATTCCGCATTTCCTGAACCGTTTCGAGCCGTTGACCATTCTCAGCGCATTGGCTGCCGTCAGCACCAACATTGGGCTGGTAGGCACCTTGTCCACCTCCTACAGCGAGCCGTTCACTGTTGCCCGTCAGTTTGGATCGCTGGATGTGATCAGCGGTGGCCGCGCAGGTTGGAACGTGGTAACCTCTCCACTGGAAGGCTCCGCCCTGAACTATGGTAAAAAAGAGCATCCAGACCACAGCAAACGGTATCGGATTGCTACGGAATATCTGGAAGTCACTCGCGGACTATGGGATTCCTGGGAGGATGATGCTTTTGTCCGCGATAAGGAATCCGGCGTCTTCTTTGATCCGGAGAAGGTGCACACCTTGAACCACGAGGGAGAGTTCTTCTCCGTAAAAGGGCCGCTTAATATTGCCCGCTCCAAGCAGGGGCAGCCGGTCATTTTCCAGGCAGGCTCGTCTGAGGTTGGCCGGAACTATGCCTCGCAGGAAGCGGATGCGGTGTTCACAGGCCATGATACAATAGAATCCGCACAGGAATTCTATCGTGATGTCAAAGCCCGCGTGGCAGCATCCGGCCGCAATCCGGACGAAGTGTTAATCTTCCCAGGCATCGGGCCAATCATTGGTGATACGGAGGAAGAGGCAGAGCGTAAATATCAAGAGGTGGCTGGCCTGGTAACCATTGAGAATGCGCTCAACTATTTGGGACGATTCTTCGAGCATCATGACTTCTCCCAATATCCGCTGGATGAGCCGTTCCCTGAACTGGGCGATCTGGGCAGAAACAGCTTCCAGAGCGGGACTGACAAGATCAAGAAGGATGCCAAGGAGCAAGGCTTGACCTTGCGTCAAGTAGCTCTGCAATCGGCTACGCCGCGTACGAGCTTCATCGGTACGCCGGAACAGGTAGCGGATCAGATTCAGACCTGGTTCGAGTCGGAAGCGGCAGATGGCTTTATGATCGCGGAATCTGTACCGGGCGGGCTGGAGCAATTTGTGGAACGGGTCGTGCCGATCCTGCAGGAGCGTGGACTGTTCCGTACAGAATACGAGAGTGACACACTGCGTGGAAACCTCGGACTGCCGGTACCGGAGAACCGGTATGTGAAAGCTTCGGAAACCGCAGGCAGCATCTAATAAAAAAAGTCATGGCGCTCTGCTTTCGCAGAGGCGACCATGGCTTTTTTTGATTTTGTTCGGGCAAGGTGGCATATTTGCCGCTTTGCCCTTGCGTATTTACAGAGACGATTAAGGCAACCCGATAGGGCGGATCGACGTTTTCTTTTAACATAATATATGTTGGGGTGTCTGTCTTGAAGATGATATGATTAAATGTATAAAAATATAATTTAAAACCATTATTGGGTATTATTTAATTACCAAGTATTTAATGGATTTTTAAGAGGGTGTTTCATCAAACCTACAGAATAGCGAGCGTTTCTTTGCTCTAAAAGGGATGGTATAAAGCATGGTAGTAAATCCATTTAAAAAAGATGAAGGTAAAGTATTGGTACACGAATCATATCAAAGACTGCTCGATCAATGGGGAATACCTGTTCAAGAAGAGGATATCCCTACTAGTTACGGTCAAACTCATATCATTACTGTCGGTCAGTCTATTCATCCTCCGTTGCTGCTCTTTCATGGCGTAGGTGATAATTCTGCTTTGATGTGGATTTATAACATTTCTGAACTGTCGAAGCATTTTTACGTTATTGCTGTCGATACAATTGGAGGACCAGGCAAAAGTAAACCTAACACCAACTATAATAAAACCTTTGATCAGGCGATATGGATTGACCAAATACTACAGCATTTAAAGTTTGATTCCATTAACATCGCTGGTGTTTCCAATGGGGCTTATCTAGCCAGTTACTATACAATCACCAATCCTTCTAAGGTCAATAAGATGGTCGGGCTAGCGGGTGGAATCAAGGTGAGCATGCTAAAGATGATGATGCTTTTTCTACCAGAGGCATTACTGCCGTCGTCTGACAAAACAACAAGAAAACTGCTCAGAAAGCTATGCGCACCTAATACTTCAATTGTATTTGAAGAGAACGAGGAGTTAATGTCGCACTGGACATACTTACTTAAATATTTTAACAACAAGTCGATGATGTTTCATAAGTATAGAAAATTTACAGCGAATGAACTTTCAATCTTGAAAGAGAAAGCGGTTTATTTAATTGGGGAGTATGATCGGTTATCCAATTATCCAGGAGCTATTGAGGAGCTTGAAAGAAACAAGATCACATATAAGATCATTCCAAATGCAGGACATGGTATAAATCATGAGCAGGCAGATCGTGTTAACAAAGAACTTATTAATTATTTTGGTGGAAGAAATCCTTACTCTGCAAAATAATGAGTCTATCTTAGCCGAACAAAAGAAATTAACAAAAAGTGAAGATGAGCGAACGGGGAAGTTTGGAACCGCAGACGCAAAACGCTCGCCTGAATGCTTTCCACAGGAAAACTAGGCACTGGAACATAACCTGTCGACAGATTTCAAGCGCTAGAAGCGTAGAAGCGGGATATCCCCCTTCACCAGTTGTCTTAACAATGAAAAAAGGGGGTACCGCCCCCAACTAACCGTTTTAACAGTGAAAAGAGGGCCACCTCTCTAACTAACCATTTATTCAGTGAAAAAGAGGAACCACCTCGCAACTAACGGCAATTTTGTACCTTATTTTTCTTTAATATAGTCAAATGAGGGAAATAAGGGCATTATTGTATCTTATTTTTCGAAAAATCACGCTGGACGGGGTATCCTGGAAGATTTAAGGTACAATATTGCACTTAATCTTCAATAACCCTTAGCTACGGAGGATTTAAGGTACGAAAATGCCGCTAATTACACTTCGTTCCTTCTTATATAAGCTTTCTTTTCTCTTGGTTATGTTTTTTTAAATGCGTTCTATACAGCTATTAGTTTTGTTATCTTGCTCTCTTATTCCAGTGCATCAGCAGGAATGGCGGTTTTAAGGTATAGTAGTGCTGCAGGCCATTTAAAGCGAATGCAAGGACTTACTGGAGGAATGCCGGTGGGAACGGTTGTGACCAAAATTTTCGAATATAGGGATGAACAAATAGAGGCGCTGGGGCAAGCCGATATCACACTTGGAGCAGCAATGCAGCGGCTTGGCCGGGTGGAACGGGTCATTATTCCGGATCTGTTCGCTGCGCTGGTGCATGCCATTGTGGGGCAATTAATCTCGGTGAAGGCGGCGGCGACAGTCTGGGGAAGAATGCAGGAACAGCTTGGCGAGATTACTCCGCAGAATCTGCTTCTATATACGGCAGATGATATTCAGCACTGTGGCATGACGATGAAAAAAGCCCGCTGTATCGAGGCAATTGCTCGTACTGTGGCGATGAGAGAGCTCGATTTGGAAAGTCTGCGTGAACTCCCGGATCAGGAAGTCATCGCCAGCCTGACGGCATTGCCCGGAATTGGCCAATGGACTGCAGAGATGCTGCTGATCAATTCCATGGAACGCCCGGATATCGTAAGCTGGGGGGATATCGCTATAAGGCGCGGCATGATGAAGCTGTACGGACTGGATTCACTCACCCGGGAGCAGTTTGAACAATACCGGAAGCGTTATTCTCCTTGGGGTTCTGTAGCGTCGATCTACTTGTGGGAGCTTTCTTTTGAATAGATGCGCATTGAAAATGCAAGACATGTTATGAAGGAAGGAAAGAGATTATTCAATATGGATAAAACGATAAGGGAGCAGCTGTTATTATTAACCGATGCGGATTATCAAAAATTCTCTGCCGGGCTTATCCCGAATGTATTCAACATCTTGGGTGTTCGGTTACCCGAGCTTCGTAAGTTAGCAAAAGGGATTGCACGGGGAGATTGGCGGGCCTATCTAGAGCTGGCTGATAGTGAATACTTTGAGGAAATCATGCTGCAGGGCATGGTCATTGGTTACGCGTCAAGCCGCAAGAATGCAGATATCGAAGAAATATTGAAGTATATCGCCGTTTTTGTACCTAAGATTGATAACTGGTCGGTGTGCGACAGCTTCTGCATCGGACTGAAGTTCACCAGCAGCCATCGTGACCGGGTATGGGACTTTCTCCAGCCTTATCTGGCATCCGATCAGGAATATGAGATCCGGTTTGCAGTGGTTATGTTATTAGATTTTTATGTCGAAGCGGATGATATGGATCAGGTATTAGTGAAACTGGATGTAATCAAGCATGAAGGATATTATGTCAAAATGGCTGTGGCCTGGGCGTTATCCGTTTGTTATGTCAAACATCCTGAGCGGGTAATGACTTATCTGAAGCATAACTTCCTTGATGATTTCACATTCAATAAAGCACTGCAAAAAATTACGGAATCTTACCGTGTCAGCTCAGAGGACAAGCAGATAATCCGGAGTATGAAACGCAGATGAAGGGCTGCTGCATATCGTCTTGGATCTAGGCGGGATGACAGGGCAAGTTAAGCATAAGCCGAAAGTGAGATTTGGCTCCAACAGTGAGGCTCCAACAGTAATATAGGTAGTATATAAAACGGAACGAAACGAACCCCCACCAGTCCGAAGTTGGATGGGTGGGGGTTCGTTTGTAGTATCGGATGGAGTCGCCTGTATTAAGTTGACTGTGGCCTTATTTCCCGTTGTTCTTTTGACTGCGTAGACGTTCCAGTTCGAGGTCTACGGCTTGGCTCAGCTTGGGATCTACTGCAGGGCGGGCAATGTGGCCGGATTGTTCTGCCAGCACTTCCCACTCGTTAATTTTCTCCTCCATACGCTCGAATCCACGGGAAGCCGTGTTAGTAGCATTCAAGCCATATTTGCCATAGTCATTGGCACTGCTGCTATTGCTGCGGGGAGCGGATTGGATGGTCTCCGATGCTTTGCGGGCACGTTCTGCGAGTTCGGCTCTTTTGGCCTTCAGGCGAGTGCGTTCTTCTTTGGCTCTGGTGATGTTGGCTTCGAGTGTAGCCAGCGTTTGCCGGGTCTCCTCTAGACCGGATACACATTCTTGAATGCTTTCGGTGTACCGCAGTTTGGCTACCACAGCCAGGCGCGCTGCTTCTTCATTGCCTTGGGCCATAGCATTAAGGGCCTCGGATTCACTTTGTTCCACTAGTTTCGTGTACTCTTGCTTACGACGCTCCAGCACGGTCGCGGCGACTTGCAGATCACGTTCATTACGTTCTGCGGTTTCAATTTCTTCCTCAAGATCGCGCAGGTATTGTCCAGTCAACAGGATGGGATTCTCCAGTTTGTTCAGGCCTTCGTTCAGGGCGGCTTTAGTCAGGGTTGCAATTCTATTCAGGATACTCATAAGTAATCTCTCCTCATAATTAGGTTGGGTTCACAGGAACAGGGCAACAGTGGATTAATAGAAATCGTGTTTATCAGAAAAGTTGCCATACGGCTCTTGGGGAACCAGAATACTCAAGATGATGTACAGCAGAGCGACTGTGCCAAAGCTGAAGAATGCACCCACTACCGTAATCACCCGGAGGATTGTCGCATCGATGCCAAGCCATTGGGCTATTCCTCCACACAGACCACTAAGCTTCTTATCATTTCTGGAACGGTATAATTTTGTCATGCTATATCTTCCTCTCCTGGGTGAGTTTTATTTGAATTTGTTTAACCGGCTTGCTTATGTACTTATTGTAGGATCTTTTGAAGGTTCGCAAAACAGCCTGAGGACGGTTTTATGCACTCGACCTAAGGCGGGGAAGGCTCCCGCAGAAAGACGGGGATACTATGGGAAAACGTGATGGAGAGGGGGGAATAGTCATGATAGAGCATGAAAAAAGATGAGATATCATGAAAAAGCAGCCCCCGGATGGGAACTGCTTAGTTTGTAGTGAAGTGAGAATGTTCTCCCCTTCAGGATTTTCAACCCCGTCGGGTCAGTGCCCAGAATAGAAGGGCTGCGGCGCTGACAGTGGCGCCCAGCAGGCACACCGCATTCCAGCCACCGTGGGCATATGCATAGGTCGAAGCGAGGGAGCCGGAAGCACTTCCTATAGAATAAAAGATCATGTATGCGGCGGTGAGACGGCTCCGGGCTTCGGGTCTTACGTTGAAAATCAGGCTCTGGTTGGTAACATGCACGGCCTGAACAGCCAAGTCCAGAAGTATAATACCACCTAGCAGTGCGAGCAGTGAGTAGTGCAGCAGTGAAATTAGCGCCCACGAGGCTAGCAGTAGAATAAGCGCTAGCCCGGTGGTACGCTGGCCGAATCCCCGGTCGGCCAGTACCCCGGCCCGAGCTGCTGCGAGGGCACCGGCGACCCCGGCCAGGCCAAAGGCACCGATGGCCGTGTGCGAGAGGGAGAAGGGCGGCGCGCTGAGCGGCAGCACCAGAGAGGTCCACAAGATGCTGAACGCCATAAAGATCAGCAGCGCAAGCACTGCGCGGACCCGCAGGATCCGCTCCTGCACGAATAACGCGAGAACCGAGCGTAGCAGCTGCGGATACGATAATGACGCGCGTTTCTGTTCCGAAGGCAAGATCCGCAGCAGGATCAGCGCAATAATGGCCATCATTCCGGCGGAGAACAGGTAGACGGAACGCCAGCCCGCAAGGTCGGTCAGCACACCTGCGACCGTACGTGCAAGCAGAATGCCGATGACAATCCCGCTGGTGACAAGGCCGACGATGCGGCCACGTTCAGCGGGAGCGGCCAGAGTCGCCGCGAAGGCGACAAGCACTTGTGTCACAACGGCAAGCAGGCCAACAAAGGCCAGACCGATGAAGAGTACATTAATCCCAGGCGCGAATCCTACGATGATAAGAGCCAATACAGATAAAGTCATCTGGCTCACAATGAGCTTGCGTCTGTTCAGCAGATCCCCCAATGGAACTAACAGCAGCAGCCCAAGAGCATAGCAAATTTGGGTAATGGTGATAACCACTCCAATAGAAGCATGGGAGATGGAGAATTCACTCGCCAGGGTGTCCAGTAGCGGCTGGGCATAATAGATGTTAGAGACAGCTAGCCCACAGGCGATGGCGAATAACAAGGCTACGGAGCGGGACATCCCCGATGCCGGAAGGTGTGAAGGTAAGGGGGTAGTATGATCGGCAGCCATGGGGATTTGTGAATCAGAGATGTGATTGTTCACAGAGTATCTCTCCTTTTTTAATTTATACTGATTAGTATAATATACTGAATAGTATGAAAAGAATCCAGTAAAATTTAAATTGTCTTAAAAGGGAGTATCAAAATAATTAGTATCAGTTTTATTGGGGTTGCTCTGTTTCTTACTGTGTAAATCACTTCAATTTGACAACCCTTATCTAAAACTTTAAAATTATAACATACTGAACGATATGAAAAGAGTTGATGAATATGGTTCGACAGCGGGAATTTGATGAAGGGAAGGCGCTGGATGCGGCGATGCGGGTGTTTTGGGAGAAGGGGTTCGAAGCGTCTTCTTTAAATGATTTGACTTTTGAAATGGGTATTCAGCGCCCCAGTCTATACGCGGCGTTTGGGGACAAGAAGCAGTTATTCGAAACTGCGCTGCGGAAATATACCCAGCTTCATGCATCCGATATCCGGTCCAAGCTGCAAAAGGGGAAAACGGTCAAGGAATCTTTTCGTTTCTTGCTCGAAGGGATCGTGGAAGAGGAATACGCAATAGGGCCCAGCAAGGGATGTTTTTGTATTAATACGATGGTGGAGCTTGCTCCCCATGACGAGAAATTCGAGATTCTGACGCGGGAACATCAGATGTACCTGGCTACAATTTTTCAGGAAAAAATAGAACAGGGTGTACACTCAGGCGAGCTAGCGGGTGATACTAATATAAAGGCCCTGGCCCAGGGGCTGGTTATCACGTTGATCGGGCTTACGGTGATGATGAAGGCGCGCCCGGAGCGCTCTTTTGCTGATAATGCCATTCAGATGGCACTGACGATGATTAAGTAAAAATTGTATAAGTGAATGAGCCAACCATCGAGGTTGGCTTTTTTGTTTGGGGAAACTACCTGGTTTCTTGAGATATTCTGCTCTTAGTGTAATCAAGCTAGCGGTAATTTCAGATCAGAAGGAGTGAGTGAATTAATCACAGGCAAATATTATTCATAGTTATTCAAACAAAAAAATATTAACATAAATTATATTTACAATGTGAATATAGAGTTATATAATTCCAAATAAAGGAACATTTTAGGTGTGGTATGGATGTATGCTCCGCTACGTATCAGGAAAAAAGTCACTCAAGACATACTAACGATATTCCAATAACGACTGAAAAGAGGTAGGGCTGTGAAAGGAAGAGACATTATTCTAGGCTTGCTGCACAAGAAAAAGAGGACCGGATACGAAATTAATGAGGTGTTTAAGACGATCTTTTCACATTTCTTCAATGGTACTTATGGAATGATCTACCCCACCCTGAAGAAGCTGGAGAAGGAAAAGGTGATTGACAAGGAGGTTGTTTTTCAAGAAGGAAAGCCGAACAGGAATGTGTTCTCAATCTCCGAAGTGGGGACTAAAGAGTTCTATGAATATCTGATCTCGCCTGTTCAGCCGGAAATCCGCCAATCTGACTTTTTGATGCGAATGTATTTTGGAGAATTTGTTGAGCATGAGGTTGTAATTCAATGGATTAATGATGAAATCAAACAAAAAACAGTGCAAATCGATCAGTTAAAAACAGATTATTTGAAGTGGAAAGATAAACTAACCTACACCCAAAAAATATCCTATGACATAGGCATTGCACAATACGAGGCGGAAATAGGGGTGCTACAGGCCAAACTGGTGGAGATGGGTTAGCCTTACAGGAGGTTCTATGAAAAAGGAGAGCAATCTTTTTTTAACCATATCTGTGATGTGCATGGGGATATTCTTATGTATGTTAGATACGACGATTATGAATATAACATTGCCGGTTATACAGGATAGTCTGGGTGTAACTTTGAACCAATTATCCTGGGCACTGAATATATACACAATAACTTTTGCAGTCATGACCATTCCTCTAGGCAGGTTGGCAGAGATTTATGGTAAAAATAAAATCTACATATTAGGCTTTATCATTTTTTGCGTAGGATCATTGGTCTGTGCTTTCTCCACTGATGTGTATTTGCTAATTATCGGAAGAGGCATACAGAGTATTGGTGCGGCGATTATTTTTCCGATTAGTATGGTTATTGGTATATCTACAGTGTCTATAGAAAAAAGAAGCAAAGTTATCGCGATTCTAGGTGTAACTCAAGGACTTTCGGCGGCGTTGGGACCTTCAATTGGCGGGCTAATTACACAATTTCTTGGCTGGAGATGGGTTTTTCTAATCAATGTTCCTTTAAGCATCATTGCGATAGGGATCTCCTTATTCTGTCTAAACATCAACAATGAAGAGAAAATCAAAAGCAAAAATGATTATAAGGGTGCTTTCTGGTGTGTCTGTTTCATGTTTAGCTTAACGTTGGGACTCACGCAAGGGAATTCATGGGGGTGGGAGAGCATGAGGGTTATTGCTACTTTTTCAGTCTCCATCGTCTCATTCATCATTTTTATTTTCACAGAAAAAAGAAGTCAGTATGCAATGATCAACTTGAAATTGTTCAAGGATCGTCAGTTTAATGCCTCAGCCGTAACCGTAGTGTTCAGCAACCTTTTTCTAATCGGGGTTACCGTGCTCCTGCCGACGTTCCTGAACCGGATTCATGGAGAATCTGAGCTGCGAGCAGCGCTATTAGTCACTCCGATATCCGCAATGATCTTTGTATTTTCGCCGATTGCTGGTTTACTGGTTGATAAAGTCGGGAGAAAGGCAGTTATATTCACCGGTTTTATGGCGATGGCTGTTGCCTACTACATGCTTTATCATTTGGACGTATCTAATGGATACACGCAATTGATCATAGCTTGTATGGTTCTTGGATTTGGTTACGGGATCATTGTAGGCCCGATTACGGTTCTGGCTGCATCTTCTTTTACCGGCGAATTACTTACGGCTTCCCAGAGTGTGGTTGGGGTACTGCGCCAGGTTGGGATCGTTCTAGCGGTAGCCATTTTTGTTTCCGCCCTGACAAGCAACATCGCCAATGCAAAAGTTCAAATATTAGATCATGCCCAAAAGGAAATTCTAAAGCTGGATATTACTAAAGAGCAGCAAGAGACCCGTACTGGAGAACACCAAAAGAAATTTAGAATCCGAGAAAATTAACACAAACGCTTCTTCTAATGATGAGAAAAAAATAATGAGTCCTGAGGAAAGATCAGCATTAATTGAAGCAGAAGTACAGAAGGCTAGTCAACAACTGGACACAAGTAAACCGCTAAATGATGCTACTAAGAAAGCGATTAAAGAGCAAGTCGCTGCGGATGTAGATCACAAAATTGCCGAAGTTCAAAACACAGTTAGCACCTATGCCGCAGACATTCAGCAGTACTCGCAGAATAAGATCTCTAAGTCGTTCTCAAGTTTATACGGTATCGCTTTTTTTGTGATTATATTATGTAGTTTGATTTCTTTCTTTTATAAAGAAGCGGATAAGAAGGACAGAAAAGAAGTGATAAAAGTTGATTCATAAAAACAACAGGGACAAAACTAAATATATCATTAAGGGGGGGGACAGGATGACAGGCATACATAAATTCAGTTGGGTGGGCAGTAGTGAGATGTTTCTGGATGAGCCGACAACTATCAAATTGGATGAAATCGTTATTGGTCGTTATGACGGAAAGGCTTCAGCAGGAGTTAATAAAAATGAAGATGGCGTGCTCGTGTTAAGCGATCCGAATGGCGGCTGGGAGTTTGTTATGCTTCTGGATGCCCATAAGACAGCGGAAAGTGCAGAGCTGCTGATGAAGACTATGGATCGCGAAGTTAGCGAGATTATTAACTGCCTGTCCCTGCCCATTCACCAAGCTTTTAAAACATTAGAAGACTTCTTGTTGTCTGTGTTCAAGTCGGAAGCCTTTAGAAGCCAATGCCAGCAAGTGGAGGGTGAAACGGCATGTCTGCTGTGCGTCCGCAAGGAGAATTACTTATGGTGGTTCTCTGTGGGAGACAACTCTGTATATTTGCTCCATCCGGACCTGGCAGGCCGGGGGCAATATTTGCTGAATCAGCGTAATCACTATGAGTGGATTGGGTCCGTGAACACGTTTGATCAACCGGTGCCTTGTTATTCTTCAGGTGTTCGGGAGCTAAGACAAGGACATAACCTGCTCGTAATGACTAAGGATGGTTCATTGGAGTTTGGCGAAAGAGAATTCGAAAATCCGCAAGGGTTATACGATGCTTTTTACAATGAAGAGTCTCTTGAAAAATGTACTCAGAATGCGTTGTTGAAGGTGCATGCTGGGCAGGGGAGGGATAGTGCTACTTTGGTTGCATGGAATTATGGAAATGATTGGGCGATGGCTATGTCTAGTGATTGATGAGCTTAAGATGAGCCATGAATTGGGATGGTCAAGGTTTCTAGAAATGAATGTATAAGTGGAAAAAATGGGAATACTTATTTGGATTCGTTCACAATTAAACTGTGGAAGAAAGATCCCTCTCACTTTAGGTTCAATTTAAAAGATGCATATTGAGTCGTTCCATGAGGCATACTAATGTTTTTAACTAATTATGCCTTTAATTTATCAGAAATCAGGACGGGACAAAAAGGAGAGTTTTGCAGCAAACATCGACATTAACGAAAAGCTAAATAAGCCGCCGTAGTAAAAATCTGAAGCAGCTTATTTAGTTTTTTCAATGGCTATAAAATGGTACTTGGCGAGGACAGGAAGAAGGTTTGTTAGTGATCTTGCTCAATGTTTCTCATGCGCATTGTGCATTAGAGCCTTATTAATGTTATTGCTAATTTTGTTTCTGTAATCTTATCTCGTTGAGTAACGTATTTATAAAACTATCTTAGTTCTACGTAATAGAAATACCACTAGGAATAAGTTGATTTTTATATAAAAGATAATCATTTGCAAGAGAATAAATTTCTAAACACTAATACCGTCTAATAGTCCGTGGAATATTTCTTTATCATTGTTATTTTCAAATATAAACCACTGTTTTACTTCCTCAAGTTTTGCGTGCTCATTTGTTAATATCCATTTAATCAGGGGCTTAAGTACATCAAACATCTCTTTTGTAATATCAAATGGGTCATGCTCTAAATCTCCTATATAAGATTTCTTGCCAAAATTTACAAGTCCCGAGGTGCTTCCCTTAAGGATATAAGTCAATGATTGTGGTAAAATTACACCTTGTAAAATCTCACATATATCTAATGCTAATGTTTCAAATTTAATATCAACAAGGTCTATCGAATGTAGTCTAGATGCACTAAACGACGTTTTAATAAAGGTAGAGCTCCTGAATGATGCTTCAGCAAAATCTGAATATGAAAACCTTACGTGAACTAATTTAGCAGATATGAAAGATGAATTATAAAAATTACATTGATTAAACGAAAGACTTGAGAGTGTTGAAAATGAAAAATCCATACCATTAAAGTCCATACCATTTATTTCGATTGAGTTACCTTGTGTACTGTTTTTAACAATATCAAATTCTTTGTCATTTTCTAATGTTGGTTCGTAACGCATGTTCATCCCTTTAAATAAGTTTTTCCCCCATGCTGGTGAAGAAGTATCTAAAAAAAAGTTCCAATTTTTCATCATGTCGAAGATTATTTTTGTTTCAGAAATATTAGCTGAGAAAAATATCATCTCTTTCTCATTATTAAACAACTGATTACCTATTAAGAAAGATATCCATCGATCTATATCAGGTGGGATATTGCTTATGTCGTTATTTAATTGAATTACTTCATTATTATATAGTGAGGTATGGTTTGAATTTACTTTAGCCAACAAATACCTAGAATTAGAATTTATAATGTTATATGCTAGTTTAATGATCTTGTCTATCACTGTATCTGTTATGGCCCATGAAATTAGCAAATCTATCGGAGGCTCAGTAGTATTGTTATTGATTTGGGAATTATTAAACCAAGTGAATTTTAATTCTTGACTATAGAGTCCCTTACTATAATCAGAAGTGCAGAGTGATGCTAACATTGGAAAAAGTAACTTCCTCTTTTGGATGATTGATTGGTCTGGTTGTTCTTTTTCCGAAACGCTTTCTCTTAAAAGATTTAATAATCCTATAAGAAAGTCTATTGTTTGTTCGGTAGGATTTCCTAACAATAAACGTACTCTCACATCATCAATTCTTAACGATTCATCTAATGCATAATGAATAAAAAGCTTTAAATAATATTCTGCTAACAGTATTTCTGCGAAAGATTGATGTTGAAAGTAAAAAGTATCCCCTTTCTGTCCAAAATAAGACTGAGATAAAAATTCTACATTTACCACTTCTTCGTACTTTCTTAATGTTCCTGCATCATTTTTATCTATAATTGCACCCTCAATAGTATTACTTATATCTTGTTTCTTTAAAGATCCTTGATTACTTTTATGGTTTTCATACATCCACAGCGCGGCAGTAGAATGAAGGATATTTCTAAATTTATACTCATCTCTCAAATTGATATCTTGAATGTCGTCGATATACTTAGCTTCTTTAGTTAATACATTAATAAAAGATAAAAACACCCCTACTTTATTTGAAAACGAGAGATTTGCTTTACTGATGATGAGTTTATAAATCATGTAATTGAATATAGGTCTTCTCAATTCACTAGTAGTTAGTAAATCAATATCAATAAACTCTTGATATATATCAATTTCATGTTCATGAATTACAGATAGTACTATCTTTTTTGAAATGTCGGTAAAGTCATTTGGATCTAAAGGCAATGCATTACGTAATGAATCAATAAGTGAATCATTAAATTGCTCCTTTTTAAAGCCGTATATGGAGATGTAATAATTGATTGGTCTTTTTTCTGAATTATTAATTATATATGGTTTTCCGGAATTTAAATGTTTTAGTAATCCATGTTCAATAGGTCTAGACGTAATAATTAATCGATTATGTCTACAATTTGTGATATTAATGTTCTGTATCTTCTTAATTGATGTTAAAACTCTATCAATTCTTTCTTCTGTAAGATTGCCACATTCATCTAAAGAATCAACTAGAAAGCAATATCGATTTTTTTGAAAATCCTCTTTTTGTACATCGATTCCATATTTTTTACCTAGATAATCACTAATAATGCCAAAAGTGCTACTTTGATCATATTTATCAAAATCCCTTAAATTAAAATAGATCGGAATCAATCCATCTCCATATTGTTCGTACTTTTTTGCAAGTGTATAAGCTTTTTGTTTTAAAAACACTGATTTTCCTTTACCGAAGTCTGCCAGAATAAATAATGTTTTTTCAATAGTTTCTTCGTCCTTATCAAAATACTCTCTAATTAAATCTTCAATCGGAGATAGTTTATTTTCAAAGATCTGTATATGTAATGGATTGGTCTCATCAGTTATGTTTCTATAGTCATCAACTTTATTCCAATAAGCAAATGTTTCTTGGTATTTTAAATCTTCATTTTCTGCAAACCCGATCCGTTGCAATTTCAACATATCATTTAATAATTTTCCCTCAGTACTTTTTGTCCATTTTTCATCGACTTCTCTTAGATGCCTTTCGTAGTCCTCCCCAAAAGATGAAATAATTCGGCCTTCTATATTTGTATTAAATTCTTTTATAAAGGAGTCTACCGCCTCATTTTTAGTTGATCCAGAAGTAGTATACACTTCAAGAATGGAGGCGCACACTTCTCGTACAATACAAACTGCAGGATGTCGCTTAGGAGTAAAATCAATGATTAAATCTGAATCTACAATGGTGTCTTGTTTCTTTCTAAATTCCTCTTCAAATCGTTCCACAATTTCTTTTCTTGATGTAATGTCTAAATTGTAATGTTCAATGTTCATTAGTGAGGCTTCAGCTTGCTCGAAAGCTGCTTTAAGGTAAATACTTATTCCAAAGTTATTAAGCTTTTCCTCAATCATTTTCTCAAAATATTTATCAATGAGTTGTTGTCCGAACAATCTAACGACAATGCCTATAGTGCCATTGAGATTGTTTAGTACTGTCTGCCCATTTTCATTAAAGCTGTTTTTAAAGTTGTCGACTGTAAGTTTGGATATAAGTGGTATAGTTTCTTTGATATTGCTGATTTTAGCTTTTGTCCAAGTTGGTATCATTGAATTTGTTCTCCTTGAAACGTTTTTTCATAAATTATTCTATAATTTGTTTAAATAATCCTTCCAATCTTTTTGGCTTCTTGATTTTTTTATTAAGCTTCTAATATTTTCGCTTATGAGTAATAATTATATAAAATTCTAAAGCTCGTACCTATTTCCCGCGTACATGCACTTCTAGGCCTCTGCCCACACAGAATAAAAGGACCATGAACCCGTAGTTCTCATTGCTGATCGGTTTCATTGTATACGTGCGGGAGGTGTCGCAAATTGCCCGGAATCATAAGTACAATTGCCCTGTTGATCAAAGAATTGACGCTGTTGGTGTCGTATGTAAGGAACAACGCATTTCCACAGCCCCTGACCGAAGAAGAGGAAAGCCGGTACCTGGGGTGGATGGCAGAGGGGATGCAAGGCCCGTAACTTGTTGATTGAGCACAACTTGTATTCCTAATGTGATAATATAACAGGGAGATTAGAGAACATAATTATTATATTTCCTCTAAGAGGACATCGGAGAGCTTGCGGCGATACAAGTATTATTATCCATGCGCTAATCCTTTTCTATGGATTATGGACAGGTACTACCTTCCATTCCATTGTAAAGGATTTTTCTTTACCTATGGGTCACTTTCACCGAATTTGAAGAAGATTGCAAGTAAATTGCAGGATATTTGTCGAATTTCGTAGAAATATAACCATATCATTTTCAAAGAAAGATGTTTCCCTTTAATGATGTTATTGTTTAGATAATGAACTAACTTGTCGGGCATCTTGTAGATTGGGGTCGGTTTCATAATGAGGGGTATTCTCCGAGTTAGTTCTCGTACTATCTTATTTTATATAGCTGCTGCCGTTGTTGTTGGTTTGGTTGTAAGCTATGCCGTCATCTCTGCTCCGGATTCCCCTAAGCTTAAAAGTGAAAAAGGCATTCTGAATTTAACGCAGGTTCATGTAAGTGAGAATCCGGTAAAGTTAGCAGGGGAGTGGACGTTCTATTGGAAAGAGCTACTGTCGCCTGAGGAAATACAGAATCGCTTAGCAAGGGACGGAAATCATGACCGCTGGATCAGCATCCCGAGCTCCTGGCTAGGGTATCAGTTAGATGGTCAGCAGCTGGACGGTACAGGCTTTGCAACCTTTCGGTTGGTCATAAAGCTTAGCGAGCAGGATAGGAATGAGCGGCTTGCTCTGCGGCTGCCTACCATCTTTCATGCGTATAAATTATGGGTTAATGGCGAGTTACTGGCGGAAGTTGGTGTGGTTGGTCAGGATAAGAGCAGCGTGACACCGCATCTGGCAACGAAGATGGTGTTCTTCCAGCCCGAGAATGACAGGGTAGAGCTTGTAATGCAAGTCGCCAACTTCCATCATGCCCGAGGGGGCATCACCAAGAATATAGAGCTGGGTGGCAGTGATGTGTTAACGGTCAAGACCAATCTGAGAATTGCTGCCGAGATGTTCGTAACTGCAAGCCTGCTAGTGATTGGCGTGTATCACCTGCTGTTGTTCGCCCTGCGACTCAAAGACAGGGCGACATTGTATTTTGGGCTGTTCACCCTGTTGTTCGGTATCCGATCCTTGCTGGTTGGGGAGCTATTGATCACACAATTGTGGCCAGCTATTCCGTGGGAATTGCAGTTCAAAATGGAGTACCTGATTCTTTGCAGCAGTACTTATATCATCACGATGTACTTTGATTGCATTTTTCCCAATTATGTGTCGCGTTGGTTTCATCTTAGCACGCGAATCCCCACCGGCGCATTCTGTATAATTATTGTGGTGGCCCCTGCACTTATATATACAAAATTATTACTGCTGATCGGTGTCATGATTGTTCTGCATATGGTTTATCTGATGGTTGGACTGGCCCGAGTGGCTATGCGGCGTATGGAGGGAGCGCTGATCTTCCTGCTGGTATCGGTGGTTGCTTTGGCTACTGTCATCAACGATTTTTTATATTATAACGAATGGTCACTAATCGGAAATACATCTCCTGTTGGTCTGTTGATTTTTACGATTGCACAGATGATGCTGCTTTCTTCAAGATTTACGAGGGCGGCATCAAACGAAGAGAGGATTGCACGTGAGCTGCTGGATGCTAACAACAAGCTGACCGAAATGAATATGAATTTGGAACGGACCGTGCAGGAACGCACAACTGCCTTATCCGAAGCTCATGATGGTCTTCGCACTTCATACGAACGGTTACTTCGCTCCGAGCAAGGGAGAAAAAAGCTTCTTGCCTATATTACACACGATCTGCGTATGCCGCTGTCCAGCATGCTTGGGTATGTAGAAGCTGTGCAGGACAGGATCAAGCCGGAAAGTAATGAACAGTACCTGAAGTATATCCGGGATAACACGATAAGGGTTAACCGTATGATCGAGGAGTTGTCCTTCTTGTCGCATTTGGAGACAGGACAAGTCTCGTACCGAATGGAGCCGGTTCATGTGATTCACTTCTTGCACCAATTCTATGAACAATATGAGCTGGTTGTACTTGACGCAGGGTTGGATTTCATGCTGGATATCGGAGATGTGGAAGATCAAGGACAAAGCTTGCCTGTTGTAGAGATGGATGCGCAAAGACTGGATCAGGCGTTGTTCAATCTAGTGTCGAACGCAATGAAGTTCACCCCTAGAGGTGGGGTGGTGCGTATTGCGCTAGCTGTGGACAAGGTGAAAGATACCCGCTATGCGATAATTAGCGTAGAAGACTCTGGCACGGGCATTCCTCCAGATCAGCTCGAGCAAATCTTTGATCGTAATTACAAGTATGATCGGCCGGGCGTGGAGAATGGTATAGAGGGTAGCGGGCTCGGGCTGGCGATTTGCCGGGAAATTGTACAAGCGCATGGAGGGACGGTTCAAGCAGAGAGTGACGGCAAGACGGGGGCGGTATTCTACGTATCACTTCCTTGTATTGTAGATGAAAGAAGGTGACGGTGTGGTGGACACTCACAAAATAATGATCGTCGATGATGATCCCCATATATGCGAGATTGTTCAGATGTATTGCGAGAGAGAGGGTTACATATCCTCCTACAGTCATAACGGGGCAGAAGCGATGAAGCTGCTTAAATCGTTCGAGCCGGATTTGATTGTATTGGATGTATTGCTGGCTAATGAAAACGGCATTGATTGGTGCATGAACGCACGTAGCTACACGAATGCGCCGATCATGTTTCTGAGCAGTCGTGAGGAAGACGAGGTGAAAATCAGTGCTTTATCCTATGGCGGCGACGATTATGTGACCAAGCCGTTCAGTCCGGGAGTACTCATGGCCAAGATCAAGGCTCACCTTCGCAGAGTGTCGGCGGGCAGAAGGGAACAACTGCTGGAGTTACCGGGTTTGACGCTGGATTTCTACGCACAGTCCGTCAACATAGAGAGTAAAACTGTCTTTTTATCGAAAAAAGAGTTCAGTCTGCTGTCCTATATGGCACAAAACGTTAATAATGTCGTCAGTGTCGATACGTTGTTTCAGATCATCTGGGGAATGGAGAGTCTGGAGGATACGAGAACGGTCGCTGTACACATCAGTAATTTGCGTAAAAAAATCGAGGCTGACCCTGTCCATCCGGAGAGAATCATTACGGTGCGGGGGGCCGGATATATGCTGGTTGCCAGAATGGCGCTGCAAGCGAGAACATAGTGTTAAGGTGGGTAGTGTGGCCACAGCTACCACTAAACTTAAGATCGGATTCATTAAAAAAGCGTCGTAGGGATATCTCCCTTACGACGCTTTTTTTATACACTATTACGAAAGGACATTCCTTAATTCTTATAGTGTTAAGAACAGGTCTAGCGCGAACTTAAAGTTTTCTTTGAGTTTCATTAATGGGCTAAACTATCATGATAAAATACAACCAGTAAAATTGCTATGATTAATCATACTTTAGGAGGAACAACACCCATGAAAAGGCGCATGATAAGGCGCATGATGAGTTTGTCGTTAGCCTTGCTACTAGCTTTGCCCCCTGTTGCCTACACGGCAAGCGAGGGTACAACGATCAGCACAATAGCTGGCACAGGGACCGCCGGATATTCGGGAGATGGAGAGGCAGCGACGTCATCTCAGTTGAACGATCCACGTGGATTGACTATAGACAGCAACGGGGATGTGTATATAGCGGATAGAAGTAACGCAGTCGTTCGGAAGGTGGACAAGTCGACGGGGTACATCAGTACGGTCGCGGGTACGGGGACTATTGGCTATTCGGGAGACGGAGGAATGGCGACCTCGGCACAGTTGAATTTACCGATGGGAGTAGCTATTGACAGCAGTGGAGATCTGTATATAACGGATACTGGAAACCACACGATTCGAAAAGTAGAACAATCGACGGGTATCATCAGCACGGTAGTGGGTACGGGGGATGTTGGCTATTCGGGAGACGGAGAAGCGGCGACATTAGCCCAGTTGAACTACCCGGAGAAACTAGCTTTTGACAGCAACGGAAATATGTATATCGCGGATCATTATAACCAGCGGATCCGGAAAGTAGATAAGTTGACGGGTATCATCAGTACGGTGGCGGGCACGGGGATTGCTGACTACTCAGGAGACGGAGAAGCAGCGACCTCGGCCCCCTTGAGCTTCCCGTCAGGAGTAGCTTTTGACAGCGACGATAATCTATATATAGCGGAGAATGGAAGCAACACGATTCGGAAAGTAGATAAGTTGACGGGTATCATGGGCACGGTGGCGGGTACAGGGGGTACTGGCTTTACGGAAGATGGACAACCAGCGACACTAACCACCATGAGCAACGTGACTGACGTAGCTGTGGACAGCAGCGGTAATATATATATAGCCGATACTACGAACCACCGGACTCGGAAAGTAGACAGGCTGACCGGTATCATGGGCACGGTGGCGGGCACGGGGGAGGCTGGCTATTCAGGAGACGGAGGAGCCGCGACGTCGGCCCAATTGTATTACCCGAATGGGGTAGCTGTAGACAGAAATGACAATGTATATATCGCGGATTCCAGTAATAACCGGATTCGCAAGGTGGGACTAGCAAGCAATGCCAGCTTGAGCAAATTGACGCTGTCGAGCGGAACACTGAGTCCGGCATTTGTGCCGGGCGAGAAAAGCTACACGGCGAGCGTAGCAAACAGCGTGAGCAGCATCACGGTAACACCAACGGTGAGCGACAGCAGCTCATTAGTATTCGTAAATGGTATGCCTGTGACGAGTGGTTCAGCATCGGGAGCAATTGACTTGAACGTGGGGAGCGATAACACGATTACAGTCAAGGTGATAGCGCAGGATGGTACATCGAAACAAATGTATAACGTGAAGGTTGAGAGACAGCCTGCTGCACCGATTGAACTGACAGCGACAGCTGGCAACGGACAGGTGACGTTGAACTGGAGCAGTGTGCCGGAAGCAGCTGAATATCATATTTACCAGGGAACGACAACGGGGCATTATGGCCCGATTCCAATTGCGACCGTCAGCGCAGCAACCAACAGCTACAAGGCAGTGGAACTGACGAACGGAACAACTTACTATTTTGCAGTACAAGCAAGCAACGCTACAGGCGCCATCGGTTACTCTAACGAAGTAAGTGCACTACCACAAAAAGGAACTACAGCGGTAGCAGCAACTGATCTGACCATCGGAACAGCTGTACCGGTGACAGGCGCGACCCAAGCTGACGGAACGAATACATTTAACCATGCAACAGCGGCTGTCACATGGTCGAGCGGAGGGGCTTATGCGCCAGCAAGCGGAACCTACTTGTCAGGTACAGCTTATAAAACGAAATATGTACTTACAGCCGATACAGGCTATGTGTTTGACGCAACGGCTAATGCATACGGGAAAAACGGAGCGCAAGATTTATCCGGGCGAATTACCCATTTAGGTGCAGGCACATTTACAGCAACGGTATCAAGTACGGTTAAAACAAACGATACGCTAACCATTGTCACAACCTGGCCAACGACAGCGGTAAATACAATAGCTGCAACCGATCTGACCATCGGAACAGCTGTACCGGTGACAGGCGCGACCCAAGCTGACGGAACGAATACATTTAACCATGCAACAGCGGCTGTCACATGGTCG